>WASQ01000093.1 GCA_009712185.1 Telmatospirillum sp. | reverse complement strand
CCGCCTATGGCGGCGGGCCCCTCCCTCTCCCGCTCGCGGGCGGGGGAAAATGTCCGGATGCTTACCCGGACAGGGCTCCTGGTGGTTGGAATCCAACATTTGGATCCCTTGCGAGTGGGGCCAGGCATCCTGCCCGCCTCCGACACAAAAGTGGCGGAAATACTGGCATTTCGGCTTTCGCCGAACGGCAGGCCGGACGCTTGGCCCCACTCCTGAGTCAGGGACGCGTCTGTTGGGTTTTGACCACTATTGCACCGATGCAAACTGAAAATTCAGTTTGCATCGGTGCACTCGCCTTATGAAGGCGCCCTCGCCCGGCGAGGGACAAAAAGATCTTAGGGTGCTGACTCATCTGAATGTGTCAGTACCCTAGAGGGATCGGATCCGATCCCAGACGGTGTCGTCCACCGGAATTCCGAGACGCTGGTTTTCGGCCCTGGTCAACTGCTCCTTCTCGCCGGGGTAGAAAATCTCCTGGTCATCATCGACCCTGACCGATGCCTTGAGGTCCGAGATCACCTCTTCAACCGTGCGGGTCAGCATCATCCGTCCGACGAGCCCGTCCGCGTCGATGGCGATGAACATCTGGGACAGATTGTATTCACTGTATTCGTCCGTGCCCTGCTGCCCGATGCGATAGGTCGAAAGTCCTCCGGACAGGCTGGCGCCCACCAGGTCCAGGAGAATCGACAGGCCGGAGCCTTTCCAGAAGCCGATGGGGAGCACGCGCCAGGTTTTCGCGATCTCCGCCGGGTCGGTGGTGATGTTGCCTGACTGGTCATAACCGCCGGGAACGGGAAGCTGGCGGCCCTGTCTCTCGGCGTTTTCCATCTGTCCGTAGGAAAACTGCGCCATCGCGCAGTCGATCACCAGATGGCCTCCGTTCCGGGGAAGGGCGATGACGAAGGGATTGTTGCCGATCCGCCGGTCCCGGGCACCCCATGCCGGCATATTGGGCATGGTATTGGTCCAGCAGATGCCGATGGCGCCGGCATCTGCGGCCTGCCAGCCGTAAGTGCCGCCCCGCAGCCAGTGATTGGTGTTGCGCATGGCGACGCATCCCAGCCCGTGGGTCCGGGCCAGTTCGACGGCACGATCCATGGCGAGCTTGGCATTGACATTTCCCAGCCCCTGCCGACCATCCCATTGTTCGAACCCGCCCTTTCCTTCGACGCGGACCGGCGTGGCGGACGGCTTGATAATCCCCCGGTCAATGCATTCGATGATGCGGGGAAAGCGGTTGACTCCGTGGGAGTAAACGCCGTCGCAACTGCTTTCCGTCATGATGCGTGCGGAAATGGCGGCGGTTTCCGCGGGACATCCGCGGGTCACCAGGACATGCGTGAACAGAGCTTCAAGATCCTGAGCAGGAATACGGGGCATGATGTCGTCCTTTATGGCTTTCTTGGCGATGGAACGAGTGCATTGAGGCGAACGGACCGGTCACAGAACTTGTCAATGCGCGACATCCGGAACGGCACCTGAGCTTTGCGACAGGATTTTTTTGCTTCTGCGGACTCCCGCGCACGGACCCTGTCGAGCTCAGTCTCAGCACTGGGGGAGGGGGGTGTCGGGCCGGCGCAGCAGATCCATGCGGATCTTGACGACGACCTTCCGGATTGGGCCCGGGTCGCCGTCGCGGCAGCATCCCGGGCGGTGAATGTCCGAAGGCATGAACAAGACGAAGTGGCCGGGAGACATCGGCAGGAATATTTCGCCGTCGACGCGTTCATAGAACAAGATATCGCTCTTGCCGAGAAGGTCGGCGGCGACCGGATTGCCGCCCCGGTCAGGGGCGAAGCCGATTGTTTCCGCACCGCGCCAGAGGAAATGCACGTCGGCGTGGTCGCGATGTCGTTCCGGAGCATTCTCGTCGACGGTGCCGGAGGTCAGTTCCTTGATCTCCGCGCGGACGCCTTGTCCGGCCAGGTCGTGCGTTCCCGGCGTCACGGCGTCGAAGTCGGTGGTGGCAAGATAAGTGAGTGCCAGCCGGAGGGCCGGCGGCGCAAGTGGCAGGATATCGTCCAGGACGCGGATATGTCCGAAGATCACCTTTGTCTCCCGGTCATGCGGGTTGGACCCGCGGTAAGAATTAGATCGATCTAATTTTAGGTCGGGATAGGGTGGTTCTGTCAATGGGGAAGGCTCTGCTGTCAGGCGCCGGGCGTCGTCACAGACACAGGGAGACGCCAGAATCGTGTCTTGGCGACCGCCGGTCCCCGTCGGATTCCGGTGGAGCGATTGGAAGGGTCCATAAACCGCGCCTGCGCTGATCGGAGCCGATCAGCACGGGTCTCATGCGGCCCTCGAGCCGGGTTTCTCTGAAACTGTTGGCGTCCCCGCTCTCCACCCGTGCGGGGTCGTGGAGGGATTATCGCGCCGGGCCGCTGGATTCGCGGATCATCAGGCGGGGCGACAGAATGACGCGCTCCGGGGGGGCGTCGGGCCGGTCGAGGCGGCGCAGCAGCAATTGTGCGGCCTCGACGCCGATCTGTCGCGGCGAGGTCGAAATGGTGCTGAGGGTGGGAAAGCTCATCGACGCCTCGGGGACGTCGTCGGTGCCGATGACGGCGAAGTCGGGACCGGGGCGCAGGTTCCGCTGTTGCAATCCGACCATGACGCCGAATGCGACGATATCGTTGAAGCAGATCGCCGCGGTTGGCGGATCAGCAAGGTCCAGCAAAGCTTTGACGGCTTCAGCCCCGGATTCCCGCGTATTGGGCGTGCGTACGATCAGATCGGTGGCAAGGCCATGGCGTCCCATCGATGCCAGGAAACCCGTCCGGCGCGCCACCGCGGCGGAATGGGACTTTTCACCACCGATCAGCGCGATTCGCCGATGACCGAGACGGATCAGATGCTCAGTCGCCTGTTCGACGCCGAGCTGGTAGTCCGGGCCGACGTAGTAGTCGCCGCTGCGTGCCGATACCTGTCGCAAAATCTGGACATAAGGCATGCCCCATTGCGCCAGGGTGTCCAGCAGGCCCACCGGGGTTCCCACCGCCGGGCAGAGGATCACGCCATCCACATTCTGTTCCAGCATCCGTTGCAGGAACCGTTCCTGCCGGTCGACCGATTCGACCGTGTTGGCGAGATAGGTCACATAGCCCGCCGCGTCGAAGACGCTGTCCATTCCCATGCTGACCTGGGCAAGGCAGGGATTGTCGATTTCCCAGATCACCAGGCCGACCGCCTTGGTCCGCTTGGCGCGCAGATTGGCGGCGCCACGGTTGTAGATGTAGCCGAGGTCGAGGACGGCCTTGCGAACCCGGTCCCGCGTGGCGGCGGCCACCAGGGGGCTCTCGCGCAGGACCAGCGCGGCGGTGGCACGCGACACGCCGGCTTCCCGCGCGACGTCGGCAAGACTGACGCGTCCGCTTCTGGCTTTGTCCGTGATGTCACCCATGGGTCCGTCCCTCTGCAGAGTGGCGGGCGGCCTTTTCCCGGCCGTCCGGCAGGCTTTCTTATGCCACCGCCCCGGCTTCGGTTCCATGGGCTTGTCGGCCGCCGGAGGGGGGGGCGGCGCTTTGCCGGGTTGACGAGCGATCCCGGCCATATTTGGAACGATCCATGATCATTGACAAGAAATCGGGAGTGATTCCCATCCATCACGATCTGTCATCGAGGAACATAGGGGATTTTGCCAATCCCTTGAGATTTAGATCGATCTATATTACGCTTCCGATTCAGGATGACCCGCGCCGGTGTGCTCCGGGACATCGCTTACGGAGAATGCTCCGGTCCGGCGACCCTCAATGGGCGCCTCAAGGCGGTAGAAGCGCCGGACGGTGACAAGAAAGGGACGGAAATGACCACAGAAACCTCGATATCGGTCGCGGCTGCCGCGGTCGGCGATATTCCGCATCAGACGGCGCGCGCTGATGTCACACCGGCCGATCTCGCTCGCGCGGCCTGGACCTGCTCGCTGGGCAGCGCTCTTGAATACTATGATTTCGCGCTCTACAGCTTTGCCGCCGCTCTGGTTTTTGGACCGGTCTTTTTTCCGGTCAAGGATTCTGCGACTGCGCTGATCGCCAGTTTCGGAACCTATTTCCTGGGCTTTGCCGTCCGTCCCCTGGGGGGACTGCTGTTCGGCTCCCTGGGAGACCGCTGGGGCCGGAAGTTCGTTCTTCTCGCCACCGTGACCCTGATGGGGGTCGCCACGACCCTGATCGGATTGCTTCCCGGCTTTGCCGACATCGGCTACTGGGCGCCCGGTCTGCTGATCGCCCTGCGCCTGCTCCAGGGCTTGGGGGCCGGTGCGGAACAGGCCGGGGCGGCGGTTCTGATGACCGAATACGCGCCGACCGGCCGCCGCGGATTTTTTGCCGCGCTGCCGTTCCTTGGAATCATGCTGGGGACGATCCTGGCCGCTGTCGTCTATTTTGTGGTTCTTCTGGGTACGCCCGACATCGGCCATACCTGGTTGTGGCGCGTTCCGTTCCTGGCCAGCATCCTGATCCTGTTCGTCGCCATCTATATGCGTTTGCATCTGAAGGAGTCGCCGTCTTTCGCCAAGCTGGAGGCTCGTCAGCAGATCACGGACCATCCCTTCGCCAGCCTGCTGCGGACATCGAAACGGACAGTCGGCATCGTGATCGGACTGCGCATGGCGGAAAACGGCGGGTCGTCGCTTTATCAGGCGCTGGCTCTCAGTTATGTCGTCGGCGTCGTCGGACTGCCCGGTTCGTTCGGTCCTCTGGTGCTGATCATCGCCGCCCTGGTCGGGTCCATCACCGTCGTGGTAACCGGCCTTCTGACCGACCGGTTCGGCCGGGTCGCGATTTATCGCTGTTTCGCGATCCTGCAACTGCTTCTCGCATTCCCGGCCTGGTGGGCCTTCAGCACCGGTAATCAGACGCTGACCGTCGTTGCGATGTGCGCGGCCCTTGGGATCGGCGTCTGGGGAATGTTCGGGACGCAGGGCGCCTATCTGCCGGAGCTGTTCGGCGCGCGCCATCGCTATATCGGGGTTTCCACGGGCCGTGAGGTCTCGGCGGTGATCGCCGGTGGCGTGGCGCCGATGCTGGGGTCCGCCATCGTCGCCTGGGTGGCTGCGGAAAATGGGGGGGGCGCCGGCGCCGGGCGCGCGGCCTGGATTCCGATCGCTGCCTATCTCGCGGTGTTGACGCTGATCACCATTGTCACGACCTTTTTCGCGCCGGAGACGCGGGACCGCGATCTCGACGATCCCCGCGATGCGGTGAGTGCCTCCTGACACCGCATGACCGGGGCCCCCGACCCGCCGTCAGCGTCCGGCGGGTCGGGGGCAAGGGGTTTCGGCCGATTTTCGGGGATCCTTCAATGCCGGTCCTTTCCGGCGGGTCCGGAGAGGCGGCCGTCCGGCGACAGACCGAAGGAAAGATCCCGGCCGGCCGATTGTCCGGCATCGAACGCCTTCGCCAGGATCGCCTTTCCCGATGGACCGCCAGTCTCCAAGGTCAGTCCCAGCCGGGCAAATTCCACATCGACCACGCTTCGCCGGGACAAGACGAGATCCCTGCCGCCGGGAACGCCAATTCGTCCGGCTTTCATCTCCAGCAGCCTGTCTCCGAGCGAGACCGCGACCCCCAGAAGAAAGGACCCGCGTTCGTCCTTGTTGTAGCGGATGACGCTGCCACGCCTTTTATAGTCCCCCCACGCCGTTCTCAGGACCGAGGCGACCACATCGGTCACGACGCCGGCCGCGGTCAATCCGGCAGGACATCCGAAAAAGACATAGCCGCTGGTGCCATCGGGCGCTTTTTCGAGCCAGACCCTGCAGTCGCAGAACGTGGCGATGGCGCCGACGCAGGCGTCGATCGGCCGTCGCAATTTGCGGTCCGGAATGATGACGATCCGTCCGCAGCTCTGTCCGGCGGTCCCGAGATCCGCCGCCGTCAGGTCATGGCGGTCCATCAGCTCCGCCACTTTGGCGGCGGCGGCCAAGGCCTCCTCCTCGGTACAGCCGTTCGCGACGGTCTTGGCGCGAAGAGCTGTCAGGCGTGCGATCAACTTTTCAAAATGCGTGGACATGCGGATCATCCCTCTTGCCGGATGGCGCCATATTTAGCAACTATTTCGGGTCAAATTCGATCGTTGTTGTGAAATTAGCAACAGTGTGTTCCGTCCTGGCTGGCTAGCCCTCCGATCCGGGGCGGGGATAGTGTCATCAGCGATCACAGTCCGGCAACGACGCCGCAGACTGAGGACCTTCGAAAGGACACAGCAATGTCGCTTCTGCATCTCGATTCCTCTCCCCTGGGCAATGAGTCCGTGTCGCGCCAGTTGACGGCCAGGATCGTCGCCGCCGCCCGCAAGGCCGATCCCGGACTTCAGGTCGTCTATCGCGATCTGGCCGCCTCGGCCCCCGATCATCTGACCGCGGAGTTGCTTCAGGTGGTGAAATTCAGGGATCTTGATCAGCTTTCCCCGCGCCAGCGGCAGGAGCTGGAGCTGACGGATCGGCTGGTCGAGGAGTTCCTGGCCGCCGACGTCGTGGTTATTGGCGCCCCCATGTACAATTTCAGCGTTCCGACCCAGTTGAAGTCGTGGATCGACCGTGTGGCCCAGGCCGGACGGACGTTCCGCTATACGGAGCAGGGGCCGGTCGGTCTCGCCGGTGGCAAGCGCGTGATCATCGCCTCTTCCCGGGGCGGCATCTATTCCACCAGTCCGGCGGCCGATGCTCTCGACCATCAGGAAGCCTATCTCAGGACCGTTCTCGGCTTTTTCGGGATCACGGATGTGACCGTGGTGCGCGCCGAGGGCGTCGCGATGGGACCCGGGCCCAAGTCCGCCGCGCTGGCGTCCGCGCAAACGGCGATCGATGGCCTGTTCCTGCCTGCGGCCGTCTGATCAGGGAGGACGGGTCTTGTCCAGCAGGGCCAGCGCGCTCTCGTAATCGAAGGTGTCGACAAGACACTGAAAGTCCGGATAGGCCGGTCCCAGAAGACGAATCAGCAGGGGCTGGGCCTGCCGGGCGATTGACGCGGCTCTGTAGTTCCCGGTCACCAGCAAGGACCGGAGATCGGCGAGCAACCGCGGCGAATGCGGTCCCATATCGGCACTGTCGCTCCCCTCCGGGTTTTCCTCCGCGGCGTGCGCAAGGATGGCTTCCGTCAGTTGTCGCAAGGGTTCGCGGCAGGACCGGACCAGACCGGCGTAATCCCCGGCCGGTGCCTCCTGGCGCAGGGCGTGATCGAGGCGGGCGGCAAGATCGGCGACGGTTTCGGCACCCAGTGTGGAGGCGACGCCGAACAGATCATGGGTGAGATGCCGGGCGGCGGCCATGTCGCCGGCGTCCAGCATCCCGGCCAGCCGGTCCATGTCAGATCCGTGGGACCGGGCAAAAAGGCGCAGCAGGCGGCGGTATTCGCGGACCGGCATGACTGCGGTCAAGGTCGTTGGCGGCGTCAGGCCCGGAACAGTCGCCAGATCAGGAGGCAGGGGCGCGCCGGTCTGGGGCGGGCCGGCCGGAACCGGGCCGCTGGAATATTGCCCGACCGGCCCATCGGCGCTCCTGTCGTCCGAAGGAAACGCCAGAGCGAAGGGATCGCCCGCCGACAGCCAGCGCAGCAGGGTCGCGTAAAGCGCCTCCGGTACGACCGGTTTGGCGATAAAGTCGTTCATTCCAACGGACAGGCAGACCTGTCGGTCCTCATCGAACGCATTGGCGGTCATCGCCAGAATCGGGATCTCCGCACGGCCGGGCAGGGCGCGAATCAGCCGGGTCGCCTCCAGTCCGTCCATTTCCGGCATCTGCATGTCCATCAGAACAAGGCGGTAAGGCACCTCCCTGACGGCGTCGACGGCGAGACGCCCGTTTTCCGCGGTGTCGACGACGAGGCCGACATGCTGAAGGAGTTCCAGCGCGACCTCCCGGTTGATCGGATTGTCCTCCACCAGAAGCAGGCGCGCTCCGGCGTGGTTCCGTCGCAACCGGTCCTCGGCATCGCGGAAGGAGTCTTCGGGAAGGGAGGCCAGAACGCCGCTGCCGCGCTGCAACCGGGCGGTGAACCAGAACAGGCTGCCTTTCCCCACCCGGCTTTCCACCCCCACCTCGCCGCCCATCATCTGGACCAGACGGCGCGTGATGGCGAGCCCGAGACCGGTCCCGCCGTAACGGCGC
>WASQ01000105.1 GCA_009712185.1 Telmatospirillum sp. | reverse complement strand
CCCGCCGGCCGGCGGCCCTGGAGAGGAGCCCGGTCGCGGACAGGGCCGTGAATCCCTCGCGCACGATGGGCCGGCATGCCTGTTCCCCCATTCTTCCGCTGGCGCCGGACGCGAAAATGGGCCAAGGTTGTGGCCTTCAACAACCCCTTTTTGAGAGCCCTGTGGCCGACCGCAAACCCATGACACAGTACCTTTCCGGCCTTGTCCCGTTGGCGCCCGCCGTGTCGCGGCGCAGCCTCGTCATCGAGTTGCTTGGCAACGAGATCCGTTCCGGCAAATACAAACCGGGCGACCGGCTTCCGACCGAACAGGATCTGATCGCCCGGTTTGGCGTCAGCCGAACCGTCATCCGCGAGGCCTTCGCCTCCCTCAAGGCGGAGGGACTGGTGGTGACCCGCCAGGGATCCGGCGCGTTCGTGTCCGCCAATCCGCTGGGCAACCCGTTCCGGATCGCGCCGGAGGAAATGGGATCCCTTCCCCAGGTCCTTTACTTCCTTCAGCTTCGTCTGGCGGTCGAGGTGGAGGCGGCGGCGCTGGCGGCCCGAAACCGTGATGCCCGCGCCCTTGACCGGATGGCCCGCAGCCTGGATCAGATGGATACCGCCATCCGGGCGAACGACAGCATCCGCGAGCCGGATTACGAATTTCACTTGGCGATCGCGGAAGGCACCGGCAACCCTTACTTCGAACGGTTCATCCGTTTCCTTCGCAACAGCCTGACGCCGGGACGCGAAATCGACCCCGAACTGCGCAATCCGGAAATCTGGCGCGCCTATTTCACCGACATTCAGACCGAACACCGCCAGATTTACTCCGCCATCCGCGATGCGGACACCGAGGCGGCCCAGCGCATTACGCGCCAGCATCTGGAAGGGGTTCTCGACCAGTACCGCCGGCTTGGCAGCAGCGGACTGACCTACGCCGACACCGGCGCCAGGTAATCGAGGAACTGGGACACCACCCGGTCCCAGGAAAACCGTTCGGCATAAGCCCGGCAATCATCCGGCGACAGGGCGCGGGCGCGCCTTGCCGCGGATGCAAGATCCTCATCGAGGATGCCGACCGGCCGATCGGGGAAGGCGTCGGCCAGAACGTCCCGGGGCCCCGCCACGGGAAAGGCCGCGACCGGCACGCCGGACGCCAGCGCCTCCAGCAACACCAGCCCGAAGGTGTCGGTCCGGCTGGGGAAGACCAGAACATCGGCGGCGGAGAAATAGGCCGACAATTCGGCATCGCCATGGGCGATGATGAACCGCGTCCCGGGATAGCGGCGCATCAGTTCCGCCCGCTGGGGGCCGGACCCGACCACCACCTTCGATCCCTCCAGCGGCAGATCGAGGAAGGCGGGAATGTTCTTGTCGATGGTCAGCCGTCCGACAAACAGATAGACCGGCCGCGGCAGATCGAGCGCCGCCTTGCCCTGGGGGCGAAAGACCCGGGTATCCACGCCGTGCGACCACTGCCGCAGATTGGGAAAGCCCCAATGACGCAGTTCGTCGAACACCGAATGGGACGGCACCAGGATGCCTGAGGATCGGGAATGAAAGCGCCGGATGACGCCGTAGAGCCAGGACAGGGGGAGATGGGTCCGGGCGTAAAGATATTGCGGAAACCGCGTATGGTAGGCCGTTGTGAAGGGCCAGCCTCGCCGCAGGCAATGGCGCCGGGCGGCCCATCCCAAGGGTCCTTCGGTGGCGATATGGACGGCCTCGGGACGAAAATCGTCGAGACGCCGGGCGACGCCGCGCCCCGCGCCGACTGCCAGCGGTATTTCGTTGTAGGTCGGGCAGGGAATGGTGCAAAAACTGTCCGGCGAGATCACCGCCATCTCATGACCCGCGCCCGCCAGCCGCTCATGCAGGCTGGACAGGACACGGACGACGCCGTTGGGCTGGGGATGCCAGGCGTCAGTGACGATGGCGATTCGCACGTCTTCAGGTCCTTTGCACACTTCCGCTCCGCTGGGGGTAGATCGCCATCGCCCCGGTTGCAAGTGACAAGGTCGTGAAATCGTCGATGGTCTCCGCCACCGCTTGGTTTTAACGGTTTCGCGGCATGTCCGGGCGCCAAAAACATTGACGTGGCCCGCCGCCCGCTTTAGGTCAAATCTGATGAGCTATTCCGTCAAAGAGATTTTCTACACGCTTCAGGGCGAAGGCGCGCAAAGCGGCCGGCCGGCCGTCTTTTGCCGATTCGCGGGATGCAACCTGTGGTCCGGGCGGGAAGAGGATCGGGCTGACGCGATCTGCCGGTTCTGCGACACCGATTTCGTCGGCGCCGACGCCGGCCGGTTCGATGTGACGGATCTCGCCGATGCCGTCGCGGCGCAGTGGCCGGCAGGAGTCTCCGGACGCCCCTATGTGGTCTGCACCGGCGGCGAACCTTTGCTGCAACTGGATACGCCGCTCTGCCGGGCCCTGCATGCCAAGGGATTTGACATCGGTGTCGAGACCAACGGCACCAGGCCCAGACCGGACGGCATCGACTGGCTGTGCGTCAGCCCCAAAGCCGGAACAGAGCTTGTCCTGACCGCCGGTGACGAACTGAAACTGATTTATCCCCAGGCCGGGGCGCCGCCCGAGGCTTTTTCCGGTCTGGCGTTCGACCATTTCTTCCTGCAACCGATGGACAATGCCGACCGCGATGCCAATACGGGCGCGGCCATCGCCTATTGTCTCACCCATCCCCGTTGGCGCCTCGGCGTCCAGATGCATAAGGTCGTCGGCCTGCGCTGACGCCTCGCGTTTCCAACCCGCGGACATGTCCGGGCCACGGGCGGCCCGGCTTTTTTTGAGGACCTTGCTCCGACCATGACCACCTACACCGTCACGCGGCAGATCGATATCGACGCCGGCCACCGGGTGCTGACACATGCCTCGAAATGCCGCCATCTGCATGGCCACCGTTACCGGATCGAGGCGACCTGTCTTGCCGATCATCTGCAGGACACCGGTGAACAATCCGACATGGTCCTCGATTTCGGCTTTCTGAAAGAGGCGATGATGGCGGAGATCGACAGCCCCTGCGATCACGGTTTTCTCGCCTTCTCGGGCGACAGCGACCTGTTGGCCATGTTCTGCCCCGCCGGCAGGGATATCGAGGGCTGGCGCGACGGGCTGCTGACCGCGGTCGCGCGGGACGGTTTCTGCCTGACCTGCGACACGCGTCTTGCCACAAAGCTCTATGTGCTTGACGCCAATCCGACGGCGGAACAGCTCTGCCGCCACTGGTTCCGCCGGCTGGCACCGGTCGTCGCCGACCGCAGCGGCGGTCTTGCGCGTCTTCAGGAAATCATCGTGTGGGAGACCCCCCTGTGCCGGGCAGTCTACCGGGAGGATTAAGTCTTCCGATCGTCCCGGTGCTGCCGGAGCTGCTGGCCGCGCTCGGGGATCATCGGAACGCCGTTCTGGAAGCCCCCCCCGGCGCCGGCAAAACGACGCTGGTGCCGCTGGCCCTGCTGGACGCCCCCTGGCTCCGCGGCCGGCGGATCGTCATGCTGGAGCCCCGCCGTCTGGCCGCCCGCGCGGCCGCCCGGCGCATGGCCGATCTTCTGGGGGACGAGGTCGGCGGGCGTGTCGGCTACAGGATCCGTCAGGACAGCCGGGTCGGACCGGACACGCGGATAGAGGTGGTCACCGAAGGCATCCTGACCCGGATGATCCAGGACGATCCGGGACTGGAGGGCATCGGCGCCGTCCTGTTCGATGAATTTCATGAACGCAGCCTCAACGCCGATCTGGGACTGGCGCTCTGCCTTGAAACGCAGACGGGCCTCCGCGAGGACCTCCGCCTCCTGGTGATGTCGGCGACCTTGAACGGGGTCGAGGTCGGCCGCCTGCTGGGAGATGCCCCCGTTGTCACCAGCCGGGGCCGCAGCTTTCCCGTCGACATCCGCTGGCAGGACCGTCCCGCCCCCGACCGCTTCGAGGACGCCGTCGCCCAGACGGTGCTGCGCGCCCTCGCCGAGGAGCCGGCCGGCGATATCCTGGTTTTTCTGCCCGGCCAGGGCGAGATCCGGCGCGTCGAAAGCCGCCTGGCCGACCGCCTGGACGACGTCATCGTCGCCCCGCTTTACGGCGATCTGTCGCAGGGAGATCAGGATTCCGCACTGCGGCCGGCGCCGGGACGGCGCAAGGTGGTTCTGGCAACCGCCATTGCCGAAACGAGTCTGACCATCGAGGGTGTCCGTGTGGTCGTCGACGGCGGTCGCATGCGGGTTCCGCGCTTCGACCCCAACGGCGGAATGACCCGCCTCGTCACGCTGCCGGTGTCCAAAGCCTCGGCCGAGCAAAGGCGGGGGCGGGCGGGACGGCTTGGCCCGGGCGTCTGTTACCGGTTGTGGTCCGAGGCCGATCACCGGGCGCTGCCCGCTTTTACGTCACCCGAAATCATGGACGCCGATCTGGCCCCCCTGATGCTGGAACTGGCCCGTTGGGGCGTATCCGATCCGGGAACGCTGACCTGGCTCGATCCACCCCCGGCGGCGGCCTGCACCCAGGCCCGGACCCTGCTTCGGGACCTTGCCGCCCTTGACGATGACGGACGCATCACGGCGCATGGGCGCGCCATGGCCGCCCTGCCCCTGCATCCCCGGCTCGCCCATATGGTGATCCGGGCCAAACCTCTGGGGCTGCTGGCAACGGCGTGCGATCTGGCGGCGCTTCTGTCGGAACGCGACATCCTGCGCCGGACCCGGGACGCCGACGTCCGGCTGCGGTTGGAGGCGATGCATGGCCGGGATCGCGGCCCGGTCGACCGGGCCGGCCTGATGCGGTGCCGCGAGGCCGCGCGCCAGATCCGCCGGCTGGTGGACCGGGGGCCGGGCCGGGGCCGGGCGGCAGGCCAGGCCGGGGCCGACATGGACAGCCATCAGTCGGCCGGTCTGCTGTTGGCCTTCGCCTATCCGGACAGGATCGCCCGGCGACGCCCGGGGGGCGGTTTGCAGTACCGGCTGTCGAACGGGCGGGGCGCCTTTTTCCCCGAACCGGAACCGTTGGCGACCGAGGACATGCTTGCGGTGGCGGACCTGGACGGCGACCGGCGCGAGTCCAGGATCTTCCTGGCGGCGCCCGTCGCGCAGGCCGACATCGAAGAGCATTTTCCGGTCACGGAGACCGCCTTCATCGCCTGGGACCCGCGGGAGGAGGCGGTGGCCGCCCGCCGCCAGCGACGCCTGGGGGAACTGGTCCTGGACGACATCCGCCTTGAACGGCCGCCGCGTGCCGCCGTACAGGCCGCGATGGTGGAGGGGATCCGCCAGATGGGTCTGTCCTCGCTGCCCTGGACCGACGGCTGCCGCACCCTGCTGGCCCGGGTTGCCTGTCTCAGGGCCGTCCGGCCGACGCATTGGCCGGATCTGTCGGACAGCACGCTGCTGGCGACGCTCGACGACTGGCTTCTCCCCTGGCTCGACGGCGTCAGCCGCCGCAGCCATCTCTCCGGCCTCGACATGACCGCGATCATTTCCGCGCTGCTGGACTGGGACCGGAAGAAGGAACTGGACGCGCAGGCCCCGACCCATCTCACGGTTCCCTCTGGCTCCCGCGTCGCCATCGACTACAGCGATCCGTCCCGCCCCGTGCTGGCGGTCCGGCTGCAGGAAATGTTCGGTCAGGCCGAAACGCCCGAAATCGCCGGCGGACAGCTTCGTCTCACCCTGCATCTTCTGTCGCCGGCCCGCCGGCCGGTGCAGATCACCCAGGATCTGGCGAGCTTCTGGTCCAATGCCTACCGCGCGGTCAAGGCCGACCTCAAGGGGCAGTATCCCAAACATTACTGGCCCGACGACCCGATGCAGGCGGAACCGACCGCCAGGGCGAAACCCCGGCCGCGCTGAGCGGCCGCGGGGGTCCGGACGGAGGGTGACACGATCGCCAGGAGACGACGTCCGTCAGGCGGGCGTTTCCCGGCGCCTTTTGTCCGCCCCCGCCCGCGCCAGCCGGTCGACACCGGCGATCAGCCACAAAAGCAGAGTGAACGCGGCAAAAACGGCATTCAGCGATAAAAAGCTGCGAACGTGGATCACGTCGAAACCGATCATGAAAAGGCCGGTGAAGAACATCTTGATCGCCCCCTGAAGGGCGCTGGCGGCTCCCCGGCTGGTTTCCACCCCGGTCATGCTGAGGACCAAGGCCAGTGGCGCGGCCACGCCGCAAACCGTGCCCATGACTCCCGAGAACAGGACGATCGTCGCGCCGCTGCCGCCGATGTCGAACGGCATGCCGGCCGCGCAAAGGACCGTATAGCCGGCGATGGTTCCGATATAGAGACGGCCCGGGGACATGGCGGCAAGAACATGGCCCATGATCCACGATCCCGAAAGGATCCCTGCCGAATAGGACAGGTAGAACAGACTGTTGCCGACCGGCGAATAGCCAAGGGCATGGAACACATAGGGCGACGTCGCGTAAAACCCGATCGTATAGGCGAAGATCACCGCCGAGGCGACGCTGTAAAGAACAAATTCCAGATTTCCCATCAACTGAAGATATGGCAGATAGACCCCCCGCAGTCCCGCCACCTGTCCCGCGCGATGGGGATGGGTCTCCGGCATGAACAGCAGAAGACAGAGGAAGCTTCCCGCCATGATCCCGGACAGGGTCAGAAAGGACATCGACCAGCCGTAATACTGCTGAATCACGCCGCCGATCAGGGGGGCGATGGCCGGGGAGAACTGGCTCGACATCGCGAAATAGGAGAAGGCCTTCTTCATTGCCTTCTGGTCGCGAAAGACATCCACAATGATCGCCCGCGAAATGACCGTGCAACCGGCGGTGCCGAAGGCGGTCACGGCGCGCGCCACATAAAGCAGCGACATGTCGCGACAGAACGATGATCCCGCCAGGCCCGCCGCCGCCACGGCGAAGCCGACCAGGATGGCGGGCCTGCGACCATAACGATCCGAAAATGTTCCGTAGAAAAACTGGGCCAACCCAAGGGTCAGCATATACACCACGATCAGAGTCTTGGCGGCGGTCTGGGAGGCGCCGAGGTCGGACATGATATAGGGCAGCGACGGGTTAAAGAAATCAACCGCCATCAACCCGGAAATAAGAAGAAAGCAGGAGGTAAACAGAACCTTTTTTTCGAGAGCTGACATTATAGCACGCCAGATGATTTCACATTCTGCTTGTAGCGATGGGCCGGTGTCTCCGGCAGTTTGCTGCATAAAACATCGATCACGGTCGCACCCGTGGCGGCACGGGCGGCGACCACCGCCTCCTCCAGTTCATCGAGGCTGGTCACACGGTGGCCGGCGGCCCCCAGGGACCGGGCGAACATCGCCCAGGCGTGGGTCGGCAGGGCGCTCATTTCCGGAATGTTATGGATGTTGTTGAAATAAGTCGCTCCGTAGGAAGAGTTATTGAAGACGACATAGATCACCGGCCGGCGGTAGCGGGCAGCGGTCTGGATTTCCATCCCATGCATCAGCATGCAGCCGTCGCCGGTGATCACCACACAGGGCTCGTCCCGGGCGAAGGAGACCCCGACAGCGGCGGGGATGGCCCACCCCATGCCGCAAATCGTATTGGCGGAAAAAAAACCGTTCTGAATGTCGGTCCGCCAGTAGTGGGTGGCGAAGGACCGGTGGTTTCCGGAATCTGCGATGCAGATGTGATCGGGCAGCAGCCGGTTCAAGGCCAGGACGACATCGGCGGGATGCAGATGTCCGTCGTCGACCGGCTCCACCGGATGGAGGAGCGGCCAGCCGGCCGCACGATCGAGATAGGCGCGATTGTCCGCCCGGCTGGCCGAAAGAACGCCGCTGGCCTCCAGGTCCCGAAGAAAGACCTCCTCATCGGACACCACCGCGATATCGGCGGGGATGACAAAATCGATGTCTCCGGGACGCGTTCCGACCTGGATCAGCGTTCGCGCCGGCCGCAACGCCGGATCCCAGGCCAGACTGGTCCATTGGGTGGTGTCGAACCCCAGCAGAATCAGGGTGTCCGGAGGATCCTCGGTCAGCATCCGGATGGCACGGTGATGACCGGAATAGCCATAGACGCCCAGGTAATTGTCATGGGTTTCGGGGAATACGCCCTTCGAACCGACGGTGGTGGCGACGGCGACGTCGTATTTTTCGGAAATCCGTCGCAAAGCCGTTCCGACCCCGGGGCGGGGGGGGCGGGGGCGGGCG
>WASQ01000136.1:17606-156591 GCA_009712185.1 Telmatospirillum sp. | reverse complement strand
ACGGGGGAGGGGGCGACGGGGACGCCCCCTCCCCGCGTCCGGCGCGGGCGTCCTAAAGCTCGAAGGTCAGAGACAGCAGCGGGGCGTGCTGTTGCGCCCCATAGACATCCTGGTCTCCCGGGGCGCCGGAGACGATGCGCCGGGGCATCACCACCTTGACCGCGTTCGAGGGTTCGAACCAGATGATCCTCCGGACCTCCTCGCGGGGGACGCCATAGGCATCGGCGATGCGCGCCTCGGTGATCTGGCCCGCCGCGCGGATCGCCTCGAAGGTCGCCTTGTCCTTGAACATGATGTCGAGCACGAGTTCGTAGGGCCCGGAGTTCTTCGACCGGACGACCCGGGCGACATCCAACATTCCCTTTGTCATGCCGGGTCTCCTTTGCCGGTGACCTGCTCCAGCCGGACGGGGAACAGAGTGTCCGCCGGCAGGTCCATCAGATGGTAGATCGAGAATTCGTAAACCGCGCCGGCCTTGATGTCGGATGGCGAGAACGGAAACGCGAGATTGCCCGCCGTGGCGACGCGGCCCGGATAACCGTAATGCAGAAGGGTCGAACGGGTCAGCGAACAGAGGGTATCGGCCTGTTCCTGCGAGCTGGCGACGACCTCGATCAGGATCCCGAGCTCGTGGGCCAGGGCGCCCTTGTCGGGCTCCAGATCTCCCATGACGCCGTTCTTGCCATAGCAATGGAAGAACACCCGCGCTGTCGCCTCGGCGCCAATGATCTTGTCGACGCGCGCCCGCACCGTCGCCAGGATCTCGTCGATCGAGGCGATCATGATGGGATCGCGGGTTCCGGCGATCGATATGGTGCGATAGCCGACCGGAGCCGATCCCTCCAGCTTGATGCGGTAAGGACGGGTCCGCTCATGCCGGGAGCCGCGAACCTCGACCATGCCGTCGCCGATATCGGTGAAGGAACAGCCGGTCAGGTTGAGGACGCCGCCGGGGCCGGGCAGGAAATAAGGATCGGATTTCTCATAAAGGGTATGGGCAGCAGCCGATTCCGTGGTGAACTTCCGGTCGTCCGAAAGCGCCTTCAGGATGAAGCTGTCCTCCGTCAGGATGCCCATGGCACAGTCCGACCCGGATCCGGGGCTGGCGGCAATGGCGGCGCATTCCAGGATCTTGCCGCAATGCAGCGCCAGACCCTCGTCATAGCCCATCATGATCGGCAGCGCCGCGAAGCAGGCCGGATCGTACGCGCGACCGGCCAGCACCACCTGGGCCCCGGCACGCAGGGCCTCGATGAAAGGTTCGACGCCGATCTGGGCCACGATATTGGGCGTGGCGTCGATGGCGGCGTGGGTCAGCGCCGGAACCAGATCGAGCGGAGTGATCCTGCCGGCGTCCAGCGCCTCATGGACCACGTCCTTCGGGATGTCGGTGGGGATCACGGCCAGACGGAAGGACAGCCCCTCCTCCCGCGCGATCTCAAGGATGATCTCGCGGCACCAGGCCAGATGGGGCGCGGCGCCGGAACCTCCGGCGGTCCCGATCACCACCGGAATGTTGTTGCGAACGCCCTCGGTGATCATGAAGCGCAGGTCCCGCTTCACGCCCAGACGGTCGGTGAAGGCCTTGCCGGCCCCCAGATAATAGGGGCCGGGATCGGTGGAGCCGCCGTCGACGGCAATCAGATCGGGTTTTTCGGCGATGCCCCGGCGAAAGCTCTCCTCGGGGAATCCGTAGCCCAGGATCGCCGTTGGGGACAGGATCTTGAACGGCTTTTTCATGGCTTGTAGCCCTTCGCCTTGAGAAGCGTGATGGTCCGGTGCATCTCGTTGAACACGATGTCCATGCCCTCGTCGAAGCCCATACCGGGCTTCACCAGCATCCGCATCGGACGGGCCGCCATCGCGAGATGGACGCAGCAACGGGCGCTGACATCCGTCTCGTTGCAGGTGCCTCCCTGGTAGGCCTCCATACCGTTGCGGTTGCAGTAAAGCACCGCATCGACGATGTTCTGAATACCGCCGAGGTCAGGGGTCTTGATCTGCACCATGTGGCAGCATTGGGCGTCGGTGAACTCCACGATGTCCTGGTAGGTGTTGCACCATTCGTCGGCCACCAATTTGACCGGAGACCCCAGCCGGCGGAGTTCGGCGGTGATTTTCCCCAACGCCTCGATCTGGGCGTCCTTGCCGCCGACATCGACCGGTCCCTCGATGTAGAGCGCCAGCGGCCCGGCGGCCTCCTCGAGACCGGCGATATAGTCCGCCACCTTGCGGGGGTCCTGGTCGAAAATCAGACCGATCGTGCCATAGACGTCGATATGCAGAGCCGGCTTGAAATTGGAGGCCTGACGCAGCGTCCCCACCCTTTTCACCAGCCAGCGGATGTAGTCGACCAGCTTCTCGCCCTTGTAGCCCAGCTTGTCGGGAACGTTGTTGATGAGGCCATGGGGCAGGACGTCGACGCCCTTCAGGATCATCTTGTCGACATTGGCGTAGCGGTCGTCGCCGCTCTGACCGAACAGCGGGATCGGCCGGGGGATCACCGGCAGATTGTATTCGAGACAGACGGTCTCGGCCTTGGAGCGCCGGCCCGCAAGCGCCGCCGCGTCGAGCAGCGCCTGTGTGACGCCATAGCGGATGGCGGTGTGCAGCGGCCGCCCCTCGACCTCAAGCCCGTCGAAAAACCGGGCATTGACGAGAAAGCCGTCGGCGTCGCGCCCGACCAGCAGAGGCTTCAGATGCTGTTCCAGGAAAGGCACGAAGCTGTCGGCCAGGAACAGCGGATCGCGGCCGCCGGCGCCGGAATACTGGACCGCGGCGCAGTCGCCGACCGCGACCGAACCGTCCTCCAGCTCAAGAAGGACGGAGACGCATTCGCCGGCCTGGCGGATGGCCCGGAACCCGGGAGTGACGGCATCGCCCACATAGACGAATCCGTCCTGCCCGGCACCGTTCTTGATCGCCTTCTGATCGTCGAAATAGAACGACGAGAAGCCGGGTACGAAATATGCGTTAGCGATTTTCATCGTGGTCTTCCGATCAGCTTGCTCTTGGAAATTGCGTAGATGTCGTCGACGACCATCTGGAACGCGGGTTCGCGCCCCTCGGCCCGCGCGCGCTCGGCGATCAGGTCGCGGTGATAGGCGAGGACGTCGTCGGGCAGGGGAACCTGCCCTTTCTGGAAAATGCGCACGGCGCCCTCATTGTCGCGCACAGGCAGCATTTTGCCGGCGTTGCAGGCAGCGGGGGCGAAAGGAACGTCGAGGACGCCGGCGGCGAAGGCGCGCACTGTGCCGACGGCGACGTCGCCCTCGCCCAGCTCATAGACCTTGTCCAGAACGGCGCGCACCTCACGCTTGATCAGCGCGATCTCCCGGGACAAACGCTCGCTGTCCGGGAACACCTGCTCGCGAACCATGTTCAGGGTCTGACGGGTGGCATCGATGCCCTGGCAGTTGGCCGCCATGGTGGGGATGCCGCGGGCCTCATGCGGGGTCTTGACGATGACCTTGGTCGCCCCGGACAGCGCCGCCACCACGCTGCCCCAGCAGATGACAGAAAAGGCCATCGACTCATTGTCCGGGAACCCGCCCATCCACTGATGGAAGACGGTGCTGAGTTCGTAGTCGTCGAAACCCTCGGCCTGGAAATATTCATGGGCCAGTTCGCGCAAGGACCGGATCGCCGCGATGTCCTGGATCATGTTGCCGGCCTGGCCGTACCCCAGGGTGATCGATTTGACGCCCTGCCGCAGCGCCAGCAATCCCTCGATGATGGCGATGGCATGCGAAACGAAGGGGGGAACCAGCGTTCCCGACAGGGGACCGAAGGGCTCGCGGTTGATCCGGACTCCCCGCTCCTCATAGAGCCCGACCAGGCGGTCGCAATACTGCCAGTCGAGCAGCGATTTCTCGAGGGACGCCTTCTTGGCGTAGGGAATGTTGTAGGAAATGCCGCCGCCCTCATAGGCGGTGAAACCGGCGGCCAGGGTGATTTCCGCCAGCAGCCGCGCATCCGGGGTGCCATGACGCACCTGAACGGGCTTGGTCAGGGATTGCACGACGCGGCGGCACTCCGCCAGACCATGGTTGACGGCGGGGAACCCGTTCAACAGCGAGGTCCCGGCCTCCTTCGACTTGGTGATCCCCGCCTCGGCGTCCTCATAGCGGTTGAGCCGCGTGTAGGCGTCGATGGTGGTCGGCAGCAGGTCGCAGCATTTTTCCAGCCCCTGCAACAGGGCGATATGCTCGTCCACCAGTGCGACGCCGGCGCGTGGCTGGCAGAGCGTCCTGCCGGTGCGGTCGGCGTTCAGCAGGGCCAGGGAAAAACGCATGGACTCCGGCAGCGAGAGCTGGAAGGCCACGGCCTCGTCGAGATCCACGTCCCCGCCTGTCGGCCAGGTCTGAAGCACCGTCTCGCGCTGCGTCAGAAAGTCCTTCAGGTCGATCTTTTTGTTCACCAGTTCCATGAGGGCCTCATTGTTGGGCGACCAGCATGTCGATGCCGGCCTTGGCCGCTTCCTCGGGAAAGTCGCGTGCGACATTGGCGAGAAGCGGGAAGACATAGTGTTCGTCGCGGAAATAGGAGATTTCGGACGGAAGCAGCACGGCGCGCCCCCGGTTGTCGACTCCCATCCGGCGGAACCAGGGCGACGGGTCGAACGACGCCGTCCGGGACAGCCAGCCGCCCGAACCGATGACCCGCGTCACCCCGGTGAGGTCGCGGCCGGTCTGAAGTTTCAGTTTTCCTTCGGGGGTGTAGACCTCGGCTGCGCGTCCGGCATGGCGGCCGCAGGCTTCGGCAACGCAGGCGCCGGCCAGGATCGCGTCAAAGGCCTGCCCGTCCTCGTCCTCCGGAAGATAGTCCGGCGCGGCGGAAACGCGGGCGATGTAGTCGGCAAAAGCGGCAATCCGCTCCTCCCGGCGGTCCAGGGCGTCGGCCACCAGTCCTTTGAGCGCGTCGGAGGCCGCCTCTGCCGAGACACGCAGTCCCAGGTCGCCCTCGACGGTGCGCTTGACCTCCGGCTCCGGCAGGCCGCGCAGGATGGTTCCGGGCGCCGGCCGCTCGCGATGGGCGGAATAGACGTCGGTGGTCGCGCCCCCCATGTCCAGCAGGATGAAGTCGCTCCACCCCGGCACACGGGCGCTGATCAGCTTGGCGAATTCGTAAACGGAATAGGGCGTCGGCAGGGGTTCCACACCGGTCTCCCCGACGATGACGTCGAGGCCTTTGCCCTTCACGATCTTGGAGAGGAAGATCTTGCGGATCGCCTCGCGCGCGGGGTCCGGATCGGGCGCGTTGATCGAGGGCAGCACATTCGGGACCTGCACCAGATCCTTCCCCGCGAGAAGGTCGGAGATGTCGTCGGCCAGCGCGCGGTTGCCGGCATAGACGATCGAACAGTCGAGCGAGGAACGGGCCAGGGCTTCGGCGTTGGCGAGGATGCTGTCGACATGGCCGCCATCGGTGCCTCCGGCGAACAACAGAATGTCGGGTGGTGCCGCCTCAAGCGAACGGATATCGGAACGCGTCAAACGGTAGGAGAAAACACGCGTGACCTTGGCGCCGGCGGAATAGGCGGCAACGCGGGCCGATTCCAGAGTGATCTCGGGGACGAGGCCCAGCGCCGCCACCGCGAGCCCGCCCTTCGCCGACGAGGAATAGGACAGCCGGACCTCGCCACGCCTCACCCGGGAGGCGGCATCGCCTCCATCGACCAGACCGTCGAGGACCCGGGAAAAGGCGCGCGACAGGTCATCGGTCGTCGTCGGAACGGCGATCCGCCGGTCCAGCGTCAACCCCTGCCCGTCACGACGGAAAACGGCGCCCTTGGTCCAGGTCGATCCGATGTCGATGGAAACGGCGATCATTTCCCGCCCCCGAAAGCCGCCCTCCTCCCGAGATCCTGGCGCAGCAGGCTGGTCGGAACGGACAGATCGACGGTGGAGGGGAATACCCGGTCGAACCCCATGGCGAGAAACTTCGCCTCGACCTCGGCGAAATCCTGTTTGCCGATCACCAGATTGCCGCCGGCATAAAGCAGGATGTCATCGAGACCACGCTCGATGCAGCGGTCCCGGAACCCGGCGCAATCGATCTCTCCATGGCCGTAGATCGAGGACACCAGGATCGCCTTAGCACCGGTTTCGATCGCGGCATCGATAAATTCGTCCTGACTGACCATCACCCCGAGGTTCACCACCGTGAATCCGGCAACGGCGAAGACGTTCTCAAGGATTTTATTCCCCACCGCATGACAGTCGGCGCCGATCACGCCCAGCACGACTGTCGCCGTCATCGCCGGATCCTCACCCGGCAAAGAGGTCATGCCGGGTAAAGTGTTCGCCTTCGCAACCGCGATAGTATCGACATCAGACATGAATACACCTCTGTATGGCACTCAAAGCAGGAAATGCAATACCTACATTTCCAGACCAATCATCAGCAAAACAACTTCCATGACCACATGGAAATCATTCAATAACGTTCAAAAAATATCAGAAACGATCTATTTTCAGATTTTCATATTTTTTATATTTTTCATTAGACGTTCCGCACTTGGTGACGACGAAACAGGAAAATCTCTGGCCCATGTTTTTTTCATGGTCTTGAACTGATTTTCATCCCATGGAGAAACGTTATGACCCCACCGGATGAATGGGATTCGGCGTTGATATGAATGAAGGGACGCAGTCTGTGTCAGATTGCAAATGGCGGCGGGACGGACGGAGTTTCGCCAAAGCCCGCGGAAGCGCGGATTTCCAGGCGCCCGCCCGGCATCTCCGGCCGCGACCATGACGAGGGCGGGGAATGCCTGCACATTTTTGCACAGACTGTTCACAACTCCCGCCGACGCAGCAGGGCTCAAGTTGGGGCTTTTCAGGCGCGGACCAACGACATAGCCTGAACCCGAGCGGCGGGTTCGGGGTGGAGGAAAGAGCGGATGAGACCGAAATGTGCGGCGGCCATGTCGGCGGGGATCGCGGCGATCCTCCTGACACTGACGGCGCTACCCGGGGCCGCCCGGGCCGGATCGGTCGTCAAGACGATCCAGCAGCGCGGCGTCGTCCGGTGCAGTGTCCCGACCGCCAACGGATTCGCCTCGCACGACGAACAGGGCCGCCCGGTCGGCCTCGCGGTTGATCTTTGCCGCGCCCTTGCCGCCGCTGTTCTCGGCAACGCCGAGGCCATAGAGCTGCGCCACTTCCCGCGCAGCAAGGACATGGCCGCGATCGAAAGCCATGAGGTTGACGCGTCCTTCTCGCTGAACAGTTGGACACCGGCCCGGGACGCCGGGCGCAAGGTGGAGTTCGGACCGGCCTTTTATTACGACACCCAGGGTCTCGCCGTCTGGACCCAGCCGGCCACCGCCATGGCCCGGGACCGGCGCGACGGCGTCGTCTGCGTGACCGCCGGCACTTCGGTCCGGCGCAATCTCGACTCCCTGATCCGCGCGAACGGTCAGAAATGGACCTTGCGCACCGGCAACAGCTGGGAAGAGACCCTGCAGGCGTTCCTGGCGCGCGAATGCGCGATGCTGGCGGCCGATCGGGGACTCCTCGACAGCGCGCTGCATGACCTCACGCAAACCGAAAGCGGCATCTCCATCCTGCCGGACGTCATGGCGCGCGACGCCCTGGCGCCGATGATCGCCACCGACGATCACCAGTGGCAGTTGATCGTGCGCTGGACCGTGTTCGCCCTGTTCCTGGCCGAAGAGAAAGGCATCTCAAGGGCCAACGCCGCCGATAAACGGCAATCCGGAGATCTTGAGACCAGGCGCCTTCTGACCGGAGTCCCGACGGCGGATTCCCGGCTGGGACTGGCCGACGACTGGGCGTTCCAGGTGATTTCCCGCGTCGGCAACTACGGCGAAATCTTCAACCGCAATCTGGGATCGGCCTCGCCTTACCGGCAGGAGCGCGGCCTCAACAAGCCCTGGATTCAAGGTGGATTGCTGTACGCGCCGCCGTTTCAGTGATCCAAAGCGACAGGATCGTTACCGGAAAGCTGTCAACAGCTTGTGGAAAATTGCCGATTGTTGTGTCCGCGCCGACACCTCCGCACCACGCCGTGATCACCGCATCCCCCTGATTTTTCGGGAAAAACCTGGGCCGGCCGGGCAACGGCCTCCGTACCCGGGGATGCCGTTCTGACATATTTCATTGCAGCGTATGCAAGCCCGTTTGCAACACAAGCAAACCGTGTTGAAGCGGCGTCCCCATACTCCCTCCGGAAAAATCCCAAAAAAGATCTGTCGGCTGTGGCGTCACGCGGCCCCGAGGAAACGGAGCATTGCCATGAAACCAAACGAAACCACCGGCGCGTCGAACAAGATCACCAGGCAAATCCTTTTTGCCCTGGTTGCGGGCGTCGGAGTCGGTGCCCTCGCCCACAATGTCTTCCCCGCTGACTTCGCCAAAGAGTTCGCGGGTTACTGTTCCCTGATCACGACGGTCTTCCTGCGCCTGATCAAGATGATCATCGCGCCACTGGTCTTCGCGACGGTGGTGTCGGGCATCGCCAACATGGGCGACACCAAGGCGGTCGGCCGCGTGGGTATCCGGGCCCTGGCCTGGTTCCTGGGCGCCTCCCTGACCTCGCTGGTGATCGGACTTGTGATGGCGACGGTACTTGAACCGGGCCGGGGCCTGTCCATCGCCCTGCCGGCCGCCGAGGCGGCGACCGGGCTCAAGACCCACGCCCTCAACGTCAAGGACTTCCTGACCCAGGTGTTCCCCGCCAGCATCTTCGAGGCGATGTCGGGCAACAATATCCTGCAAATCCTGGTCTTCGCGGTGTTCTTCGGCTTCGCGCTGGCGTCCTTCCCCGACAAGACGGCGGCCACGGCGATCCGGCTGACCGGCGAGATGGTTCATGTCATGCTGCGCGTCACGAATTATGTGATGCGGTTCGCGCCCTTCGGCGTTTTCGGCGCCGTGACCTCGGCGATCACCCTCCAGGGCCTCGACGTCCTGCTGGTCTACGGCCGCTACATGGGCGGCTTCTATCTGGCGCTCGGCATCCTCTGGTGCATCCTGATCGGCGCCGGCAGCCTCGTCCTGAAAAAATCGGTATTCCGTCTGGTGCGCTGCATCAAGGATCCGATGATCCTCGGCTTCTCGACGGCGTCGAGCGAGGCAGCCTATCCCTCGACCATGATGCAGCTCGAAAAATTCGGCATCAAGGAACGGATCATCGGCTTCGTCCTGCCACTCGGCTATTCCTTCAATCTCGACGGCTCGATGATCAACATGACCTTCCTGTCGCTGTTCATCGCGCAGATCTATGGCGTCGATCTGTCGCTCAGCCAGAAGATCATCATGCTGCTTGTCCTCATGGTCTCCAGCAAGGGCATTGCCGGCGTGCCGCGGGCATCCCTGGTGGTGGTCGCTGCCGTCCTGCCGATCTTCCATCTTCCCGAGGCTGGTCTGCTGCTGATCATGGGCATCGACCAGTTCCTCGACATGGGCCGCACAGCGACCAACATCCTTGGCAACAGCATCGCCACCGCGGTGGTCGCGAAATGGGAAGGCGATATCGCCCCGACAGGCGAAGCCGGCCAGGAGACCGGCGCTTCAGGCGAGTTTGCCGAGGCCCAGCCGCCACTCGAAGTGTTGGAACCGACGGCCTGACGACAGCGCTCCTGGGGAAGTTGCGGTGCCTCGAGGTATTCCGCGACTCCCCGGCCTGACGCTCCCTCCCCGCCCCGGGGCGGGAGCCGTCGGCTTGAAGCCGGTTGCCATTCCCACCACCGAGTGCAATAAAGTCGCAAGGTGCATCGTGGCGGTTTCGTCCCTTAGGATCTCCGACGGTATGACAGACACCATCGTCGTCGTTGACGACGACCCCGTTACCCGCGAAACCCTGAAAGCCTATTTCGAGGACGAGGGATATACCGTCCTGCAGGCCCGCAACGCCGATGAACTGGCGGTCGCGATGGCGCGTCACCGGATCTCCCTGTTGCTTCTCGACATCCGCCTGCCGGGCAAGGACGGACTGACCATCACCCGGGAAATCCGCGCCGCATCCGATGTGCCGATCATCCTGATCACCGGACGGGCGGATCGGCTGGACCGGATCATCGGCCTCGAAATGGGTGCCGACGACTATATCGTCAAACCGTTCGAGCCCCGCGAAATCCTGGCGCGGTTCCGCAGCCTGTCGCGACGGATCAACGCCCTCGCGCCACACCCCGAGGAACGGGAGAAATATTTCGACGGATGGGAACTCCATCTCGGCAAGCGGCGCCTGCGCGACCGTTCCGGGATCGATGTCCGCCTGACCAGCGCCGAGTTCGACCTGCTGTCGGCCTTCGTCTGCAATCCGGGCCGGGTCCTGCCCCGCGACCGGCTCCTCGATCTCCCCCCCCGGCGCAACGCCGACCCGTTCGACCGCTCGATCGACAGCCTGGTGCGGCGGCTGCGCCAGATCATTGAGGCCGACCCCAAGGATCCCAGGCTCATCATCACCGTCCATGGCAGCGGCTATATGTTCGCGACCGAAGTGACCTGAAGGGACCGTCAGAAAAGGGCCGGGCCCAGGAAAATGCCCAGAGCGACGACCAGCCAGGCGGCCAGTCCCAACAGCGTGGCAAGACGGAAATCCATCACTCCGATCGCCAGATAGCAGACCAGCAGAAAGGCGAGATAGGCCGGTATCGTGCGGGCGCCCGCGAGGCAGGCCTGACGGAAACCGGCGTCGCTGCCCTTCGCCCCGACGACCAGAAGCGCGATCACCGCGAAGGTCGGAAACAGGGGCAGAATACCGGGAAGGGTATCACCCCGCCGGGACAACCAGACGATCGCGGCCGTGACCAGACCGCCGACCGCCCCCTTCCATAGGATTTCCATCGCGACCATGTCCTCGCTGCCGGCGACAGTCCCGCCGTCACTGAAGTTGTGGGGAATAGAGAAGACCGCCCCGGGTCCAGAGCTGGTTCAGGCCCCGCCGCATCTTGTAGGGGGACGCCTCCCCCAGATTGCGCTCGAAGATTTCGCCATAATTGCCGACCTGCGCGATCGCCTCGGTCGCCCAGTCCGGGCGCAACCCCAGCCCGTTCTGGCTTGCCGGCCCGAACAAACGCCGGATCTCGTCGTCCGGGCTGTCACGCATGGCGCGCGCGTTGGATGCGGTCACACCCTTCTCCTCTGACAGGATCGCAAGGAAGATGACCGACCGGACGATCTCCAGCCAGTTGGCGTCGCCACCGGCGACATAGGGCGTCAGGGGCTCCCGCGAGATGACGTCCGGGAAAATATGAATATTGCTGCCAAGTCCCCGGTAATTCGCCAGCGACATGGCGAGAACGCTGCTGTCGGTCGTCAACATCCCGCATTCGTTGGCAAGAAACGCCTGGAGCGCCTCCTCATAGGTTTTGAACAGACGAAGCGTCCAGTGACGCTGGGTCTGCGAGATGAAATCCTCGAGATTGCGCTGTGTCGTCGTCGGCGACTTCACGCAGACCGGCTGATTGTTCTGCTCCCGGAGGGGGCCGGGTTCATGGGCGCTCCGGATGGCGAAGCCCTCGCCGTCATAAAACACCGGTGTCGTGAAGGCGATGTCATAGGTGGCGTCGCGGCTGATGGTCCAGGTGGTGGTATGAAGGGCGATATCGACCGCATGACGCTCGACCGCCACGAACTCCTGCGGTTTGTCGGGAAGGCGCTCGGCGCGGATGGCGCTGGCGTCGCCCAGAACCGCCGCGGCCAGGAGATGGCAGAAGTCGACCATGAAGCCCGACAGCCGTCCGTCGTCGTCGCTGTGGGTAAAACCCACGGTGGGGCGGAACCCACAGGTCACATAGCCCCTTGCCTGAACCGCCTTCAGGA
This sequence comes from Telmatospirillum sp., assembly GCA_009712185.1. Taxonomy (GTDB): domain Bacteria; phylum Pseudomonadota; class Alphaproteobacteria; order Rhodospirillales; family Magnetospirillaceae; genus Telmatospirillum. The sequence goes on along the minus strand of WASQ01000136.1, from coordinate 144,799 downwards.
CGTCTCCATCGGCGGCGAGAGCCGTTGCCGCTCCGGCAGAGGCGCCCCACGCGACGACGATCACGCCCGCCAGGAAATGCCGCCACCGGTCACAGGTCCCGTTCCCCATATGTCTCGCGCTCCGCTCCTTAAGGCTTGTCGCGACATCATCGCGCCAGCCGTTGTTTTTTTCAGAGGATCCGTCCGCTCCGCGGAAGCGGGGCTCAAACGCCGTTCGGACTGACACCGACCCGCACTGATCGGACGCGGTCAGCCGGCCCGGATACCCTGAACGAAGGATGCCGCCTCTTCCTGCAACCGTTCAATCTGTTCGCTGAGGGTGCGGGACATATCGAGCACCCCGGAGGAGGTCTGCCCGACCATTCCGGTCGTCGCCGTCAACGTTCCCAGGTGGGCGGTCACTCCCTGGGTTCCCCTCGCCGCCTCCCCGATATTTCGTGAAATCTCCGCGGTCGCGGCATGCTGCTCCTCGACCGCCGCCGCAATCGCCCCGGAAATCTCGTTGATCCGGGTGATAAAATCGCCGATTCCCCGGATCGCGTCGACGGCCTGCCCGGTGGCCTCCTGGACCGAGGCGACCTGCGTGGCAATTTCGTCGGTCGCCCGGGCTGTCTGGGTCGCCAGAGTCTTGACCTCTCCCGCCACCACCGCGAAGCCCTTTCCGGCATCGCCGGCCCGGGCGGCCTCGATGGTGGCATTCAGCGCCAGCAAATTGGTCTGCGCGGCGATTCCGTGGATCAGATCCACCACCTCCCCGATCCGCCGGGCCGCCTCGGCCAGTCCCTGGACGAGATCGTCGGTTCGCCGGGCCTCGCCGACGGCCTCCGACGACATGTTCGATGATTGCTGCACCTGCCGGCTGATCTCATGGATCGACGCCGACAACTGCTCGGTTGCCGAGGCCACCGTGGCAACATTGGCCGACGCGGCCGTGGCGGCGTCGGAAACGGCAGCGGCCTCGGCCGCCGCATTGCCGGCAACCCCCGACATGTCCCGGGCGGCGGCGCGCATGGCGCCGGCTCCTTCGGTGATCCGGCCCGCCACCTGGGTCACCGTCGATTCGAAGGTGGCCGCCAGCCTTTCCAGCAAGCCTCGTCGCGTCCGCTCGGCGGCCTCGCGCTCGGCAACCTGTTCCTGCGCAAGGCGGCGCATGGCGACGGCATTATTGCGGAACACCTCCAGCGCCCGCGCCATGGCGCCGATCTCGTCGGTGCGCTCCAACCCGGGAATATCGATCTCAAGCCCCCCCTCGCTGATCGCGGTCATCGCGCGGGTCATCCCGGCGATCGGGCGGGCGACCAGCCGTTGCAGAACCGCCCCCAGCACCAGGACGGTGGCGACGACGGCCACCAGCAGCGCCACCAGCAGCAACGTCCGCAACGAGGATACCGGGGCCAATGCACGGTCGCGATCGATCGAAACGCCGACCGACCATTGAATCGCCGGCAGCCCCTCAATCTTGTGGAACACCGTGAAGGTCTTGCCGGCCGCCCCGGCTATCCGGGCATTCCGTGGATCGGACGGGCGGAGTCCGCCGTCCATTTTTGTCAGAATTTTCTGAGACTCGGGATGCACCAGCAAGGTGTCGTCCCCATCGACCAGGAAGACGGAGGCGGCGCCGTCGGCCGCGAACGATTTCAGGAATCCCTTGATGACCTCCAGATCCAGATCCGCGCCGACAACGCCCGCCAGGACGCCGTCGCGCAGGACCGGCGCGGCAATCGTCATCACCAGCTTTCCGGTCGAGGCGCTGATATAGGGCCGGGTCATGATCACCCGTTTCTGGGTGACGGCGGCCTGGTACCAGGACCGGCTCCGGGGATCATAATCGGCGGGCATCGTGATCACCGGCTGGCGCAGGAATTCGCCGCTTTGCCGCCCATAATAGACCGGCTGGAACGTCTCGGAGAGGATCGGCCGATCGATCAGGCTCCGGGCCGCCTCATCCCCTTGTCGGGCGATATTCTCGGCCAGGCTTTCCACCAGCAACTGACGGCCGGTCAGCCATTTCTGAATTCCGTCGGCGGCGGCGCCTCCGGTCAGCGCCAGTTGCCCATCGATCTGTTCGGAAACAGTTTCACTGGATGAAATAAAAATAAATAATCCAAGACAGCCAATGGAAACAAAAACGAATGACGCAACGATCGCAATCGTCCTGTATAAAAAACTTTTCTTCATGCGCCACCCCCGACCGCACAACGGCATCATTCGGACAAACATTCATAATCATTTTTATTTTCAAAAGAGTCGGAAATATTTCCAGAAATGGAGGAAAACACCTCCAGCGGAAAGGCAACAGACGCTGTCCGATCTCGTTTGAGCCGACATGGTATTGGGGTATGGCGAACAGAATATGAATGGGATGACAATACATTAATCAATAAGTTGAAAATTTATGAACAGGCGCCCGTCGGAACCGGCCCTCCCCTCGGCAAAGACGGAGTTTCCCGTCGCGCGATCACCGTCAGGCCGTCTTCCCCCGCCCGGGGGTCCGCTTTTGCCATATGCCGAGGGCGGACCGGGCCCGCGAGAAGGCGGGCGAGGCGTCGGACAGCCATGGCGCCGCCTCGTCGCGACGTCCGTCGCACACCATCCGCTCGATCCTCCGCATCAGCGAGACGAACTGATCGAGGCCGAAGTGACTGGCGGCCCCGGCCAGCCGGTGCGCGAGATCCGCCACGGCGGCGTCAGTGGCGTCGGCCGATGTCAGCCTTGGCAGATCGGTCGCGGCGGTCTCGTCGAGCAGGGCCAGGATCCGATCGAAACGGACCTCTCCCAGATCGTCGCGATAACGACCGATCGCCCCTTCGTCGAGGACCGCGCCCGGCGCGACATCGTCGTCGGCCGGCATATCACGGCCGGAGAGGACGCCTCCACCGCCGGTCGCCCGGATGGGGCCGCCGCCCACGGGGTCGCGCTCCCGGGTGATGTCCGCCAACAGCGCGAACAGCCGGTCCGGATCCAGGGGTTTTTCGATTACGGCGTTCATGCCGGCCTCCAGATAGCGGCTGTAGGCGCCGGCAAAAACATCCGCCGTCAACGCGATGATGGGCACGCAGGCCCGCGCCGGATCTTCCATGGCCCTGATACGCCGAGCGACCTCCACCCCATCGATGTCGGGAAGCCGGATGTCGAGAAGAATGGCATCGAACCGATCCGCGGCCGCCAGGGACAGGGCCTCCTGTCCGGTCTCGGCAAGGGTCAGCCGGTGCCCCTGCCCCTCGAACAGACCGATCGCCACCTCGCGATTGATCAGTTGATCCTCGACCAGAAGCAGGGACAGGGCGCCGATCTCGGCCGGGGCCGGGGCCTGCGCACGGTCGACGGAGGGCGCCTCGACACAACGGACCAGCGGGACGCGGAAGGTGAAGGTGCTGCCGACGCCCTCGACACTCTCCACGTCAATCGTGCCATTCATCACGTCAACCAGCCGCTTGACGATGGCTAAGCCCAGTCCGGTTCCGCCATAGCGGCGGGCGATGCTGGAATCCGCCTGCTCCAATTTGTTGAAGATGGCCTCATGGCGCCGGGCCGGAATGCCGATGCCGGTATCCGAGACGCCCACCACCAATCGTTCGGCGCCGCCGTCGCCCTCGACCGCGACCCGGACCCTTACGGCGCCGCTTTCGGTGAACTTCACCGCATTGCTCAGAAGATTGAGCAGGATCTGCCGCAGCCTCTGCTGGTCGCAAACGATGGTGGCGGGAACATCGGGCCCGATCGAAATCTCAAGGGCGATATTTTTCTCCGCGGCCAGCCCGGCCATCATCGCCCGCACGTCCTCCAGCAGGCTCTGGACCGCCCAGGGCGCCAGATCCAGTTCCAGTTTCCCGTCCTCGATCTTGCGCAGATCCAGAATGTCGTTCAGTTGTCGCAACAGCGTCCGTCCGCACCGCATGATCGATTCGGCGTGGCGCCGTTCGGTGCGGCTGAGACGCCCCGACAGAAGCAGGCGCCCCAGCCCCAGGATGCCGTTGAGGGGCGTGCGCATCTCGTGGCTCATCGTCGCCAGGAAATCGGTCTTGGCGGCATCGGCCCTTTCCGCCTGCTCCTTGGCGATCCGAAGATCCTCCGCCGCCTTCCTGGCGGCGGAGATATCGCTCGCGATGCAGATCAGATGGGCGATGCCCTCCTCCGTCCAGTCGAACCGGTGGCGGTGGAAGGCGAACACCTTCGAGGCTCCATCCTCCCCGACGAGAACCTCTTCCGAGGACAACTCTCCCGTCTGCTCGAAGACACGGTCGTCGGCCTGCTGCAACAATCCGCCCACGGCATAGCCCAGTGCGCCCGACAAACGGCGGCCGACCACATCCTCACGCTTCCGTGAAAAGGCGAGTTCCGCGGCGCGGTTCCACAGGACCACCTGACCGGACCGCCCTTCAACCACATAAAGGGCGTTCGGAACATTTTCGATCACCGCGTCCAGGAAGGCCTGCGTCCGGCGCAGGGCCTCCTCGGCCTGTTTGCGCCGCGTGATGTCGACCTGCGAGATCAGCAGCACATCCTCGCCCTGATACTGGAAAAAGGTTCCCGACAACAGTCCCCAGAACCGCTCCCCCTGCTCGGTCGTCAACGGAGTCTCGATGTCCCACAAGCCGCCCGATGCCACCAGCGAATCGGCGAAGGTCAGCCGATCCTCCGGATATTCCCAGAAGTCGCCGGCCGGCCGGCCGATCACGCTCTCGCGGTCGGACACACCGAACATGGCGGCGGCCCGGCCGTTGATGAAGCGGATCTTCCCGTCATAGCGCCCGGAGATCATCAGCGGGGACGGCGATCCGTCGAGGACGGCGCGCAGCCAATGTTCGTTTTCGCGCAGTTTTTCGCTTTTGACCTCGGTCTCGTGGATGAAGAACTGAAGCGCGTTCGCAAGCTCGCTGATTTCGTCATTCCCATCGACCGGAATTTCCACCGCCACGCCATCGATCTTGTCGCGGATCGCCTGACAAACGGCGGTCAGGCGCGCAACGACCCGCCGCTGAACGAAGAACAGCGTCAGGCCAAGACCCACGATGACGATGCCGATCGAGAGGAAGAACACCCGGGAATAGATCTCGGTGGACCGGATGATCTGCTGGCGGCGTTCCTCGGCAAGCGACGTCTGTTCGGTAAACGAACCGGTATTGAGACCGGTATTGAGCAGAGAAATTTCGTTGGCATGACTGAGAAGGCCGGTGATGTTCTGCGTGGCGATCAACTGGGTCTGACGGTCGCGAAACACGGAATGAGCGCCCGCGACGATATCGCCGAGCGCGGTCTGGTAGTCCCGGGCGGCGGGCCGCACCGGGCCCGGCAGGGCCCGGAACAAAGCCTGGGATTCCGCCATTTCCCGCAGTGCCAGATCCTGAGCAGTGGCAAGGGCGTGCACATTCTCGATCCCCTGGACCGAAGCCGACAGGAACAGCAGGCGCGAAACTTTGTCGAACCAGGCCCCGACGGCCGGGTTGGATCCCCGCCAGTGACCATCGGCCAGGGAATCGGACAGATGCCGCAGGTCCCTGTCCCGTTCGATCAGCGCCTGTCTGGCCTCGATACGGATCGACACCTGCTGGTCGATCTTGTCGCGTATCCGCAGGATTTCGTCACGCTGGTCCTTCAGCAGACGAATCTGGGCTCCGGCCCGGCCGCCGTTGGCTTCCAACTCCTGGAGCAGCAGATCATAGCCTTCCAGTTGATCGGCGAGCCCCTGGTCAACGGTCTCCTGCTCAAGGGTGTCCGACACCCTCGCCAGATTTTCGATGGTCCGCATGATCCGCTGATGCTGACGTTCGAGCTTTGCCGATGCCACGACACTGGGAAACAGCCGGGACGTCACCTCGGTGATGCCGCCATGAAGGATTCCGAACGCATCATAGGCCACAAGGCCGATTGTGAAGGCGACCAGAGCGTTCAGCACCAATACGACGAAAAGTCTGCCCCCCACCCCCGAGGTCAACCGGGCTGCCATCCTGTTCATGCTCCGCCGTGCCTCCTTCGCCCCCTCGCGGGCGACATCATCCCAGGGCTGTCACGCCATGACGCGACGGGGGCAATCGGGCGCCCCCGTCAGGCCTGTCAATGATTTGTGCAAAAATATGACCAGCCACGACGGTGTATCGCCGGGGCCGTCCATCGGCGTCATGGCAAACGGCGGATTCACGGCATCGCGTGCCACCTCCGGTCCGGAAACGGGTCTCAGCGGCGCCATAAATTGTCACAGCTTGCACGGCCTCATTCATCTTTCCGCCGAATATCGTTCATCGAACCCCGGCATTCTGCCATGACAGCGGGGCATATGTTTCCATACAAAAAATATAGCAAATGAAAAAACACAATCAATGTAAATTTGAAAAATTTAAAAATTACACTTTGTAATTTATAGAAAAAATACGATATTTTAGGCTTAAGACGATGATACAAGAATATACATTTCCACATTCACTCTTTAAATGAACGAATATTATTCGAAATATTTAATAGTAAATATCCAAATTGGTGAAATTTAACATCGACATTGACAGAGATCCCCGCGCAATGCGATGACTTTACGATCGCGTGCGCCCGCTCCGGCCCGGAAAAATCATGACCGACACCATTGTGGTCGTCGACGACGACTCTGTTACGCGGGAAACCCTGAAGGCCTATTTCGACGATGAGGGATTCAACGTCCTTCTCGCGCGCAACGGCGATGATCTGTCTCAGCATCTTGCCGAAAACAAGGTTGATGTGGTCCTTCTCGACATCCGTCTTCCCGGCAAGGACGGTCTCACGATCACGCGCGAACTGCGGGCCGTGTCCGACGTGGGCATTATCCTGATCACCAGCCGGACGGACCGGCTGGACCGGATCATCGGTCTGGAACTGGGGGCCGATGACTATATCACCAAGCCGTTGGAGCCCCGGGAGGTCAGAGCGCGGACCCGCAATCTGATCCGCCGCATCCAGGCCGTCCGCCCCGAAGCCGACGACCGCAAAAAGGAATTCGGACCCTGGACCCTTTATCTCGACAGGCGCCGTCTGGTTGGGGCCGATCAGACCGACGTCCGCCTGACCACCGCCGAATTCGAGGTTTTAGCCATCCTCGTCACCAATCCGGGGCGGGTCATGACCCGCGACTACATCCTGGAAGTCACCACGCGGCGCAAGAGCGATTCCCTTGACCGCACCATCGACACCCTGATCGGCCGCCTGCGCCGGGTCATCGAAGACGATCCGAAGACCCCGAAGCTGATCGTGACGGTGCACGGCAGCGGGTATGTTTTTGCCGGCGATGTGAAGTAAAGCCGGCCTGCGCTGATCGGAACCGACCGGCGCGGGCTGGCATAAGGGGATTCAGCGGATGAAATGCGGGTGCAGGAGATTTTCGGTGGTGTAGACCTCATCCCATTTTTCCTGGGTCAGCAGTTTTCTCTCCTGCACCACGATCTGATAGATCGACTTGTTCTGGAGATAACCTTCCCGCGCGATATTGGCGCATTCCTTGTAGCCCAGGATCGGGCTCAGAAGCGTGACGATCCCCAGGCTGCCCAGCACCATCTCGCGCGTCCGGTCGGCGTTGGCGGTGATCCCGACGACGCATTTGTCGCGCAGCGCGATAACCGCGTTCTCCATCATCTTGATCGAGGTGAACAGCGCGAATCCCAGCACCGGTTCCATCACATTGAGTTGAAGCTGCCCGGCCGAGGCCGCCAGAGTCACCGTCAGATCGGCCCCGATCACATAGAAGGTGGTCTGGTTCACCACCTCGGGGATCACCGGATTGACCTTGCCCGGCATGATCGACGATCCGGGCTGTAGCTGCGGCAGATTGATCTCGTTGAGGCCGGTCCGCGGGCCCGACGCCAGAAGCCGCAGATCGTTGCAGATCTTCGACAGCTTCACTGCGGTGCGCTTCAGCATCCCGGACAGTTGCACATAGGCGCCGGTGTCCGACGTCGCCTCCACCAGATCCTCCGACAGGGTCAACCCGATCCCCGTCACCTCCCTCAGATATTTCACCACCAGTTGCGGATAGCCGGCCGGCGCATTGACCGAGGTGCCGATCGCGGTGGCGCCCATATTGACCTCGGACAGCAGCGTCTTGGCGTCCTCGATCCGCGACAGTTCCTCCCCCAGATTGGTCGAAAATCCGTGGAACTCGTCGCCCATCGACATCGGTACCGCGTCCTGAAGGTGAGTCCGCCCCATCTTCAGCACATCGGAGAATTCCCGCCCCTTGTCCGCGAAGGCGTCGCGCAGCGCTGCCAGCGCCCGGCTGTAGCTGCTGAGACGGTTGATCAGGGCAATCCGGAACGCTGTCGGATAGGCGTCGTTGGTCGATTGCGAACAGTTCACATGATCGTTCGGGCTGACATACTGATACTCACCCTTACGATGCCCCATCTCCTCAAGTGCGATGTTGGCGAGAACCTCGTTCGCGTTCATGTTGGTCGATGTCCCCGCTCCCCCCTGAATCAGGTCGGACGGAAACTGATCGAGAAACTCGCCGGCGATCACGCGATCGCACGCCTTGATCAGCGCCTCGGCGATCGGCCGGTCGAGAACGCCGAGATCCCGGTTCGCCATCGCCGCCGCCTTCTTCACATAGCCGAACGCCTGGATGAAATAGGGCTCGAAGGAGATCGGCAGGCCGGTGATCTTGAAGTTCTCGATCCCCCGCAGCGTCTGAACGCCATAATAGACATCGTTGGGTATCTCGCGCTCGCCAAGAAAGTCGCGCTCTATCCGCTTGGGCATGGTCTCGTCCTTCCGGATCGTCATCGGGATTAACGTAATTTCAACCGGCCGCACCGGAAAACGTTCGATGCCAGCCCATAAAACACTGATAACACTATGGATAATATTGGATCAGGTATTGCTCGATTCTAGCCGCGCGATGTCAACAGGATCCGCCCCGACATGAATGTCACGCGCAAAAGCGTGGCAAAATGTGACTGGAGCGTGATACCGGAAGGGACCGGGCCAGGGCCGGCGGGCCCGCGAGCCGAAGCGCGCGCAGCCAGGGCTTCCGGAGAAACCTGGATCAACGCCGCACGGAGCCTTGCGCTGACCGGTACCGATCAGCGCAAGGCCGGTATCGGCCGGCCGGTCCTGTCGTTCCGGGGCGGTCATCCCTGTCTTTTGGCCGCTCCGACAATCACGCCCGGCAAAGACGGATCGGTTGTGACGGATTTGCGGTGGCGCAGCAGATTGAGGCCGATGACTGCCATGGCCACCGGCGCGCCGACGGCCGCCCCGACCAGCAGCGGCAGCAGCCAGTCGCACCAGGCAAGCGGCGCCGCCAGATAAAGGACGTCCTCGGGATTGAAGCCGAACGCGCCGGACAGGGCCTTGTCGCCGGCCGGCAGCCGCCTGTCGAGCGCTTCGGCCAGCACGCCGCACAGATAAACCGACACCCCGGCGAGGACGCCGAGAAGCACGGTCCATTCCCCCAGCACCGACTGGCGCAGCCCGACACCGATCGCGACGAAGAACAGGGACGTCACGAGGTTGTCGACGACATAGTCGTAACGATGTCCTCCGGGCGTCGCCATTTTCCCGATCCGCGCCAGTTCCCCGTCCGCATAATCGAGCAGCAGCGACAGGATCCAAAGGATCCCGCCCCACCCGTTCCAGAGCGCCGACCCCACCATCAGCGCGGCGCAGGCCCCCAAACCCGTCACCAGCCTCAATGTGGTCAAATGATTGGGTGTAACCCCTGTCCCCACCAAGGGACGCACCATCGGGCGAACCAGCCGATGGCTCCAAGACCCCCCTGACATTATGTCTCCTGAACTGCCCAGACCCTCAATAGCCATCGAAGTCGTTGTTCGCCTGGGCGGCGCCATGCATGCGCCGCTCCGACAAATTGATGACCCACGACGCCATATCAGCCTGACTCTTCGGCAAGGGCAAGCGCCTCAATATGGACGGGAGGCTATAAAATTCCCGATACATGGTCTGGATGACCTTTTCGAGATCGGCCGGCGATCCGCGCAACGGCCGGATATGGCAGAACTGACCGGGCCACCGGTCGATCACTTCCTCATGCAGGATCCGCCCCTCGGATTTCAATCGATCATAAAGGCGGGTTCCCCGGGTTGGCGTCAGAATGTTGAAATAGGCCGCCGGAACCTTGTTTTGGCGCAGGAAGTCCAGGGTCGCCCGATAGACGTCGGGGGTCTCGCTGTCCCAGCCGAAAATGAAATTCAGCGAATAGCTGATCCCCCGGTTCCTGAGATTGGCGAGCATCTCGGCATAGCGTGTCACCTTGTTCTGGCGCTTGTTCATGCCCGCCAGCGCCCTGGCGTCGATACTTTCGATCCCGATATTGACATGCAGAATGCCGGCCCTGACCGCCAGATCCAGGAATTCCCCGTCCAGACAGAGCTGTGACGACCAAAGGGTCGACCACCGCACCTTAAGCGGGACCAGCGCCTCCATCAATTCCATGGCGCGGGCCTTGTTGCCGCCGAAATTGCTTTCGCCGAAAAAAAGATTGCGACCGCCGCAAGCCCGGATTTCCTCAGCCACTTCGGTCGCGGGCCGCCACCGGAAACGGCCGCCCAAATAAAGACGTTCCGAACAGAAATCACAGACGAAGGGGCAGCCGCGCGATGTTTGCAAGGCAAAGGCCCGAAACGGGCCGAAACGCCGCAGATCGAGAAGATCGTAGCGCGGTGCCGGCAGGCCTGCGAGAGTGTCGAGAGGATCGGCGCGGTAGATCCGTTCCAGCCGGCCGGCGGCGGCGTCAGCCAAAATCCGCCGCCAGATCGGCTCCGCCTCCCCGATCGCGATGGCGTCGCAATGGGCCAGGGCCTCCTCGGGATGAAAATAGATATGCGGCCCCCCCATCACCACGGGAACCCCCCGTTTCCGGAAAAGCGCCGCGATGTCATAGGCGCGCAGCGAATGAAGTGTCCAGGTGGTGATGGCGACAAGATCGACCGGAGAATCGACATCGATCTCCTCCAGTTGTTCGTCGGCAAGGGTCACGGCCCAGTCGCGGGGCGTGAGGGCAGCCAGATAGGGCAATGTCAGCGGCACCACCGCACGCCGTCTGGTCTTGAAAACGGCCCGATGGCCGGGTGACCGGTAATGGGACGGCTGAATGATCAGAAGTCTGGGTTTCGTCATCTCGCAATGATCGCCTCGGCAGGGGGAGTGGGGGATGGGATCAAGGGCGGCGCAGGCCGCATCGGTCCGGTTCCTCTGGGGGAATCGGAATGACGCCGTGGCCGGCCGCGGTGAGAGCACTCTATTGACGGGTCAGATCGGGAGCCATTTCAGAGCAGACAAAAAACAGCCATCAACACAAAGTTGCATTGATAGCTATTGCCATCTCTCAACAATATCCCGGAGAGGAACGCTATAGCTTACGAGAAGCTCGTTCTCACCTGGATTGGTGTGACTGTAACCCGCATTCGACACATGGGCGAATCGCACACCGATACGACTATCGTCGGATATTCGATAAGCCACCGTCAGTCCCAGGCGGAACTGAAGTGTCTGCCCCAGGTCCGGTGCGCCGCCGCGGTGATAGCCGGCGATGGCGGCAAGCGGGGTCGCGACGACATCGCGCCAGGCGATATCGGCATAGACGCCGCCATATCCCACCACACCTCCCCGGGTCTCACTCACCAGTCCGACCACCGGCCCCAGGCCATGGAAGGTATGGCCGTCACGGTATTCCAGTTGCGCCTCGGCGTCCGCGGATGTCCCATGCGCCTGAACATTGAAGGCGCCCAGCCCCAGATCCAGTTGTCCCGGCCCGTCGCGCAGGATGGTCGGAGTTTGGGGTGTCTCCCAGGCAGCGGCTGCCGGCGGCAGAGACACGCCCAGCGCCAGGGACAAAAGGACCGGCCATGGCATCCGGAAACCGTCGCCATGGGGTTCCGCCGTTTTCAAGGACATCTTGGAGGAGGGTCCGACCCCGGCACATGCGGATGAACAGGGGCTCACGACCGGGGTCGGACCGCCGGTCCGGAATGCATGTGGGAGAGCGGATGGGGATGCCACATGCGGGGACCGGAACCGGAATGGAACAGTGGGCGTCAACTCTTTCTCGCGTCCTTTACTACCCGATACGCCCCGGCCCCCACCGGTCGCGCTGGGATGACTACGACAATTTGCCCCTCTTCGAAAACGATACCGTCTAGTTTCGTATTTCGCCAGCGATTTCGCAAAGATCTTTAAAAAATTTGGTCATAGTCCTTCCGAACAGCCCACCCGCGGCAAGGCGGACCGCCACTTTTCCTCCGGGACCGCCGGTCCGGTCACTGTGACAGCAGCAACCGGACCGGCGATCCCTGGCCCCGGGGAGCGGTCATTGAAACCGGTCCCTGCGGGTCGAACCCGCGCGGAAGAGGATCAGAACTGGATTCCGTAGCGCAGTTCGGCCGTCAGGGGGCGACCGAGGATCGGCACCCTCGCGAGGCCATTGGTGGTCTGCGACGTGGCGTAGCCGCGATTGAACAGATTTTCGAGCAGAACCGTGACCTTCTGCGATTTTGCCTCGTCGATGAAGACATAGGCGTTGCCATCGAACACGGCATAGCCGCCGTAATTCACCCCCGACGATGTCCGGACGGTCCCGACATAGCGCCCGGAGACTTCCGCCCCCCATCGCCGGTCGGGAGAGTCGTAACCAAGCCGGGCACGCGCCGTCGATTGCGGAATATTGAGGATCCGCCCGGCGTTTTCCGTCGACTGGGTGAACCGCCCGGCGTCGGCGCCGGCATGCCAGCTTTCGTTCAGTTGCAGATGCGTATCGACGTCGATCCCCCTGGTTTCAACCTGCCCCGTCCCGTTGACATAACGGAAGGAGGAGTCCTGGGAAATCAGACTGGAGATTTCCCGCTGATAAAAAGTCGCGGAAAGACGCACCGGCCTCGACAGGACGGTCTGCTTCACATCCACCCCGGCCTCGTAATTGGTGCTCTTTTCCGGCTTCAGTTTGGGATTGCCGATGTCGTCGGGCTCATTGGCAAACAGCTCCTCCGCCGTCGGCAGACGGAAGGAGGTCCCGGCCTGACCTCTGAGGGACAGCGCCGGCGTCACGTCATAGCGATTGCTCACGTTCCATACGGTGGCCTGCCCGCCGCCGCTCACGGTCTCATGACGGACGCCGGCGGCCGGATGCCAATCGGGCAGCCAGGGCAGCACCGGCCGGATCTGCGCATAGACGCCATAAGCCTCGGCGGTATTGGATGCGATCGTCAGAACCTCGTCGCGACCTTCATACCACTGGCTGTCGACCCCCATCACCAGGGCATGGCCGCCGGGCAAGGTCACCTCGCCCTGCCCTTGCACGCCATAATCCAGGAATCCCCAGTAGTTTTTGTCGTTTCTGACAATGACACTGCCATCCGTCCCGTTCAGCTTCCGCGTGTAATTGGTGTCCCAGGAATTGACGTGGCTCTTGATGAAATAGCGGAATCCGTCGGTGAGCTGCTGTTCGAAGGTGGCGGCCGCGATCTGCTGAAGCCGGTCGTTGTAGGTATCGCGGTTGTAGGCCGGATAGACGAAATCCAGTTTCGCTCTGGACACCTGATAGAAAAGTTCCAGCCGGGCGTCCCTTTCATCGAAGGTCTGCGCCGCCTTGCCGCCCACCGTGGTGACGTCGTAGGACCGCCAGGGGTCGGTGTTGGGCTGGCGCAGATCCTTGTCATGGAAGGGTTTATAGCCGCGCGACACATTCTCGGAAGCGAACCCCAACATCTCCAGATGGCCGGCGCCGTTGGCGATCCGCCGTTCGACACGGGCGTCGCCGTCGAAACCGCCCCAACTGTCGAGCCCGACGGAGACCGCACCGGACGGCTGGTCCGACTGGGCGTGCCGGGTGACGATATTGATGACGCCCGACACCGCCTCCGTTCCGAAGAACAGGCTCTGTCCCCCTTTCAGAACCTCGATCCGTTCCACCGCCACGGTGGGAATGGTGTCGATATAGAGCCCGCCATAGAGCCGGTTGTTGAGGCGGACGCCGTCCATCATGATCAGGATGTCGCCCGCCCGTCCGCCCAGCAGCGAATAGGTTCCATAGTCGAAAGGCCCGCTTTTGGGCGCAACGAAAAGCCCCGGGACATACATCTCGAGCACACGGGTGATATCCGCGCTGGGACCGGCCTTTTCGATCTCGTCGCGGGTGATCACTTCCGTCTTGCTGCCGAATTTCGCCAGTTCCGCCGTGGTCGTCGTTTCCACCGACGGACTTGTGATCACCACTTCGTCGATCGTGACCGGCGCGGGCGCGGCCCACCCCCTCTCCGGCATTCCGGCGACCAACGCCACCGCGGACAAGGTTGACAACAGAAATCCTGATCGCATTCGCTTCCCCCCAAACGGACAGATCCGCCTGTCCCGTCAATAAATCCGCCATCCGGACAGATCAAATGGACCTGTCCGGCGGAGAAAAATCAGAACTGTCCCTGGCCAACAGGAAAAATTCCCCTGCTCGCCAAGGACGGCAAATATCGTCACCGCTTTTGGAAAGGACTTCCAAACCGCCAGGCAACCCCGCCAGGACGGATAGGCGACGCTGTGAGGCAGGTCTCCTGGCTCGCGGTTCATCGCGAAAACGCCCTGTCTTCCCGGGATATAACTCCCAGTGACATCGTCGGGCGCACGCTCACCGCTTACAGTTGCGGGGGCAGCCACAGCTTCGGTTGCGCAGGCGCAACCCCACTGTGTTCCCTTTTAATCCCTCTTTTCTACTTAAGAGAAAAAGGAACCATCACAGATATACTAAGGATTAACGAATTAATATTTTTCTGTCAACAACCATAAAAATTCAATGGTCAAAGCCATACCAAACCTCGCCACGGACGCATTTATCCGCCAATTCGTCATTATCATTAAAAACATTTTGTGATAATCAGGACGTCCGGTCTGCGGCCCGAGGCTGCCGGACCGTCCTGACCCGCATCAGAGACAAGACAATGTTCAGTCCCCGCACAGACAGATGGGATGATCCGCCCGACCGCAAGGACCGTTTCGCCATCCTGGTCGGATCACAGATCCGCCGGCATCGCACCGCGGCGGGCCTGTCCGGCCCGGATCTCGCCGGTATGCTGAACATGCCGCCCGACCGGCTGGCCCGCTATGAGAACGGGCAGGATCGTCCGCCGGCGATGCTTCTGCCCCTGCTGGCACAGGCACTGAACCTGCCGGTCAGCGCCCTGTTCAGGGAACCGGCCCCCGACTGAGAACGGCGTTGTCGTCATCATCACAGGCCCCAGAGCACAAAGCCGGAGCACTAAGCCGGAGCATAAGGCCGGTGCACAAGGTTCTTGACCATGGTGCCGATCTTGCTCAAGGTTGGCCCGTCTGCGGTGTTCGCCAATCCGGATCCCGGCCTTCTGGCCCGGGGCGGGCTGGCGGACCGAAAAGAGGGAACCCGGTGAGAGGCCGGGACTGTCGCGCAGCGGTATGGGGGAACGAAGGCCACAGGCGGGATGACCGCCGGGCACCGGTCGGAACGACCGGCAAGCTGTGGCTGTAGGATCGGGGCCGGGAAGGCCCCCCGCCCCCAAGTCCGAATACCTGCCGGAGACATGGTGGCCGCGCCTGCCTTGCGGACGCGCCCGGTCAAGGTGGGCTTTCGCGCAAAAAGCTTCTGGGCCACGGATGGAATGAACTCCGGGTCTGTCGTTTCCGCGGGAATGCCCGCAAAGGAAAGGGACCGATGGATCGCACCGGAGACGCCCGCCTGCGCGTAACAGGCCGGATTTTCGCCACCCTGATGACCGCCGCGACCGCCGCCGCTTCGCCGCCGGCCCAGGCCGACGTCAGCCCGCCACCGCCCCGCGTGATGTCGATCGACCAATGCGCCAATCAGTACCTCCTGGCCCTGGCCGATCGCGATCAGATCCTGTCGCTGGTCAAGGGCGGTGACGAGACGACGCTGCCGTTCCTCATGGAGCGGTCGGAGGGAATTCCCCGTAACCACCGGACGGTCGAGGAAATCATTGCCGAACGGCCCGACATCCTTTTGTCCGGGCCCTGGAGCGAGATGACCGCCGCCCTCGCCAAACGGTTCGGCATCCGCATCGTCCGGCTGGACGCCCCCCGCGCCATCGCCTCGGCGCGGCGTCAGATCACTGATGTCGCAAGAATGCTGGGCCACGAGGACCGGGGGCAGACCATCGCCGGCCAGATCGACCGCCAGTTGGCCGACGCCGCCGGGCGACCGGCGTCGCAACATCTGACCGGTGTGGTCTACCGGGGCGGCGGCTATGCCTATGGCAGCGACACACTGGTGGATTCGCTGATGACGACCGCCGGCATCGACAATGTCATCGCCCGGCTGGGGCAGAAACGCGCCGGCACGGTCGAGATGGAAGCCCTGATTACCGCCCGTCCGGCAATCCTGCTGGACGATCAGGCCCGCGACCTTCGCTCTCCCCGGATCGCCACCGATATGCTGGCCCATCCGGCGTTGCGCCGCGCGCTGCCGGACGTCGCCCGGATCCAGTTTCCCATGGCTTACTGGCTGTGCGGCGGTGCCACCGTGCCGCTTGCGATCGATTCGCTTTCCGGCCTCGTCCGGACAAGGGGCCAAGCCCCGGGGAGACTGCCATGACGGCGATCCCCGCGTCGGGAACGCCGGCAAGACTGGCGATCCTCAAAGACGCTCCCCTCCTTGTTCTGCTGGCCCTGGCGGTCGTCCTGCTGACAGGTCTGTCGCTGGCCGTCGGCCCCGCGCCGGTCCCGCTGTCCGGATTGATCGAAAGCGGCGACAGCCCGGCGGCCATCATCATGCAGGAACTCCGGCTGCCCCGGGCCCTCCTCGCCATTGCGGTGGGCGGCACGCTGGGCCTGTCGGGCGCCGCCTTGCAGGGTCTGCTGCGCAATCCGCTGGCCGAGCCCGGACTGATCGGCGCATCCTCGTCGGCGGCCCTGGGGGCGGTTCTCGTGCTCTATTTCGGGCTGTACGCGGTCTTCCCGCTCGCTCTGCCCATCGCCGCCATCACCGGGGCGCTGGCCGCCGTCGCCCTCCTCTATCTGTTCGCCGGCCGCAATCCGGGGGCGATGACGCTGATCCTGGCCGGCATCGCCGGCAGCTCGCTGGCCGGATCGGTCATCTCGCTGGCCATCAATCTGGCGCCCAACCCGCATTCGGCGGCGGAAATCGTGTTCTGGCTGCTGGGGTCGCTGAAGGACCGCAGCATGGATCATTTCTATCTGGCCCTGCCCTTCATGGCGGCCGGGATCCTCCTGCTGCTGTCATCGGGCGCCGCCCTCGATGCCCTGACCTTGGGTGAGGACACGGCGCGCACGCTGGGATTCGATCTGGCGCGCGTGCGGTGCTTCCTGGGGGCGGGCACCGCCCTCGCCGTCGGGTCGGGGGTCGCGGTCGCGGGGTCGATCAGTTTCGTCGGCCTCGTGGTGCCTCACATCCTGCGGCCCTTCGTCGGCTATCAGCCGCGCCGCCTGCTGCCCGCCAGCCTGCTGGGAGGCATGATCCTGTTGCTGGCCGCCGACATCGGCGTGCGGCTGATTCCGACGCAACTGGAACTGAAGCTGGGGGTGCTGACCGCCCTGGTGGGCGCCCCCTTTTTCCTGGTTCTGGTCTTCAAGACGCGCAAGGTGATGCAATGATCCTGGACGCGGACAATCTCCGGATCGCCAAGGGCGGGGCGACCATTCTGGACGGCGTGGCGTTTCATCTCGCCGAGGGCGAAGTGGTCGGCCTGATCGGCCCCAACGGCGCCGGCAAAACGACCCTGCTGCGCTGCCTGATCGGGCTGGACCGTCCCGACGTCGGCTCCGTCCGTCTCCGGGGCCGGGGGCTCGACCAATGGCCGCGTCAGGCGCTGGCGCGCGAGATCTCCTATCTCGCGCAAAGCGTCCCCTGCCACTGGCCGATGGCGGTGGAACGGGTGGTGGCCCTGGGGCGTCTGCCCCATCTCCCGCCCTGGCAAAGCGGATCGGGCGACGACATCGCCGCGGTCCACCGGGCGATGGAGGCCACGGATATCACCCATCTGCGAGGCCGGCAGGTGAACTCGCTCTCGGGCGGCGAGCAGGCGCGGGTGCAGATGGCCCGCGCCCTGGCGGTGGGCGGGCGCCTGCTGTTCGCCGATGAACCCGTCGCCGGTCTGGACCCCGGCCACCAGATCCAGGTCATGGACCTGTTGCACCGCCATGCCAACGGTCCAAGAAGCGTGATCGTCGTGCTGCACGATCTGACGCTGGCCGCCCGCTATTGCCATCGGTTGGTTCTGATGGCGAAGGGCCGGGTCGTCGCCGACGGCCCGCCGTCGCAGGTCTTGACACCCGGCCATCTGGCCGCTGTATACGGCATCAGGGCCAGAATCGAACGGGCGGAGGACGGCCTCCTGGTTGTCCCCGCCGGTCTTTCCCAGACATCGCCGCTCGCGGCGTCCACCCCGGCTTAAGGATCATCATGCTCGACTATGTGCGCGACCCCGCGGAAATCTACCGTCAGTCTTTCGCCATCATCCGCGCGGAGACCGACCTTTCCCGCGTTCCCGACGATCTGGCCGAGGTGGTGATCCGCATCGTCCATGCCGCCGCGACGCCGGGAATCGTCGCCGATCTGGCCTGGACCCCGGATTTCGCGGCCGCCGCGAAATCCGCACTCGAAAAAGGGGCGCCGATCCTGACCGACACCCGCATGGTGTCAGAGGGCATCATCTCAAGGCGCCTGCCCGCCGGCAATCCGGTGATTTGTTCCCTCTACGACGACGGCATTCCCGATCATGCGAAGCGGATCGGCAACACCCGCTCCGCCGCCGCCGTCGACCTCTGGGGCGAAAAAATGGACGGAGCCGTCATCGCCATCGGCAATGCCCCCACCGCCCTGTTCCGC
Source organism: Telmatospirillum sp. (assembly GCA_009712185.1). Classification (GTDB taxonomy): domain Bacteria; phylum Pseudomonadota; class Alphaproteobacteria; order Rhodospirillales; family Magnetospirillaceae; genus Telmatospirillum. The sequence continues at coordinate 126,006 of WASQ01000136.1, read as the reverse complement.
CTTCTGGAAATCCTGATGGAGGCCAAGGACGGCCCGCGTCCGGCCGCCATCCTGGGCTTTCCCATCGGCTTCGTCGGCGCCGCCGAATCGAAGGAGGCCCTGATCGACGCCGATCTCGGAATTCCCTATCTGGCATTGCGGGGCCGGCGCGGCGGCAGCGCGCTCGCCGCCGCCGCGATCAACGCCCTGGGCCGCTCCGTCGACTGAACAGGGACAGGCCGACGGACACCGGCCCCCTTCCATCAACCGACGGTGGCCGGGGCCGGTCAGCGCAGGCTGGTATCACTCCGCGGTCCGGACCGCCCCTTCGGCGGCGACGACCCGGTTTCGGCCTGAGGATTTCGCGACGTAAAGCGCGGCATCCGACTGGGCTATCGTCTCGGTCCAATGCGACTGGACGGGAGAACGTTCCGCCACGCCAATACTGACCGACACGGTCCGCACGCCGTCCGGCGTCTCGACCGGAGCCATTTCAACCGATAACCGGAGACGTTCGGCGATCTCCATCGCGAGATGAAGGGGCGTGTCGGGAAGAACGGCAACGAACTCCTCCCCGCCATATCGGCACCAGATATCGCTCGACCGCAACGCGGCCTGCGCAGAATTCGACACCTGGACGAGGGCCGCGTCTCCGGTCTGGTGCCCGTGCCGGTCATTGAACATCTTGAAGTGATCGATATCGAGCGTCAGCACGGCAAGGGAAGTCTTGTGACGGGTCGACCGGGACCATTCCCTGTTGATGGCGTCGTCAAAGGCCCGGCGGTTGAAGGCGCCCGTCAACATATCGTGCAGCGCCTGATCGTTGATTTCCTCCTGGAGCCGCTGAGAGGTCTGAAGGGCAAGCAGCATGGTGATCATCGGGAAAATGAAAATGGACGCAGAGACCAGCAGGATCCGTGGAGACAAAGGAAAAAAAGGCAAGGTCAAGCCGAAAACGCCGCCTGCCATCCGCCAAATGCAAAGCGTCCCCAAAATGACGAGCAAGATCCCGATCAGCCGGAATGTGCGTGCCACACCCGCCTCGCGGACTCTCAAACAGGCATAGGCGGCGGACAGGTCAAAAACAGCGAAGACGGTATTTTGCGTCAGAACCTGCGGTCGGTAATCGGGCGTCACGAGGGTGAACCAAGCCAGCAATCCAATGGCGACAACGCAAAGCAGAATGCCCGGCATCATCGGCGGTCGCCGTCCCGCGGCCCTGACGATTCCGTAATTGAAGATCATCCAGCCGGGAATCAGGAGGACATTGGAGAAAACCTCGGCCAGCCAGATGGGCGCCCAGTTGCGAAGGGCAAGCAGAAAAAGGCCGGCGGCGGACAGCAGGGCCCCCGAGGCCCAATCCTTGGCCGGCGGATAATTTCTCTGAATACTCCACAAATAAATCAGAACAACAGCCTGCCCGATACGGATGCCGACATAGATGAAAACCATGGTTCGGATGTCGAAGGTTTCGGGCATTCAGATTTTCACAACTGGACCAAAATAATAATGCGGGCATTCCGGATCGCTGTCGGCGCGCAGGTCACTGCCGACAGACCTAACGCCCGAAAGCGTCGGAGTCCGATCTTTCGATGGAAGGCCGTCCTCATGTCACGCAAACCGGGGGCAGGCATGGACACCATCCCCGACGTCCAGACCTTTGATGATACGATGGTAGGACCCCGTGCCACGACAGGCAAGGCCGACGAAGAGGCGGCAAAGGCTGGATAAAGAGATTGCGACGGCGAAATCCAGGACGTCAAATCGGTGCGCTTATCGTTTTACCGACATCAACACAACCTGCCCGAGCGGGTTTCTCCGAAACCCCTGGGCCCTGCGCTCGCGATCCACTCCCGGGACCGGGGGGCGGGCCAGCCAACCGGCGACGAGTCATGCCCATCGCCGGTTGGCATCAGTCGACGATAAATAATTTGGCCCACATAGATGTCATCAATAAATAATAGCCCATCCGCGATACAAGCAAGAATAAGTTAGCCCTCGTGCGAATGCCGACGTCCGACAAGACCGCGACACAGCGGTCCATCCGGGAAACGGTCGCTATCCGGCGATCGCCTCAACCACGTCCCGGCGACCGCCTCCGATCGCCGGGACAAACCGTCAGAACCTGACCGACAATTCGCCGAAGAAGGTGCGCCCGGGCATCCGGTAATACTGGTAATAGCCATGGTCGAACAGGTTGCCGACCGCGACGCTGACCTTGGTTCCGTCCAGCACCTCATAGGCGATTTTGGCATCGACGGTGACATAGGGGTCGTACATGCCATAGGACCCCTGGGCCACGTCGGTGTTGCCGTCGGTGGCGAACACCTTGCCGACATAGCGGCCGGTGAGGCTGCCGGACCAGCGGTCGATCTCGCCGTCGACCCCGAAATTCGCCATCCACAGCGGCACATAGGTCAGCCGCTGGCCGACGCTGCTGGGCGCCGCGGCGTTCTCCTGCATTTTTGAGTGGGTGTAGGTCGCGTTGGCGAACAGGGTCAGGCCCTGCAAGGCCCGTTGTTCGACGCCCATTTCGACACCCTGCGACATCGCCCGGCCGGCGTTGATCTTCAGCTTCTGCGTCGGACTCAGGGTCTGGGTATAGATCAGGTCCCGCATATGGTTTTCGAACAGCGTGACCTTGACGGTCGTTTCGGTCGGCAGGCGGAGATCGCCGCCCGCCTCCCAGGATGTCACGGTTTCGGGCTTCAGCGTCGGATCGGGCGAAGTGGTCGACGTGGAGGTCACCTGCTTGGTGTACATGTCGATCAGCCCCGGCGGGCGGAAGGCGGTGCCGCCCGACGCCCTCAGGGTCAGGCCGTCGACCGGCTTGTAGACCAGCGACGCCTTGGGACTGAAGGCCGAGTCCCAGCGGGGCCCGTAGCTGTTGCGGAAGCCCGGGGCGCTCTGTTCCGGCGTCTTCCATTGCTGGGTCGAGCCCTGCGCCACGAAATAATCGTAACGGCCGCCGATATAGGCGGCAAGCCGGCTGGTCAGGTCCATGCGGTCCTGGATGAAGCCGGCGACCGTATTGGAGGTCCCCTCGGCCTGATAGTTTTTCGCGCCCTTGCTGTCCTCGTCATGGAAATTGGACAGGTCATAATTGCGCCGGCGGAAATCCTCCTGCTTGGCGTTCACCCCCACCGTCAGGGTATTCCAGGACCCCAGGCCGGCATCGACCTGAAGGGTCCCGTCGATCCGCGTGCTGGGCGCGTCGAAGAAGGTTCCCCGGCCGCCATTGGCCGTGGCGTAAGTCAGATTGGGCGAGACATACCAGTAGCCGAATTCCGAATAGCTGGCATCGGTCTTCAGTTTCACCTGTGGCGCCAGATCCGTCTCGGACCGCAGGAAGACGCGGGTCACGGATTCCGAGCTGGGCGTATAGGTGAGAAGCGACGTGCTGAACACCGGATTGCCGGACCGGTCCACGAGATAACTCCGGGGCGCGCTGTAGCCGACCCGTTCCTGGCTGCGGCTGACGCCAAGCGACAGGGTCGTGGCGTCCGACGGGTCCAGGAACAGGGTCAGGTGGCCGCGCTCCTGGTCCCATGGTTTCTTGCCCTTCTGGCCCAGCAGGCTGGTGGTGCCGCCGGTGGTGGTCGGGATCGTGGTGGCGCCGCCCACCGCCGCGGCCGGCGGTTTCCCGGTCCCGAAATCGTCCTCGTAACCGCTGCTGTTGGTGCCGGCCAACCCCACGGAAACGCCGACCCGGCCGATCCGGTCGCGGTAGAGCGCGCTGCCGGTCTGCATGAAATACTGGTCGGACGCCCCGCCGATCCCCGCTTTCAGAATGGTCTCCCGCTTGTCCGGGGCCTTGGTGACGGCATTGACGACGCCCGCGAAGGCGCTGCCGCCATAGAGCGACGAAAAGGCCCCGGGAACGACTTCGATATGGTCGATCTCATCGATGTCGAGCGCCGAATAGTCCACCGAGCCTGAATAGGGCGAATTCAGGGTCTGCCCATCCATCGTGATCAGGGTACGGCTCGACCCCGATACGCCGCGCATGGTGACAGTGCCGGTGCTGCCACCCGGACTGACATCGCCGAAGGCGCTGCCGCGCAGGAACAGGCCGGTGGTTCCCGACAGCGCGTCGCCGACGCGTCCCACCGTCTTGCGCTCGATCTCGTCCCTCGTGATCACGGAGACCGACGCCGGCGCATCGGAGGCATGAATTCCCGTCCGGGTCGCGGTGATCACGACCGGGTCGAACTCCGTCATGGTCGTCGTCTCGGCAGCCGATGCCCCACCGACCGATGCCCCGCCCGCTGCCAGCACATCCGCCAGCAGGATCAGGACCGGAACATGACGGCGCTTTTTCAAAATATCGTCCATGTCTGAAATCCAAATCTGATTAATGAAAGGAAAGACGCCGGCGGGTCGCGCGGACCAGATCGGCGAGATCCGGCGCCGCCAGATCGGACAGCGTCACATAATCGGCCGCCAGATCGGCGGCGAGTTGCCGGGCCAGATCCGCCCGGTGGAAAGACCGTTTGTCCTCTGTGTCGATCACCAGGATGTCGAGCCCCGGACGGCCCGCCAGCAACCGCGCGGCATTGCGGGATTCGTCCAGGGGCTGGCCGCCCGCCAGGGCCTGATTGGCGCGACCATCCGACAGCAGAACCAGAAGAATCCGGCCACGGGCATCGCGACGCTGCTCCTGACGGATGACGCGGCCGGCCTCGACGAAACCGGCGGCCAGCGGCGTCCGCCCCCCCACCGGCAGACCATCCAGACGCCGTTCCGCCCGCTCGACGCTCCGGGTCGGCGGCAGGACCAGTTCGGCGTCGTCCCGCCGGAAGGCCGCCAACGCCACGCGGTCCCGCTTTTGATAGCAATCCATCAGCAGCGACCGCACCGCGCCCTTGACCGCCACCATGCGCCGGGCCGCACCCATCGAGCCGGAGGCGTCCACCAGGAACAGGACCAGCGAACTGACATGCCCCTCGCGCCGGCAATAGCGCAGGTCGTCCTTGACGATCAGGATCCGCCCCTCGCGTCCCCGCGCGCGCTGAAAGGGCGCCGCCGCCCGCAGGGTCGCCATCAACGCGATGTCGCCGGGCTCACCCCGGTCCACGGTCCGGATCACATGCCCGGTGCGCCCGCGCGCCGCGCTCGGGCTACGCCGCCCCTGACAATGGCGCCGGACCCGGTCCTTGGGCGGGCGGATCGGACGGACCTGGAACGACTCGCCGGTTTCCATCACCTCTTCGCGCGGACGCCCGCCATCGCGGGGTGGCTCGATCCCTTCGGAGGGATCGCCGGGATGGTCGTCCGGACCGGCGTCGGCGCCGGCGGAATGGTCCTGCGCGCCGTCCGGTGGCGGAGGCGATCCATCGCCGGGGGTGTCCTGCGATGCTCCGGAATCCCCCGCCTCATCCCTCTGTTCCTCCGGCGGGGTTTCCCCGGCCCGCTCCTGGCGGCGCCGATGCTCAAGCACCAGCGGCGCCATCCGCTCCACATGGCCGATCGTGACCGCCGGCGCCCCTTCCCAGGCGGCCAGGGCGCGCGCCGCCCGGGCCAGGAACAGTTCGCCGCGATGCCCCTCGGCATCGGCCTCCTCCGCCAGGATCGCGATCGCCTCCTCCACCAAGGGCGCCAGAACGGGCAGGCGGAGCAGACGGCTCCGGGCGGCCGCCACCAGCCGGCCGGCGCGGTCGGCGGCACCGGGATCCGGCCCCGCCAGCGCCGCGATGAGGACGGCGCGGCGTTCGGCGGGCCGGTGCAAAAGCGCCATCGGGGCCACCAGCCCGAACCGGTCCAGAAGATGGCGGGACAGATCTCCCTCGGCGGAGCGCGCGGTGGCCACCAGGGTGACGCCGGCGGCGCGCGACAGGAGACCGGCCGTCTCAGGGGACAGCAGATGCAGATCGTCGAGCAGCAGAACGCCCCCCCTGGCGCGTTCCAGAAGACCGGGACGCAGCACGCGCCGCCCCTCCGCCACAGAGCGTTCCCAATCGATCGCTCCGGTCAGCGCCGGGCCGTCCGCATGAAGGGGTACCGTGACGAACGGCGTTCCCTCCGGAAGCACCCCTTCCATGGCGCGCGCGATCGCCGACTTTCCGGTTCCGCCGGCCCCGATCAGCAGCCCGCCGCCCAGCCCCGGCTCCCCGGCCGCCAACAGGACCGCGAGACAGGCGGCCTCCTGACCGGCGCTCCCGGCCAGCATGGTCATGTCAGCGTGTCCGCCAGAATCTGGTCCAGGCGGCCCGCGCCGGCCCCCATTTCCTCGAACGGCTGGCGCCGCTGCCGGTGCATCAGCGCGAACCCGGCGATGTCACGAACCTCCTCCACACCGGCCTCGGCCATCCCCCGGAAGGCGGCCAGCGCGCGGGCGGCGCGTACCATGACGATGTCGGCGCGGTGGCCGTCCAGCGCCAGCGATGCCGTGATGGCGACGATGCGGTCCAGAATGTCCTCCGGCACCGTGACGCCGGGCAGGCGGTCGCGGGCCGTCGCGATGCGGTCCGCCAGAGCCTGCTGTTCCCGCTCCCAGCCTTTCGCGAAACCGGCGGGGTCGGCGTCGAAGGCCATGCGCCGGCGCAGGATCTGAAGCCGCCCCTCCTTGTCCGACAGACCGGCCACCCGGACGGCCAGACCGAACCGGTCCAGGAACTGCGGCCGAAGCTCCCCCTCCTCCGGGTTCATGCTGCCGACCAGGATGAAGCGGGCCGGATGGCTGACCGAAATTCCCTCGCGCTCCACCGTGTTACGCCCCATGGCGGCGGAATCGAGCAGCAGGTCGACGATATGGTCCTCCAGAAGATTGACCTCGTCGACATAAAGGAAATTGCGGTTCGCCTCGGCCAGCAGCCCCCGTTCGAACCGTTTGCGGCCGCTTTGCAGCGCCTCTTCGATATCGATGGTGCCGATCAGCCGGTCCTCGGTGATCCCCAGCGGCAGTTCGACGACACGCATCCGGACCGGAACCGTTGCCCCGGCGGGATCGGCGCAGGCGGGGCAGTCGCAATGCGGCCCATCCCCCTGCGGTCGTGGCGCGCATCGATAGGGACAGCCGGCGACGGCGGTCATGGCGGGCAGCAGATCGGCCAATGAACGGATGGCGGTGGACTTGGCCGTCCCCTTCTCGCCCATGACCAGAAGCCCGCCGACACCCGGATCGATCACATTGACGATCAGCCCGGTCTTCAACGCTTCCTGCCCGACGATGGCGGTGAACGGAAACATCATGGCGTCTTTCTCCCAAGTCCTTTCTGCCAGCCTGGACTATCGGCCAGCCTTTGCACATCGATGGCGCCGCCCTGAAAATCGCCCTCCGTGTCGGCCATCCGTTCCTCGATCCAACCTTCGATCTCGATGTATTGGGATTTGAGGGCGGCCGCGACATCCGGGGCCGGGCTCCAGAGTCCCCGCCCCTGCGCCTCGATCAGGCGGCGCGTCATCTCTTCCAGGGCATAGGGGTTGTTGTCCTGGAAAAAGGCGCGGTTGCCTCCGTCCATGACGAAAGTGCGGGCGATGTCGTCGAAAATGGCGCCGTCGACCTCGCCCGATGTCGCCTGCCAGCCGTAGACGTAGCCGACGCGTTTCATCATGTCGCCGGCTCCCTTGTATCCGTGCTCCTTCATGCTTTCGATCCACACCGGATTCAAAAGCTTGCCGCGGGCCACACGTCGGATCTCGTCGCGCAGGGTCCCGACCCTGGCCTCGCCCTGCTCGCGGGTGTCGCCGAAATAGTTCCGGATGGCATGACCGGACACCGCCTCCGCCGCCTTGATCAGCCCGCCATGGGTGGCGAACTGGCAGGGACAGCCGAACAGGTCATAGCTGTCGGTCATGGTCTTGCCGAAACTGGCATCGACGCTTTTGAGCGACCCGGTGAGCGACGGCCGCGCCGCCACGCCCGCCACGCCCTTGCCATAGGCGAAGGAATTCCAGGCCAGGAACACCTCGGCCAGATCGGCGTCGGTTTCCCAGGCCGAGGCATAGATCGCGAGGTTGACTCCCGCGCCATAGGTGCCGGGCATGGCGGAAAAGATCCGGTAATTGGCGCGCCGCCACGCCTCGGGATCGGCCGGATCGGCCCCCTCGGCCGCGATTTTCTCGAGGCTGTGGCGGCGCACGAAATTGCGATCCGCCGGCTCGTCCAGCGCGGCGACCATCAGGATCGCCTCGTCGAGGAGATCGATCACCTGCGGAAAATTGTCGCGCGTGAGGCCCGACGCCCGCACGGTGACGTCGATCCGGGGCCGTTTCAGCTCCGACAGCGGAATCACCCGCAAGGGCCCCATCCGGCCGTTTCCCTGCCAGGTCGGACAAACTCCCAGCAGATGCAGCATCTGGGCCAACCCCTCGCCGCCGCCCCACATGATGTCGTTGCACTGCCAATAGATGGCGACATTTTCGGGATAACGGCCCTCCTCCCTGTGGTGCCGTTCCAAAAGCGCTTCGGCCAGAAGGCGACCGATCTCGGCGCCGGCCGGGGTCGGCACCTTGTTGGGATCGATGGAATAGAAGTTTCGCCCCGTCGGCAGCACGTCGGCATGCCCGCGCGAGATCAGGCCGGCCGGCCCCGGCGGAACATAGGCGCCGTCGGCGGCCGCGGCGAAGGAGGCCAGTTCGTCGCTGGCGCGGATCCGTTCCGCCAGTTCCAGAAGCGCCGCCTCGATGCCGGCCAGGGCTCCTGCGTCGACCGACAGCGGCGCCAATGTGCCGGCCAGCCCCTCTCCCCGTTCGATCAGCGCCTTGACCGCGTCGCGCGCCAGGGCGTCGGCCCGCATGCCCTCATCGCTGTCCCAGGGCAGATGACCGGCGCCCAGCGCCGTTCTGATCCGGCCGCGCAAACTGTCCGGCCCGTTGTCCCAGCGGGCGATGCCATGGACGAATTCCGCCAGACGCTCCCCTTCGGGAATGTCGCCGAAAATATGCATGCCTTTCGGAATGCGGGTGCCCTTCAGCAGGGTCACGCGGTTATGGATCTCCGCGACCGCCGCCGCCACACCATCGTGCCCGGGCTCGTGATCCAGGATCTGAAGGCCCCGGGCTTTGTCGACAATCAGATGACCGACCGTGTGCGCCTTGCCCGGCTCCGTGGCGGCCAGCGCGTGATAGTCGTCCAGCATCCGGTCCAGCGCGTCCAGATCGCCGTAAAGCTCCCCCGGGACCACGATCGTCTGCATATGGTCGACCAGCGTCGCATGGCCGCGCCGTTTGGCCGCCGTGCCTTCCGCCGGATTGTCGCAATTGTAGATGTAAAGATGCGCCATGCGGTCAAGGGCGAGGTCGGGATAGCAGGCGTCGGACAGCCCGGTCCCCTTGCCGGGAAGGAACTCCAGATTGCCATGCGTCCCGACATGCACCAGAAGATCGGCGCCGAAATCACGCGCCAGCCACAGATAGGTTGCCAGATACTGATGCGGCGGCGGCACCTTGGGGTCATGCAGGATGCGGCAGACGGTTCCGTCGCAGCGCGCCCCGGCGCAGCCGCGCTTGGGCTGGACGCAGACCACCGCATTGCCGAAGGCAAGGCCCGTCACCAGGATATCGCCGTCGTGGACCATCGCGGCCGGAACGCCGTCGAGCGGCCGGCCGGGGGGATCGCCCCAGGCCGCGACCATGTCTGACCGCACCCCGGACGGAAAGGCGTCGAACCAGTCCCGATAACGGTGTTCGGGGACCCGGGCCAGCACCCCGCCATGGGACACGATATCCTCCACCGTCGTCCAGCGGAACTCCGACAGGGCCTTGCGCTCCAGGATCCGGTCGATCAGGGCCTTGCCGTCGTCGGGCGGATCGATCGCATAGCCCTGTCCCTGAAGCCGCCGCATGACGCGAACCACCGATTCCAGGGTATCGAGATGCGCCCCGCCGCCGACCGAGGCCTCCGCCCCGACACAAGGGTTGTTGTTCAGAATGAAGGCGACCTTGCGCGATGCCGGGGGCTTCACGGCCAGCGACAGCCAGGCCGCCAGCCGGTCGGCGAAGCGCTCCACGCGGGAGGCGATGGGCAGGGTATGCCCATCCTCGTCGCTGCCCAGCGCCCCGACCGCCATGGGCAGGATGGCGCCCTCGAATTCCGGAAAGGCGATGTTCCAGGCCGCCTGCATGCCAAGCCCTGCCGGATTGGCCCGCCATTCCTCCTCGGTCTGGCCGGACACCACGGCCGGATTGAACAAGGGAACCCCGAGACGCCGCAGCAAGGCCGGCCCCGACACCGGATCAGGGTCCGTCGTCGGACCGGCGGCGGCGCCAAGGGGAAAACCGGTCATTTTGACGAGGCCGGCGACCCGGGACCGCCCCTCCCGGGTCAGGAACCGGTCAACCACCTCGATTCCGCCCTGATTGCCGAGAGTCTGATCGCGCATGGCATAAAGAAAGACCGGAATCACGCCGATGCCCCGCTGTTCCAGCGCACCGATCACGGCCGTCTCGACCGCGAGATTGCCGGTGATCCAGTTGGTCCGGGACATCAGCAGTCCGACATGACGATCCGGCGCCCATCCCAGCCACGCGTGATAGGCGCCGAGATAGCCATCGGTGTCATCGAACACGCGCCCCAGGGAGGGATGGAAAATCCCCTCCCACGGTTCGGGACGGGGCATCACGCTGTCGTCGCCCGACAGGAAGGCCAGCAGGCGGTCGATATTCTCCCGGCCACCGGCTTGCAGGAAGGAATGGACGCGGGCGCAGTCCGGCATCGGCACGGTGGCGATCCGCCACGAGGCCGGATCCGACCCGGCGACGACCACGGTCCGGTCGACCGGAATCAGCCGTTCGAACTCCGGCCAGAAGCCGTCATTCGTGCGATAGAGCAAGATGACGTCGGCCGAGCGCATTCCCGCGGACAAGGCGGGCCAGTCGGCGGCCATGCGGCGCGTCGAATGGACCTCGGCCTCAATGCCGGCACGGGAACAGGCGTCCCGCAGCAGGGGCACCCAGTTCGGCCACAGGACGGCGAAAATCCTCATCTGCGCATGGCCTCCCAGCCGGGGTGAAAAATGGGACCCTCCGGAAAGCCGGAAGGCGATCCCGTCTTGCCGCTCATTCCATGTCCCTCGGCACAATCCAGCGCCGTCCCCCGTTTTCCCGCACATCGGCGGCGACGCCATAAACGGCGTGGACGGTGCTTTCGGTGATCGCCCGGTCCGGCCGGTCGTCGGCCACGACCCGGCCGTCCTTCAGCAGGAGAACCCGGTCGGCGAACATCAGGGCCAGATTGGGGTCGTGCAGCGTCATCAGCACCGTCAGACCCCGGTCCCGGCCGATGTCGCGGATGCGCGCCCTCACGGCCAACTGATTGCGGAGATCGAGATGGGATGTTGGCTCGTCAAGCAGAAGGGCCGGCGTCGCCTGCGCCAGGGCGCGGGCGACCAGCGCCAGTTGCCGTTCCCCCCCGGAAATCCGCCGGATGTCGCGGTCGGCCAGGGCGGCGATACCGACCGCCTCCAGGGCCTGCCGCGCCATGTCGCGATCGGCACCGCCGGGCATGCCGAAGGGCCCGACATGGGGGCCACGCCCCATCAGAACCATATCGCGGACGCTGTAGGAAAAAGCGACCCCCTGGTCCTGGGGCACCAGGGCGAGACGCTTCGCCCGATCCCGTGCCGACAGGGCCGCGACATCGTCGCCCCCCAGCAGAACCCGTCCGGCTTGGGGCCGCCAATGGCCGGCGACGCACCGCAACAGCGAGGTTTTGCCCGACCCGTTGGGTCCCAGCAGGGTCGTCACCTGACCGGGCGCCAGGGTGAAACCGATATCGCGCAGCACCGGTGCCGGTGCGCCCCGATGCCCGAATGTCAGGGTTTCGACGGCGATCATGGCGCCCACCGCGACCGGCCCCGGCGCATGATCATGGCAAAGAAGGGCGCCCCGGCCAGCGCCGTCACGATCCCCACTGGGACCTCCCAGGACACCAGGGAACGCGCCAGGGTGTCGGCGGCGATCATGAAAGCCGCGCCGCCCGCGATCGACAGGGGCAGCGACCGGCAATGATCGGGACCGGTCGCCATGCGGACCAGATGGGGAACCATGAGGCCGATCCATCCGACGACACCCGAGACCGATACGGCGGTCGCCGCCGCCAGGGTGGTCGCGGCCACGAACAGGAAACGCATGCGCCGGACATCGATGCCGAGCCCCGCCGCCTCCTCGTCGCCCAGCGACAGCATATTGAGACGCCACCGGAACAGGATCATCGGAACGAGACCAATGGCGGCACCGGTTCCGGCGATGGCGACATGGCGCCAGTTGGCCAGGGAGAAACTGCCCATGAGCCAGAACACGATGCTTTGCAGCCGAAGGGGATCGACCATCACTTTGACCAGCGAGACCAGCGCGGTGAACAGGGCCGAAACCACCACCCCGGCCAGCACCATCGACAGCCGGTCGTCGCCGCCGACGCCGCGCCCCAGTCCCCAGGTCAGGGCCACCGCTCCCAGTCCGAAGAGGAATGCCAGCAGCGGCACCGGCAGGAACGGCAGGAAGCCGACGCCGATGGCGCATCCCAGGGCGGCGCCCGAGGAAATTCCCAACAGAAAGGGATCGACCAGAGGATTGCGGAACACCGCCTGAAGCGTCGCGCCCGACCCGGCCAGCGAGGCGCCGCCCAGTCCCGCCAGGATGCCGCGGGGCAGCCGCACGTCGCGAACCACCGAAGCCGCGGCGGCGCTCCGCCCCCCGGGCAGGGCGGCGATGACGTCGGATGGCGCCAGACCATAGGCGCCCACGAACAAGGCGGCGACACCGATCACCAGTGGCGCCACGAAAATAAGGACGGCCTTAAGGGTCAAGCGGGCTCACCCTGTCATAGGGGATACCGTAGACGGCGCGGAAAAAGCTGTCGATTTCGCCCCTGACATCGACATCGCGGAACCGGTCCGGATAGGCCTTGGAGGCCATCCAGAGCGCCATCGGCGCGAGACGCGGCGACCAGGTGGACCAGCGCGGGGTCTTCCAGACCGTGCCGCGACGCGCCGCCGTCAGATTCTGCCATTGCCCGCCGGAGACGATGTCCCCGGCCTCGAAACGCGCCCAGCCCCAGATGAAAACGATATCGGGATTCCAGGCCAGAATGCGCTCCACCGGCACCTCGGCCCAGCTCTCCGGTATGTCGCCCGCCACATTGTCGATCCCGGCGGCCACCATGATCCGCGCGGCGACGGAGTTCCTGGCGCCCACCACCGTCGGCTTGCCCAGCATCCAAAGACCATGCCGGCGATCCGCGGGCACCATGTCACGGGTGCGGGCAGCCACCTTGTCCAGCATCGCCCGGATCGCGCCCGCCGCCCGCTCCGCCTCCGCCCGGCGGTCAAACAGGCGGCCTTGCAGGCGCAGGGCGTCCATCACCTCCTGCGGCGATTCCGGATTGCAGACGATCACCGGAATTCCCTTGCCCTCCAGGAAGGACACCAGCCCTGGATTGAGGCTCCAGACCACCACCAGATCGGGGTTCAGCGCCAGCAGATGTTCGACATTCACGTCGGCCATGGCACCGCCGTCAGCCACCTCCGCGCGGAGTCCGGGCCGGCCGGCCTTGACCAGATCGTTATCAAAGGCATAACGGCTGATCCCGACGCCCCGGTCCCAGGCCCCCAGCGCCGATGTCACCTCATAGGTTTCGAAAAGGATGGCCCGCCGCACGGGCGCCTCAACGGTGACGGTCCTGCCCGACTTGTCGGTCACGGTCACAGGGTCCGCCCACGCCACGCCGGCCAGTTGGAAAGCCAGCAAGACGACGACAACCGCCGCGCGTATCGCTTCGTTGATCATGACGCCCCCACCGCTCGCTGCATCCCATGTCTTAAGGCATAGGCTCGTCGAACGACGCCACCCTAGGAGAAGGTCGAGGCAAGGGTCAACAGTTGTTTATGATGAAAATTATTTTTTTCATACAAATAAAAATGTCAAACAAACCGTTGGTCGAACGCCGTTCCAAAGATCTCACCGGTTGCGGGAGACCAGTCGAACAGAAGCACCGCCTCAGCACCGCTATGATCCATTCGTGATGCGCCGTCGATCGCGACCATGCTGACCGCCTCGCGAAAATCAAGGCGCGGATGATACCCGGTTTGATTGCAAACGAAAAGGGGAACTCGCCCCAATTGCGAACCGCGCTCCCAGCATCCGTCGGGACCATGATTGCCCGGGGGCCACGCCGCCGGCACCACGATCGCCGTCGCCCCCTTCCCGGCCAGAGCGACGGTGTTGTCGGTCCACCAGGAATCGGCACAGACCAGGATCCCCACCGGGCCGGCCGGACTGGCGACCGGATCGATCGCCTCTCCCGGCGTGGCCCAGGATTCGGCCTGCCCGATCCGGCGGGTCTTGCGGTGCCGGCCGAGCGGGCGTCCGTCCGGCCCGAACACCACGCAACTGTTGTGAAGCGCGCCCGTGCCAGCGTCCCGTTCCGCGCATCCCAGGAACAATGTCAGGCCGTGGCGTGCCGCGAGACCGGTCAGCGGCGCCAGGGCGACATCCGGCCGCAGGCCCTCACCACCGCATTCCTCCAGGCAGAAATAGCCCTGAACCGCCATTTCCGGGGTGATCACCCAGTCGGCCCCAGCCTCGGCGGCCACCCCGCCCGCCGTCGCCAGACGGTCCAGATTGCGTTCCCCCGGCCCGGCCGCGAGGGCCAGATGGGCCAGGGCCACCCGGATCGGTCCGGCAGGGGCGGCAACAGGGGCGGTGGTCTTATCCACCGTCATGCCGGAGCCTGCCCCAGGATATCCTCGAAGGGACGGCGGCGCATGCGATGCGCCAGGGCCAGTCCGGCGGCTTCCTCGACATCGGCGTCCAGCACCTCGTCGCGACCGGCCCAGGCGGCAATGGCCTTGGCCGCTTTCAGCATCACGATGTCGCTCCTGTGTCCGTCCACGCCCAGAGTGAGCGACCGTTCGGCGATGTTGAACAGGATGCGATCGGCCGCGGCCACGTGGGGGCAAAGGCGGATCGCCGTCGCGACGGTATCGCGCAGCGACGCGGTCTCCTCTTCGAAGCGCCTCATGAACGCCTCCGGATCAGCTTCGAAGGCGGCACGGCGTTTGACCACCTCCACCCGCTGGTCCGGGGTGTTGAGACCCTCGACATGGACGCAAAGACCGAACCGGTCCAGAAGCTGCGGACGCAGATCCCCCTCCTCCGGGTTCATGGTTCCGACCAGCGTGAAGCGCGCCGGATGTGAAAAACTGACGCCCTCGCGCTCGATCGTGTTGACCCCCATGGCTGCCGAATCGAGCAGGACATCGACGACATGGTCATCGAGCAGATTGACCTCGTCGACATAGAGAATGCCCCGGTTGGCGGCGGCCAGCAAGCCGGGTTCGATCCTCTTGCGCCCCTCCTTCAGGGCCAGCTCCAGATCCAGCGTTCCCACCACCCGGTCCTCGGTCGCCGACACCGGCAGTTCCACCACCCGGACCTTGCGGCGCCTGACCGGCAGGCGTTCCCCGGCGTCGTGGCGGGCCCGTACTTCGGGCGCCATGGAGCGGGGATCGGCGGGATCGCTTTGGAAGGGATCGCCCTCCACCACCTCGATATCGGGCAACAGATCGGCCAAAGCCCGGACGGCCGTCGATTTGGCGGTGCCCTTTTCCCCCCGGATCAGAACGCCGGACAGCGAGGGATTGATGACGTTCAGGATCAGGCTCCGCTTCAATCGCTCCTGCCCCACGATGGCGACAAAGGGGTAAAGGGGAGAGGCGGTTTTCTCGGTGTTCACCACGCTTGATGCTCCTTGGCAAGACTGACCAGATCGTCGGCGCTGAGATCTTCGGTCCGGAAATAGGCGGCTCCCAGCGCGGCCGCCAGTTTGCGCGCCAGCTCCAGACGGACGACTCCGGGGGTTTCGGTATCGACGACGACGAAACGGGCGTTGGGGAAGCGCTGTCCCAGCGCGGAGGCCGCCACCAGCGCCTCCTCATGCGGGGGGCGGGTGCCGAAACCGGCATTGGCGCGCCCGTCGGTCATGACGATGACCAGGGGCAGCATGCCCGGATCCTTGCGCAGCACCTGTCGCAGCACGCGGGCCGCCTCCGCCAGCCCCATGACCAGCGGCGTGCGGCCGCCCACCGGCAGTTCGGCCAGCAGATGGGCGGCACGGTCCACCGATCCGGTGGGCGGCAGCACGACCTCGGCCTCGCGCCCCCGGAACAGGACCATCGCGACCTTGTCGCGCTTCTGATAGGCGTCCAGCAGCAGACTCATGATGGCGGCCTTGGTCTCCACCATGCGCCGCCGCGCCCCCATCGATCCCGATCCATCCACCACGAACAGCAGAAAATTACCGATCCGGCGCTCGCGGATCTTCTCACGGATGTCGGGCTCGGCGATCAGCACGGCCAGATCGCGGTCGTCGGCCGCGCGCCGTGCCTTCTGGTAGGGCGCGGCGGCGCGAAGGGTCGCGTCCAGCGCCAGATCGTCGCGAAGGCGGCGCGGGGTGCTTTTCACATAGCGTCCCTGCTTGCCGGCCGAACGGGACCGCGTGCGACGCCCCGATCCGATGCGGGCGCGCTGATCCATCGCCTCCGGGTCGAAGCGCCGCACCCGGAAGGGCGCACCGATCTCCTGGACCTCCCCATCCCGATCCTGATCCCCCTCCGGAGGGGGCGGTCCCGGTTCCGGCGGCGCGGCCTCGTCGGCCTTCCGGCCGTCTTTGCCGTCCGCCTCTCCGGACGGCGCGTCATCCGTTCGCGGTGATTCTCCGGCCGGTTGCCGGTCCGGCTCCGCCCCGGCGTCGTTCCCGTGGTCGGGTTGCCGCTCCCCGGTCTTGTCGGCGTCCTCGCCGGCCGATGACGGCGGCGGCGGCGGCGGTGGCGGGGGCGGGGGAGGCAGATCGGGCGCGGCGGACCGCATCCGGTGCAGCAGGACCATGGGCGCCACCGCCAGGATGTCGTCGCCGGTGACGTCGATACGGTCGTTCCAGGCGGCATGCGCCCGGGCCGCGCGCTCCATCACGATATCGGCGCGGTGGCCGGCGACGTGATTGCGCTGGCAGATCTCGGCGATGAAGGACAGCAGATGGGCCGGCACCCGCACGTCGCCCAGGCGCTCCCGGGCCGCCAGGATACGCTGAGCCAGAGCCTCCTCCGCCGCCCGATGACGGTCCAGGAACCCGTCCGGATCCGCATCGAAGAACTCGCGGCGGCGCAACAGCTCGACCCGGATCGACGGATCGCTTTCGCCCCCGATACTGACCGCCAGTCCGAACCGGTCCAGAAGCTGCGGCCTCAACTCTCCTTCCTCGGGGTTCATGGTCCCCACCAGAATGAACCGGGAGGGGTGGCTGAGACTGAGCCCTTCGCGCTCCACGAGGGTCACGCCGGACTGGGCGGCGTCCAGGATGGCGTCCACCAGATGGTCGTCCAGCAGATTGACCTCATCGACATAAAGGATCCCCTGATGGGCGCGCGCCAGCAATCCCGGCTGAAACCGCACTTTCCCCTGGCGGACCGCGGACTCGAAGTCGATGGAGCCGACGACCATGTCCTCGGTCGCCCCCAGCGGGAAATCGACGAAGGGGGCAACCCCGCCGCCGGGCGCGGCCGGCAGCAGGGTGCCCAAGCCCCGCGCGGCGGTGGATTTGGCCGTCCCCTTCTGCCCCCGGACGACGACACCGCCGACCGCCGGATTGACGGCGTTCAACAGCAGGGCCAGCTTCATCGCCTCCTGCCCCAGGATCGCGGTGAAGGGAAAGCCCCGCCGTCCGGAACGGCTATTTCGCACGAAACTCATAGTGCCATTCCTTCACTTGCTGGCGGGTCATGATATCGACGGACGCACCCTGGAATTCGCCCCGGACCGGCCCCATGCCGTCCTCCATGTCCCCCTCGATCGCCAACACCGCGGCATGCAATTCCGCCAGACGCGCCGGATCGGCCGCCCACAGTGACCGGGCGTTGGCCTCCAGCAGGCGGCGCGTCAGTTCCTCGAAGGCATAAGGATTGGTGGACGACAGCCAGTCGCGGTTGGCCTCGTCACGGACATACATGTCGTGAACGGCGTCGAACTGCGCCTTTTGCACCTCATGGGTCGTGGCCGACCAGGCGAACAGATGGTTGGCCCGCTCCCCCACTTCGGCGCCCCCCCCATAACCCCGGTCCTTCGCCCTGTCGAGCCAGTCCCGGTTCAGCAGGCTGGCGGCCAGGCTGAGCGCCAGTTCCTCGCGCACGGATCGCACGCCCGGAGACGAGCCTGAGGCGGCGTCGCCCCAGTAAAGGCGCATGCGGCCGCCGCCCAGGCCGCGCTTGGCCGCCGCCGCTCCCCCCAACGTTCCCACGGTGCAGCCATAGGCGAGAAGATCGCCCGCCGCCGAACTGGCACGCTGGTAGGACAGGTCCATCCGCCGGACCAGACCGGCATAGGTCGACAGCACCGCCGACGGTGGAAGACCGGACGGGGGGCCGCCGGCGCCATAGGCATGGCCGGTCCAGTTGACCAGCACCTCGGCCAGATCGGCGTCGTCCTCCCAGGCGGAGGCGTCCAGCGCCAGCCCGATCCCGGTGCCATAGGCGCCGTCGGCCGAGGAAAAGCACCGGTAACTGGCTAACCGTTTCAGGGCCGCGTCGCCCGCGTCGGCCATCGATCCCGCCAGTTCCGCCATCCGGGCCGCGATATGGGCGCGCACGAAATTGCGGTCCGCCGGTTCGTCGCGGTCGCGGACGGCGGCCACCGCCTGATCGAACAGGGCGTAGAAACCGGGCAGGACATCGCGCACCACCGCGCTCATCTGCACGACGACGTCGATGCGCGGGCGCTGCCAACGGGTGCCGTCCGGCAGGGTCAGCGTCAGCGTGTCCAGAGGTTCCACCGTCACGCCCGTCACCTTGCCGGTCCGGTCGTGGCGCGGGGTGCATCCCATCAACCAGAGGATCTGGGCGGCCAGTTCGCCGTCCGACTGGAAGGCGTCGCTGGACCACAGGGTGATGCCGATGGTCTCGGGAAAGTCGCCCTCGTCGGCCAGATAGGCGCGCAACAGCTCCTCGCCCATGCGCGCCCCCACCTCCGCCGCCGCCCGGGTCGGCAACAGGGACAGGTCGATGCCATGGATATTGCGTCCGGTGGGCAGAAGGGCGCCGCCCCGCCGGGAAATCTGCCCCCCGGGTCCCGGGGCCACGAAGCGCCCGGCCAGCGCCCCGACCACCGCCTCCATCTCGTCGGTGCTCCGTGCCAGCGCCCGCTCGAATACCGCCTCGTCGCCTTGCAACGCGGACAGGGCCTCGTCCCGGTAAAGGGCGACCGCCGCAGCGTCCGGCGCCCGCCCCAGGACATGGACGCCGGCAACGATGCTCCGGCCGCGCAACAGCGCCAGACGGCGGGGCAACTGCCCGATCGCCAGCGTCAGGGTCTCCTCGTCCGCCTCGTCATCGATCAGCCCCAGCGACGCCATTTCCCGTTGCAGCCCGGCGGCAAGGGCGGCGCGACGCGCGCCCCCCTCCTCCGCCGCATGACAATACTGGCGGTGCAGGTCCTCCAGCCCGTCCCAGCGGGTCCCCCGGTCGCCGACACGGGCGACCGGGGCGCCGAGATGCCCCACCAGGACCGCACGGCCGCGCCGCCGCGCGATCAGCGCCTCACCGACATTGTGGATGGCGTAGGGATAGATGACGGGCAGATCACCCAGCGACAGGGTGCCGAAACAGCGTTCCGACAGGCCGACACGCTTGCCCGGAAGATATTCCAGCGGCCCTTCCGCCCCCATCACCACCAGCGCATCGACGGAATGCTGAAGATAAAAGAATGTCGCCAGCCAATGATGGGGCGGCGCGATGTCGGGTTCATGCAGAATGCGGCAGACCTCGCCGTCGCACCGCGCGCCCCAGCAGCCGCGCTTCGGTTCCGTCATCACCGTGACGGCGCCGAAACGCAGACCGGTGATCACCAGACGGGGGTGCGGTCCGTCGATGTCGCGCACCATCGACCGGGCCGGAAACCGCCCCCAGGCCGCATCGACCCGGTCCCGGATTTCGGCGGGCAGGCGGTCGAAGTCGGCGCGGTAGGCGGCCTCGTCGATTTCGGCCAGAACGCCCCCCTTGGCGACGATCTCCTCGACATTGGTCCAACGGAACTCTGAAAGCGCCTTGCGTTCCAGGATTTGGGCCAGCAGCGCGCGCCCGTCCTCGGGCGGCTCCCCCACGTCATAGCCCAGGGTCTTCAGCCGCCACAGAAGACGGACCGTGCTTTCCAGCGCGTCCAGCGACGAGGCATTGCCGACTGTCGCCTCCAGCGCCTTGCAGGGCGGATTATGCAGCAGAATGGCGATCCGTTTGTGGCCGTTCTCCAGACGCCGCAGTCGCATCCAGGCCGCCGTGCGGCCGGCCAGACGACGGATCTGGTCCCCGATCGGAACCGGTCTGCGGGCGCCGCCCATGCCGCCGTCCGCGCCGGTCACCGGCGGGGTCGAGGCCGCGAACACCGTCGGATCGATGGCGCCCAGCATCTCCGGCCGGGTGATCCCGAAAGACACCGTCATGGCGCTGAGACCTTCGGCGGAGGCCCGCCATTCCGCCTCGGTCGCCGACCAGTGGCGGATCAGTTGCAGAACCGGCACGCCATGGCAGGCGAAGGGCCCGTCCTCCGGCCGGCCGGCCTCTTCCGCGCCCCCGCCCTGTCCCGTCCGGCCATGCACGACCGAGCTGTTCCAGATCGCCCCCAGACGGTCGCCCAGGGATCCGATCAGCCGCGTCAGGGGATGGGCGTGGCCGTCGAGGCCCGCGGCCAGCTCCCAGTCGCAGAACATCGGCACAGCAACCGCCCCGATCGCCTCCAGCGCCGTGACGCAGGCATGGATCGCCTCAAGGTCGCCGTTCAGCCATGCATTGCGATCCCCGATCACCGCCACGGCGGGGCGGGCGCCATCCCCGGCGCGCTTGTCCGCCCAGGCCAGGAATTCCGCTCCGTCGCGCCAAAGTTCCTCCGCCGCCGGGTGATGAATGGCCGCCAGAACGGGTTTTCCGGGCGGAACGGGCACATCGGGCCGGCGCCCGGCCCGGTACAGCATCCAGTGAACCGCGTTCACCAGAGCCTCCGCCGTGCCCTCCTTGAGATAGGCCTGAACGGTTCCCGCCAGCGTGCCGTCGGCGTCCGGCAGCGCGGCCTTCGCCTCCAGCCCGGCCGGAATCACCAGCGCGCCAGCCGGGATGGCCGTCAACAGGAGATCGAAGCTCGCGAAATGACGCGTGATGTCGAGATAGACCGCGTCGGCCGCCGCCATGTCGCGGGCCACGAACGCCTCCCAGTCGCGGGACTGCATCTGATGGGCGACGACCAGCAGGATGCCTTCGGCGGACAGCCGCCGGCGCGCCTCCTCCCAGATGCGATCCAGGCTGGGGTGGGTCAGAACAACGGTAACGGCGGTCATATCACCTCTCCCTGGCGCCCGGGGCGCCGATCAGGCTGTCCTCGATGTCACCCTCGGCATCCAGCAGCAATGCCTCCAGGCGGTCCTTGTCGGCACCGGGGTTTTCCCACAGGCCGCGCCCGATCGCCTCCAGCAGGCGTTCGGCGATGTTGTGCAGGGCATAGGGATTGTGCCGGCCGAAGAAGGCGCGCATTTCCGGATCGAAGGCGTAGGTTTCCGCCATCCCGGCATATTGCCAGTCCTCCAGGATCCCGCTGGTGGCGTCCCACTGGTAGCAATAGTCCACCAGCTTCGACATGTCGCCGGCCCCCTTGTAGCCGTGCCGCTTCATGCCCTCGATCCATTTCGGATTAAGGACCCGGGTGCGGAAGACGAAGCGTCCCTCCTCGGCCGTGTCGCGGACCCGGGGCTTGCGCGGATCGTTGGAATCCCCGGTGAAGCTGCGGGGCGCCCGCCCGCCCGACGCGCGTTTGACGGCGGCGTTCATGCCCCCGTGGTAGGAATTGTAGTCATCGCTGCTGAAGATGTCGTATTCCCGGGTGTCGGAGTTCTTGCAGGTCAGATCCACCCGCCCCAGGCGGCGCTCGAAGTCCTGCTGCGAAGCCCGGCCGTAGGTGTCGGCGCCATAGGCGTAGCCGCCCCAATGGATGTAGATGTCGCCCAGTTCTCCGGGGTCCGTCCATTTGCCGCTTTCCAGAAGATCGGCGACACCGGCGCCATAACATCCCGGCCGGTCGGAGAACAGCCGGAACCGCGCGCGGCGGTCTGCCTCCTCGGGCGGAACGCCGGCGCGGATCATCTCCTCGCGGTCGACGCCGACATTGCGGGCCAGGATATTGAGGTCCGGCGGTTCATTGAGGGCGGCCACCAGTTTGACGCCCTCATCGATCATCGCCATCACATGGGGAAAGCTGTCGCGCAGAAGCCCGCTGGCCCTGACCGTCACGTCAATCCGGGGGAAGGCGCGCTCCGCCAGGGGAATGACCTCGACCCCCGTGACCCGTCCGGTCGACGCCCAGACCGGGCGCACGCCCATCAGATAGAGGATCTCGGCAACGTCGTCGCCCCGCGTCCGCATGGTGGGGCTGGCCCACAGGACCATGCCGATCTGTCCGGGATAACGGCCCTCGTCCTCCCGATAGCGGGCCACCAGGGCATCGCCCAGACGGACGCCCACCTCCCAGGCCTCCGGCGTCGGAATCTTCATGGGATCGACGGAAAAGAAATTGCGACCGGTCGGCAGCACATCCACCGCCCCCCGGCTGGGAGCGCCCGACGCGCCGGGGGGCACGAAGCCGCCGGCCACGCCCCGCACCGCATTGTCGATTTCCTCGGTGACGCCCAGCAGGCCGGGGCGCACGACCGTTGCCACGAAGGTCAGCGCCGCCGCGACCCGTCCCGATCCCCGGTAGCGGTCGGCCACCACCCGCGCGATCCCGTCGGCGGTCCAGTCCAGCCGGTCGAGATCGGCGAAGACCCCCCGAAGGCCATCCAGGAGTCCGGCCAGAACCTGCCCCTTGGTCCGCCCGTCGGAAGGCAGACGCCCGCCGGGATCGTCCCGCAGATCGGCGCCGTCATAGCCGAAGGCGTCGGCGACCGCGTCCCACAGCGACGGCCCCCCACCACTCGTTCCGCCGCCTCCCTGCGGCAGGCGGGTCAGGGCCAGCAGGGTCTCATGAAGCCGGGCACCCCCGGGCGGACAGCCCATGACATGGAGGCCGTCGTTGATCGAGGTGATCTCCACTTCGCTCAGATAGCCATGCAGACGCCGGCAGACGCCGTCCGGATCCGCCATGGCGGCGTCCCGGGCGAGGCCGGTGTCGCGGTCGAGATGCAGACGCTCCGCCTCCTCCCATAGGCGATCCATCAAAAGCGGCAGCTTTGGCGGATCCTCCACCCGTGCGATGGCGATCTTGTCCAGAAGATCCTCCAGCGCCTGCATCGGCTCGGACAGGCCGGCGGAGGTCTGCGGCGGGATCATATGATCCAGGATGCAGGCATAACTGCGCCGCTTGGCCTGCGTGCCCTCCCCCGGATTGCTGACGATGTAGGGATAGAGATTGGGCAGGTCGGCGATGGCCGCGTCCGGATAGCAGGCGTCCGACAGGCCGACGCTTTTGCCGGGCAGCCACTCCAGCGTTCCGTGAGTGCCGATGTGGAACACCGCCTGGGCGCCGAAAACGTCGCGCAACCAGCGGTAATAACCCAGATAGTGATGGGTGGCCGGCAGGAAGGGATCGTGGATCGTCCGTCCGTCCGGCTGGACCGACGGCTCGTCCCCCTCCTCCATCCGGCCCCGGGGAGGCTGCATGCCGATGAACACATTGCCGTTGACCAGACCGCCGACCAGCATCCTGCCATCGCAGACGAAGGTGACGCCCGGGACCGGTCCCCATTTTTCGTCCATTTCCGTCCGGATCCGCTCCGCCCGGTCGGCGTGCCAGGATCGGGCGGTATCGGTGCCGATGGTGGCCGCGGCGCGCGCCATCATCTCGCCGGGCGGCAGATAACGGCGGTCGTTGGTGAGCCGGTCCAGCATCTCGAAGGCCAGGGATTCGCCGTCGGGATAACGCTTCGCCAGCCCATATCCCTCGTCCGCCAGACGGTCGCACAGCCGCTTCACGCTTTCGAAGCTGTCCAGGCCGAACGCCGAACCCAGGCGGTCGTTCTTCGGCGGATAATGATGAAACAGGATGGCGATGCGCCGTCTGGCCGGCGGCGTGCGCCGCAGCCGGCTCCAGTTCATCGCCCAGCGCACCACATGGCGGCAGCGGTCCGCAACCGGCTTTCGTACCGCCAGCGAAGCGCCGGTGTCGGGATCGATCCCGCCTTCCTCCCGCGTCGCGACCACGGTCCCGATCAGGCAACCGTCGAACTCCGGCTGCGCCACGCTGACCGAAACCTCGATAGGGGGGACCGCCTGTTCCCCGTCGCGCCATACCGCGACCGGATTTCCGGTCACGATCAGTTGCAGAACCGGCACGTCGAGGGAGGCCAGAGCCGCCTGCCCGGGCCCGTCGACCAGGGCCAGAGAAAAGCTCATGGGCGACAGCAGCGCATCCACCCGCGCGCGACCGTCCTTCTTGAAATAGCGTTCGATCAGCGCCGCCACCGGCAGGTTGCCGACGTCGGCGTCCGCCAGCCGCAGATGGAACACGCCAAGCGGAATGCCTCCCTGGCTCTCGATCTCTCCGATCAGGGCCTCATAGGGCTCCAGGTCCCCCGACAGCCAGAAGCTGCGGTAGAACCAGAGGCCGATCACCGGCGCGTCGGTCCCCCGCCCCAGACGGTGCCGCGCCCAGTCGAGATAGACCTCGACATCGTCCGGTCCCGAATAATGGGGATGGAAGATGCCCTCGGTCGCCATCGGCCGCGCCGGCCCCGGGTCTTGCGCGCCGGAAGCCGGATCCCAGGCCAGATAGGCGAGCAGCCGGGCCAGATTGTCCTCCCCGCCGCGGGCGAGATAAGCGGTTCGCCGGCCAAAGGCGTCGGTCCCGAAGTCGGCCGACAGGGCGCGCGCCAGTTCGACGCTTTCCGGGGATCCCGCCGACACCTGGATATGCACCGGCACTCCGGCCGCCGCCTCCATCAGACGGTCGAACCCCGGGATCGACTCGGCCCCGCCATGGGGCAGAACGATCACACCGTCCACCCCGGCGATGAAGCGTGCCGTGTCCTCGATCCGGCGCGCATCGAACAGATCGTCGCGCGACCGGCCGACCACCGACAGGGGGACGTCGCGTCCGGCATTGGCCTTGCGCAGCGCCCCGCCCAGCAGGGACAACGTGGACCCGGTGGCGTCAAGCACCACGAACCGGCGCCCGCCCGGACGAAAGCCGGCTGGAAACTGATCAGCGTCCGGCATAGGCATATCCTTCCTCGCGGCGCCCGGATGCAACGGCATGGCGCAGCGCGCAATCGACGGCGGAGGCGGTGGCGGACACCATCCGGCGGGCCGGGCAGCGCCCCCGGCATCCGGACACCCGGCAGGAGGCGCATCCGGCCGCGGGTGGATGAAGTCCCCGCCGCAACACGGACATGTCAGGGCGGTCAACGGTTCCGGCGGCATGCTCCGGCAGTCCGACCAGACTGGAACAGGGGTAAAGCGCGCCCGACGGGGGCAGGACGGCGGCCCTGCCCTGCTCCGCCGGGCAATAGGCGGCGGGACGGACGCAGTCCACCATCGCCGCCTCGCGCAGACGCAGCGGCGGATCGCGCCGGGCGTTGATCCACTCCAGGGTCCGGCAGAGATCCCGGATGGCGGCGGTGGCCTCGGCCGGCGACGGCAGATCCTCCGGGCGTCCCCGCCCCACCGGACGCAGAACGTCGAGACCCAGCCGGCGCGCCCCCCGGAAGCCGGCCAGCAACAGCGCCAGCCGGGACAGCGACCCCACCGACTGGCGCGTCAGCACGGTGGTGACGCCGAAGGCAATACCCGCCTCCTCCAGCCGCCGCAGCCCGGCCAGGACCTCGACGGTCCGCCCGCGAGTTGCGTCGTTGACCTCCGCCGGGCCGTCGAGACTGACGCCGACGCCGACCTGGAAGTCGCGGACCAGGGACAGGAAGGCGTCGTCGATGCCAAGGCCGTTGGTCTGCACCCCGATCCGCCGGACACCGGCGGCATGGGCGATCGACACGACCTCGGCCAGCACATCGGGAACCAGCGTCGGCTCGCCGCCCGCGATCTGCACCTCGGCGCCGGGTCCGATCCCCAGGGTGGTGAGCGCCCGGGCGAACAGGCCGGGATCGAGGGTTTCGCCGGCCACCTCGCCGCCCCGCATGGAGCAATAACGGCATCGGAGCTGGCAGGCGGTGGTCACCCACACCACCAGCAAATTCAAGCCGGGCAGCAAATCCAAGCCGGGCAGCAAATCCGGGTCGGACAGACGATCCAAACCGGACGGGCGAACTAAGCCTGGTCGTGGCATGCGGCCTCTCCCGTTTCCTCCACCGCGGCGATCACCCCGGCCAGACGGTCGAGCGTGCTTTCCCATTTGTCTGCGAACCCCAACGACAGCGCCGACACCACGGTCGGAACCGGCGATGTCCGTCCCCGGCGGCTGTCGTCGTCGGCCAGCAGCACCCCGTAATCGGCGTAGCGGTCGGGCCGGCCGGCCACGGCCACGGCGATCTGCGCACCATGCCGGGTCGCCAGTTCCTCCCAGCAGGTCTCGGGAAGGACGCCCCAGGACACCTGATCGTGGAGATGAATCAGGGCCGCGGTGGCCGCCACCGTCAGGGGATCGCGGTCCAGGGCGTGACGGTTGCGCCTCGCCAGTGCGGCCGCCCCCTCCGGCAGCCGCCCCGCCACCTGCTCCACCAGGGCGTCGGGCGCCACCCCGAACCGTTCCAGCAGATGGCCGCAGGAGCATTGGCGGATCGGGGTCAGACCGTTTTGCAGCGCCAGCGTGTCCTTGATCGCGCAATAGACGGCGTTGCCGATCATCTCGCCCAGAACGCTGTGGTGCCCGGCCGAGGTCAGCGGCGGCGCGCCATCGGCCGGGGCCATGACGGCGATCTGGTCCGTCCCGGTTCCGGTGGCGATCGACGCCGATTGTCGGGATGGGACCGACAGTTCCTGCAACAACGAAGTCTTGGCCTCCGTCGCCGTCATCACCGCGCGGACCAGCGCCCCTTCGGTCATCGGCGTATTGACCGCCACCATCACATTGATGGTGCCGGGGGTATCGGGGCCCACCGGCCCCTTGCGCTCGAACCGGCCGTCATATTCGTAATAGGAGGCGGGATCGCCGGCGCGGGCCGCATTGCCCTCCACCCCGCCGGTGGCGAAGGCCACGACATGCAGTTCGCGCGACCGCTCCTCGGCGATGCAGAGATTGTTCATATTGGCGGCGGTCCCAAGCCCGGCGGCCGTCCGGCCGGCCAGACCGTGATCGGCCAGCAGATAGGCGTTGTAGAGCAGGGGCCGGCGATGGGCCCGCATCAATTGTTCCATCTGATGGCCGGCGGGTTCGCAACACTGATGATTGAACACCACCGCCAGATCGTCGACCACGCCGCCATTGGCCGGCGAGGTCGAGATCACCCGGAAGGGCCTCAGGAAACGGAGGCTCACGAATTTGTCGTCGCGGTGGAGTTCCAGGGCGTCGAAATAGGTTTTCAGCAGCATGGTCTTTCCCCGTTGCCTTACAGCCTTCCGCCCGGTGCCGGGTTCGTCATGACGCCACCGGCAGCCAGGGCTGGAAAAAGGGTGTCCCCTCGCGTTCTCCCCGCGCCACCCGGATACCGAAAATCCGGGCCAGGACATCGTCCGACAGGACCGCCGCCGGCGTGCCGAGAGCGACCAGCCGGCCCCCGCCAAGAACCGCGACGCGGTCGCAGAACCGCAGCGCCGCCGACAGGTCGTGCAGCACCACCACCACCGCATCGCCGCGATCGGCCCGCCGGCGCAGCAGTTGCAGAACGCGAAGCTGGTGCGCGGCATCGAGAAAGGCCGCCGGCTCGTCGGCCAGCAGGACCGGCGCGCCGACCGCCAGCGCCCGCGCCAGCAGGACCCTGGCGCGCTCGCCGCCAGACAGTTCGTTCATGGGCCGGGATACCAGCGATCCGATGTCGGCTTCGGCGATGGCGCGATCGATAGCCGCCCGGTCCCGTTCGCGGCGCGCGTCCCGGTGATGCGGCAGGCGGCCCAGAGAGACGACGTCCCGGACGCTCATCGGCCAGTGAGAGCCCGGCGTCTGGGGCAGATAGGCCATCCGCCGCGCCCTCTCGCGGGCGGGAACCTCTCCCACCGGCCGGTCGTCGAGAAAGCAGCCCTCCGCCGGCAACAGGCCGGCCAGCGCTTTCAACAGGGTCGTCTTTCCGGCGCCATTGGGTCCCAGCAGGCCCAGGACCTCGCCCGGGGTGATGCCGACCGACACATCGGTCAGCACGTCGCGCCGGCCCAGACGGACGCGAAGACGGCGTGCCTCGAGGATGCTCATGCGTGGCTCCGTCGCATTTTGAGAAGCAAAGTCAGGAAGAAGGGCGCGCCCACGATCGAGGTCAGCACCCCCAGCATCATCTCGGAGGAGGATGGCACCACCCGCGCGGTGACGTCGGCCAGTGTGATCAGCAGCGCCCCGCCCATGGCCGATGGCAGCAGCAGCAGCGATGGCCGCTGCCGCGCCAGCGGGCGCAAAAGATGCGGCACCACCAGTCCGACGAACCCCACCGCCCCGGCGGCCGCCACCGCTCCGCCGACCGCCAGCGCGCAACCGATGACGATCATGTGGCGCAACCGCGACAGGTCGACCCCGAGACTGGCCGCGGCCTCTTCGCCCAGGCTGAGGGCGTCCAGCCCTCGGCCGGTGAGGGACAGCAGAACGCCCCCGAGGGCGACGAACGGCGCGGCCAGAACGACGTCCTGCATACTCCGGTCCTTCAACGACCCCATCAACCACAGCACCATTTCGGTCAGCGCATAAGGATTGGGCGACAGATTCATGGCGAGCGACGTCAGTGCGACCGCAAGGCTTGAAATCGCGACACCGGCCAGGATCAGGGTCATGGGGCCGGCCTGCCGGCCCGCCGCCAGCAGAAGCAGAACCGTCCCGACGGCGCCCGTTCCGATCGCGGCCAGTGGCAGGGCCAGCGGATGGGCGGCGGCCCATCCGAAATAGATGGCGACCACGGACCCCAGGCCGGCACTGGCCGACGTCCCCACCAGACCGGGTTCCGCCAGCGGATTGCGCAACAGCCCCTGAAGCGCCGCCCCCGAGATGCCGAGGGCGCCACCGACCAGGAGCCCCAACAACATGCGGGGAAGCCGGATCTCCCGGATTACCGTGACCGCCTTCGGATCTCCCTGACCGGCAAGGCAGCCGATCACATCCCCGACCGGAATGTTCGCGGACCCCACAAGCAGAGACAGAAACGCCGCAAGGAGCAGCGCGGCGCTCAGCGCCGCCCACCAGCGCCCCGTCATGGCGCGCCTCCGCCGGCAGGTGCCGGCGACGGACGGGACGCGGCCAGAGCCGAAGCGCCACGGGTGGCGGCCAGGAATTCGACGCCGTCGACCAGGGTCCAGTTGCCACAGGCGGTCGCGGCGCCGGGGATGGCGATCACCGGAACATCCGACAGCATCTTCCTGAAGGCCGGATGTTCCGTGAACCGGCGCGATATGCCGACACTCGCCCGGTCGAAAAAGGCGATCACCATGGCCTGCGGGGGATGCATCACCAGGGTTTCCAGGTCCAGGCGTCCCCAGCCCGACTGCCCCAGGTGGCTGGCAAGGCTTTCATAGCCGCCGGCCCGCATCTCAGCGTCGACGAAGGTTCCGTGACCCGCGCTGCCGCCGTCGGGACGATAATAGGCCGCCACCACCGGCGGGCCGGCAGTCCGCGCCCTGACGGCGGAAAGACGCCGGTCCGTTCCGTCCGCCAGCGCCCGCCCGGCCTGCGGCAGGCCCATGCGGCCGCCGACCGTCGCAAGCTGGTCCATCATCTCGGGGAAGTCGTTTCGCGACGGGACCCGCAGAACCTGGACACCCACCCGTTGCAGCATGACGATGGTCTTGGTATCGCCGTGCTCCGCCCCGATCACCATGTCGGCGCCGGCGGTCAGATAGGTTTCCGCGTCCGCCTTCAGGGTCGGGATGGTCGTGGCGCGTCCCGCCAGCGCCGACACGGCCGGGTCATGGCCCAGGACCGAAATTCCGACAATATCCCCAGGGTCCGCCAGCGCCAGCGGAAACTGGTCGGCGCAGACCGCCGTCGACGCCACCCGCATGCCCGCCGCCGCGGATCCGGTCGCGCCGGTCAGAAACGCCAGAGCGACCGCCAACCGCAGGACGGCCGGCGCGAAGGTGCGCCGCCCCGATCGTATCGAATCCCTGTTTCCCTGGTCTCCACGCGCGCCCATTGCCCCTCGTCCGCGACAGATCATGTCCCGCGGACCGGATCGCTCCGCTCCGCCGAATGCTCGTCACCACGTTCGGAAGCATCTTCCTTGAACCATCGAGACACCCCGCTCGCATGGATGGGCGACGGCGACGGCAGGTCTCCTGGCTCGCGGGTCACAGCGTCGGATCCGGCCTTCCCGGGGCATCCCAACGGAATTCCCAGTGGCACCCTCCCGCCGGCGGGACCGGACGGCCCGTCACCTCGGGAGAAAGGACGCCGGGGACCGACATCCTTCCTGGATCCGCGCTCTCCGCTCACAGTTGCGGGGGCAGCCATGGCATCCGGGGCCCGGAAGGGGCCGCCGACCATGTTCCCTTTTCACCCCTGGACTTCATCCCAGAGGAACCGGCGCTTATGAAGACTATAAAATAATAAATATACTATCGTCAACAATGAAACAAACAAAATAAAACACAATATACAAAAATAGAGCGACAGGGCAAACATTTCATTTGCCCCGCACACTCCGTCATCTTTCCCCAGGTCTAATATGTTATCTTGATGCCGCCAAAAACACCTCGCCTCGGAGCCAGATATCCCCGCATTTCGGCATATTCCCGGTCGAACATATTATCGATCCGGCCAAAAACGGAGAGATGCGGACCGATCTGGTAGTCCGCCGCCACATCGGCCGTCCACCAGCCCGCCGTGCGCAGATAGTAATAGGAATAGGAATCGGTCATCCCGGTGACATTGACCGACAGACGCAGATTGTCGCCGGCCTGCCAGATCGCGCTTGCACCCAGCTTGTTTTTCGGGCGCTCAACCAGGGCGCGCCGGGTCATGGTGTTGTCGGTCAGCAACCGGGTGTAGTCGGCGCGCAGCGTCAGGCCCTCCAGCGGATTGACCGAAATGAAACTCTCAAGCCCCTTGGTCACCGCCGTCGACACATTCGAATAAGTGTAGACTCCAAGGGGATTGATCCCGCTCACGATCATGTTGCGGATGTTGTTGTGGAAGTAGGTCGAGCCGAACTGCACGCGGCCGTTAACCAGTCCCTGCTCGAATCCGGCATCCCAGCCCAGGCTTTTTTCGGGCCGGAGGTTTGGATTGGCGAAGAAATTCATCGACGGATAGGAATGATAGAGCTGGTCGAGCGAGGGCGCGTGAAAACCGGTGCCCATGCTGGCCTTGATCTTGCTGTCGGTCTCGGGCAGCAGGATCGCCGGCGCCAGCCGGTAGGTGTTGGCGCCTCCGAAGGTGTCATTGTCGTCATGACGGATGCTGACGGTATTGACGAAATGGGGGTCGAATTTCGACTGAAGCTGCGCGTATCCGGCGGTATTGCCGGTATTGGTGGTGAATTTCTGCGGGATAAGATCGCTGATCGCCGTCATTTCCCGTTCGGCGCCAAGGGTGATCACATGACCATCGATCACCCGGATATTGCCCTGCCAGTCGATCTTGGTCCGGTTGCCGCCATAAACCGACGGCGTCTTTTTCTGGTCGCTGGAATAGGCGTAATGGCGGCGCTCCACCGCCTCGGCCAATCCCAGGGTCTGTTCGAACGCGCCATCCCACAAGGTCTGGTGAAGGGTTCCCCGCGTCATGAACTGGCGGTCTTCCTGATAATTGTGCCCGGTCCCCATGTAACCGAGCCCGGTCTTGCCGGACCGGTTATCCGAGAGATTGGTCAAACCGGACGCCGCCGCCTTGAAGACCAGACCGACATCCAGACTATCGGTGAGATCGGCGCCGAACTTTCCCGAAGCCGCCTTGTTGTCATTGGTATAGTCCAGCCGGCGCGCGCCGGGTTTGACCGCGTCGTCGGGCTGAACCCGTTCCGCCTGGGTGCTGAAATGGGCAAGGTTCAGGGCGTAGTGGAACCGCCCCTCGGATCCGCTGGCGGAGGCGTTCTGATTGAAGGTCGCGAAGGACCCGCCCTCGACGCTGGCGGTCAGCTTCAGCGGTCCCTCCCCCTTGCGGGTGATGATATTGAGAACGCCGCCGATGGCGTCGGACCCGTAGAGACCGCTCTGCGGCCCCCGCAGCATTTCGACCCGTTCGATATCGCCGGCCAGAACGGTGGCGAGATTGGCCGATCCGTCGCTTTGCGACGGGTCGCTCATGTCGATTCCGTCGACCAGGATTTTGGTGTGGTTGACGTTGGTGCCGCGGGTGAACAGATAGACCTGCGTCCCCGGACCTCCGTAGGACGGGTTCACGAGGCCCGGAATGTCCTGCAGAACGTCATGCAGGGTGCGTTCCTGCCTGGCCTCGATCTCCTCGGCGGTCACCACGGTCACGCTGCTCGCCACCTCGCTCACCGGGGTGGGCAGACGCGTCGCGCTGATGACCACCTGATCGGTTCCCTGAGCCATTTCCACGGCTCCGGCCGCCGACAGCGGACAGACCGCCGACAGCGCCGCCAAAGGCAGGGTCAGCGCCGCGGGGACTGCCCCCGAGAACAGACCGCCGGAGAACTCCGCCGGGGGTCGCCCCGGCTTCCTGGACCATAACGACATCACTTTTGTTTTCCTTGTGCCAGGCGTCAGCACGCCCCCTTTCCGGCTTCCGCCCCGGACGGGGCGGAAACGCGGCCCCTCGACACCCCCGGTCGATGGGTCCGTGACTGACCACTCTCGGCGGCAGGTCTCCTGGCTGGCGGGTCATTGTCCGGACGCCGTCTTCCCGGTTGTCCCAGTCTTCCTGGTTGTCCCAGTCTTCCTGGTTGTCCCAGTGACGTCATGGCGCCGGTCTCGCCGCACACAGTTGCGGGGGCAGCCCCAGCGAACGCGCACGGTCGTGCACGCTCCTGATGTTCCCTCTTGTTTCCCGTGGGAAACCGCCGATGTTCCGATGGATTGATCCGCCTGATGACCGGCCGGGCACAGAAGCAGAGGGACGCCGGGGAACACCCGAAGCATCCCCCAGGGACGTCGAAGGGCCACGGATCGCGTCCGATCGGCCCGGATTTTGCTGGCATCATCCCTCGCCCCACCTCGCACGGACGTCGCCGGCGAAGGACTTCAGGGAAGACCTCTCCCGGCGGCGGAACGCCGACGACCGGAATGGATCCCGGTCATCCGGCACGAACCTTGTCGTCACCACGTTCGGAAGGATCTTCCTTAACCACCGAGACACCCCGCTCGGACGGATGGGCGACAGTGCGGGCAGGTCTCCTGGCTCACGGGTCATAGCATCGGGACCGGCCTTCCCGGGATGGTCTCCCAGTGGCGTCGTCTTGGGCCCCGTGCTCACCGCTTACAGTTGCGGGGGCAGCCACGGATTTACGCGTTTTTCACGCGTTCACCGCGTTCCCTTTTGATCCCCGGGCGCAAAACACCCACCGGGGAACCAGCACTAAGGGAATGGTTATACGATCCGTTGGCGGGCGTCAATCGCCGACAGCCCGGCCGAAAGGACTTTATTCCCGATAACCGGCAACCGCGTGACAGGCCCAGCCGCAGAGAAGGACGGTGAACAGGGCCAGAACCGCGAGCGACGTCAGGGCCAGGAGGGACAGGCCACTTTCGCGCAGGGCGATATTGGCGTGGGTCAGGGGCAGCAGATGCATCGGCGCGGCCAGCCAGGGCGGCAGGTTGGACAGGGGGAAAAAGGTTCCGCAGAAGAAACCCATGGGGGTGATCAGGAAATTGGTGTAGGTGCTCGATTCCTCCGCCCCTTTGGTCTTGATCCCGACCACCATCCCGAAGGCGGCGAAAAGCGCTGTTTCCAGCAGCAGGGTGGCGGGCAGGACCAGGGTCGGCGACGGACGCCAGCCGGCGACCGCCCCGGCGACCCCGACCAGCAGGGCGGCGACCAGCCCGCGCACCATGCCGGCGGCCACGGTGCCCGCGGTGACCGCCACCGGCGACAGGGGGGCCAGCATGACCACCTGCCAGGTGCGGTGGTAGAAGCGCGCGATGTTGATCCCGCTGGCCACCCAGGCGAAGGCGTTATGCATCGCCGCCATTCCCATCAACCCGGGCACCAGGAAGGACAGATAGGATCCGTCGGCCATGCGCACCTGACGGCCCAGCCCCAGGCCGAACACCACCATGTAGAACAGCGGCGTCACCATGGTCGACAGGACGAAGGTGGGACGCGCCAGCTTGATGCGGAACAGCAGCATCTCGCGCCGGAAGATCGGTCCGGCGCCATCCAGCAGGCTCATGCCCCGCCCCCGGCGCCCAGGCGGACCACCACATCCTCCAGGCGGGGACCGCCGAACCGCGCCACCAGCTCGTCCGGGGTTCCGAGAGCCGCCATGCGTCCCTGCCGGATGATGCCGATCCGGCCGCACAGCGCCTCCGCCTCCTCGACATAATGGGTGGTGAGGACGATGGTACAGCCACCGTCGCGAATGTGGCGGATCAGGTCCCACAGCTCGCGCCGGACGGCGGGATCGAGGCCGGTCGTCGGCTCGTCCAGCAGCAGAACCCGGGGTTCGGGCAGAAGGGCGCGGCCGATCACCAGACGCCGGCGCTGGCCGCCGGACAACTGTCCGACCGGGCGGTCCGCCGCCCCGGACAACCCCAGACGGCCGATCATGGCCGCCACCCGGTCCGCCGCCCGGCCGAGACCGTAAAGACCGGCATGGAACAGCAGATTCTGGCGGGCCGACAGATCGCGGTCCAGGTTGTTTTCCTGGAACACCACGCCCAGAAGGCGCTTCACACGGGACGCCGCCCGCACCGTGTCATGGCCGCCGACGCGCAGATGCCCGCCGTCGGGACGCGACAGGGTGGCTAAAAGGCGGACCAGCGTGCTCTTGCCGGCACCGTTGGGCCCCAGCAAACCGAAGGCCTCTCCGGCGCCGATCGTGAGATCGACGCCGCAAAGAGCCTTCGCGGCGCCATAACTCTTGGTCGCCGCGACGATTTCGATCATGACGTTCCCCCGAAACGCGTCAGCCCGCGGACAGGCTGTTCAACGCCTTGCGCAAGCCCTGTTGCAGAACCTGGCGTTTTTCCCGGGTATCGGTCTCGGGGGAGATCCAATAATCGACCCCACCGTTCTCGAACAGAACGAATTCCCCGAGGCAGGTTTCCGCCTCGCTGCCCAGCGCGATCAGGGAGGCGTCCTTCAGCTTGCGGGCGATTTCCCGCAAGGCGTCGGCAACGTCGGAAACCTGTGCCGGCGTCATCAGCCCCTGCGCCCCTTCCAGCGACCATCGGCCGCCGTCCGAGTTCAGCGTGAAGGAAATCGACGTCTCCGGCGTCGCCACCATGCGGCGGCGCGAAAAATTGAGACGGACGACATTGTCGGTCATGGCAAGGGCCTCCCACCCGCGGGAACGCGTGAGACAACATGGTCACGAACAATCGGAAACAACACCTGCAACCCCATTCGAAAATGGAGGCCCGAAGCGGACACCTTGCGAGGACAGACGACGGAAGACGACGCCTGAGGCAGGTAACCGGTCAGGACGCCCCGTCCTTCAGTTCCTTGCGGCCACGGCAGGTC
Organism: Telmatospirillum sp.; assembly: GCA_009712185.1. Lineage (GTDB taxonomy): Bacteria > Pseudomonadota > Alphaproteobacteria > Rhodospirillales > Magnetospirillaceae > Telmatospirillum. The sequence goes on along the minus strand of WASQ01000136.1, from coordinate 90,405 downwards.
TCCTGGCTGATGGGTCGCCGCCCCTTGTCCGCCTTCCCGACGCGACCATGCGTCAGTGACGTTTTGGACAGGGACTCGCCATTCACAGTTGCGGGGGCAGCACCGGCTTTGCCGCGCGGGCGGGCGCACCGATTTCCCTCTTACGCTCCGGATAAGACATCCGAAGACCATGGCCTGCGGTCATTATCGGAAGGCGGGGCCGCAAAATCAAGACGACAAGCCGGGCAAAGACACGGCAGCCGGCTGAACGCGCGAAAACGCGCCGGGGCGGAGGCGTCGGTTCGGCGTTGGCATAAGGGTCGCGGCAAACCCCGCTCCGGCCGCAGGCAGGCGTGGTCCGATGAAGGGGCGTCAGCTCTGGGGGCTGACCGGCCCGCCGTCAAAAAACCAGGATCCCGCCGGCAAACCCGCATGCGGACGCCGGTCCTGCACGGGATGGCAGACGAACTCTCCCCGGCGGCCGCCGAAAGCGACGACATCATCGCCCGTGACGCAGCCCAGGATGGGTTGCGGCTCCGCCGTCGGCAGGACCTTGCGGGGCGGCGCTGGCGGCAGACGGGTTTCCTGCCCCATTGACGGCATGGACAATCCCAGCGCGCCGATCACGATCAGAACGGACAGAACCAGCCATAGCACGCTCGCTCCGGAGCCGTCGCGATCCCGGTCGGGCATGTCTTGCGGATCGTCGTCATGGACAGTCGTCATCGTCTTTCCCCCGGGGGATGCCGCGCCCCCTGGCGACCCTCCCCGCTGCCGTGAAATTGCCTCAATATCGACAACTTTCTTAGCCCGGCGGAGAGACGGCTGTCCTGTAACATTTCTGTGATCTCGAACGGCCGGCGACAGGCTCCTGTTAGTTTTCTGTGATCATGGGATCCTGAGGCCCCGGCGAGCGGAGCCGGACGACAGGGAACGGGGATCCGGCGCGATCGGAACGCGCGCCGGCCGTCCGGACCGGCCGGCGTCGTCTAACCCGGCATCGACCGTTCCGGCGTCAGCCATCCCGGCATCGACGATCACCCCATCGGCGATCACGGCCGGCGCCCGCGCGGACGGGGACAATGATGCAGCAGCAGCGCCAGGAAAATCAGGCCGCATCCCACCCGTTGCATGCCGCCAATCGACGTCCCGAGGCACAGAGACGCCAGAATCGCGGTCCAGACGGGCTCCAGATTCATGATCACAGCGGTATGGCTGATCGGCGCGTCGGCCTGTCCCTTGACCAGAAGAAAATAGCGCAGGCTGGTCGCGATCAGGACACTGGCGAAAAACCAGCCCCAGATGTCGAGCGCCACCGATTCCGGCCAACGGTCCCAGACCAGCGACACCGCGCGCGACAAAACGCCGCCCACGGTCAGTTGGACGGCCGCCAGCGGCAAGGGAGGAATCTCGCGGACATAGCGGTTGTTGAGGTTGAGATAGAGGGAATTCGTCAGCGCCGAAGCCATGAACAGCAGATCGGCCGGCGAAAATCCGGCGCCATTGTGCAGCGACAGGCAGGCCAGCCCCATCGACGCCACCGCGATGGCGATCCAGGTGGCGGCGCCGATGCGGATCCGGTACAGCGCCCATCCGATGACCGGCGCCATGATGTTTCCCAGGCTGCACAGAAAGGCGCCGACGCCCAGATTGTCGCTCGCGGTCACGCCCAGGGTCCAAAGGGTGATGGATACATACATCGCAACCCCGGTGGCCCCGGCCCGCCAGAAATGACGCCGGCCCAGCCGCCTGACCGGCCTCCAGCCCCACAGGCATAGGATGATGCCGGCCAGCAGAAAGCGGGCGCCGATGAAAAGTTGCGCCGGCATGCCGCGCAACGAAAACAGAGAGAAGAACCATCCGGCAGCGGCGAGCGCCGTCACCAGGACAAGAAGACCGTCGGCCCGAAGGGCACGATCGGTGGGAGAGCACGAGGCCATCGGGAAGGAACTCTGAGTGGGGAGATCTCTTACCTATCCTCATTTTCCCTGTGAACCAAGATCAAAGTCAGGTCTGCCTCACCAATCCGCATGCCCGCCTTATCGCGCCCACCACCCCGGCCACACGATCAAAAAAAGCGGCCAATCAAATCAACCGAAGATGTTTGCAAAAAATTAAAGGGGTAAATTTGAATTTCGGCGTTCAATTATTCGTTATTATTGACAGGTATGTAACTTAAGACATAGATTTCATCTTGCGTGACTGGTTCCCGATCAGGCGTTTCGCCAGGGATTAATAGGGAACACGGTGCGGCTCCTTGGGGAGCCAAAGCCGTGGCTGCCCCCGCAACTGTCAGCGGCATCTCCGCCCCATCCGCCACTGGAGCAATCCGGGAAGGCGGGGCGGAAAAAAAGGCCGCAAGCCAGGAGACCTGCCACACGCGATCGCCCTACCGGTCCGGGCGGGGTGCCCCGGCGGTGCGGATTTTTCCGAATGGGTGATGTCGCCACTCCGGCGTCGGAGTCGTGCGGGCCTCATGCGTGGGGCCATCGCGGCGCCATGGCGGGTGAACGGTTTTGCAAGGCATCGCCCCCATGCCGGCAGCCTCTGGACTGGACCGGATCGGATACCGCCTGTGGCATGGGACGATCGCGAAGCGGATTTCTACGCCGACTGCATTGGACGCTCCGATTACGCCCGGACCGTGGGCTCCCTTCTGGAGGCGGCGGGCTTTCGCGATCTTGCGTCCCTCATCGATGTCGGCGCGGGCGACGGAATTCTGTCGGTCCCGGCGTTGCGCCAGGGCGGGATGCTGACGGCGATCGAGCCGCAACCCGCGATGGGCCGGCGCCTGTCGGCCCGATGCGCCGACCGGCTTCGCCTCACCCTGCTGGCGACCCGCTGGCAGCGGGTCCTTGGCACCCTGCCCTGTCACGAGGCGGTCTTCGCCGCCAATATCCCGGGTCTGACCGACTTTCCCGACCGTCTTTACGATGCGGTCCGGCCGCGATGGCGGACAGTCATGGCCTGGGTGGTTCCGGCGCAAAGGGGCCCCCGCTCCTTCTGCCTGGCCGGCCTGCTGCCGCCACATCTGCATGGCGGCGATGAGACACCCGGCCTTTCGCTCACGCTGACCGCTCTCGGCCCGCACCGCGCCCCCGACAGTGTGACGACGGTTCCATGGACTTTCCGCGCGATTTTCCGCGATCGCGGCGAAGCCCTCGCGCATGTCCGGCGGCGCATGGGGCTGGCGCCCGGCGATCCCGGCATCCGCGATTTGGACGAGGCCCTGAAGGGGCGACTTCGGACTCGGGCCGACGGACGCGTGGAGGCACTCGTCCCCAAGGTCAGCGCTGTCCTGATCTGGCGCGGTTCGCGGGACCGGAACGGCCCCTACCGATCAGAAAAAAAGGAATAGACGAAGGTGGGAAGGCATCAATGACAAAATCCTGGGTATCCGCGCTCACCCTGTCGGCATTGGCCGGTGGCGGCGCGCTCGCGACGGCGCCGGCCATGGCCGACGACGTTCTGCAACTGGGAACCGTGGTGGTCACGGCGACGAGGCGGGCCGAACCGGTCTCCAATCTGGCCTCCACCATCCAGATCATTCCTGAGGACCGGATCCGAGATTCGGCGGCCAGTTCGATGACCGATCTTTTGACCGGGAATGCGATCGGGTTCCTCAGCAACTGGTCGCCCGGCCAGACGTCCGTCAACATCCGGGGCGGAGCAACCGACGGACAGGGGCGCGATTATCGCAGCGAGGTGGCTGTCCTGATCAACGGACGGCGCGCAGGAACCGCCAACCTTTCGAAGCTGTCGCCCGACGAGGTCGACCATGTCGAGATCATCCGCGGCCCGGCCTCCGTCGCCTATGGCAGTCAGGCGATGGGCGGCGTCATCAATATTATCACCCGCGATGGACGCCGGGTTGCGGACGGCACCGGCGAGGGCGCGATCCGGGCACAGGGAGGCAGCGCCGGCCTGATCGAGGGGGAGGCCCACTACGCCACGGCGATGGACGGAACCCACCTCTATGCCGGCGGCTCGATCGGCAGGCAGGGCGACTACACCACGGGCAGCGGACGGCGCGAACTCAACACCGGATGGCGTCGGCGCGGCGCTCTGCTGTCCATGGGCCAGGATTTCAGCGATGGTCTCAAGCTCGACGTGATCGCCCGCAGCGATGGCGTCTACGATGCCGGGTTCCGGGGATCCCAGTGGGATACCGACAACACCGACAGCCGTTTCAACCAGTCGATCGACGCCACTCTGGCCGGCGACGCCTTTGGCAGCCGGGTCAATTGGGCGCTGCATTCCTATGCTTTCCACGATGCCGATCAATTGAACTGGGGATCGGAACGCCTCGGCTCCGGCGCCCCGGGATATGACAAGGATGATTCGGTCCGCAATCTGGACGCGGTCGGCGTTCATTTCACGCCGACCATCGCGATCGACAGCGCGACGGACCTGCTGACCGGCCTGGAGTTCGAATATTCGAAGCTCCGCAACAGCCGGGTCCGCGCCGCCATGCCGGGTGCCGCCAACACCCAGACGGCCCCCTATGACAACAACGAGAACGACAGCACCTACGCGACCTTCGGCGAGCTGACACGCCGCTTTTTCGACAACAGCGTGATCGCGCGCGCCGGGATCCGCTACACCTTCACCGATCTGTCGCTGCGCCCCACTCCCAACCAACCTTTGATGCGAACCTCGGACCGCAGCTTCGACGACCTCACCTACAGTACAGGACTGGCGTGGCAGGCCCTGCCCCGGGCCAAATTGCGGGCCGGCCTCGCATCGGGCTTCCGCGCGCCGACCGCGACGGAACTTGGAGCCAATTATGTGACCGTCGGCGGCACCCAGACCCTTGGGAACGCCGGCCTGTCGCCGGAAAGCAGCCGACAGTACGAGGTCGGCGTGACGCTCGCCCCGGATCACAGCTTCGTCGACGTCGCCCTGTTCCGCAACGTGATCAAGGACCGCATCACGACAGTCCCGCTCCCGGCCAGCCGCAGCCAGTACGTCAATTCGCCGGGCGACGCGGTCGTGCAGGGTGTCGAGGTCCAGGCCGAATATGACATGGCCGCGGCCCTGGGATGGCACGACCGCCTGTCGCTCAACGGCAACGGCGTCTGGAATTTCAACATGAAGGATCGCGGCGCCTCGCCCCGACTGACGGGCCCCTACCGGACCCGCCTGCAGCGCATGTACGGCTATCAGGCGGCCGCCGGTGTCGTTTACGGGCAGCGGTCCTGGGACGCCCGGGTGGAGGGAGTTCTGCAGGGGCCGATGTACTATGACACCGAGGAGACCCTTCTGATTCCCCAAGGCGAGCCCAACTCAACCTATGTGCATCGCAAGGACCCGACCTGGATCTTCAATGTGCGGGCAAACTACCGTGTGCTGGACAAGCTCAAACTGTTCGCCAATGTGACGAACATCTTCGACATCAACTATCATCCGCAATACATCGCCCTCGACCAGACACCCTGTATCGGCAACCGCATCGCGTCGAACGGTGGTTGCGGCAACAGCCTGCCGGGCCGCAGGTTCCTGATCGGGACAGAGGTGTCATTCTGAACCGGCGGAGGATGCTCCGGATGGCCGGCGCGGCGCTGGCCGCGTGCTTGATGCCCGTCCCGGTCCTGGCGGCATCCTCCTTTCCGGTGACCGTCACCGACGCGTTGGGACGGACGGTGGTCGTTCCCCGGCGCCCCCGGCGCATCCTCCCCATTTTCGCCAGCAATGTCGAAATCCTCTGCGCCATCGACGGGCCGGACAGGATCGTGGGAATCGAGGACTGGACCCGATTTCCGCCGGAAGTCATGGGACGTCCCAGGATCGGCGGTCGTCTGGGGTTCTCGGCGGAGGCCGTGGTCGGGCTGGCACCCGATCTGGTGGTGGTGACGCCCGCCCGTCAGGCGGTTCATCAGTTGCTCCGCCCGCTGGACGAAGTCGGGATTCCGCTGGTCGTTTTTCATCACCCGGATATCAAAGCGGTCCTGGCGAATATCGCGACGATGGGACGTCTGATCGGCCGCGAGGATGTCGCGGCGGACCTGCGGGGCCGGCTCGATGCCCGCATGGGGGCGATCGCCCGACAGGTGGCCGGCCGGCCGCGTCCCCGGGTCTATCTGGAGACCGGGGACAACGGCAATGGCGGTTATCAGAGCGTCCGGCCGGGAAGTTATTGCGACGACATTCTGCTCCGCGCCGGCGCAGACAATGTTTTCGCCGGCAGGGACCACCTGTCGCAGGTCAGCGGGGAGGCGGTTCTGGCCGCCGATCCCGACGTCATCCTGGTCGCCGCCGCCACACTCCCGGATGTCGCTGGGCGGCCGGGATGGGATGGGTTGAGGGCGGTGCGGACGGGACGGGTCCATGCGTGCCCAAGGGCGGAACTGCTCATCCCGGGTCCCCGGGTGGTCGACGGCATTGATCGTCTGGCGCGATTATTTCAAGACAACGGAGGACGATGATGACCGGTGTCGAGCGACCGCACTCCGTCCTGCCCGGTATCGGCATCGGCATCGCCGCGGTCCTGCTGGGCCTGTGGCTGGGCGCCCAGAGAGGCGATCCCGCCCTGTTGGCGGGACTTTTCGATGATCCGATGGATCCGCGCCTGAGGCTGCTGATCGCCTGGCGGTTGCCCCGGGTACTGGCTGCCTGGTGCGTCGGGGCCTGCCTCGGCATCGCCGGCGTCCTGTTCCAGGGGCTGTTCCGCAACCCCCTGGCGGAGCCCTTCCTGCTGGGCGGGGCCCCCGGCGCCGCGCTGGGCGCCACCATCGCCCTGCTGATTCCCCTGCCCCTGCCCGGACCGCTCGCCATTCCCCTGCTGGCTTTCGCGGGGGCCTGGGGTGCCACCGCGGGGGTGGTCGGCCTGGCCCGTCTGGCAGGTGTCCGTGACGCCGCCACCCTGCTGCTGGCCGGTGTCGCCGTCTCGGCCGTGCTGGCGGCGGTCCGCAGCCTTCTGATGCTCGCCCTGACGGACGAGAGCGTCAGCCTGCAACTGGTCCTGTCCTGGACGCTGGGCGGCATCGCCACCCCCCATTGGCCGGGCCTCGGTCTTCTCGCCCTGCTCACCGCCCTGGCTCTCATGGCCGGACGCCACCTCGCCCCCGGCCTGGACCTGCTGGGCCTGGGGGACGACGTCGCCCGCAACATGGGACTGCCGCTGGAGCGCTTTCAACGCGTCGGCATTCTGGTGGCGGCGGCGGTCACGGCCGTTGCCGTCGCCGCGGGCGGTCTGGTCGCGTTCGTCGGCCTCGTCATCCCGCACATGGTCCGGTGGCGGATCGGACCATTGCATCGGCCGCTTTGCGTTCATGCCGCTTTGGCCGGCGGTGCCGCGACGGTCGTCCTCGATGCCTTCGCCCGCAGCCTGATGCCGCCCGCCGACATCCCCCTGGGGCTGTTGACCGCGATGATCGGCGCCCCGGTCTTTATCGTCATTCTGATCCGCGAGCAGAACCGATGATGGCGACACCTCCGGCCGCCGGGCCGTCCATTCCTCTCGAAGCGTCCGCGCTCGGGTTCAGGCGCCCCGGACGGGCTGATGTGCTTAAGGATGTCTCCGTCACGCTCCACGCGGGAACCGTGGTCGCGCTGGTCGGGCCGAACGGATCCGGGAAAAGCACGCTGATGCGCCTGCTGGCCGGAGGTCTTTTGCCGGACCGTGGCCGGATCCTGCTGCGGGGACGCGACGCGGCCACGATGACGCCGGCCGATCGTGCCCGTCAGGTGGCCTATCTGCCCCAGGATTTCAGCAGTCATTGGAACCTCTCCGTGCGCGAACTTCTCTCCATCGGCTCCAGACGGGGAAGGCCGCTGTCACCGGGACCGGCCGCCGCCTTGGACGATCCGATGACCAGGACCGTGATCGAGCGGTTTCGGCTGGAACCGATTCTCAATCGCAGACTACAGTCCCTGTCCGGCGGCGAACGGGCGCGGGCCGCCTGCGCGGCCTTTCTGGGCAGGCCGGCGCCGGTCCTGCTGGCGGACGAGCCGACCGCCAGCCTGGACATCGGCCATCAACTCGCCCTGATGGAGTGGTTCCGGGAACAGAACGACAGGACGGCTTGTCTTCTGGTCCTGCACGACCTCAATCTGGCGGCGCGGTTCGCCGACCGCATTGTGTTGCTCGACCGGGGAAGGGTGGCACAGGAGGGAACCACCGCAGAGATCATGGACTCCCCCCGGCTGGACATTCTGTTCGGCGCCCCGCTGACCCGTGTCCGGCAACCCTGGGGAACCGCCGTCCTGCCGTCCTGACGGGACCAGCCGACAGGATTCCCGTCCGGATCTTTTGCGACAGACAGATTAAACCGTAAGGTTGAATTACATCTCTATTGACTACACCTCGAATCCACACCATCCTCAGTTGTGGAGCGGGCGGATTGCCTCCCTCACGGCACGATGTTTCAGCGCAGCATGTTCCCGGGAGTCCCCCTTTCCCCGGAACCATCCGCCCGCTCCTCCCTCCCTTGGCGGAGCGGTCGCCCGATCAGGGCGCCGCCCCGCTCTTCTCCTCCGCCAGACCCCGGCATCGCTCAAGAAACCGGAGCGCGCGAATCCCGAACCAGGAATAGCATTCGCCATCGACCAGGGCGGCGGGGCGCCCCAGGTCCCTGATCCGCGCCTCAAATCTCTGGAATGGATAAGGTTCCGACGAACAGAGGAGCGCCGTTGAGGCGGGAAGATCGTCGATGACGATTTCGGGATAGGCCTTGTCGGACGCCAACTGCCGGCCGCCATAGCCCAGCCAGCGCAGCATGTCGCCGATAAAGGTCCCCGGACCGGCCGCCATCCAGGGCTTTCCCCAGATCAGATAGACCAGCCCGGAATCGGAATCCCCGGCCGGGATCCACCAGGACAGAACCCCGGGAAGGTCGGAAAGGCTGCCGGCCGGCGGGAACGGCCCCATATCGATGATCCGCCGCCACCGCTCCGCCTGTTCCGAAAGCCGGGCCGACCGCAATTCCCGGGCAAGCCGCGCGGTCTCGTCGGCCGCATCCCGGACGGTCCTGACATGCGTGACAAGAAGCGGCGCCGTGACCTGCGCCGCCATTTCGCGCGTGTTTTCCTCGCGGTCGATCAGCACCAGGTCCGGCCGCATGGCTTCCAGCACCGCGAAATCGGCGGCCTTGGTCCCCCCCAGGACCGGAATGCGGTCGACCCGATCGGCGGGATGGATGCAATAGCGGGTCCGCCCGATCACCTCGACACCTGCCGCCAGAAGGGTTTCAGTCCAGGATGGAACCAGACTCACCACACGCATCGCTTTCGTCTCCCGCCACGGCCATCCGGCCATGGGTCTTTTTTCGCCCGGCGCCGCTCCGCCCAACGCTGATAACCCCGGTCAGGCGGCGGCGCCATGAAAAACACGGCGGGGTCCGGGGAATGCCTCCGAAAGCAACCGGGCCGTCCGCGCCATCGTCCACCGACAACCATCGCGCCGACTGGAGGAACACGCCCGATCGAAAAGGAAACTCCGGATTGGAAAGCCATCGATGGCATGCCATCATCGGAATGACCATTCCATTCTCATAGAGAATATAAAAATTATTTGGCTCGGAGGAAATACAATTGGTCGGCATGCGGGACATGGAGGAACTGATTTCTACAGTTCCCGAGAAAGAAACGGCTGAATATCTGCACGAAGCCTTTGTCTGCTATGGGGCCGGCGCCTATCGGGCCTGCGTCGTCCTGACGCATATCGCCCTGTTTGAGGGATTGCGGGCCAAGCTGAACGCGGTCGCCCCGGTGAACCAGGCGGCAAAGACGATCGTCGAGATCATCGAACCGGAAGCCGATGCCCAGAGAGTTTTCGAAAAGACGCTCATCGACAAGATGAAAGCCGGCCAGATCATCAGCCAGCTTGAGGCCGATATCCTCCACCAGCTCAACCGGCAAAGAAACAAGGCCGCCCATCCTTCGAGACACCGGGTCTCCGCCGAGGAGGCCCGTTTCGTCTTTTCAGAGGCCGTCACCAAATTCCTCTCGCAACCGATCCGCCAGACGTCCGTGCTGGTCGACGAGATCTGCGCCCGTCTCTCCGGCCCGAATTTTTTCCCCGCGAAACGGATGGAGGACGTCAGGCTGATTGTGACGCAGGAAACCGAAAATCTTGATCCCGCGGCCACGCCCCTTCTGATCAAGGGACTGGTCCGTCTGATCGACGGGTCGGATGAGGGGACGGCGGACAACGCGCATCTCTTTCTCCTTGGACTTGCCGACCAAAAGGATCCCGCGATCCGCAACCATATGGTCCGCTTCGTCATTACCCCGAAGTCATCGTCCGAAACGGACATTCGCCGAATTTCGGAGCTGATCGCGCAAGATCCGGAAATCCTGAAGGACGTCCCGCCGGCGTCGCGCCTTCGTCTCATGACCTTGCTGAGACGAAACCTGGAGGAAACGGTAAACAATAAAAATAGCTTATATAATAGTAGAAGCAATCCAGCACAAATTCTTGCCAGAATAATTGAAGAAAATGGGGAGGATTTTGTCGTAGATCATTTCAATGAGTATGCATTAGAGGTGATAGACACGACACCGACAGCACCAGATTTTATCAAGTCGATAAAAAACGCACCTCAACTTCTGGGCCGACTTCAGGAAAACTATCGCCTTGAGGCCGGACACATTAAATTCGGACACGCCAACGCGTTTGCCAGGGTGCTTCCCGGAATAGATGCCGAGCTTTCGGACGCATCGTCCGACGAGGACGCGTGGCGTCTTCTGGTTGCCGTCACCAAGGCCGAACGGATTGGCGCGTTCGACGCCGCAGATCTGGCGAAGGGAAAATTTCAGTCCCTGCCCGGGCTCAGAACGAAGGCCCTCACGTTCGCCGTCACGTCGCCCGACCAGGCCTTCCGCTTTGTCACAGAATCCGGAAGTCCGGCGACCGGCCTGGAAGAGTTCCGAGCTCTCTATTTCGACCCCGAACTGCCGCATCCAACGGCGTAGGAACCAACCCCGCCAATCCGCCGGCGCACGGGCGCCGTGGCCGCCGCCGGAATGGCCGTCATCCGGCGGGTTCCGGCGGATCTCTGTCGCGGACGGCGCCCCCCCCTGAAATCCCGCCCGCCCGGCCAAAAGGGGATGGGGACATGGGAAAACAGTTGTTCCGGTCGCGCATTTTCCGGGTCGGCATCATTCTGGCGCTGCCGTGAAGGTTTCCCGCCATTCCGCCCCCTGCGCGACGGCGGTTGGGACGCCCGCCCCTGGCAGACCAACAGCTTTCACCACCAGGGCGTGTCGTCCGTTGTCCATGAGGCCCCGGTCATCCGCTTTCTGAACCGGTCATCCGCTTTCTGAAATGGAGATACCCGCCGGAATCTGAAGAAAAAGGGAGGGGCGTTACCGCCCCTCCCAGGTACACCGGAGGACGCCGGTGTGGAGGGTGTCAGGCGTGGGTTCCGTCGCTCCTGATCGGCAGGCTGGCCGTGATCAGGACGGAAATCCCGAGAAAGGCCACCAGGGCCAGCACGCCATAGTCGGTGCTGCCGAAGGCATCCTTCAAAATCCCCATCAGATAGGGGCCGAGGAAGCCGCCCAGATTGCCGAGCGCATTGATGACGCCGCGCGCTCCGCCGGCCACCGAGGCCGAGAACAGAAGCGGCGGGATGGTCCAGAACACGGAGGCGGCGGCCTGCAGGAAGGCGCCGGCCAGCACCAGGCAACCGAAGGACAGCCACACATTGTCCTTGAGGAGCACCGAGAACAGCAGACTGAGGGCCAGTCCCAACAGCGGCAGGATCACGTATTTCTTGCGGTTGCCGGATTTGTCGGACAGACGGCCGAACAGATACATGCCGATCATGGTTCCGACGTAGGGCAGCATCGACAACCAGCCGACGCCGGCCATGTTGGTCTGTGTCAGGGTCTTGATCACGGTGGGCAGCCAGATCACGAAGGCATAGATCGCGGTCTGATAGAAGAAATTCATGACGATCAGCTTCCACATGGCCGGGGTCGCCATGATCGTCATCAGGGAGGCGTTGCGGACCACCGGATTACGGGCCAGTTCCTCCTGTTCGGCCTTCAGATGGCCGACGATATAGTCCCTCTCCGCTTCCGAAATCCATTTGGCCTTGGCGGGATCCTCCGTCACCATCAGAACCCAGGGCAGGATCAGGAAGAAGGTCCCGATCCCCTCGATCAGGAACAGATTGCGCCAGCCGAAGTTTTCGATCACGGCGCCGGCGATCGGGCCGGAAACGATGTTGGCGATGGGCACGAACATGATCATGATCGCGGTCGCCCGTCCGCGTTCCTCGTTCGGGAACCATTGGGCGATCATCGTCAACGCCACCGGCAGCATACCGCCTTCGGCCACGCCGAGGGCGAAGCGGAGCACGATAAGCTGGGTTTCGCTGGTGATGAAGGCGGTCAGGATCGAAATGATGCCCCAGGCCACCATCGACCAGGTCAGGAATTTCTTCGCCACCCCGCGCGAGGCGAGATGGCCGCCCGGCACCTGCAGGAACAGATAGCCGATAAAGAAGATGCCGGCGGCAAATCCGGCGAAGGACGAGGACATGGCCAGATCCTTGTTCATGCCCCCGGGGATCGCGAACCCGATATTGGTGCGATCCATGTAGGACACGATGCAGAGGATCATGATGGGCATGAGAATGTGGAACCACCGCCCGTTGGGAACGGGCCGGGCCGCAGTGGACGCGGATTCGGTGGAGCTGATGGACATCGGAACTGTCTCCCCTTCAGGGCCCGTTGACCGGGCCGGTTTGTCAGGACGGAACGCCGGGCGGCGCCGTCAAAGCGCGCGGATGCGATCCCACACCACATCGGCGACCGGAATCCCCTGCCGGAGATTCTCGGCCCGCAGGCGAAGATCCTTCGATCCCGGATAGCGGACCTTTTGCGCGGGATCGACGGGGTCCGACGCCCCGATGTCGGCCAGCACCGCATTGACCGCGCCCGACAGGAAGCCGGCGCCGGCGATCCGGGTGGCGTCGATGGCGATCATGACCTGCGACAGCTTGTATTCGTCCCCCCCCAGTTCGCCCACCTGACTGGTGGACAAGCCGCCGGACAGCACCGTCGCGACCAGATCGAGCAGGATCGACAGCGACGATCCCTTCCAGTAGCCGATCGGCAGAACCCGCCACGTCTTCTCGATGGCGGCGGGGTCGCAGGACAGCGCCCCGTCGGCGTCATAGCCGCCCGGAACCGGCAATTGCTCGCCGCGAAGCTTGGCCGCCTCCAGCGCGCCATAGGAAAACTGCGCCATGGCCATGTCGACCACGACATGGCCTTCGGCGCGCGGCACCGCGATGATCAGCGGATTGTTGCCGATGCGCCGGTCGCGGGCGCCCCAGGCCGGCATATTGGGTTGGGTATTGGTCCAGCAGAGACCGACACAGCCGGCTTCCGCCGCCTGCCAGCCGTAACTGCCGCCCCGCAGCCAGTGATTGGCGTTGGCCAGCGCGACACAGCCGATGCCGTGGGTGCGGGCCAGTTCGATCGCGCGGTCCATCGACATCTTGGCGGTCACATTGCCAAGACCCAGATTGGCGTCCCAGCGTTCGAACGCGCCCATGGCGGCGACCAGGGTCGGCACCGCATTCAAGGCGATATAACCCTTGTCGATGTAATCGACCACGCGCGGGAACCGGTTGACGCCGTGGGAATAGACGCCGTCGCAACTGGTCTCGGCCATCAGGCGGGCCGACAGTTCGGCGATATCCTCCCGGCAGCCGCGCGCCATCAGGACGCGCTTGAACTCTGCTTTCAGATCATCGAAGGGAATAAGTGGCATGACTGTCTCCTGTGACGGCCGGACGGATCGCGCCCGGCCGTCGATTCAATCTGTAAGCGCCTCGCGCCTTAAAATCCTTTCTCGCGGCGGTAGTCCGCCAGCACGGCATCCATGAACCGGCTGGCGCGCGCGGCGCTGGCCGCGTCGCCGGGGCAGCGGCCGGTACCGGTCAGTTCGTCGACGATGGTCTGGATGAACGGCTGCTGGACATGGGCCGGATTGGCGATATCCACCTCGCGCACGCTGCCGGCGGTGATCAGGCGCAAGGGCCTGTCGGAGAAGAACTCCATCTCGATCCGGCCCTTCGACCCGACGATCTCAACCTGATCCTGTCCCTCGCCCGCGACATAGCACCAGGATCCGTAGCCCTGAACGCCGCTTTCATGGCGCCAGACCGCGTTGACCGTGTCCTCGACCTCATAAAGCCCGCCCTGGTTGGAGGCGATGCCCTGCACCCCGGTGACGGGGCCGAACAGGAAATCCAGGATGTCGATGGTGTGGATCGCCATATCAAGGAATTTGCCGCCGCCCGCCACCTCGGGCTTCAACCGCCAGGGCAGCGTTTCGGGCGACAGATCCTCCGGCGCGGGGGGCTGGTGCTGGACCGCCCGGACCGTGCGGACCTCCCCGATGGCGCCCTCCTCAATCCAGGAGCGGACCTGAAGGAACCTCGGCATGGCGCGCCGGTAATAGGCGACGAACAGCGTCACGCCCGCCGCGTCGCAGGCGTCGATGATCTCCTGGCATTCGCCGAAACGCAACGCCATCGGCTTTTCCACATAGACATGCTTGCCCGCCCGCGCGACTTCCAGCGCCAGCGGCCGGTGCGACGCGGGCGGCGTCGCGATGTAAACCGCGTCGAGATCGGGGTCGGCCAGCAATCCGGCGACGGTGTCATAGGTTCTGGGAACGTGGTGACGTTCGGCGAAGGAGGCCGTCATCGCGGCGTCGATGCTGGTCACCGCCAGAAGCGAGGACCGGTCGGCCTTGTAAAGGCCCGGACCGCTTTTCACCTCGGTCACGGCGCCGCATCCGATCATGCCCCAGCGAACCCGGCTCATACCAGCCTGCGCTGATCGGAACCGATCAGCACAGCCCTCGAGGCGGCCCAAGCGGGTTTCTCCGAGCCCCTTGGCTTCGCTCGCATCAGCTCGCGGGCCCTCATCGCCGGTTGGTATAAGAGGGACGGCCGAAGGGCGGGCGGGACGGGTCGGAGCCATCAGCGGACCTCCCCCTCCAGCAGGGCGGCGCGAACCTTGACCACCACCTTGCGGATGGCGTCCGGATGATCGGCCTGACATCCGGGGCGATGCACGTCGGTGGGAAAGAACATCGCGAAACTGCCGGGAACCATGGTCAGCATGGCCTCGTTCTCCGCGCCCTTGTAGAAAAGCAGGTCGCGTTCCGCCAGCAGGTTCTCCGCCACCTCATTGCGGCCGGTGTCGATGGCGAACCCGATCCGCTCCGCCCCGCGCACCAGGAATTGCACGTCGATATAGGTGCGATGGACCTCGGGTTTCTGTTCGGCGGCGGGCCGGGTGGTGAGGTCGATCACCTGGAAAAAGATATCATCGCCCTCGAATTCGTGCCGGCCGGTCGGCAAGGCGGCGAAATCGGTTCCCTTGAGCAGCGCCAGCGCGCGGCCAAGCGGCGCCGGCATCCAGGCCGGGATATCCTGCGGGTTGTGGATCGATCCGAAAATCATGTGTTTCCTCCTGTCGCTCGGGTCGTCGTCTGAGGGGACGGGGCGGATTGCCAAACCATCGGACGGTGACGGCCGATGCCATCGGCGGCGGCCGCGAACGGCGGCAACGCGCCCGGGCCGGCCAGACCGCGCCGGTCCCCCGGCAATTCCTGTCCTTAAAGTTTCGGCACGAGGGATGTTCTCGATAACATATCGGACCTCTGCCGTTAACCGAAGAACCGCCATTCAGGCGGCCTGGTTCTTGGAAATCTCCCATTCTATCTTGTTTTCAGAGCGAATTTTTATGTTTCGCCCCTCTTGTTCTGGAGACGGATGATGCCATGTTACCGGTCACATCGCAAGTCCCAAGAGAGGCCTTGATTGCCCTTCCCGCCACGCTATGATGCCGCTTTCGGGGAGCCGGCACCGTCTGACGCCCTTTTTCTTTTTTTGCGGCCCGCCGGTCAGGCGGCCCGGCTTCCGGCGACAACGCGGCTATGACGACTTTGGCACGATGACCGACCGCCCCCACAAACCCACCATGCGGGATGTCTCCCGCCTTGCCGGCGTGTCGCGGATGACCGTGTCACGCGTCCTGGCGGACCCTTCCCTGGTCGCCCAGGAAACGCGTGATCGCGTCCTCAAAGCGGTGGCGCAACTGCGTTATGTTCCCGACCGGGTGGCGGGAAGCCTGTCCTCGCGCCGCAGCGGGTTCGTCGCCCTGGTCCTGCCGACGCTGATGAACACCAACTTCGCCGACACCGCCCAGGCCATCAACGAGGCCCTGCGGGAGGCCGACTATCAGCTTCTGATCGGATTCACGCTCTACCGGTCCTCGGAGGAGGTGGACTGCATCCGCTCTCTGCTGACACGCCGGCCGGAGGCGATCATCATCACCGGCGGCGTTCATTCGCGGGAGGCCAACGCCCTGCTGCTGGAATCGGGCGTGCCGGTTGTCGAAATGTGGGACCTGCCGGAACGCCCCATCGATTACGCCGTCGGCTTTTCGAACTTCGAGGTCGGGCGGGCGGCCGCCCGCCATCTGGCCGGGCTCGGCCACCGCCGGATCGGCGCCATCGGGCCGGCGGCCGGCGGCGAGGCGCGGGATTTCCGGGGCGAGGACCGGCTGGAGGGCTTTGCCGCCGGCCTGCGCGAATGCGGCCTGCCGGACGGCCTGATCATCCGCAACCCCGACATCCCGCTGTCCTTCACCGAAGGCGCGCAGTCCATCAGCCGGTTGCTGGACCTGGCCCCGGACGTCGAGGCGGTGTTCGCCATCTCCGATCTTCAAGGCGTCGGCGCCCTGCTGGAATGCCAGCGCCGGGGCATCCGGGTCCCGGAGGATCTGTCGATCATGGGATTCGGCGACTTCGAAATCGGTCGCCAATGCGTCCCGTCGCTGACGACCATCCAGACCGACAGCCGGGCGATCGGCCGGCAGGTCGCGGAGATCATCCTGAACGCCCTGGCCGGACAGGATGGCCGGGAAACGCCGCGCCCCGACGCCCTGCGGGACATCGGTTTCACCGTCGTCAGCCGTGGCAGCACGCGGACCAGGACGCCATAGCCCACGCCGGACGCCTCCGCGATCGGGCGGGACGCGTGACAAACCCCGGCGGCCGCCCCATATCTTGCCGCAGACCCCACCGGCAGGAGGACCCCTTGCCCCGATCGGCCCACCCGGCGCCAGCCCCCGGAACCGCCGCCTTTTCCGGCCCGCCGCGCGGGTTGGCGGGCCTCCGTCTGGCCTGGGATTTCTTCTTCAACAAGCCGGAGGGAACGGTTCCCGACCGGCCAATTCCCGTCCACCCCCTGTCGCGGCGTGATCTTCTGGACGCCGCCGACGGCAGCCTGTGGCGCCTTGGTCATTCGACGCTGCTGATGAAGCTGTCCGGACGGTTCTGGCTGACCGATCCGGTTTTCAGCGACCGCGCCTCCCCGCTGTCCTGGATGGGCCCCCGGCGATTCCATGCGCCGCCGATCGCGATCTCCGACCTTCCGGACATCGAGGCGGTCATCCTGTCCCACGATCATTACGACCATCTCGACAAGGCGGCGGTGCGCGCCCTCGCCGGGAAAACCGCCCATTTCGTGGCGCCGACGGGGGTCGGCGGCCTGCTGGCGGCCTGGGGCGTGCCGGCCGCCGCGATCATCGAACGGGATTGGTGGGGGGAGATCCGCATCGGCGACATCCGCCTGACCGCCACGCCGGCCCAGCATTTTTCCGGCCGGGGCCTTCATGATCGCAATCTCCGGCTCTGGTGCTCCTGGGTCATCGAGGCCGACGGGCTGCGCCTGTTTTTCAGCGGCGATTCCGGCTATTTCGACGGTTTTGCGACGATCGGCGACAGACTGGGGCCGTTTGACGTCACCTGTCTCGAAACCGGCGCCTATGACCGGCGCTGGACCCGCGTCCACATGCTTCCCGAACAAACCGCCGCCGCGCACCGGGACCTGGGCGGCCGCTGGCTTCTGCCCATCCACAACGGCACCTTCGATCTCGCCTTTCATCCCTGGGCGGAGCCGCTGGACCGCATCTCGCATCTGGCCGCACAGGCCGGCATTCCCTTGCTGACCCCGTCTTTCGGCGACCGGGTCGACCTGCGCGTCCCCTCCCCGTTCGCCCCCTGGTGGCCCCGGGAACGAACTGTCCCCGACGGCCTTCCGGAACCGTCGGATGTCAGCGGTTCCTTCGCCCGGTCGTAAGGAAAGACGCGCGGACGCTGGCGTCACCAGAGTGCCGGCCGCCCCGGGAAAAGACGCCGGCGGCGCCGCTCATCCGGACGCGGGACCGGCAAGGCCGTCACGACGGAAGACGTCGACAGGGGCGGCGGCGGCCGTCACTTCAAGCTGCCATGTCGCCGCCCGTTTTGCCCCGGGCAAGTACAAATGCAACTGTCCGATGAGATCAGGCCAGCGGTGACCGTGCTCCAGCTAACGAGCGATATTCACGAGGAGCATCTGATCCGCATCACGGTGCAGCCGGACGAGGGAAACGGCTTGCACAAACCATCCCAGGTCATGATCGACCGCGCCATAACAATACCGCGCGCCAAGGCCGGTGCCGTGTTCGGCCATGTCAATCCACGGACCATGAAATCCGTCGACGATGCCTTGAGCCGTTTCTTCGGCGTCGAATTACGCTAACGGATTCCTCAATATGCCAGAGTCATCCCCTGTTCCTGCCTGCTGTGACGGTGTAGACGCATCTCAGCACCGAGTAATGGGCCAAGAAAAGTAAACTGTCACCGTAACTAACGATGGATATGAGGAAACGGATGCGACCGTCGGACAAGGGTAGCCGGAACCACCTCCATCAATCCAAACCACGTAGGTCGTGTCAAGCGATCCCGAGTTCTGCTATCAATTCACCCTGATCCTGGTGGGCCAGCCAGAGCAAGAAACTGCGATCGACCACCGTCAACACCCTTGTTGTTTGGTCATAGTCGAAAATGATGGGCCTGATACCCTTCTGGATCTGGAGCGAGGCAGTGTTCTGAAGGGCCTGTGTAATATTCCCTTCGTTCAACTTCCCCCCTTCAGGATGTCTTCCTTTTATAATCGAGGACACCTGCGACCTCCGAAGGCCATTTTCTAGATCAGAAATTGGGCTGATAAGCACTGCATAAACTAGCCATTTATACATCTCAAGATCGGTCTGCTGGAATCCCTCGGAAAAATTTGTAATAAATGCCATATATCTACCGGCTTGGTCATTTACAATTTCCCGCACCAACGCTTCAACCTTAATGCCATATCCGACGGAAATAAGATTTTCTTTCGTTTCTACCACTCCTTGTTTCTCACATATTCTGTAGCAACCTTCTTGAACAAGCGCCACACTCTCAAAACAGTGCTGCAACAACTCCTCGACTACGCAGTTTTCAAAGCGTATGTTTAACAATTGCTCTCCAGCAGTAATTACCTCGCGAAGTTGGTCTTTAGTCCATGCGTCTGCATCTATGCTTATAACTCTGTTTGTCAAATCACCATTGTAATAAATTAGCCTGTTTTTTTCGCGCCACACACCAATAACAATAAAACAAAATGGGGAATTTTCGTGAAACGCTTTTAGAGCAAACGAAAAAGCCCTTTGCACTTCATTGCTGAGATAGTGGAAATCTTCCAATACAATGTATTTATTGAAATTTATTTCTTTCAAAGAAAGAATTATATCATTAACGTCGCCAAGGTCAATTTCGAGGTGCTTTGCCACGATGTCAAGTTTTTCATTCGCCTCGCGACCGACATTGCCTTTCCCAGAAACTTTAGTAATGAAGGGAACCTGCCCCTCACCAGCAAATTCCGCTCCGTACTTCCAAGCGCCGCCGATCGTTTTAGTCTGAGTTTGTTCGATCCGATACCCGGCTGCTTTCAGAATTGCGCCTTGAAGGTCGACCAAATTCATGGTGTTGAGGCAGCTCACGATGATGTAATCACCTTCGTCCAGGCAATGCCGCCTCAGCGTCGTTTTGCCTTGCTTCGAAGAGCCATAAATTACGACGTGCTTGTCACGCGTGAGGCTATTCACAAAGCTCTCATCGACCCCGGCCCTCGTGACGTAATTAAGGGGAACATCCCGACCAACACCAAAGGCGTCGCGTAATTTTACTATCCGTTCTGGCATGCCCATTCTCTTTGTTACGCCGATCGCAGTCTTGACATCTTGCTGCACAGAACGTCCGTGCGCAAGTGATGCTGGCAAGCTGAATGTCTGGCTTCTGGATCGCCTGATAGGCCGTTCTTTGGGTAAGTTTGATCAACTCCTGCCGAAGTCGTCTTCGTTGGCAATGTCAGGCGTTCCCCTCCCGCGTCCGACAGCAGCCCTTCCGCCCACGGCCCATCACGCTCACCAAGTTTTACAGGGCATGACCATCCCCCCTCCCTCAAATTTCCGACACCGTGGTTCCGGGTCCGCTCAGTCTAGGTTTTCCGACGCGTCCCCGGCATGCCGGCCCGCGTGGTCGCGCCGCCACAGGGTGGGGCAGAGGCCGGATTCCTGGCGGAAACGGGTGCGGAACGCCGCGGCGGTGGCAAAGCCGGTCATCGTGGCGATCTGCTCGATGCCAAGGGTTCCGGTTTCGAGCAGGACCCGGGCGCGACGGATGCGGGCGCGGGTCAACCAGGTCATCGGCGGGTATCCCGTCTGCTCGATGAACCGGCGATGCAGGCTGCGCGGGCTCATGCAGGCGCGCTTCGCCATGTCCTCCACCGTGACGGCGTTGTGCAGATTTTCGAGAAGCCAGATCCGCAAAGGCTCCAGATTGTTCTCGGGCTGGTCCGGGCGGCGCAGACGCTGTCTCTGACCGCCGTCGCGCGCCAGCGGACTGACGAAAAAGTCCCGGCTGCGCTCCGCCGCGGCCGCGCCATGGTCGCGTTCGATCAGATGGAAACAGAGGTCCATTCCCGCCGCCAGACCGGCCGAAGTCAGGATCTGCCCGTTATCGACGAACAGCACGTCCTCCTCCACCCGGACGCGCGGGAAGGCCGCCGCGAGGGCGGCGGTGCAGGCCCAGTGGGTGGTGGCGGAAAGACCGTCGAGGAGGCCCGAGGACGCCAGAACGAAGGCGCCGGTACAGATCGACGCCACCCGGCCGCCACGGGAAACGGCCGCTTTCAGCGCCTTCGCCACTCCGTCATGACGGAAAGTCAGCGGATCCATAAGGCCGGGCACCACGATCAGGCCGCATTCCTCCAGGTCCGGTAACGGGCGGCAGTCCGCAATCCGGATGGCGCCGCTCTGCGCCACGGGGGCCGGGCCATAGAAGGCGGGATCATAGGCGGGTTCGCCGTCGGGGCGCCTTGCCTCGGAAAAAATCTGGAAGGGCACCGAAAGGTCGAAGGGGACGAAGTCCGGCAGAGCCAGAATGGCGACGGACAGGGTCCCGCTGGCAATGGACAAGACATTCCCTCCCGGTGGAGCCGCAAAGACTGGAACCGGAACCTACGCCCGCCCCGCCGCCTTGAACAGGCGCCCGTCCATCCCTGGCAGAAATCCGTCGCTGATTGGCAGCCATCCGGCTTTTTCCCTTGCGGGATTTTTTCTAGGCTTTTGGTCGATCTTCGCGCGAACAAGGAGAGACCATGAATCGACGGAATTTTGCCAAAGCCTGTCTGGGAACCGCGGCCGCCGCGTCCCTGTCCGCCGCCGGCCGCAAGGCGGACGCATCGGCGCCGCCACCGGCCGGAACCGCCGGGGCCATGGCCGGGACCGGCGCCCGGACGCGGGAGAGGTCTCCGCGCGATCCCGCGAAGACGCATATCGCCTTCGTCCTCTACGAAGGCATGACCGCCCTCGATCTGATCGGCCCGGTCGAGGTTCTGACCGGGCCGGACGTCTCCATCGATTTCGTATGGCGCGACACCAACCCGGTCTACGCCGAAAACACGTCGAACAACCGCCTGGGGCTTCTCCCCACCGCCACCTTTGCCGATATCGCCACGACCGACATCCTCTGCGTTCCCGGGACCAGCAATCCCTATCTGCAAATGCGCCAGCCCGATCTGGTGGAGTGGGTCGCCACCGTCGGACGCGACGCCCGGTGGGTGACCAGCGTCTGCACCGGCGCCTTCATCCTGGGTGCCGCCGGACTTCTGAACGGCTATCGGGCAACCACCCATTGGGCGCTGCTGCCGGAACTGCGCTATTTTGGCGCCATCCCGACGCAGGATCGCGTCGTGCACGACCGCAACCGCGTCACCGGTGCCGGGGTCACGTCGGGAATAGATTTCGGATTGACGCTTCTGACATTGCTGGCCGGCGAGGAGGCGGCAAAGGCCCGCCAACTGATCCTGGAATATGATCCGGCACCGCCCTTCTCCGGCGGGTCGCCCAGGGTCGCGGACACGACGATGGTGACCAGTGTCCAGAGCGGATATCGCGCGCATCTGGAGGCCGTCGCCCCCTATGCCCGGACCTCGCTCGCCGAAACCGCCCGGCGTCTTGGAGTCCCGGTCGCGGAGTAAGCCTGGACCGATTATCAATAAATCTTTGATATATAAATGGTTTCCTGCTTTCGAATGAGGAAGATGCAGGAAAAAAATGAGTGGCGCGACCGTCCCGCCCGCTTCTGACAGGGCCGGAAGCCAGGCATTTCGACCGCATCCGCGTCGGAGACGGGCGGGGGAGCGTGTGAAAGAAATCCACCAGTGGCTCCGGCGTCCCAGTGGCTCCGGCGTCCCAGTGGCTCCGGTGTCCCTGCCGGAGTCCGCCGCTTTCGCGGCGGAATTTCCGGACGTCGGCTCCGCCTGAAAACAGGCACTAAGGCCTGAGTCCCTGCTTTTTTGCCCAAGCCCGGACGACCGCCCTCCTCACCATATTTTCATATGCTCTTTCGCGGGAGTGACGATGGGGGCGATCTCTCGACACGGCAGCCCGCAGTCGTCCGATTTTCCCCTTCCATCGCGCGGGCTGCCGCGCATTGACACATCTCTGATCTCTCCTGGTTGCGGCAACGCACGGGGCACGAAACCTGTTGACCGGGTTTTCGCCCATTGTATAGTAAATTTATGGATTAGCTTTATGAAATAACATGCAATTGGAGTTAATAAAAATGGTTCAACACGGCTTCAGGTGGTTAAAGGGTTTCGGGCTGGTTGCCGGCCTCTCTCTGGCTTTGACGGCCTCCGGGGCGATGGCCGCGGAAAAGATCAAGCTGGGCGTGATCGGCGGCGCCGAGGAGGAGATCGCCGAAGTCGCCAAGAAGGTGGCCGCCACCAACGGACTTGACGTGCAACTGGTCACGTTCTCGGACTATGTGCTGCCCAACAGCGCGCTGGAATCGGGCGACCTGGACGCCAACGCCTTCCAGCACAAGCCCTATCTCGACGCCCAGATCAAGGCCCGCGGCTATCACATCGTTCCCATCGGCTTCACCATCGTCGAACCGATCGGCCTTTATTCCAAAAAGATCAAATCCCTGGAAACATTGCCGGAAGGAACCCGGATCGGCATCCCGAACGACCCCAGCAACGGCGGCCGGGCGCTCAATCTTCTGGCGTCCCATGGCCTCCTCACGCTGGCGGAGGGCAAGGGTCTGCTTCCGTCGCTTCAGGACATCAAGACCAACCCGAAAAAGATCAAGTTCATCGAACTGGATGCCGCGCAACTGCCGCGTTCTCTCGCCGACTTCGACGCGGCCATCATCAACACCAACTATGCGCTGGAGGCCGGTCTCGACCCCCGCAAGGACGCCCTGGTGCAGGAGCCGCGCCAGAACAATCCCTATGGCAATTTCATCGCGGTGCGAGAGCAGGACAAGGACAAGCCGGCGTTCCGGATTCTGGTCGCCGCCTATCAGTCCAAGGAGGTGGAACAGTTCCTGGACAGCCGCTTCAAGGGCGCGATCCTGCCGGCCTGGTGATCCGGAAGGCGGGATCAGAGGGATGATCCGGGGCCGTCTCCCGGATCATCCCCGGTCCAATGGACGGGTTCTCCCGGAAACATCCGGGAACCGGCCCCCGGCCGGCCCCGGGACGGGCGCCGGCCGTTCCATACCTTTCCCGACCCCCTCCCCTTCGAGGAGATTTTCATGATCACGCCTTTCCACGCGCCGGCCAGCCGGCGTGCCTCGACCAGGACGAACCTCGTCGCGCGCCTGATGTGCGCGCTGGCCCTGCTGGGGCTCTCCACGCTGTTTTTCCCGTCCCCGTCACGGGCCGCCGGGGACGAACTGTCGCGGATCAAAGAGAACGGCGTCCTTCGGGTCGGACTGGAGGGCACCTACCCCCCCTTCAATTACCAGAACGAGAAAGGCGAACTGGTCGGATTCGAGATCGATGTCGCCAATGCGCTGGCGGCGAGGCTGGGGGTTCGCGCCGGGTTTCAGCCGACCAAATGGGATGGCATCCTCGCCGCGCTGGAGGCGGACCGGTTCGACGTCGTGATCAATCAGGTGACGGTGACGCCGGAACGGCAACAAAAATACGCCTTCAGCAAGCCTTACACGATCTCCGGCCTTCAGATCATCACGCGCCGTGGTGATGAGACCCGGATCACCCGGCCCCAGGATCTGGCCGGACACAAGGTCGGCGTCGTCCTCGGCACCAATTACGAACAATGGCTGAAGGCCAATGTCCCGGCCGCCGACATCCGGACCTATGACGACGACGCGTCGCGCAACCAGGATCTGCTGGCCGGACGCGTCGACGCCGTCCTCAACGACCGGCTGATCGTCGCCAATCTTGTCCGCCAGTACGACGGCCGCATCGTCGCCGCCGGAGAACCGTTCGCCCGCCAGGAACAGGCGATCGCCCTGCGCCGGGACCAGGACGCCCTGCGCGGAGCCATCGACCGGGCCCTGGAGGAGCTTCGGGCCGACGGCACGCTGGCGCGCCTCTCGGAAAAATGGTTCGCAAGCGACGTGACCCGGTGAGCCCGGCCGACACCGTCCTCACCACGGCCGCCACCCTGGTCTGGCAATCGGCGCCTTTCCTGATCAGGGGCGCCGTCACCACTCTCGGTCTGGCGGTCGGCTCCATGCTGCCCGGCCTGATCCTGGGATTCGGACTGGCCCTGATGCGCCGGTCGCGGATCCGCGCTTTCAGTGCCATCGCGCGCTTCTATGTGTCCTTCATCCGCGGGACGCCGCTTCTGGTCCAGCTTTTCGTGATCTACTACGGCCTGCCGCAACTGGGGATCAATCTCGACCCCATCCCGTCCGCCCTGATCGGCTTTTCCCTCAATACGGGGGGCTATACCGCCGAAATCTGGCGGTCGGCGATCTCCGCGGTGGAACGGGGCCAGACCGAGGCGGCGGCAGCTCTCGGGATGACGCCGGCCCTGTCCATGGCGCTGATCGTTCTGCCCCAGGCGGTCCGGATCGCGGTTCCGCCGCTCGGCAACAGCTTCATGAGCCTGCTGAAAGACACCGCCCTGGCCGCCACCATCCAGGTGCCGGAACTGTTCCGGCAGGCGCAATTGATTACCGCCCGCACCTACCAGATCTTCGCCATGTATCTGGCCGCGGCATCGCTTTACTGGCTGATGTCCGGGCTGTTCGAACATCTTCAGTTCTGGCTGGAACGTCATAGTTCCCGCCATTTGTCCTATGGACATCGCGACAGATAGTCAGAATCGACAGCATCGGTATCATTACTCAATGATGATGGCGTCTCCCATGATTAATATTTTTAGATATCAAAATAATAACCGAGGAAATATTAGCATTTCCCCATCCATTCACGTCCGCCGCCATCCATCCGGCCGGACCCCGTTCCGTCCGCACCAGATGCGATGTCCTCCCCCTGCCGGTGGCCCCGACGCGCCGCCCGCAGGGCCAGGACCGGATTTACCGCTTCGCGTCCAGGGGGGCCGAAGCATGCAATGGCAGGAGATGTGAATTGATTGATGACAAAAAAAGGCTGCTTTCCGCCGTGGTTCTGGGTGTCGGCGCCGCCGTCACGGCCTTGCCCGCGCAGGCCGACGATCTCAGCGATCTGAAGGCGCTGATCCGCGAATTGAAGTCCCAGGTCGCGGAGGAGAAAAAACAGGTCCATGACCTGAAGGCCCAGGTGGACGACCTGAAGGCCCAGGTCAAAGACCAGAAGCAGCAGGTCACGGCGCAGGGGTCGGAAGTCCAGAACCAGAGCCGCACGCTGGAAAAGGTGGAAGCGCAGCAACAGGTCCTGGCGCGGAAACAGGAGACGGTCCCGGCCGCCGCGCCGGCCTCTCCCGCAGCGCCGGCCGGTTATCTGGCGGTGCCTGGAACCAACACCGCCTTCAAGGTGGGGGGCTATGCCAAACTCGACATCGTCGACGATGTGAAGGGCAATATCGGCTCCAGCGCCTTCACCAAGACCGCGACCGACTTCACAGCCATCCCGCTCGATCATTCGGCGGCGTCCCACCGCAGCGGCCAGGTGAATGTGTCGGCGCAGGAGTCGCGCATCAATCTGGCGACGCTGACCCACGCGGACGGCATCGGCGACGTGAAGACATTTTTCGAGGGCGACTTCTACAACGTCGGCGGCGGCAACCTGTTCCGCCTGCGTCATGCCTATCTCAGCGCCGGCCCCTGGCTGGCCGGTCAGACATGGTCGACCTTCACCGATCTCGACACCGCCGGCCCCGAGACGCTCGACTTCAACGGTCCCGTCGGCTGGGCCGCGGTCCGCCTGCCGCAGTTGCGCTATACGCAGAAACTGCCCACCGGCAATCTCGATTTTGCCATTCAAAGCCCGTCGGGCGATCTGACCAGCACCACCGCCGACAACCATATCGACCGCGCGCCGGATCTGGTGGCCCGTTACACCGTCGACACCTCCTGGGGCCATCTCGGGTTCGCGGCCCTGGGGCGCTATCTGGCCAGCGACTCCGGCCTGCCCGGCAAGCATCCCGACAAACTGGTCTATGGCGTCCTGGCCGGTGTCGGCATCAAAACCATCGGTAAGGACCAACTGGTGTTCCAGACCGTGGACGGCAACGGGATCGGCCGCTATCTGGAACAGGGCCAGGGCGTTTCGGCGGTTCTGGTCAACAACAGCATCCGGCCGATCGACATCTGGGGCGGTGTGGTCGGCTACACCCATTACTGGGCACCCGCATGGCGCAGCAATGTCGCCTATGGCTATGACCATTTCACCACTCCGGCGGGCGATACCCTGGAACCGATCAAGAGCCTGACCTCGGTTCACGCGAACCTGATCTGGCGCCCCTGGCCGTCGGCCGCCGTCGGGCTGGAATATATTTTCGGTCAGGTCAAGACCTCGCGCCGGGTCCAGGACGTCAACGGCACATCGGCCAACCAGGGCACCGCGCAGCGGATCGAGGGCAGCGTGAAATACAGCTTCTGACAAGGGCGATCCGGCGGCGGAGTTGTTCAGACTCCGGAAAGCGGCGGCAGTACTGACCATCGGCTTTGGCTGATCACCGGTACGGTGGCCGATGTCCCCGTTTTTTTCACAAACGTGTACCAACCGGCGATGAGGATGGCTCATCGCCGGTTGGCTGACCCGAAGGTTTCGGAGAAACCCGGCACACGGCCGCATGAGACCTGCACCGATCCGTTCCGATCAGCGCAGGCCGGCTTCACTGCATCGAGAACACGCCGTAATAGTTTCCTGGCTGGGGGTTGCCTTCCCCAGACTTCGTGCAGACCGGTTTGCCGCCCGATCCCTTGTAGGCATTGGTGGACGCAAATCCGCCGAAATTGCTGACCTGCACCTGGAACTGGCAGCCCAGGTTTCCTTTCTGATAGCGGACCGTACAGAGGGTGGTCGAATCGGTCGTCGTGCCGGAGAAGGTGGCCGTGCTTCCATTAGAGATGGAAAACGGCGCCGAGGCATAACCGCTGGTGCAGCTTGAGGTGTCGAGGGTGATCGTTCCACCCGACTGGTTCGTCACCGTGAACTGAACGGTCGCGGCCTGGGCCACGGCGGCCGTTCCGACGATCACGGCGCCGGCGACGAGGGCTCCGTTCCGAATGCGTGACAACAACGCGCTTACAGACATTCTCATCTCCTCCACAGTCAGTTGTCGGCGTCCGACGACCAGGCCTACCGGTCCGTTCCGGCCCTGCGGGCGCGGCCGCTTCACGGCCCCACAACACACTTTTAACGTGTGTTATGATGTATTTTAGAAGCCGAATGATTGTCACCATGTCTTTGCCAACCGGGGGAGTCAACGCATGGATAAGCACTAATCCATCCGTATAACCAACCACATCTCATGCAATAATGCGGGATGAATACAAATAATACAGCCTATGGAAGAACGTAATAGATGTTATTTTGCTTGTGACTTTTTCCTGAATATCCGACGTATAATCCATGCATGCCATCTCTGTCTGTCACTCTCGGTGTATTTATTTTTAATTTCATTAATTCTTGCAACATCAATTTATGCGCGCGTTGACGCCATAAGGATGGGCCCGTGACCTCCCTGTTCCAGCTTGAGGCGGTTTCGAAGACGTTCGGGCAAGGGGCCAAGGCCGTTCCGGTCCTGCGCGCGATCTCGCTGACGCTCGATCACGGCGAGCTTTGCGCGATCATGGGGGCATCGGGGTCCGGGAAAAGCACGCTGATGGCGCTGATGGGCCTGCTCGACCGCCCGAGCGGCGGCCGGCTGCTGTTCCGGGGGCGCGACCTCACCGCCGCTCCGGCCGACGATCTGGCCGGCATCCGCAACCGGGACATCGGCTTTGTCTTCCAGGCCTTCCACCTGCTTCCCCGTTTGACCGCCCGGGACAATGTGGCTTTGCCCCTGCTCTATCGTGGAACGCCCCGGCCGGTGGCGCTGGCCGAGGCCGACGCCCGGCTGGAACAGGTCGGTCTGGCGCACCGCCGCCATCACCGGCCGGCGGAACTGTCGGGCGGCCAGCGGCAACGGACCGCCATTGCCCGGGCACTGGTCGGCCGCCCATCGGTTCTGCTGGCGGACGAGCCGACCGGCAATCTGGACAGCCGGTCGGCGGAGGAGATCATGACCATCCTGACCCGGCTGAATGCCGGGGACGGGGTGACGGTCGTCATTGTCACCCACGACCCGTCCATTGCCGCGACCTGCCGGCGTCGCATCGTCATCAGCGACGGACGCCTCTGCGAGGACAGCCGCCCCGTCCTCGATACCGCTGTCCCGGTCCCCGCGGAAAGAGGACGGCCGTGACCGCGCGGCATCGGGACCGTACGGGGTCTCTCCTGCTGCCGCTTGTCCATGAGGCGTTCGCCAATCTGTGGGCGGTCCGCAGACGGTCGGCGCTGGCGCTGCTGGGGATCGTGATCGGCACCGCCTCGGTGGTCGCGCTGATCAATGTGGGCGGCAATGCCGGACAAGAAGCCCTGGACCAGTTCAAGGCCATGGGAACCGATCTGGTGGTCGCCGAACAGCCGGCCGGGGCCGGGGACGGCGGGCGACCGGGGGGCTATGACGCGGCCGACGCCGCCCGGTTGCCGCGCGCCCTTCCCGAGGGCGGCGCCGCGGCGCCATTGATCCTGTCGGGCACCCGCATGGCGGCCGGCGGCAGGGCATCGTGCGGCAGCATTCTGGGCACGACGCCGTCGCTTGCCCGGGTCGCCCGGCTGGGGGTCGCGACCGGACGGTTCCTGTCCGACTATGACAATGGGGCGCCATTCGCCGTCGTCGGTGCCGCGCTGGCCCGCAAGCTCGCCCCTCCCGGGAGACCTCTGGCCCCCGGCGACCGGATCCGCGTGGAGGACACGTTCCTCACCGTCATCGGCCTGTTGCCGGACATGACCATCAACCCGCTGATCCCGGTCGATTTCAACGAGACCATCCTGCTTCCCCTGGACAGCACCCGGCGCGTCCTGGCCTCCCCCGTCATCACGACGATCGTCCTGCGGGTGGCGCCCGACGCCGATCCGACCGAAACGGCCAATCGGGTTGCCCGCTATTTCGACGCCCGCGCCCGTGGGCATGCCGTGGCCGTGCGCACCGCCCGCCAGTTGATCGAGGGAATGGAACGGCAAGCCGGCCTGTTCACCCGGCTTTTCGCCGGCATCGGCGGCATTTCCCTGCTGGTCGGCGGGATCGGCGTGATGAATGTGATGTTGATGGGTGTCATGGAACGGCGACGCGAGATCGGATTGCGCATGGCCGTCGGCGCCAGGGCCGGCGATATCCGGGCCATGTTCCTGATCGAGGCGCTGGTGCTTTCGGCGACGGGCGGTCTGGCCGGCGCGCTGGCCGGCATGGCGGTCGCCTGGGGATTTGCCCATCTGTCGGGATGGAGTTTCGTCTTCTCCCCGGCCGCCATCCCCCTGGGCGCGGGCGTCGCCAGCGTCGGCGGCGTTCTGTCCGGTTATCATCCGGCGGCTTTGGCGGCCCGCCAGGATCCGATGGAGGCACTCAGGGCCGAATGATCACCATCCCAAGTCGCCCCCTTCCTTATCCCCCGCGTCCGGCAAGGGGACCGCCCGGTCGAGACAGGCGGCCACCGGCACATGGTCCCAGGGCGGCATGGTGGGGCCGGACGCCGGACGGGTCAGCACCTCCGGTTCAGAACAGGACAGAAGCGGGAGGCATGCGACCGCGACCGCCAGGGCCCGCGACAGCCGGAACGGGGTCGGACCGGTTCTCCGCGTCGCGCGGGGTGCCGCCCCGACGCAGGCCGGTTCGGGCGGTCTTCTTCCGGTGTCTCCCATTCCCTCCTCCCGTTCCCGCGACACGCCGATGACCATGACTACTACGAGTAAATTCACTTCGATAGCTCACAAATGGTGGTATATCCTGCCGACGCCCCCTTCGCGATTCCAGACCGGTTCCTGATGCGCCAGAGCTCGACCTGCCGGGCCGCCCTGTTCATAGCCGCCACGCTGATTGCTTCCGGTGCCGGGTTTCCGGGGGACGCGATGGCCGCCTCCGGGAATGCCGGCCCCCCGGGGAGCAATCCCGGGGGCATCATCCCGTCGCCGCCCGAAGGGCCGGTGATCACGCTGACGCTTCAGGATGCGGTCGCCCTCGCCCTGCGTGACAATCGTGCGATCAAAAGCGCCTATCTGCAAAGAATCGCGCAGAAATTCACTCTGCGGGTGGCCGAGGACCAGTTCACCCCGCATCTCTCCCTGTCAGGATCGGCGACCGCCGGCCGGTCCAACGGGTTCAGTTCCCAGAAGGCCGACCTGACCCCGGTGGTGACGGTGGTCACGCCCATCGGAACCCAGATCGCGCTCTCCGGTCCCAACAGCTACGCGCACCAGCAGGACGGCATTTTTTCCACCTCTTCGACCCTCAACATCTCGGTGATCCAGCCGCTTTTGCGCGGGGGCGGCGTCGAGGCCGGAACCGCGGCCGTCCGCATGGCCCGCATCGACGAACAGGTCAACCGCCTCCGCCTGAAGCTCACGCTATGCAATACGATCAGCGGCGTCATCCTGACCTACCGCGATTTCCTGAGGGCCCAGGAGCAGTTGCGGATCGCCCGGGACGCGCTGGACCGGTCCCGCGGTCTCCTGGACGTCAACCGCGCCCTCATCCGGGCCGGACGCATGGCCGATGTCGAAATCGTTCAGACCGAGGCCGACGTGGCGACGCAGGAATACGCGGTCGAGGACGCCCAGAATCAATTGGACAGCGCGCGCCTCGCGCTGTTGACGGCCCTTGCCGTCGATCCGCGGGCCAACATCAGGACGGCGGACCGCCTCGACTCCACCGAATTCCGCATCGATGCGGAACGGGCACTGGCCATCGCCTTCGATAACCAGCCGGACTATCTCGCCCAATTGCTGACCATCGAACGGGCCAGGGTGGTGGTCACGGTCGCGAAGGACCAGCGCCTGTGGGACCTGTCGGCGGTCGGGGGCGGCACGGTCGGGCGGACGGGATCATCGGCCGGTGACCGGCGCAACAGCGGCGTCTATGGCGGCCTGCAACTGGTCGTTCCCCTGACGGACCTGTCGCTGGAACAGGGAGAGGTCACGGCGACAGTGGCGCAAAGGGATGCCGAACTTCAACTGGAGGCGTTACGTCAGCAATTGGAACAAAACACCCGGGATGCCGTCCGCAACATCCATATCCGCTGGCGCCAGCTTGAACTGGCCCGCAAGGCCCGTGACCTGTCGCAGAGGAAAATCGACATCGAGAATGAACGGCTGAAAGCCGGACGGTCCTCGAACTTTCAGGTCCTGAGTTTCGAAAACGATCTCCGGAATGCCGATAGCGCGCTTCTGTCGGCGCTCATTGCCTATCTGAACTCTCTCACCAACCTCGACCTGCAATTGGGGACGACCCTTGACACCTGGCAAATCGCCATCAATGACGGGTGACGCCCAGCGCCCCCGTTCCGCTCCGCGGCCATTGCTCCGGTGGGGCGCCGCGCCCGTCATCGCCGTCGCCATGGCCGGGATGGCGGCGGGTGTCGCGAGATGGCTGCCGCCGCCGCAAAACGGTGCCGGCCCGACACGCGTGATCGTGATGACGGCGCGCCCCCTGGTCTCACGCCTCAGCGTGGTGGGAACGGTCGAACCGGGAAGCGCCGTCGCGATCACGGCCCCGCTGGACGGCGCCATCCGCGAGAAGGCCGCGGACTATGGCAGTCGCGTTGCCAAGGATCAGCCGCTGCTGGTCATGGATACCGCCGACCTCGAGATGAAGCTGCGCGAAGCCGAGGTTGCCGCCCTGCGCGCCAGCCGGACGATGGAGGAAATGCGAGGCTGGGCGGACAGTCCGGACGTCTCCAGGGCAAAACGCAATGTCCTTTCCAGCCGGCTGGCATTGGAGGAAAACCGTCAGAAGGCCGATGAATCCCGCCTGCTGCTGGAACGCGGCATCGTCGCGCGCCAGGAATGGGAAACGCTGGACCGGCAGACAAGGACGCTGCAAATCCAGCTTGAGGCGGCGGAGCAGGAGCTGAAAGTCACCCTGGACAAGGGCAATGAGACCAACCGGCGGATCGCCGCGCTGGAACTGGGGAATGCGCGCGACCGGCTGGCCGACCTGCAATCCCAGCGGGACCATGCGACGATCCTGGCCCCGATGGCCGGTATCGTGCTGCGCCCGGCCCAGGGGCAGCAAGGACAGAGCGCTCTGCCCCCCATCGAGGTCGGCACCAGGGTCACCCGGGGGCAGACCCTGTTTACCATTGCCGGGACCGACCATCTGACGGTGACGGCCAGGGTCGATGAGACGGACATCAACCGGATCAGCGAGGGACAGACGGTTGAGGTCGGCGGGGAGGCGTTCGGAACACCGCCCCTTAACGGCCGGATCACGCAGGTCTCCGCCCAGGCGACCCCGTCCGCGGCGGGAGGGGCGACGACGTTCGGCATCTCGGTCGAGATCCACCCCGACGCCGACAGGATGCGCCTGATCCGGATCGGAATGTCCTCCACCCTCACCCTCACGCTCTATCAAAATCCGCACGCCCTTGTGCTTCCCCCCGAAGCGTTGCAGAGGGATGCCGAAGGTCCCTATGTCCTGAAAGAGGGCCCGGGATCGGATCAGCCGGCCGTAACACGGGGGACGCCGGGGCGTCCGGTCGAAGAAGGGATAGAGGTGATAAGCGGGTTGAAGGAAAACGACCGGGTGGTCCTTCCCTGACGGGCGGTCGCGGTACCGGTCCCGACCCCGGCCGTCCCTGGCGCCAGCGGCCGGAAAAGGACGCCCACCCCCAAGCGCCCCCTTGGCCCGCGCGACATGAGGGAGCATTCTTCCGCCCCCGATCCTCAACGACGGATAACGCCATGGGCGCGATGCCATCCCGCTTTCCCCGACCCCTCCTTCCCGTCGCGGCCTTTATCCTTTTCCTTTGCATGGACATCGCCCCGGCCCCGGCCGGCGACGCCGGCATCACACTCGACACGGCTGGCGCCGATGCCTGGATCGCCTGCATGGAGGCCGGAAAAACCGCACCCGACTCCTGCGAGGCGGGCAGCGCGTCGACCCTGGGGGGACAGCTCGCCGAACTCGCCATTCCGACCTTCGGCTCCCTGCCCGCCGAACGACCGGCCGACCCGCCGGTGGAGCGCGTGGCGGCATTGAGGACCGCGATCAGGGGATGGGACATCGGCGCCCTCGCCGCCGATATTGCCGGCCTGTTTCCCCCGCAGGAGCCGTTCCCCATCCGCATTTTCCTGGTGGGAAACGGCGTCCCGGTCTGGGGGGACATGTATGTCCGGACCTACGCCTTTGACGGGGGAAAACCGCGTCTCGACGATGCCGGAGAACCCATCATCCTGATCAACGCCCGCCTGAACGCCGCCTATCCGGGATCTGCGGAAAGTCTTGCGAAGGATACACGCGACGTCGTCCGGCATGAGCTGTTCCATGTGGTCTTTTCCCGTTTCCGGTCCCGGGACCCCGGCTGGCGGCGGCTCGACGCGCCCGACCGCGACAGTCAGCTTCTTCTGATGGTGGAGGACGAGGGAATCGCCCATTTCCTGGCGATGCAAGACCAATGGCGGCAGAACGGCTTTCCGGAAAAACGCGCCACGGCCGCCCTGTCCGCGCTGACGGCGGCGGTGGAGGCCATCAGCGCCGGCACAGCCACGGAGGAGACGCTGCAAAAGGCCAATGAGGGACCGTTCTGGGAAAAATACGGCGCCATATCCGGCGCGCTCTTCGCTTACGGAATCGATAAAACCGCCGGGGAGGAGGGACTCCGCCGGAGCCTGATCGAAGGCCCCGCGTCCTTCATCCTGCGTTACGACGCCGCCACCGCGGCCGACCCCGCGTTGCCGCCCCTCCCCGACCGCCTCCGGCGCTGGGCAAACGCCCATCCCCATTGACAAGGACCCCCGCGGGGTCCGCAACCGACCGGGGTGGGACATACCGAAGGAGAGGCGGGGATCCGGCTTGTCTCAGGGTCGCCCGGCATTACGATCTATAACCGTCCATATGACATGAAGCGATATTGAAATAAAATAAGAAATCCAAGATCATCCTGACGTAAATTGCGACAAGTAGCAATAACCACTAAATTATTGTGTTATATTAATGATAAATTTGAATTTGAACGCCGACCAAATTTTATATTTTATGTAATAATCGACAATATTTTAAAATAACATTTTATAATTCGTAATAATTCGGAATCGGACACCAAACGCCCTTGCGAGTGGGGCCAAGCATGCTGCCCGCCTCCGACGCGAAAGTGGCGGAAATGCTGGCTTTTTGGCTAAGACCGAACGGCGCGCGGAAAAGCGTGTGAAAGAATTTCATCAACGGCGATGGCGTCCCAGTGGCGATGGCGTCCCTGCCGGAGTCCGCCGCGAAAGGGGCGGAATTTCTGACCGTCGTCTTCGCCTGAATACAGGCCCGGACGTCCGCCCCACTCCTGATACCGGGATAAATTTGTTGGATTTTGACCCCGTGTCTCATGCGCATACGACCTGACACGAACAAGAACAGTCCCTTTTTGACTGAACCGCGATGCGAGAAGCGGAAAGGGGCGCCGGGAGAAAACGGGCAGGAATGACGTCGTCGTCACGGTCGCCGCGCCCCGTCCCTCGCTCCGTCACTGTCCACAGACCCCGGCGCACCGCCCCGTTCAACCGGCGCCGGCGCGGATACTGACAGGGAGGCCTGTGCAGCCATGACCGTTCGATGCCCGACGGACCTGATCCACGGCGATTGCTTCATCGAATTGACCGGCATGGCGCGCCATTTCAATGTCCAGTTGAAGCTGGAGGGATTCTCCGCGACCGGGTCCATCAAGCTCAAGGCCGCGGTCCATATGATCCGCGAGATGGAGAGGGACGGGACGATCCGGCCGGGATCGCGCCTGATCGAAAGCTCGTCTGGCAACCTCGGCCTCGCGTTGAGCATGACCTGCGCGGCCAGGGGTTACAGATTCACCTGCGTCTCCGACCCTAATATCTCAACTGTCACGGCAAAACTGATCAAGGCCTACGGCGCCGACCTGATTATCGTCCGAGACCACGATTCCAACGGCGGATACCTTGGAACCCGCATATCACTGATCAAGACCATGTTAAAGGAAGATGATTCTCTGGTCTGGATCAATCAATATCAAAACAAATACAATGTCGATGCCCACCAAAACACGACGGCAAAGGAAATTCTTAAGCATTATCCCTCTCCTGATTTCGTTTTTATCGGCGCTGGAACGACAGGAACCCTGGGCGGGGTGTCGCGCGAACTGCGGGAACGCACACCCGCCACAAGGATCGTCGCCATCGATTCCATCGGATCGGTGACATTCGGCGGGGCTCCGGGCAAGCGTCGGATCCCCGGGCTCGGCACCAGTTCGCCGCCGCCGATCCGCGAACTCGCGCAGTTCGACGACCTGCTGATGATCCCGGAATCGGCCACGATCGCCACCTGCCGCCGTCTGGCGCGGCGGGGACTTCTTCTGGGAGGGTCGTCGGGCACCGTCCTTGCCGGCGTCGCCAGCTATGCCGCCAGGATCCCCGCCGATTCCTGCGTCGTCGCCATTTCTCCCGATCTCGGCGACCGTTACGCGGACACGATCTACAGCGACGACTGGGTCAGAACCCATTTTCCGGAACTGGCGGAAGCTCTGTCCACCCTCCCCGCATCCCCCAGCGAACAGGTCCTCTCATGACGACAGTCCGCTCCTTTTCCGTCGTCCCTGGCGGCGTCATCACGACGCTTCTCCGTGACGCGCACCGCGCGGTCGAGGAGATCGTCCGAACGACCTATCTGTGGCATGACGCCGGCCGGACCATCAATCCCGACAGTTATTTCCTCCGCTTCGACGACAAGCCGGAAGCGCGGATCATCGCGCTTCCGGCGGCCCTGAAGGCGCCCGATCCGGTATCGGGGCTGAAATGGATCGCCAGTTATCCCCGCAACATCGAGACGAATCGTCAACGCGCGTCGGCGGTTCTCATTCTCAATGACTATGAGACGGGATATCCCCTTGCGCTCCTGGAGGCATCGCAAATCAGCGCGGCCCGGACCGCGGCCTCCGCCACGCTCGCGGCCGGGGTGCTGGGGGACGGGAAACGGATGCCCCGCCTCGGCGTGGTCGGCGCCGGCGTGATCGCCCGGACCATTCTCGATTATCTCCGGGCCGGCGCCTGGACGATCGGCGACTGCCTTGTTCACGACCTCAATGCCGGCGACGCCGGCCGTCTGGCGGTGCTGGCATCGACCTTCTGCGCTTCCGCGCGCACGGCATCCCTGGCGGAGACCCTGGCCGGCGCGTCGCATGTCCTGTTCGCGACGACCGCGGCCGCCCCCTACATCGAAGATCGCGACTGGCTGCGGCCCGGTCAGATCGTTCTCAACATCTCCCTGCGCGATCTGGCCCCGCACCTGCTTCTCGACGCCATCAACATTTTCGATGACATCGACCATTGCATGAAAGCGTCGACGTCGCCGCATCTGGCGGAGCAGATGACCGGAAACCGGGACTTTGCCACTGGCACCCTGGCCGATGTCCTTGCCGGCCGCCTGCGTCCCGACCGGCGCCGCCCCATCATTTTCTCCCCGTTCGGTCTTGGCGTGCTCGATATCGCCGTCGGCCGCTACCTTCTGGATCAGGCGGTTGCCCGGTCCCTCGCGATCACGATTCCGGACTTCCTTCCCGACGGGACGCGCTGGCAGGCCTCCTCCGGAGACCCGTCGGACGAATCCTGAACGGCCCCGCGTCACGGCAATCCGGTCAGCGGGAACACGCCCGGCCGGGCAGACAATGAGCGACACAGTCAGTCAAGGGATAAAAAGATGTCGGACGGCCAGGAAGGACTCAGCGGCGGCATCGGACTGGCGCCGACCGTCAAAGTGTCGGGCGGGCTCTGGGCCGACCCCTCCTGCCGTCGTTTCCTTCTGGCAACGTTGATCGACTGGCTGGGCACCGGTCTGCTGCTGACGGCCGGACCGGTCTTCCTGATCCGGCTGGTCGGACTGTCCGCCGGACAGATCGGATCGGCCCTGACCTGCGGGGCCCTGTTCGG
Organism: Telmatospirillum sp.; assembly: GCA_009712185.1. Taxonomy (GTDB): domain Bacteria; phylum Pseudomonadota; class Alphaproteobacteria; order Rhodospirillales; family Magnetospirillaceae; genus Telmatospirillum. The sequence goes on along the minus strand of WASQ01000136.1, from coordinate 52,678 downwards.
CCTGGGAGCCAGCATCGTCATCGGCGCCCTGGCCGATCGCCTGTCGCCCCGCCGGGTTCTGATCGGGCTCTATCTGTGGCGGGCCCTGATGTTTTTCTCCTATGCCCTGTTCGTGCGCGGATTCTGGAGTTTTCTGATCGTCATCACCCTGGTGCAGATCGCCGAGCTGAGCGCGTCGCCCGTCACGCAGGCGCTTGCCACCGGTCTCGGCGGGGTGGAACGGCGGATACAGCTCCTGGCCTATTACCGCACCGTGGTCAATATCGGGATCAGCATGGGAGGATTCGCCGCCGCCGCCGCCCTGTCCGACATATCCTGGCGCTCGTTTGTCGCCCTTCTCGGCACCGGCGGCATCGCCTTTCTGACGGCGGCATGGCTGATCCGGACCCTGCCCGTCCAGGCCCCGCCGTCCCGGCCGGAACCGCCGGACAGGACCGGTCGCAAGGGCCTGTCGCTCCGCATTCTGGGGTTCGCCCTGCTGGATGGAATCCTGGCGCTTTATCTGGTGATTCTCAATCTGGCGCTGCCCGTCTGGATCGCGGACCATACGCATGCCCCGGTCCAGGCGGCCAGCCTTCTCTATGCCGTCAACACGATCCTGTGCGTGGGGCTCCAGGTCCTGATGAGCCGGTTCGCCACGTCTCTGCCGGGCGCCACGCGCAGTCTCGTCGGCGCCGGTCTGTTGCTGGCCCTGGCTTGTGTGCTGATCGGATGGGCGGGACTGCCGACGTCGCGCGCGCCGTCGCTCACGATGCTGACACTTGGCGTCATCGCGCTGACCTTCGGCGAAATGCTGCACTCCCCGGCATCCTGGAGGGTGTCCCACGCCCTGGCGCCCGGCAACGCCCAGACACGCAGTTTCGCAACCTTCAATCTCGGCAGGATCCTGGGGCGCGTCGCCGGCCCGATGGCGGTGACCTATCTTGTCATCGGTCAGGAGAGGCCGGGCTGGATCGCCCTCGCCGGCGGCTTTCTCGTCGCCGGCCTCGCCATGGCGGCGGCGACCGCCCGCCTTGCCCGCCGGCAATCCGGCGTCGCGCTTCCCGAAGGACTTCCGACATGACGGCCCCCGAAACCCGGATGGCCGGTCGCGGGGCCGACGACGAAATCCCGGTTCCCCTGAGCCGGCTGCAACGATGGCGATGGCAGGATGTCTGCGCCCATCCCGGTTCCAGCACCCAGCATATCTCGCTGTCCTACCGGATCGGCGGGTCGCTGGATGTGGAAAGGCTGCGGACCGCCTTACTGTTCGTCATCTCCCGGCATGACGCCTTGCGCATCCGGATCCGGGGCGACGCCCGGTCTCCATCGGCCAGCTTGCGTCCGGTCCCGGACCACTGGCCCCTGCCTTTGATCGATCTTACGGGCCTCCCCGACGATCTGATTCCGCGGACCGTGGACCGGTACGGTGAGCGGACGGCGGGACAGCCAATCGATCTTGCGAACGACCTGCCGCTCAGGACCCTGCTGTTGCGCCGACGCCCCGACGACCATCTTCTGTTCCTCACCCTTCATCATGTCCTGACCGACGGATGGAGCGCGGGTGTCTTCATCCGCCATCTCCACGCCGCCTACCACGCCGGCAATCCCGACCTGTTGCCAAGACCGCGATCGTTCGTGGACCATGTCATCCATGAGGAGCAAAGCGACGCCCGCCGGTACGACCGGGATGCGCTGGACTGGTGGCGCGGAAAACTGGCCGGCGCCACCCTGCCGCCCCGCCTGCCGACCACTGCCGATCCCTCGGGAAACCCGCTCGACATGTTGGCGCAGTCGGCGGAGCTGCCACGGACGGCGGCCTCCCGCCTGCGGACGTTCGCCCGACGGATGAGCGCCTCGGCCTTTACCGTCGGGCTGGCGACCCTCGCGCTGTTGCTCCGCCGCCGGACGGGAACGCCGGACAGCCTTGTCTGGGTCCCGTTCGCCGGCAACCGGGGACCGGATTTCGAGGACACCATCGGCCTGTTCGCGAACCGCCTGCCCATGCGGCTCAGCGGCGACGAGGGATCGACCTTCGAACAACTGGTGGCCGGCGCGCGGACGGTCAGCCACGAGGCCTTTGACCATGGCGACGCCCCCTTTTCCGTGCTGCTGGAGGAACAAGGCGGCGACGGGAACTCATCGCCGCAGATCGCCTTTCAATATGTTCAGGAAAGCCTCTGCAATGTCGCGTCCGACGATGACGGAGAGCTTTCGATCCGATTTGAGGATTTTCACGTCCAGGCCGGCACCCTGGATCTGGCCATTTATCTCCTGGAAGTCGGAGACGGCCGCCTCAGATGCTGGGCCAAGCATCGGACCGCTTTCCTGACCCCCGAGGAAGGACGACGGCTTCTGAAGGAGTTCATCGCAATGATGGTCCGTCTGGTGTCGACCCCCTCCTCGCCTGTGATCGACGTTCTCGGCCCATGGACTCCGCCGGCCGGAGACGGGGCCCTTTGGGAGGATGACCATGATCGTTCCTGAAGACCTGAAACAGATCCAGCGGACCATGTGGTCGCTGGGAGATTATTCGAAAGTCGCCGATCTCCTTCAGCCCGGCGCAGCGGATCTGGTCGCCCGCCTGGATATCCGGCGCGGCCACCGCCACCTGGACGTTGCCACGGGCAACGGCAATGTCGCCCTGCTTTCGGGCCGGGCCGGCGCCGACGTCATCGGGCTGGATCTGACCGACGCCTATTTTCCGGAGGCGCGGGACCGCGCCCGTCGCGCGGGGCTTGCCATCGACTTCATCGAGGCCGATGCCGAGGCGCTGCCGTTTCCCGACGCCAGTTTCGATGTCGTGACATCGACCTATGGCGTGCAGTGCGCGCCACGCCATGAGCGCTCCGCCGGTGAGATGGTCCGGGGCTGCAAGGCCGGCGGAGTCATCGGACTGTGCAACTGGACTCCCCGAAGCTGGACCGCCCATTTCCAGGATATCCTCGCCTCCTATTTTCCCCCGCCCCCCTCCTACACGGCGCCCGCCATGATGTGGGGGGACGAGGATTATATGCGCGCTCTTCTGGGTCCGGGATTCCGGATGGAAACCCGCCGGATGACCCTGATCTATCCGTTCCCGTCGGCGGAACAGATGATCGCCTTTTTCGAATCCAGCTTCGGCCCCTGCCTCGCCGCCAGACGGACCATCTCCCCCCGCAGCCGGTGGACGGAACTGAGATCGGAACTTGTCGAGATGACCGAACACTTCCATCAGACGGATGAGCGCGGGTCCAGGGTCGAGGTCGAATATCTGCGGGTGGTCGCCCGCAAGACGGTGCTGCAATGACGGCCGCGCCGCAGTCCTCCGATATCCATCCCCCGGTCACCCGGCGTCTGCTGGCCAGGGCGGAGCTGTCCCCGCTGCCCATCAGTCCGGCCCAGCGCGACCGCGCCCGGGCCCTGGCGCTGGTGCGGACGGAGCCTTATGACCTCACGGCGTCGTTGTCGGCCAGGGTTTTTGCCCACGCCCGCGAGACGCCGGACGCCTGCGCTCTTAGCGACCAGGATCGCAGCCTCAGTTATGCTGAACTGGCGACGGCCGTTCAAAGCCTCGCCGCGGCGCTTCGCCGGCAGGGCGTCATGCCGGCCCAGGTGGTTGCCGTCGGGGGCCGGCGGCGACTGGAATGGGTCGTGGCTTTCCTCGCGATCGATCTGGCCCAGGCGGTCTATCTGCCGCTGGATGCCGACTGGCCCCGGCAAAGGGTGACGGAGGTATTGCGCCAAAGCGCCGCCGCCCTGTTCCTCGCGATGGACGGAGATCCCGCCTCGCCGCTCGGCCGGGCCGCGGCGGATGCCGGTTGCGCCTGCCTCGCGATACCGGCGGACCCGGCGGATCCGGCCCCCGCCATCTTCGACGGGCCGGGCGACGGTGCGGTCCCGGAGGGGCAGGATCCGCGCTACCTTCTCTACACATCCGGATCCACCGGCGTTCCCAAAGGGGCGGTCATCGCCCATCGGGGAATGATCAATCATCTGCTCTGCAAGGTGCAGGACCTGGGGCTCTCCCGGCGGGACCGGGTGGCGGCCACGGCCCCCATGGTCTTCGATATTTCCATCTGGCAGATGGTGGCCGGGCTGGTGAGCGGAGGCGAAGTGGTCGTCTTTTCCGAGGCGGATCTGCAAACCGCCGCCAGCCTCGCCCGGGCGGTCGGGCATTACAGCATCACGATCCTCGAAGTGGTCCCGACGATGATGCGTCTGCTTCTTGAGGACAGCGGGGGTCGGGAGGACGCCTCTCCGCTTGGGGGATTGCGCTTTCTGCTGTCCACCGGTGAGGAACTTCCCCCGGCGACCGCGCGGCAATGGCACGATGCCTTCCCCGCCGTCCCCATCGTCAACGCCTACGGTCCGACGGAATGCTCGGACGATGTGACGCACCACCGCATCGATCGCCCGTCGGACGATCTGCGTCATCTGCCGATCGGGACGCCGGTGGCGAATACCGCCCTTTATGTTCTGGTCGAGGACGGAACCGAATGGCGGGCGTCGGAGGATGGCGAGCAGGGGCAATTGTTCGTGGGCGGCGCGGGCGTCGGACTCGGCTATCTCGGCAATCCGGAAGCAACCCGGGCGGCTTTTTTCCAGGACCCGTTCCCGACATCGGGGACCGGAGTCCTCTACCGGACCGGCGACGCCGTGGTTCGCACGGACCAGGGCATGCTGGTGTATCTGGGCCGGGTGGACCGTCAGGTCAAAGTCGCCGGAGTGCGGATGGAACTGGGAGAGATCGAGGCGACGCTTCGCCAGTATCCCGGGATGAAGGCCTGCGCGGTCACAGTGATCAAGTCCCGGGGGCCGATGGCTCTGGTCGCGCGGGAGACGTCGCGCGGCGGCGACCTCGCCGAACGGAACCGGCTGGTCGGCTATGTCTGCGGCCAGGATCTCCAAAGTGCGGACCTGCGCGAATTCCTGGCCGGGCGCCTTCCCCTTCCCATGGTCCCGGAGCTGTTCGTCAATCTCCCGGAGCTGCCCCTGTCGGTCAATGGCAAGATCGACTACAAGCGCCTGCCCCCGCCCGGGACGACCATGGCGGTGCGCCGGGGACCCTTCGAACCGCCCCGGGGCGCCGTCGAAGAGGCCGTCGCCGGCCAGATCGGCCGCCTTCTGGAGGCCGCGCCGGTGGGACGGGACGACTCCTTCCTGACCCTGGGCGGCGACTCGCTCAAGGCCATGGCCCTGGTGGCCGGACTTCGCATCCTGGGCTACGCGGTGACCGTGCGGGACATCCTGATCGGGGAAACGCCAAAGGGGATCGCCGACCGGATCACCAGCGGCGACCAGAGGCCGGACGGCAACGGGAGAACGGAAAGCCTTCCGTCCCCATCGCCCTACCGGCCGCTGACCCCTCAGCAGGCCGGCGTCTATTTCCATTGGCGGCTGGCGCCCGACAACCCTTACTACACCTATCAGGGCGCTTTGCTGATGAGGGGGCCCCTGGATGTCGCCCGTCTGGCATCGGCATGGGACGCCCTGCTGGCCGAAAATCCCTCTCTTCTGGCCCGCTTCATCGACAGGGACGGGACGGCCTGCCATGAATACCCGCACTGGATGGCCCCCCTGCCGCCCGTGCGGGATCTGTCGGCCGCTCCACCGCAGGAACGGGAACGCCTTTTCCGGCAGGACGCGTTTCAGGAGGCCGGCCATCCCTTCGATCTGGAAAACGCTCCGGCGCTCCGGCTGCGGTCCTACCGGATGGGCGACAGGGAACACCGGCTTTTGCTGACCATGCATGAGATCCTGCTGGACGGCTGGGGCGCCAATGTGCTGATCCGCCGGCTGGCCGACCTCTATGCCATGGGCGATTGCAGCGAGATCCGTCCCGACATGGATCGCCGGAAACTCTATGACGACTACCTTGTCTGGGAATCGCGCCGGCTGGACAGTCCGGCGCTTGCGGAGGCGGGAGATTACTGGCGCGGAGTCTTGTCCGGCCCGCTTCCGGTGCTCGATCTGCCAAGGGATCGGCCCCCCGGGGACGGGGTCCCGATCCGCGACGGGGGACCGCGAACGGATACGGGCGAAGCCGGGAATTCCGCAGAAATCCGCCCGGCGCAAACGGGCATCAGACGTTCCGGACTCCCGTCCTATCGGGCGGCCATTCTGGAAACCGTTCTCGACGATGCCGTGATGGCCGACGTCAGGACCACCTGCAGCCGCCTGGGATGCACCTCCTTCGTCGTGATCCTGGCCTCCTATGCCCTGGCACTGACTTATTTTTCCGGAACCGACGAGGTGATCGTCGGCGCTCCGATCGCCAACCGCGACGCCCCGGAGGAAATCGACGTCGCGGCTTTTCTTCTCAATATGCTGCCGCTGCGATGCCCGGTCGATCTGGAGGCCACGGCCGGGGACTTCCTCAAGCGCACGCGCGATACGGTCCTGGCCGGGGTTGCGGCATCCCATTACCCGTTCGGATGGATGCTGAAGGCCCTTCCGGGTCTGGCCCGTACCACGGAACGAACCCCGGTGTTCCAGACCATGGTCAATATGCTGACCTACCCGATGGCCCCCGTCGAAACGGCGGACGTCCGCTGGCAGTTCACCGAACTGGACACCGGCTACACCAAATACGACCTGGCGCTTTATGCGCAGGCGCATGACGAACAGGCCATTCTTCTTCAACTGGCCTATCAGACTGACCTTTTCGAGGCATCCACGATCCGGCGGATCCTGGACTGCACCGTCGCCGCCCTGACCGCCATGACCCGGAACCCCGGGGTGACACTCGGGGCCATCGATCTGCTCTCGGCCGGTGACCAGTCCACTCTTGCCGCCTTTTCGCAAGGACATTGAGCATGCCGAACGAACAGACCATCCAAAACGCGTCTCAGGGCCGTTCCAATCCGGCGGCTGTCCTCGCCCGCCTGTTCGACGAACAGGTCGCGCGCCAGCCCCAGGGAACTGCCGTCACCGGCCAGGGCGGGGCCTGGAGCTATCGCCAGCTTGCCGATTACAGCGCCGGTCTTGCCGAGCAACTGGCGCAGACCGGGACGACCGGTCCGGTTGCCATCGCCGCGGATCGGGGTCCCGAATGCCTGGGCGCCATCCTCGCGGTCATTCGCGCCGGACGGGCCTATCTGCCCCTGGATCCGGACACGCCGCTGCGGCGTTTGCGCCAGATGATCGCGGATGTCCGCCCGACCTGCCTGCTGGCAAAAAAGGCGCTGGATCGCTTTTCCACGCTCGACATTCCAAGGATCTGGCTGGACGCCCCGCTCGCCCCGGCCGCCCGAACCGATGTCCCGCGACCGCCGCCCGAAACGGCCGGGGAAACCCTGTTCCAGGTCATCTACACCTCGGGCAGCACCGGGGTCCCGAAGGGGGTCCGGATCGGTTACGGCTCCGTGCTCAACCGCCTGGAGTGGATGTGGACGGATTATCCGTTCCCCGACGGGGCGGTCATGCTGGTCCAGAAATCCTTCGCTCTGGTGGCATCGACCTGGGAGCTCCTGGGCGGACTGCTGCAAGGGGTACCCTCCGCCCATCTCACGCGGGACGAAGTCCTGGATCCCGGGCTTTTCCTCGACGCCCTGTTGCGGGAGCGGGTCACGCACGCCTTTCTGACTCCACATCTGATCGCCGCCCTGCTGGATGAAATCGAAATCCGGGGGAACGTCCGTCCGGCCCTCCGGCTTGTCACCAGCGGGGCCGACAGCCTGCCGCCGGAGCTTGTGTTCCGGTTCCGCCAAATCCTTCCGGGGACTGCGCTGCTGAACCTTTACGGGATGACGGAGACCGCCTCCAATGTGGCCGCCTACGATACGGCCAACCTGCCCGACAGGGCTGCGCGGGTCCCGGTTGGCCGTCCGGTCGCGGGCGCGCGGATCATGGTTCTGGATGCACACGGGCGACAGGTGCCGCCCGGCGTCCGCGGAGAGATTCATATCGCGGGCCGGCCCGTCGCCCTCGGTTATGTGACGGACGGGGGGCCTGCCGGCGATAAATTCGTCCAGCACAAAGACGGCACGATCCTCTACAAAACCGGCGATTCCGGGCGGTGGCTGGCGTCCGGCGACCTCGAAATCCTGGGCCGGACCGACAACCAGACCAAGGTCAGGGGGTTCCGGGTGGAACTGGAAGAGATCGAAGCCGTGCTGGCGAAGGCGCCTTATGTGACCGATGCCGGCGTCTGCTGCCCCGGCGAGGGGATCCTGGTCGCCTTTGTGCAACTGGAGGAGGAGGAGGATCTGACCGCCCTGCGGGCCTATCTCCGCGACCGCCTCCCGGATTATATGCTGCCCGCGCGCTTCGACATCGTCACGGAGGTGCCACGACTGGCGAACGGCAAACTGGACCGGCCGGCGCTGGTCCGCCTTGCCGGGCAGCGCACGGAAACCCTGGCTGCAACGAAATGGATCCCACCGGACAAGGACCATGCCCTGGTCTCGGAGATCTGGACGCAGTTGATCGGATGGCCGCCCGACTCGGCCGACCAGAACTTCTTCGACGTCGGCGGCCATTCCCTGCTGGCAGTCCGGCTGGCCGGCCGCCTGGGAGCCGCCTTCGGCAAACGGATCAGCCTGCGGAATGTCCTGGACCTGCCGACGGTCGGCGGCTTGACGACCATGGTGCGGGCGGCGCCCCCGGCCCATCCGGCGGCGCCGGTGTCTGGACACATGCCGGATCGGCCTTGAACCGGATGGCCGGACGTCGTCGCGAAGCGGCGCAATTTCTGAACGTCGGCTTCGCCTGAACACTGACACGGAGGCCTGTATCCCTTATTTGTTTAGAAACCCGGACGCCCGCCACTCGCTATATCAACCTGCGCTGACCGAAACGGATCTGCGCATGCCTCGCGCGGGAGGGTGTTGAATACCGGGGTCACCCGATTGCCTTGTCTCCAGGCCCCGCGCTTGACAGGCGTGGTGCTGCCGGCCTACTGACAACCAGCCGGAAGGCAGGGCAAAGGGGTGTCCGGAACTGATCAGGGAGCGCCTCCCGGAGGCCGCTCCTTATCGACGGCCGGATCAGTTTCCGGAGGGAGCCGGGCATGCAATTGCATATCCCGACGATGTTCATAACGATCATTCTGTTCTGCCTCACCCAGGCCGTCATCATGGGATGTGGGGCCTGGCGGAATGACCGGGACGGATTGCGAACCGCGGCAATCGGACTTTGCATCCATGCGGCGGGCTTTGTCCTTCTGGTGAGCCGGGGCATGATTCCGGACGTGCTGTCCGTTGTCGGCGGCAATGCGCTGATCGCCTTTTCCGCCTCCGTTTTCGGTGACGCGGTGAGGACATTTCTGTGTCTTGCGCCACGCCGACAGCTCTATTGGGGTCCACCGGTCCTGCTTGCCGTCGCCGCGGCCTGCCTGATGGGCGACATCCAAACCCGGACGATCCTGGTCAATGCCATCTATTTTCTGCAATATCTGCTGATCGCCCTGGATCTCCTCCGCCAGAAGTGGGACTTCCCGAGGACCGGTCGCAATATGATGCTGTCCGGGCTGCTGATCGCGCTTGCGGTAATGATCTGGCGGGCCGCGGCGGCGCTGTTCACGCCGGGGGACGTCGCCATTTATCTGCAATCGACGCCGGTACAGGTCTGGTCCGGGCTGGTGTCGCTGGTCGCGCAGATTCTCGTTCCCAGCGGGTTCGTCATGATGGCGAAGGAACGCTCCGACGAACGGCTGGTCCTGGCGGCCAAAAAGGACGGGCTGACGGGGTGCTGGACACGCGGACACATCGAAGAGGCCGCCCGGCAGGAGATGGAACGGCTGGTGCGCTACGGCCACCCCGTCTCGCTGATCATGATCGATCTCGACCATTTCAAGGACATCAACGACCATCACGGACATGCCGCCGGCGACGCCATTCTGGCTGGATTCGCCGATATCGCCCGCACATCCCTGAGGACGCCGGACATTCTGGGACGCTGGGGCGGCGAGGAATTCGTCGTCATCCTGCCGGCCAGCGGTCTGGCCGAGGCCGTTTCCGTGGCGGAGAGGATCCGTACCAACCTGGAGCGGCATCTTTTCCCCGGCGATCTGAGGGCCACCGCCAGCCTGGGAGTCGCCAGTTGTCTGTCGACGGACGACTGGGCGTCCTGGCTGGCCCGGGCCGATGACGCCCTGTACCGGGCGAAGGCCGGCGGTCGCAACGGCGTGAAGGTCGAGGATGTGGAATTCGGTTACGCCCCCCTGGCCGGAGGACAAAAAAATGTCCTGCAACTGTCCTGGCGGGCCGATTACGAAACCGGGCAGGATCTGGTCGACCGGCAACATCAGACCCTGTTCGGTCTGGCGAACGGTCTTCTGAAAGCCCTGGCCGACGGCGACGGGACAGCCGATATCCGCGCGCTGGCCGTTTCTCTTCTGGCCGAAGCCGAAGCGCATTTCCGTGACGAGGAACGCATTCTGAGGCAGGGCGATTACGACCTGTTCGACCGGCATCGCGAACGGCACACCTACCTGCTGGGACGCGCGCGCAACATCTACAACCGCTTTGTCGAGGGACGGATCGACGAGACGGATTTCGGCCATTATTTCGTGTGGGAACTCGTCGTTCAGCATGTCCTGGTGGAGGATCGGCGGGCGTTCGGCGCCGCCGCGCCTCTCAGGACAGAATCTCCTGCCAGGCATTGATGTGAGCCATTGGCCGGGATCAGCCCATCGGGGTCACTCCGCGATCGAAAACAGAACATCTCCCCGCGTCACTTCACGATCCGCGATTACCGACAGCAGGCGGTGGCACTGCCCCAGCACCACCACCGGGATCTGGACGGTTCTGGCGCGTCTCGCCACCAGATCCATGTCGAAGGAGATCAGCCGCTCCCCCGCCGCGACCGACTGGCCCCGGGCGACATGCAACCGGAACCCCTCTCCTGCCAATTTGTGGGTTTCGAGCCCCACATGCATCAGAAGCTGCGCGCCGTTGGCGAGACGCAGAACGACCGCGTAGCCGTCCGGCGGAGCCTGGAGGACAATGCCGTCCACGGGGGCGCGCAGGACATTTTCGAAAGGATCGATCACCAGACCGTCGCCCAGCATCCGGCGGCTGTAGACCGGGTCGGGCAGATCGGACAGGGATGTCACCCAGCCGGCCAGCGGCGCGCCGACCGCAACCGGCCGCGGAGCCGGATCCTCCTCCATGGCGATGCGTCGCAATCCGTTCGCCCATGCCATGTCCGTCTCCTTTCCTCGCGATCGTCCCAGTCCCGTGCAATCGTTCCGGTCCCGCGCGATCGTCCCGGTCCACCGGCTCAATGGCCGGCCATGGGGCAAGGATCCCCCCTCGCCCACTCATTCGTCCAATGGTATGATTTCACCGACATGATCACTTTTGGTTATCGCCATGGATTTCCGGTGTCTGAATTCCTTCGCGGTCCTTGCCAACCAGCTTCATTTCGGACGGGCCGCGACCCTGCTTCACCTGAGCCAGCCCGCGCTCAGCAAGCAGATCCGTAAACTGGAGGAGGAAATCGGCGCGGCGCTGTTCCGCCGCGACAGTTCCGGGACCACCCTGACGGCCGCAGGCGCGGTTCTGGCCCGCGATGCCGGGGACCTGCTGGCCCGCTGCCAGGAAACCCTCTCACGGGCCCGTCGCGCCGGACGGGGCGAAACCGGCACCATCGGCATCGGTTTCGGCATCGCGACCTATGATCTGATGCCCCGCGTGATCGCCCGGTTCCGCGCCCTTTATCCCGGCATCCAGGTCTCGTTGCGGGACATGCCGAGTGTCGAACAGGTGGACGCCCTGCGCGCCCGGCGTCTGGATATCGGCTTTGTCCGACTGCCGACACCGGCGGACATGACCGTCCTGCCGGTCGCGTCGGAACGGCTGGTCCTGGCCCTGCCCGCGGCAGCGGCGGACATCGCCGGTATCGGGGATTTGCGGGCCATGCCGCTGATCCTGCTCGACCGGCGGCGCACCCAGTCTGTTTTCGATCAGGTCATGGCGCTCTGCGCCGCATTCCATGTCAGCCCTCCCATTCAGCAGGAGGTTCCGGAATTCTCCACGGCGCTCGCCCTCGTGGCCTCGGGCGCCGGCGCGTCCCTGGTGCCCCGGTCCGCGAAACGCGACGATCTGGGAATCATCTATCGCGACATCGACCATGCGGCGGCGGAATGGTCGGTTGGCGCCGCATGGCGCACCGGCGAATGCGAACCCGCCGTCCTCAATTTCCTGCGATGCCTGGAGACGGAGCTTTCGGCCTGCCCGGCAGGCCAACGGTCACATCTTCGGGGTCCGAGGGGCGCGGCCGCTCCGGCGGGCGGCGCCGGCCCGACCTTGCGTTACCAGTTGTTCTCCGACTGACGCCGGAGTTCCCAAGCCTCCACCGTTCGCTCCGCCACCCATGTCATCAAAGGAATTTCCGCCAACGGACGCTGATCGTGAAGGTCGCGGGCGGCCGAGGCGAAAGCACGCCAGGCATCACCGCAGGCCTTGTCCTGCCGCAGCGTGAACGCGGTCCAGGCCAGCAGGGACGCCCAGCGATCGCGACGGAGCGACAGGAATTTCTCGCGGACCAGGTCCGTCCGCCGCTTGGCGGAAAGACGCTTCCGGTTGAGTTCGTCATCGATCGCGCCATCGTCCTCGAACCAGCTTTCCATGAAAGGGAGATCCGTGGTCCGATCCTCCACTGCTTCGGGGCTGGCATCGGCCTTCGGTCCGGTTGCCGTCTGGTCCGGAGTGGCGTCGATCAGCCGGTCGACCAGATCGGGAACCGGAATATCCTGGGGGTTGACCCCGGACAGACCTCCCCTTTCCACGAAATCGATCAGTCCGAACGGTGGCAGCGTGCCCGATTCGTGGGATGTCGCCAGCGCCTGCCCCAAGGCCAGACGGACATAATCCAGGTTGCTCTGGAAGCAGGCGGCCTGATCGGCGATCTGCGCGCGGAACTGGCCGATTTCAGATTTCGTCAGCCCGGACCTGACCCAGGCGTCGCGGACTCCGACGCCCTGCTGCAACAACAGTCCGGCGACCGCCTGACGGCGGCCATCCTTGACGACGATAAAGATGCTCTGGCTTCCCGATCCGTCGATTCCCGATGCGGTCACCTCCCGGACCGTGACCTCCGGCATGGCGGCGCAATCGATGGCCTTCTGGCGGCAGGTCCGGATGGCGGCATCGATCCACTGCCGGTCCTGGTCGGGGATCCAGTTCCGCATGACGATCATGCGTCTCAGCATCTCGGGACTCACGCGCCCCTCGTCGGCGGCCTGCTGGATCAGCCCCGCGACATCCCGGCGGGTGGCCGCCGACGGGTCCAGCAGCCAGCCGATCGCCGCCTCCCACAGGGATTGCGCCTTGGTCAGCATCAGCGCCGCGGCGAATCCGGCCCTCTGGCTTTCCGGAAAGGCGGCGGACTGCTCTGCAAGATGGGCCTGGAAACCGAACATGTCGCCATCGAACGCGTCCGCCATCTCCATCAGGGCGTCCCCGATATCGAGCGCGGTGACGCCGGCCTCCGCCACCTCCATTTCGACCGCTTCGGACATCGCCTTCTGCAAATCGGCGCCGGGCTCCAGCCGGGCGGTTCCGAACTGTCGCAGCACCAGCATCAGCGGAGCCGACGCCAGCGTGCCGTCCGCGGCCAGCGCGCGCACACGGTCACGGACCCGCTGCACCGACGCCTCCGCCGCCGCATGGCGCCGTTCCACCCCGTAACGCCACACCTCCAGGGTCCGGCCCAGCATAATCCCGTAGGCCTCGATCAAAGTGGAGTTCGGTTTCTTTTTCCTCGACTCCGCCGTCAGCAGGTCGATGACATCGACGGCGGCGTCCGGATCTGCGGCAAGAATGGCGCCGACATCCTCAAGGCCGCTGGCGGGCGCGCCGCCTGACAGAGTCCTTGCGATCTGCTTGCCAAGCTGGGGCAAGGCGCTTTTTGGGATCACGGAAGTTCTCCTCGGGGCGGCGCTTGTCGCGACGGGTGCGGCGCGCATGATATCCATGACAGAGCGCCGCGCATAGCCGACTGTGTCATGGTCGGTGTGATAGCGCAGAAATCGGACGCCGGATATGTCGTCAGGCAGTGAGGAACAGGACGTTCTGACGGGATTGGTGGAACGGATCACGTTTCACAGTCCGGAGACGGGATTTTGCGTTCTGCGGGTCAAGGCGCGGGGACGGCGGGATCTCGTGACGGTGGTCGGTTCGGCCGCATCCATTCAGCCCGGTGAACATATTCTCGCCAAGGGTCGCTGGGACCAGCACCGCGACCACGGGTTGCAGTTCCGGGCCGCCGTCCTGACAGTCACGCCCCCGACCTCGCTGGCGGGAATCGAACGCTATCTGGGCAGCGGCATGATCAAGGGGATCGGTCCGGTGTATGCCGGAAAACTGGTAAGGGCGTTCGGCACGGCCGTCTTCGACGTCATCGAACAAACGCCGGACCGCCTCAGGGAGATCGAGGGCATCGGCGCGCTTCGCGCGAAGCGCATTGCCGCCGGCTGGGCCGATCAGAAGATCATCCGCGAAATCATGCTGTTTCTTCAGTCGCACGGCGTCTCCACGACGCGGGCGGTCAGGATCTACAAAACCTATGGAACCGACGCCGTCGCGGTGGTCAGCGAGAATCCCTATCGCCTGGCGCGGGACATCCGGGGGATCGGCTTCAAGACCGCCGACCAGATCGCCGAGGCGCTGGGCATCGGCAAAACCTCGATGATCCGGGCACGCGCCGGCCTCTCCTATGCGCTGATGGAGGCGGTCGGAGACGGCCATTGCGCGTTGCCGCGGGAGGGTCTTCTGACGCAGGCGGAGCAACTTCTGGACATTCCCCGCCCGATCCTGGAAGACGCCCTGGCCCTGGAACTGGCCGGTGACCATGTCGTCGCCGACAGCATCGGCGATCAGGCCTGCCTGTTCCTGCCCCATCTCTGGCGCGCCGAACAGACCATCGCCGAACGGCTGGCGGACGGTGGCGCCGGGCCGCCGCCCTGGCCGGTTGTCGATCCGGACAAGGCGATCCCCTGGGTCGAGGCCAAACTGGACGTAACGCTTGCCGACAGCCAGAAAAGGGCTGTCGCGGCGGCGCTGTCGAGCAAGATCATGGTCATCACGGGCGGCCCCGGGGTCGGCAAGACCACCCTGGTCCGGTCGATCTTAAGGATCCTGGCCGCCAAGGCCGTCAAGGTCGCACTGGCCGCCCCGACGGGACGGGCGGCCAAGCGACTGTCGGAGACCACGGGACTGGAGGCGAAGACCATCCACCGCCTTCTGGACTTCGATCCTTCGACTGGCGGATTCAAGCGGGGCGACGACCTGCCTCTGGATTGCGACCTGCTGGTGGTCGACGAGACCTCGATGGTCGATGTCCCTCTGATGGCCTCCCTGCTGCGCGCCGTCCCCCGGCGGGCCGCGATCATCCTGGTCGGCGACGTCGATCAATTGCCATCGGTCGGCCCCGGGCAGGTTCTGGCCGACATCATCGCGTCGGAGGCTATCCCGGTGGCCCGGCTGACCGAGATCTTCCGGCAGGCGGCGTCCAGCCGGATCGTCACCAGCGCGCACAGGGTCAATCGCGGCCAGATGCCGGATATGGCGCCGCCGGCCGGGGGTCTGTCGGATTTTTATGTCATCGACGCGGTGGAGCCGGAGGATGCCGTGCCGAAAATCCTCGAGGTCGTGACAAACCGCATCCCGCGGCGCTTCGGCCTCGATCCGGTCCGCGACATCCAGGTGTTGTGCCCGATGCAGCGGGGACGGGTCGGCGCGCAATCCCTCAATCTCGATCTGCAAAGGGTGCTTAATCCCGGTCTGCCGGATGCCCCCCGGGTCGAACGGTTCGGATATACCTACCGTGTCGGCGACAAAGTGATGCAGACCGAGAACGACTATGAAAAGGAGGTCTTCAACGGCGACATCGGCTTTGTCGCGGCAATCGACACGGACGCCAACGACATCGTCATCGACTTCGACGGCCGTTCCGTCCGCTATGGCTTCGGGGAACTGGACGAGGTCGCGCTCTGCTACGCCACCACCATCCACAAGTCGCAGGGATCGGAATATCCCGCCGTCGTCATTCCGATCATGACCGGGCATTACATGATGCTGGAACGGAACCTGCTTTACACCGCGATAACCCGCGGAAAGACGCTGGTCATTCTGGTCGGACAACGCAAGGCCATCGGCATGGCGGTGCGCGGGGTCTCGAACCGCCGCCGCTGGTCGAAATTGCGGGAGCGGCTGGCGCGCGGGTCGTCCCGCGAAGGGATGATGCCCCCGGCAGGCAAATCGTGATATCGATGGCGGCATGCCTGAGCCCACCGATCGCCGAACCCGCAAACGCCTCGCGACGCGTCAGACGATTTCCGACGCCGCCACCCGCCTGTTCTGGGAACGGGGCTTCGATGCCGTGACCGTGGACGAGATCGCGGCGGCGGCCGACGTCGGACGGATGACGGTGTTCAACCATTTCCCCCGCAAGGAGGACATGTTCTTCGATCGCGACGAAGAGGGGCGCGCGGCTCTCCGCGACGCCCTGCGCCATCGCGACCCGGCTGTCGCCCCGATCGAAACGCTGCGCCTGCTGGCGCACCGGCTTGTCGCCGACCGGGCCCCTTATGTCCGGTTTTCCGCCGAAAGCCAGCATTTCGTCCGGACCATCGAAGGCAGCGAGACGCTGAAGGCCAGGGCGCGGGCGATCCGCGATGAACTCGCCCAGATCGTGGCGGCGGCGCTTGCCGGCTGTGTCGGCCGTCCCTCCGGCGATGCCGACGCCCGTCTGGCCGCGGCCCTGTTGCTGGCAACCTGGACGACGGCCTTCATCGAGGCCCATCAAAGCTATCAGCAGGACCGGAACGCCGCCCGCGCGGAGACCCTGTTCCTCGCCATCATCGATCAGGGAACCGGGGGCGTCGCGGCGGCCCTGGCCGGCACCCCCTACGCCTGACGGGGAATCAGACGGGGGGCGCCCGCGGAAGGGGCGTGCGTCGGCGGCGCGGTCGAAGGCAGGCCCTTCGCCGGACCGCTAACCCCGGACGTCGATGACGATCTTTCCGAACGGCCCCCGATCCAGGTGGGCAAAGGCGGCGGGCGCCTGGTCAAAGCCGTAGACTTTGTCGATGACTGGCGTGATGCCGAACCTGTCGACCGCCCGGATCAGATCCTCGAAGGCACGCCGATGCCCCACCGTGATGCCCTGGATGACCGCCCTTTTCAGCATCAGCGGGACGGCGGGAAGCCGGATATCCGTTCCCTTCAGAAAACCGATCTGGGAGATCCGGCCGCCACTCGCCAGCGCCGCCGCCGATTGGCCCAGATTGTCGCCGCCGATCAGCTCCAGGACATGATCGACGCCACTCCCGTGCGTCAGTTCCAGGGCGGTCCCGGACCACTGCGGCGTCTTTGTCGTATCGATGACATCGGTGGCACCCAGGGCCCGGGCCCGGTCGAGCTTCCCGGCGCTGCGGGAGGTGACGATGACCCGGGCGCCGAAGGCGCGCGCGATCTGAAGCCCGAACAGGGCGACCCCGCCAGTCCCTTCGACCAGCACCGTGTCGCCCGGCGCCAGATGTCCGGTTTCGACAAGGGCGAACCACGCCGTCAGCCCCGCGACCGGCAGAGTTGACGCCTCGCGGTCGGCGAGCGACCGGGGCGCCGCAACCGCGGCATCCTCATGCAGGATCACATATTCGGCCAGCATGCCGGGCAACGGGCCGCCAAGCGACAATCCGTGCCGCGTCATTTCCCTTGGCGGCGCGCCATCGATCCATCCGGTCCAGAAATTCCCGAGCACGCGGTCCCCGCCCTTGGCGCGGGAAACCCCGTCGCCCGTCGCTACGACCTCGCCGCCCATGTCGGAAACGGGTGTGAAGGGCATCGCCGGTCTTTCCGGCAGCAGGTCTCCGTCGACCACCAGCCTGTCGCGATAATTGAGGGAAACCGCCGAAACCCGGATCAGCAGGTCATGGCCGCCGGGGGTTGGAACCGGTACCTCGACCTGTTCCAGATTTCGCAGGCCGAAGGACGGCAATTGCCAGCGTTTCATCGTTGCACCCATGATCGATCCTTTCCCGTTATCGAGATCCGGATCCTATTGACAACCT
This sequence comes from Telmatospirillum sp., assembly GCA_009712185.1. Taxonomy (GTDB): domain Bacteria; phylum Pseudomonadota; class Alphaproteobacteria; order Rhodospirillales; family Magnetospirillaceae; genus Telmatospirillum. The sequence continues at coordinate 34,698 of WASQ01000136.1, read as the reverse complement.
GATGGACTATGTTGGGATATTACTTCCGATAATATCCGCCAATTTGTCGGAAATCTGATGGCCAGGACTCTTCATTCCCACTTGCAGGGCATTTCAGCCTTTGTCCATTCGGTGGAGACCGGCAGCTTCACCGGCGCCGCTCTGCGCATGGGCGTTTCGAAGTCGGCGACGGGGAAAAGCGTCGCCCGGCTGGAGGAACGGCTGGGCATCCGGCTTCTCAATCGCACCACGCGCAGCCTCAGCCCGACGGCGGAAGGGCACCTCTATTACCAGAGCTGCCTCAAGGTTCTGGATGAGCTGAACGCGGCGGAATCGCTGCTCGCCTCACGGAAGGGAACGGTTTCCGGAACCTTGCGCGTCAATCTTCCGGTCTCTTTCGGCCGGTTGTGCGCCATGCCGGTCCTGATGACCGTGACGGACCGCAATCCCGACCTCGATCTCGATATTTCCTTTACCGACCGGCGGGTCGATCTGGTCGAGGAGGGCATAGATCTGGTGGTGCGGGTGGGCGATCCCGGCGATCAGGTCAATCTGACCGGTCGGCGCATCGGAACGCAGCATTCGGTCATCTGCGCCGCGCCGGCCTATCTGGAACGGCGCGGCCACCCCGCCTCCCCCGCCGATCTCGATCGCCACGATTGTCTCGCCTTCGCGAAGGACGGCCGGCCCCTCCCCTGGACCATCATCGATCCCGATGGCGCGCCCAGGCCGATTGCCATCCGGCCCCGCCACACGGTGAGCCATGGCGAAGCCCTGCGGGACGCGGCCGTCAACGGACTTGGCCTGGCCTGTCTGACGACCTGGCTGGCGGCTGAAGACATCCGCATGGGGCGTCTCGAGGTCGTCGCGATCCCCACACCGGCGGAGGACGGCCCCATTTCCGTCCTCTGGCCGCGGTCCCGCGATCTGTCGCCCAAGGTCAGGGCGGTGGTCGACGCCCTTGTCGCCGCATTCCTGCCGGTACCGCCCTGGGATCGTCCGGACGGGGACGGAAGAATCGCGTGACCGGCCGCCACGGCGCACCGGCATCCTGTCCATGAGCGGCTGATAGATTGGCGTGCCGGGTGATGAAAATGCGTACTGGACAGTGCTGATTCCATTGAATGGGATGCACGCCTAACGCCCAACTTGACAGAACCGGCTGACGCAAATGCCCAAATCGTATTGACAATGTCATTACTTTTTCACTAGCCTTGCTATCAGCAAGGGAGAAAAATATGAGCCAAACCGCCTCATCCTCTCGGTCCGGCGAACGTAAGCGCAAGGATGACATCATCCAGATCCGAGCGTCGGCCCAAACCAAGGTACTCCTCAATCAGGCCGCAGCGTTGCGGGGACAGAAACTCTCGGAGTTCATGCTGGAAAGTGCTCGTCGCCAGGCTGAAGAGACTCTATTGGATCAGCGCGTGTTTTTTCTCGATCCCGAGGCCCATGAGCGATTTCTGGCCATGCTTGACTCTCCTGCGAAGCCGAGCGAAGCCGAGCGCCAGCGCCTGATCCGCAAGGCGCCCTGGCAAGAGTGATGCCCGACGACGTGTCCGATTCTTCAGCATTGCGGCTAAAAATCCTGTCGCCGGAAAGGCTGGCCCTTAAACACGATCTCGCCCGCTTTCGCAATGGCCGGCATCCATCCCTGGATGATTGGCTGACCCGGCGCGCTCTTGCCAGCGAGGGCCTGTCGGCAAGGACTTACGTAGTCTGTGCGAGGGATGAACCGGAACGCGTGATCGGCTATTACGCCATCTCCACGGCTATGGAACAGCGGCTTACCTTGCCCACTGCGAAACTGCGCCGGGACATGCCCGACGAGATTCCCCTGCTGCTTGTTGGACGCCTTGCTCTCGATCAGGAGTGGCAGGGCTTGGGCCTGGGAAGCGCTCTGCTCTCTGATGCGTTGCAGCGCTGCCTTGTCGCTTCCGAAATTGCCGGTGTACGCGCTGTCGTTGTTCATGCCATCGACGACGAAGCTGCCACCTTTTACAGACATCACGGTTTCCTGGCCTCACCGCTTGGCGAGCGCGCATTGGTCATGCCCATTGAAACCCTCCGAGCACTTTTTCGATGATCCTGTGCTGAAGATTGCGTGCCAAGATCGACGATGGCGAGCTCTACGTTCTCGTGATTGCTCTATCAGGGCGGCCGGTTCCTGCAAGACATGCACTTCGGCTCAGAAACTTCCCCATGGCATCTCCCGGCAGTATCCTCCAGGCAAACTGAACAGGGGAGTGACGGTGATCCGCCTCCGCCGCCCGCGATCCAGGTCTTGAAGTCCGGGACGCCGGTGGCCACGCGGCCGGGCATCAATTTCCTGCCCGGCGCAAATGTCACTCTTTCGATTCGCGATAATCCGCAGGCGTCTGCGGTGGATGTCGCGATATCGGCAACCGGTGGCGGCGGGAGCGGCGGCCCGGGTACCGGAGTGCCCAGGACGCCCCCGGATCCGGCGGCCTTCGCATGGGCGAATCAGGGCGCTGCGGCTGTCACCTTTGATGGTGTGCGCTCGATCATCACAATACCGCCCGAAAACGGCACCCAGGTCCGGTGCCTGTTACAGCCTCTGAGCGGGCCGGCCTGGACCGCTGTTCTTTCGATCGATCCCGGGGCGCCCTTCGTCGGATCTTATATCCTTCCCGGGCTAGTGCTTTTCAACCAAGGTACCGGGCAATATTGCATTGTCGGAGGTGTGCGAAATAGCTCCTCAATTGTTCCGACAGCCTATTACGGGTCGTCTCTTTCAAAATATTCAAGCAACCTGTCTAGCAATACTTCAACACCGATATTCGGACCATTTTGGTCCATGGTGAAATATGACGGGAAAAATATTGCTATATCCATATCAAACACGGGATTTGTCTGGTCAACTTTTTACACGGGCGATTTGAGCGTCGTGGGAGGTGCGATCACGCACGTGGGCTTCGGCATCTCCTCGGACGGCCACCCGTCGAATCCCCTCGCGGCCGTCTTCGACAGTTTTTCCGTGAGTTATCCGTGAGGGCGTCTCGCTCGCCTTCCACCTTTTCCCCGCAGGCCCGGCCGGCGGGGGCCGGGGCGTTAGCGCGCCCCGAACCGCGAGTGACAGCTCGCATGACCTGCATCGGCCGACTACCGGCCACCCCGCCACCTCCGCGCGGAGGCGGGGCCTTTGTACGAGCAACTATCGGTGGAGTCCATTCGCTGTGGATCATGTGGCCGAAAAATTGCGGAAGGCGATTTTTTCGGCACGGTTTCGATAAAATGCCCGCGCTGCGGGACAATCAACGAATTGAGGGTCGAGCACCCCTCATCAGAACGCCCAGGAGCGTCGGTTCAAAGGAGCGACGCCCTTGCGCCAACCCCATCATCCCCCCATTCCCGGAATCATTCATCCTCCGAGCGCCGATAATCCCGGGTACATTTATGGTAGTATCGCGGTCGCCGGATTCGGCCACCGTGACTATTATGTGGCCGTGGTGCCTCGCCAGCAGGCTGTCAAAATCATTCTTGCCAATCACTATTCGCATAGAATTGTGAACAATTTCTACGTCCATCTTGGCGTTTTCCTTACTGGCGAACTCGTCGGCATACTTCAATTTGGCTATGCAATGAATCCACGGCGCGTCGACAAGGTGGTGGCGAACACCCTGGTCGGAGAATACCTGGAGCTGAACAGGATGTGGCTCGACGATAAAGCACCCCGCAATTCCGAGAGCCAAGCCATCAGCTATGCCCTCAAATACATCAAGCGGGCCTGCCCCACGGTGAAATGGTGTCAGAGCTTCGCGGACGAACGGTGTGGTGGACTGGGCGTTGTCTATCAAGCATGCAACTTCCTGTACCTCGGAAGCCACAAAACCACCTTCTACGATCTGGACGGCGAGACCTATCACGAGATGCTTTTGACGGCCCACAAGAAAGGGGGGCGGAGAGGACAAATCCTGAGAGACAACATCACACGAGCCACACCTCATCAGCTTCGACAATTTCGATATCTGATTTTCCTACGGCCGGCATTCCGGAAAGATCTGCGGATGCTCCCCAAACCTTATCCGAAAAGGGCGGGCCATAACGCGTGCTGATCCGCTGTCGAACAACATCGGGGGCTTTGCCATCAACGACACCCCCGATGGCCCTGCGTTCCCTTCTCGAAGTCAATGTCCCGGTATCGCGCCCTTCTGGGGGCGGCAAAGAGCGTTTGACGCCATGATCTTCTTGATTCCCATGACTTCGGGGGAACTATCGAAATCTCCGACCGCGCCCTGCATGATGTTGGACTTGTTGATCGAGAATGGTTGAATCTTAACCGGTAGTTCACGCCTATCAAGTTTTGCGGCGATGCGGAATCCGGTGAGCAAGAATCCGTAGCTGTTGCATTCGAGAATTTTGCCACGATTGGGCATCGTGTAAAAATTCTCGGGCACCAATCTTGATGACTGCAATCGGATCAGCAGCAGGTCGAATTCTGGTAGATCGGAAAGCGGCCGACGGCCGAAAATGATTTCGGCGATTTTTGGCGCGTAGGGACCGAGTTCAATCCCCTGGCATTCGGGTCGTTTGGAAACGCTGGCCCGCCACAGCACGGCAAGGATGAATTTCGAGAATTTCGCACAATCGGCGCCGTCGACTTGGAAAAAACCTTGGTCGGTGATTTTGTGATTGGTGGCGAACGAGCGGCAGAAAGAGTGTGCATACTCGTCGTACTCGCCGAGCTTTCCATCGCACTTAGCACCAAGTATGCCGTTATCATATACTCCGAATTGATCCTTTTTCGTGCGACCTGATGTGACACGTACAGTATTTTGGGCATTTCCTCTAACGAGCCGACCAAAGGCTTTGGGGATTATGTGGGCTTCGATTGTTTCCTCACACCCGCAGTAGAGGCATTTTGTCGACTTGGCGTCCCCCTCCATCACATTTCTCCAAACGCTTTCACGACATGACATCCCTAGTACCGCAACACAGTGATTTTGACTGGTTGGCGCCCATCCCGGACGGCCACCCTGGCAGCGCGGGCCCCCGACAGCGGACCTTGTCCCGAATTAGCGCAATCAATATTGCCAGGCTCATCGATCAAGATGAATATCTTTCAGTCGGTCTTGCAGCTTAGATTCGCAGGAGGCCCCTCAATGCTGGATTTTATGGGAATAGCGTCGATTATCCAAGAATTGACGCGCGAGATGACGGATATTGTCGGGCACATCGAAAAGAATATCGCTTCATTCGATAAAATAAAGGCACGATTCAGGAGAAATAGGATAGTCGCTCGATTAGAACAGATTCAATGCGGGCTAGGATCTATCTATCCGTCAAATCGAATGTCTCTAATAGCCATGGCGCAAATATTATCTGAGATTGATGAAAATAAGGACGTAGAGGAGAAAAATAGGCTTGCCAATATAGTGGATATCTCAAATGAGCCACGGAGTCACGGTAGATGGAACCGTATATCGTATGGCGACAGTCTGTCAGAATTTCTGATCGCGCTTTCTGAGCTTAGAGAGTTGGTAGACGAGTACAAGAAAGACATTATTATCGCCGATTATACACTGTATTCGGATATTTATGACGCGATTGCCGATCGCATCGACATGATTAATATCCTCGCGGACAAGGAGCACAGGGATACCCTCTCAAGGGCGAATATGGTTGGACTTTTATCTGAATATACGAAACTATTCGAATCCATCGAACTGGTAAAAGAACGCCTAGAAATAGCAATAAAAGCTGATGGCGGTAAGTTGATGGATAGCGGTGTCCCAACGAAATTTCACCGCGGGAGATAGAGGGAGTGAATGTTTCTAAGTTAGAATGTGCTTTATAGCGAAAATCCACAGTGAAAGTGCATTAAAAAAGGCGAAGTGGTAGAGGATTGTTCCATGACGGCCACATTGCGCCGGCTTATTGCTGACCGCCGGCATTCCACTCACTACCGCTTGCGGCATTTTGAAGTTTTGCCCATTGAGAGCCGGCCAAGGAAATTCAGACAAGGCGGTGAGTAAATCCTCTGCCCGACAGCAGCGTCCGCTTCATCACGTCCGCGTTTGAAAGCCGACGGATCGGAATCGGCCCATCGCAGTCGAACGAATAGATATGCCCAACCAGTCAAAATCACTGTGTCGCGGCACTAGCCCATCCCAGGAAAAGGGGAAACCTGACCTTGACGCGATCTGTGATCACAACAAAATCCCGTAAGAATTTCCATCATGCGTTGCGGGTCGTCACCATCGTGCAACGGCGGCCTCTAGCCCATTTCCTATGTTTTGGAAACGTCGACTTCCGAAACAGCGTGGGATTCATCAAATAGCCGAGCTATGTGTTGGGATGGTGGCCGCCGCCATGCGCCGGTTGTCCAGTCGCCAATGTCGCTCGGCATTCGCCTGCGAAGTCCCATTTGCGTATCACCAAAACAGGCAGAACAAGCTCTCGGGCTGGTGAGGCTTTGGAGGAGGGGCGCAATCTGCCGGTCTAAAATCGGTTGCCGTTCTGTCTAAAATCGGGCGCCGCGCTATAGTATCCAGGCACGCATCCGGCAGAAAACCGGCAGAATGGCAAGGGGTGGATTGAGCTAAGTGCTTGAAAAGATTGGCGTCCCCAAGGGGATTCGAACCCCTGTTACCGCCGTGAAAGGGCGGTGTCCTAGGCCTCTAGACGATGGGGACATCGCGAAAGGAGGCACTTGATAGCCTTGATAGCGGGCAAAATCAACGGCTTTCTCACGCGAACGGCAGAAAAATGGATGGGAGGCGGCGGGGCGCTCAGAGAACGGGCGCGGCGTCGTCGATGAACATCTGGACATTGGTGTTGCCCTGCCAGTTATCGATCCGCAACGTGCCCGCCAGATGGAGCGGCGTTCCGTCGTTGGCGAGCAGCGCGTGGCCCAGGTCGGTATCGAGAGCGCGGAAGGCGATGGCCTTCAGGCGGCCGCCGCCCCGTCCGCTGATCTGGCAGGCGACATGACCGGTGCCGACGACGCGGGGAGCCACGACCCGGGCGGCGGTCAGGACAAAGCGGGGTTCGGCATTGCCGGCACCGAAGGGGCCGATACGCCGAAGGGTTTCCACCAGATCGAGGGTGGCGCCGCCCGCGTCCAGCGCGCCGTCCAGTTCCAGGACCGGGCGCAGGGGCCCCGCCATCTGGGCGGCCAGCCGCTCTCCCAGGAACTGGCGCAATGGCTCGATCCCGTCGCGGGGAACCGAGAATCCCGCCGCCATCGCATGGCCGCCCCCCCGGGTCAGCAAACCGCTCTGGCGGGCGGCGATCACCGCCGCGCCCAGGTCCAGGCCGGGAACCGAACGGCCCGAGCCCTTGCCCTCCGGCCCCTCGATGGCGATCACGCAGGCGGGGCGGTTGTAACGTTCCTTCAACCGTCCGGCGACGATGCCGATCACCCCGGGGTGCCAGTTCTCGCCGGCCGCCAGGACCAGGGGACCGTCGCCGCCCTGGCTTTCCACCTGATCGATGGCCTGTTGCAGCACCGTGGATTCGAGATCCTGGCGGTCGCGGTTGTAACCGTCGAGAAGGGCGGCGATGGCCGCCGCCTCCTCGCCGCTGTCGGTCGACAACAGCCGCTGCCCCAGATCGGACTGGCCGACCCGCCCTCCGGCGTTGACGCGCGGCCCCAGGATGTAGCCCGCATGATAGGCATCGATCCGTTCGCGCACCCCCCCCACATCAGCCAGGGCCGCGATGCCCGGATTGGTGCGCCGGGCCATCACCTTCAGCCCCTGGGCCGTCAGGGCGCGGTTGACGCCCACCAGCGGTACCACGTCGCAAATGGTCCCCAGGGCGACGATGTCCAGCCACTGCATCAGATCGGGGGCCGGCCGGTCCCGGCCGAACCATCCGCGTTCCCGCAACAGCTTATGCACCGCGACGACCAGAAGGAACGCGACGCCCACCGCGGCCAGATGGCCGTGCGGGCTGGTTTCGTCCAGACGGTTGGGATTGACCACCGCGAAGGCGCGGGGCAAACCGGCCTCCGCCGCGTGATGGTCCACCACGATGACATCGAGACCGGCGTCTGCGGCGGCCTCCAGCGGCTCGAAGGCGGTAACGCCGCAATCGACCGTCACCACCACCCGGGCGCCGCGATCCCGCAGCGACAGCAGCGCCGGCGCATTGGGGCCGTAGCCTTCCGTCATGCGATCGGGAATGTGGACCAGCACCGATGCGCCGGCGGCGCACAGAAACCGCGACAACAGCGCCGAGGAGGTGGCGCCGTCCACGTCATAGTCGCCGAAAATCCCGATCGTCGCGCCCGCCTGGACCGCGTCGGCCAGACGCCCCGCGGCGCGATCCATGTCCCGCAGGTGAAAGGGATCGGGCAACAGGGCGCGCAGGGTGGGATTGAGGAAGGTTTCCGCCTCCTCCAGCCCGATCTGACGCGATGCCAGCACGCGGGCCACCATGTCGGGCACCTCGACGCGCTGGGCGATGGCCTGCGCCAGCCGCTCATCGACGGGACGTGCCAGCCAGCGCCGCCCGGTCAAGGACCGTTCAACCCCGAGAAAGGCGTCGCCCCCCTGCCCCGCCGCTGGCCTGCTATGGTCCGTCAATCGCCGAAAATCTCGCCGAAATGACCCAGACGGTGCTGGGCCTCAATACTGCGCACGGTCCCGGAGCTGGCGCGCAACACGATGGAATGGGTCACGGCGCCGCCGCGAAACCGCCGCACACCGCGCAACAGGGCGCCGTCGGTCACGCCGGTCGCCGCGAACATGATGTCGCCGCGCGCCATGTCCGCCAGCTCGTAGCGGCGGGAAAAGTCGGTGATGCCGCACCGCCGGGCCAGCGTCCGCTGGTCCTCGCTGCGCAGCAACAAACGCCCCTGCATCTGCCCGCCGACGCAGGCCAGCGCGGCGGCGGCCAGAACGCCCTCCGAGGCGCCGCCGCTGCCCATATACATGTCGACGCCGCTATCGGGATGGGCGGTGGCGATCGCCCCGGACAGGTCGCCGTCGTTGATCAGCATCACCCGCGCCCCGGCCTCGCGCACCTTGGCAATCAGGTCCTCATGGCGCGGGCGGTCTAGGATGCAGATCAGCAGGTCCTGGATATCGGTATCCTTGGCTTTGGCCAGATTGCGCAGATTGGTCTCCGGCTTGTCCTCCAGGTCGACGACGCCGGGCGGCAGATTGGGGCCGACGGCGATTTTTTCCATGTACACCGCCGGCACCGAAAGAAAGCTTCCGCGTTCGGCCATAGCCACCACCGCGACCGCGTTCTGCGCGCCCTTGGCGCAGATGGTGGCGCCCTCCAGCGGATCAAGGGCGATGTCGAGCGCCGGTCCACCCCGGCTCTCCCCCACCTTCTCACCGATGTAGAGCATGTCGCAGGCATCGGCCTCGCCTTCACCGATCACGATGGTCCCGTCGATCAGAAGGCTGTTGAGCGCGGCCCGCATGGCCTTCATGGCGGCCTGATCGGCTGACCGCTCGTCACCCCGTCCGGTCTCGCGTGAGGCGGCGAGAGCCGCCGCCTCCGTCACCCGCACCGCCTCCAGGGCAAGATTGCGGTCGATCCCCGGGACAGAAGGAATGTCCGTCATGGAGCAGTCTCCCTGCACGATCAAAAGGCCTCGATCCGGATCATATGCGGCGGTTCCACGACCTCCTGGATCGCCCGGATGCGGTCCAGCGCCTTCATCATCGACCGCTCCTGCGTGTCATGGACGGTCATCACCACGGGCACGGTCTCGCCAGGGGCGCGGCCGCGCTGAAGCACCGATTCCATCGACACCTCCTCGTCGCGGAGGGCGGCGGCGATGCCGGCGAACACGCCCGGGCGGTCCAGCACCATCAGACGGATGTAGAAGGCCCCCCGGTGGTCGTCGAGCGACGCCGGAACCAGCGGCGCCAAGGCGCTGGCCGGAACGCCGAAACTGGGGGTCCGCCGGCCGGTCGCGATGTCCAGGATGTCGGCCACCACGGCGGAGGCGGTCGGCATGGCGCCGGCGCCCCGCCCCTCGAACACCGTGCGGCCGACGAAGTCGCCCTCGGCCACCACCGCATTGAACACCCCGTCGACACAGCCGATCGAGGAGTTGATCGGCACCATGCAGGGATGCACCCGCTGCTCGATCCCGGTTTCCGTCCGCCGCGCGATGCCCAGAAGCTTGATACGGTATCCCAGTTCCTCCGCCGACCGGATGTCGAACGCGGACACCCGGCGGATCCCTTCGACATGCACCTTGGAAAAGTCCACAGCGGTGCCGAAGGCAAGGCTGGTCAGGATCGCCAGCTTGTGCGCGGTATCGATGCCGTCGATGTCGAAACTGGGATCGGCCTCGGCATAACCCAGAGACTGGGCCTCCGCCAGGACGTCGGCGAACTCCCGTCCGGTTTCCCGCATCGTCGTCAGGATGTAATTGCAGGTGCCGTTCAGGATCCCATACACCTGCGAAAGGGTGTTCGCGGCCAGTCCCTCGCGGAGAGACTTGATAACCGGGATACCCCCGGCCACCGCGGGTTCGAACGCGAAGGTCACGCCCGCCGCCTCGGCCTTCCCGGCCAGCGCCAGACCGTGATGGGCCACCATCGCCTTGTTGGCGGTGACCACATGGCGCCCGCGGGAGAGCGCCTCCGTCACCACGTCGAGGGCGACACCGCTGGCGCCGCCGATCAACTCCACCAGGACATCGTAGTCGGCCTCCCGCGCCATGGCGCGGGCATCACCGAAAAAGGCGGCGCCCTCCAGCGGCAGGTCCGCCGGCTTTTCCAGCGCGGCGGCCGCCACCAGACGCAGCGGGCGCCCCGCGCGCGTCTCAAGAAGCCGGGCATTTCGGTGCAAAAGGGTGACCGTGCCGCCGCCGACCGTGCCCAGCCCGGCGATCGCTATCTTCAGTTCGTCCATCACGCTCCCAATGCCTTCTGTTTGTCCGCGTTCTCCAGAACCTTGTCACAGGAGCCAAGGAACTGCTTGATGTTGCGCACCGCCTGACGGATGCGGTGACGGTTTTCGACCAGGGCGATACGCACATGGCCGTCGCCATGCTCGCCGAAGCCGACGCCCGGGGCGACCGCCACCTTGGCCTCGCTCAGCAGAAGTTTCGAGAATTCGAGCGAGCCCAGATGGGCGAAGGGCTTCGGGATGGGCGCCCATGCGAACATCGTGGCCGGCGGGCTGGGAACGGTCCAGCCCGCGGACTCCAAACCCTCGATCATCACATCGCGACGATCCTTGTAGAGTTCGCGGATCTCCGCCACGCAGTCCTGCGGGCCGTTGCGCGCGGCCGACGCCGCGCCCTGAATCGGCGTGAACGCGCCATAGTCAAGGTAGGACTTGATACGCGACAGGGCATGGATCAGCGTCTTGTTGCCGGCGGCGAAACCGATGCGCCATCCGGGCATGTTGTAGGTCTTGGACATCGAGGTGAACTCGATGGCGACGTCCTTCGCGCCCGGAATCTGAAGAATCGACGGAGGAGGCTCGATATCGAAATAGATCTCGGCATAGGCCAGATCCGACAGAATATAGATTCCATGGAACCGGCAGAAATCGACAACCTGACCATAGAAGTCGAGATCGGCGATCAGCGCCGTCGGGTTCGACGGATAATTGAGCACCAGGGCCACCGGCTTCGGCACGGAATGTTTCACCGCGTGGGCCAGCGCGGCCAGCAGTTCTCCGTCCGGCGTCACCGGCACATGGCGGACCGAGCCGCCCGCGATGATGAAGCCATAGGGGTGGATCGGATAGCTGGGATTGGGCACCAGAAGGATATCGCCCGGGCTGGTGATGGCGGAGGCGAGATTGGCTAAGCCCTCCTTGGACCCCAGCGTCACGATGCATTCGGTTTCCGGATCGAGATCGACGTTGAACCGGCGCTGGTAATATCCGGCCAGCGCCTTGCGCAGACCCGGAATACCGCGCGACATGGAATAGCGGTGGGCGCGCGGATTGCGCGCAGCCTCCACCAGCTTGTCGACGATATGCGCCGGCGTCGGCTGGTCCGGATTGCCCATACCAAGGTCAATGATATCCTCCCCCGCGGCCCGAGCTCGTGCCTTCATCGCGTTCACTTCGGCGAAGACATAAGGGGGAAGCCGCTTCAGACGATAAAATTCACTTTCCATGGTTGCAGTCACCTATGGCATGGGTGGAGGAATGTCCCGATCCCCCGCATCCGGAGATGATCACGTCACCTTCCGACCCGGCGGGTAAAGAAACGGGGACGCCGGCCGCCTTCCGCTGGGACGCGAAAGGCGGCGTGACTGAGATCTTTAGCCCCACAGGGCTCAATAGTCGATATAGATCTCCGTCGCGTCACCACTGAGGGAAGCGCTGTCGGCCGCGCCGGCATAGAGATGGCGGGCGGAAACCCCGAGCCGGATCAACTGGCGGGCGACGACGGCCGCGCGCGCCGCGGCAAGATCGTGATTGGTCGCCCGGTTGGCGTCGGGTGTCACGTCAAGGCGCGGGCTGGAGGACCGTCCGATGACGCGGACCGAGGCTCCGCCCCTGGTCCTCACCAGCGCCGCCACCTCCTTCAACTGACGGACGGCGTCGGCGCCGAGCTCCGACGTGCCTTCGCCAAAAGCCACGGTCGCGACCTCGAAAGACGCGGCGGCCCCTGCCCCGTCATAGGACGACAAGGGACGCGCGCCACCGTTGTCCACCGCCTTCTGCCGCCGGAACTGCGACGGAGGAATCAGCACGATGCGGCCCCTGTCACCGCCCTCTGAGACAAGCGGCGATGAGGTCGGCATCACCGGCAGAATTCCACCGGGGAATTCCGCCAGCTTGCGGCGGTAGACGGCGTCGACGGTCGTTTCCGCCGGCGCCGGAGCCTGGGACAGCACCGGAACCGCGGGTGCGGCCACGACCGGAACGGACACGGCGGACGCGGCCGGCGGGACGATGGATGTCGGGGCCTCCGGCGGCTGGAGGGCGGGCGGTGGAGGGGCGGCATCCCGCGCCGTCAGGGAAACCGGAGCCGCCGGCTCCGCGGCCGGCGGACGGACGGACTCCGCCGGATCCTGCCTGGGGGTGTCGGAACCGGCCGGACCGGTCTCAGAAACAACCGGCGACGCGCCATCCTGAAGGGCCGGCCGCGTTGCCGTGGCGGCCGGACGGACCTCCGGCACCGGCTCAACCGCCGGTCCGGACCCTTGCGTCACGGTGTCGGGCCGGGATGTCGCGCCGGTCTCCATCGCAGCCGGAGCGGCGACCATGGGAGAGGAGGCCACAGCGGCGCCGCCCGCATCGGACGCCACGGGCAAGGCCCCGCTGTCGGCCGGCAGGATCGGGGCCGGCGCGGAGGAAACCGGCTTGTCTGCGGGCAAAGGGGCTGGTTCCGCCGCTGGACCGGTCGATCCGGACTGGGCGACGGCAGCCGGAACGGCAGAAGGAGAAGCAACGCCGGGCGGCACCGGATTCGTCTCGGGGGCGGAGGCCTCGACCGGCACCGGCGGCGGAACGATCGCGCTGGTCACCGAGGCGGCCGCGGCCTCCCCTGCCCGGGACGCCACCGGAGGCGAGGCCGGCACATCATCCGCCTGGGAATTGGGGGCCGGCGGGTTGGAGATCGGCGGGTTGGCCGCTGACGCGGCCGGATTGTCAACGGCCGGAGCCGAAGGGACGGATATCGACGCGGCAGATGTCGACGGGACGGGTATCGTTGGGGCGGGCACCGGGTCGGCGGGCGCCACAACGACCGGCATGGGCACGGACGGCTCAGGCGCGGACGGCTCAGGCGCGGACGGTACCGGAGCGGATGGCGCGGCAGCCGATGGCGCCGGGCCGGAGTCCGCGCCCGGACTGGCACGGCCGGGATCCGCCTGCGGGGCCGGAATGGACTGCGGGGCCGGAATGGACTGTTGGGACGCCTGGATGGAAGGCGGCGTCGCAACTGCCGGAGCGGCGGCCGGCTTTGCCGGGGCCGCGACAGCGGACGTCGCCGATCGGACGGACGCCGGCGGGGGAACGATCGGAACCGGTGTGGAGGTACCGGCCGCGGACGGCACCTGCGCGGGAGAGACGGAAGGCGAGGAAACGGACGCCGGAGAAAGGGCCGGCGCCTTCGCCGGAACGGGCGCGGCCGGGGCGGTGACGGCAGGAATGGCGGTGGCCGTACCGGAACCGGACTCCGGGGACGGCGGCGGTGGGACGGGCTGCGATGAGGCCGGCTGGAGAGCGGCGGGCGCGCTCACGGCGGTCGCGACAGGCGCCGGGGACGGGGACGGGGCGGCAGAGGCTGGCGGAACCGCCGGTTTTCCGGCCGGTCCGGATGCCGGAGCCCCCGCCGGACGCGGCGACGGGGCTGGTTGGGCGGCGTCGGGCTCGGGATCCATCGGGGCGGCCGGCGCCGTCATCGCGGGCGGCGACGATGCCGGCTGCGCATAGGCGGCCGCCGTCAGGATGACCGCGCGGTCAAACAGATCGGGCATGGCGGCCAGGAGACGTCCCGGATCCGAATGGACCGGCGCGAGGGACGGGACCGGTGTCAGAAACGCCCCGGGTCCACCCGCTGCCGGCGCGGAAGAGGGCTGCCCGGAAGACGGATCGGCGGAAGACGGATGGACGGGCGCGGATCCCGCCGACGGCGCCGTGGCCGGCCGGGCGGCAGGGACCGCCCCGGGCTCGACCGGACGGGTGGGATCGCCGCTCTCCAGAAGATTGGACTGAACCTTCTTTCCCTGTGCCAGATCGGCGTTCAGATCCCTGGTCAGGGTCTCGCGCTGCCTGTTCGTGTTGATGACCGGGCGCTGATCGTTGCGAATTTTCGGAAAAGCGTCACTTGACAAATCTTTTGCGGAATCGCCGCGATCGGGAGATCCGTGAATCCAGTCCGCCACATCGTCCGCAACGCTGCCAGGGTTGAAGCCGTTACCGCCGGAGGAGCAACCGGCCAGGAGAATCGCCGAGAGCAGCACGCTGCCGGCCGCCAGGCTGGTGCCCCGGCGTCGTTGCTTTTTGGCCTCGTACATAATGCAGCGGATGCTCCTCGCGATAACGAATTGTTCTGAATGGGCTCTATCCGGGCCGAACGAACATTTAACAATTTCTCGGCGGAAAGTATATAGTACCAAAGAGAAAACGTCCTTCGGAGTCGTTTTCAGATCTCCCTTAAGACTAGCAGACTCGCTACCCCCTTCGCGGATATGAACCAGGGCCGGAACCAAGGCTCATGACGGTGAAAAGGTAACGATGAGAATGGCCGAAAACAGTGAGACCGAGACGACGTTCGCCAACCCCGGCGACTTTCCCCGGGTGATGGCCGACATCGCCGAACGCAGCCGACGGATCGTCACCGAATTCCTTGCAAGACAGGCCAGTGCCGGATCGCTGGAGGAAGCCTGCGATCCCTTGCATATCGGGGACGCGTTCCTAGAAATGACCGCGCGGATGATGTCGGACCCCGCCAGACTGGTGGAAGCCCAGATGGGGCTCTGGAACGACTATTTCCAGCTCTGGCAGACGACGACCCAGCGGCTGCTGGGCCACGAGGCCCAGCCGGTGGCCGTGCCCGACGCCGCCGACCGGCGTTTCAAGGACAAGCTGTGGGACGAAAGCGAGGTTTTCGACTTCATCAAGCAGTCCTATCTGCTGACCGCGCGCTGGGTTCAGCGCGTCGTCCAGGATGTGCAGGGTCTGGATGGCCACACTGCCAGGAAGGTCGACTTTTTCACACGCCAGTTTACCGATGCCATGGCGCCCTCCAATTTCGTGGCGACCAATCCGGAGGTCCTGAGAGAGACGCTGGAAACCGGCGGCGAGAACCTGATCAAGGGCTTGACCCATCTGCTGGAGGACCTGGAGCGCGGCAAGGGCAAGCTGGCTATCCGCATGACCGATACGACGGCCTTCCGGATCGGTGAAAACATCGCCAGCACGCCGGGAAAGGTCATCTATCAGAACGATCTGATACAATTAATTCAATATTCACCGACCACGGAGACCGTCGCAAAGTCTCCATTGATGATTGTCCCACCGTGGATCAATAAATATTACATTCTTGATCTGAGGCCGAAAAACTCCTTCATTCGCTACGCGGTTGAACAAGGACACACTGTTTTTGTACTTTCCTGGATCAATCCGGGTCGCGAACTGGCGGCAAAATCCTTTGCGGATTATATGTTGGAAGGCCCCATCGCGGCACTCGACCAGATCGAAAAGGTCACCGGCGAACGGCGGGTCAACGCGGTCGGCTATTGCCTGGGCGGCACCCTGCTGGCGGCGACATTGGGTTACATGGCCGCAAAGGGTGACGACCGTATCGCCTCGGCCACCTTCTTCGCCACCATGGTCGATTTTTCCGATCCCGGGGAACTGTCGGTCTTCATCGACGAGGCCCAGCTTCAATATCTTGAGGGCAAGATGCAGCAGGCCGGCTATCTCGACGGCGCCGAGATGGCAACCACCTTCAATATGTTGCGCGCCAACGATCTGATCTGGTCGTTCGTGGTGAACAATTACCTGCTGGGCAAGGAGCCGTTCCCCTTCGACCTTCTCTACTGGAATTCAGACTCCACCCGGATGCCGGCGGCCATGCACAGCTTCTATCTGCGCAAGATGTATCAGGAGAATCTGCTGTCGAAGCCAGGCGGCATCACCCTCGCCGGGACGCCGATCGATCTGACCGCCGTCAAGGTTCCGGTCTATCTCGTTTCAACCCGCGACGATCATATCGCCCCCTGGAAGACCACCTATGCCGCGACCCAGCTTTACAGCGGCCCGGTCAAATTCGTCCTCTCGGCATCAGGCCATATCGCGGGCATCGTCAATCCGCCGGAGGCCCATAAATACTGCTATTGGACCAATTCCCGCAAACCGAAGGATCCGGATGCGTGGCTCCGCAACGCGGAACAGCAGGAAGGATCCTGGTGGCCCGACTGGCAGAAATGGGTATCGAAGTATGCCGGCGGATCGGCGCCGGCGCGCGAACCGGGCGCGGGCGCCAATATCCCGCTTGACGACGCCCCGGGATCCTATGTGAAACAGACGTTGATTTAAGACAGGCCGGCGATGAGGATGCCTCATCGCCGGTCCACCGGGATTTAAGACAGGCCGGCAATGAGGATGCCTCATCGCCGGACCGCCGGGATTTAAGACAGGCCGGCAATGAGGATGCCTCATCGCCGGTCCACCGGGATTTAAGACAGGCCGGCAATGAGGA
>WASQ01000136.1:2825-17596 GCA_009712185.1 Telmatospirillum sp. | reverse complement strand
ATGAGGATGCCTCATCGCCGGTCCACCGGGATTTAAGACAGGCCGGCAATGAGGATGCCTCATCGTCATTGCCGGCCCACGCCACCGGCGGCGCAAAGCGGACTCGGCCGGATCGACGGGTCCGGCCGGACGACCCGGCCGGCAAGAGCCCGACGTCGTCCGAAGAGCCCGGCGTCGTCCGATGGGATACACACAAAATTTGGAGGTAGGTCGCCTGCCTGGGCAGGGACAATGACGGGCCAATGGGAGGCCCCATCAGATGCGACCCCGTTCCGTCCCCTCCTCCGCACGCCCCCAGTTTCCCGCGCGACGCCGCCGCCACACCCCTTTCCGGGACCGGAATTCACAGGAAACCAGCCGTCGCGCGGCAAAAAACCGCTCCTAAACACTGTTCTCCCGTCTCCACCACCGTCCGAACGCCGAACTGTGATAAATTCGCCACATATTGCTCGAACCACGCATTCCCGTTTACCCAATAAGGGTATTCGTTTGCCAGCCGCTTTTCATATGTCATATATTTCTAATGTGGGTGGCACGTTGTCGAAAGGCGAGCGGCCGGATAACAGTCTTATCCAGGATTAAATAACTATAATCAACGATAGAACTTACCGGTTTATTAGGAAACTTTTCCTTTCAATCCGTTCGCCCTCAAATGCCCTCCATACCATCTTTCCCGTCGAAAATGTCAACCAGACGTAAACAACGATAGGTGGAAGTAGGTACTCCCGGAGTAAGAACCAAGGGGGAAACATGACTCTTAAATCTACGATGATCGGCCTGCTGTGCGGTGTCGCCGTACTCTGGGCCGCGAATGCTTTTGCCGCGGCGGATCCGTCCGCCGAACCGGCGCTCTATTCCGAAAAGGGCGACAAGACCTGCCTCAAGTGCCATGACGAGGCGCCCTACAATTCCGTCATGCACACCAAACATGGCGTCGCCCAGGATCCCAGGCCGCCGGCCGCCAACCATGGATGCGAATCCTGCCCCGGCCCCAGTGCGGCCCATGCCAGCGCCCGTCCGCCAAAGGGCGAGAAGCGGCCGCTTCCGGCCATCGTCTTCTCCGGCCCCGGCGCTTCGTCGTCCGAGGCCCGGTCCGAAGTCTGTCTGACCTGTCACAAGAATTCCGCGCGCATGAAATGGAACGGCAGCCAGCACGCCTCCAACGAGGTCGGTTGCAACAACTGCCATACCGTCCATGCCGACAAGGACCCGATCCTGTCCAAGGCGACCGAACCTGAAAAATGCTTCAGTTGCCATAGCCAGCAGCGGGCCGACAGCTTCCAGTACTCGCACCACCCGGTTCGCGAGGGAAAAGTGTCCTGTTCGGACTGCCACAACACCCATGGCTCCGCCGGTCCGAAGCTGGTCAAGGCGGTGTCGATCAACGCGACCTGTTACGCCTGCCACGCCGACAAGCGCGGCCCCTACCTCTTCGAGCATCAGCCGGTTCGCGAGAACTGCGACAACTGCCACAACCCGCATGGTTCACCTCAGGCGGCCATGCTGACCGAACGTCAGCCTTATCTGTGTTCGAGCTGCCATAGCGCGGCGAGCAACCAGAGCGGCGGCTGGTTCGGCGGCAAGGGATCGCTGCCCGGAGGGCACACGCAGACCAACTACATGAACAATCGTAGCTGTCTCAACTGCCACTCCAACATCCACGGCTCCAACAGCCCCGCCGGCGAAGCCTTCCTTCGCTGACGCCAGAGATCGGATGAACGAGGTGTACCATGAGAAAAAATAGCACCCTTCGCGCCGCGGCACTGGCGAGCGTCTGTCTGGCCCCGATGACGGCGGCCGCGCAGAACTTCGACATGGGCGGTTCGAGCCAGGATCAGGATGCGACGCCCGTCTATCGCAACGAAATCGATATCGGCGCCCGCTACCAGAGCAGCACGTCCCCCCTCTACGGCCGCTACAACGGCCAGACCTCGAAGGGGTTCGGCTCGATCGGCGGGTTCCATGTCGAGGGCGATTCCAAGATGGGCTCGGGCGCGCCCCTGTCCTTCGAGGCAACGGGCCGCAATCTTGATTTCCAGCCGGATCACCTGGGCCCCAACAACGCCCTGGCCCCGGAATCGGAAGTCTCGGTCAGCGCCGGCCAGCAGGGCGTGTGGAAGGCCAATCTGTCCTATAACGCCATCACCTATACCGGACAGACCTTCCTGACCCCCTACAACTCGGCCGGCCATCTGTCGTCGGGCCTCGCCCAGTTCGGCGGGTTGCAGATCCCGGGATACGGCGGGGCCACCCAGTCGGTTCCCGGTGTCGGGCTGCAATATTTTGCAACCCACCCGCTGCCCCTGTCGCAGGAGACCGCCGGCACCCGTCGTGATATCGGCGGCGCCGACGGAAAATACATCATCGGCGACTGGACGGTGACGACCGGTCTCCGGCACGAACACAAGGAAGGCACGGTTCTTCAGACGATCTTCGGGTCGGCCGAAGGAACGGCGTTTCCCCAGCCGGTGAACTACGACACCGATCAGTACAATATTCAGGGCGAATACAACACCGAACGCCTGCAAGCGGCGGTGCGGTATGACTATTCGAAGTTCGTGAACAACAACACGGCTTTTTCCGCACCCTTCTTCACCAACTCCAACGGTGGCGGCAATACCGCGCAGTTCACCAGCACCTACTCGTTGCCGCCCAGCAACGACGCCCACTACATCAGCGCCATGGCGAATTACAGCCTGACGCAGAAGACCCAGGCCAATGCGGACTTCCGCTACGGCATTGAAAGTTCGAACGTCTCGCTTCCGTCGATTACCGGAACGCCGTCCGGACAACTGGGTTACGGGATGATCCTCAATCCGGGCGCCGCCACGACCCAGCAGATGGCCCGGGTCTACAACGGCACAGCCTCGATCATCTCGCGGCCCCTGCCGAAGCTTGACCTGAAGGCCAGCTACAGCATCGACGGCCGCGAGGTCGGCTCGAATCCCGTCGGCATTTATGGAGCCGGCTATTTCGAGGCGGAGACCAACAGCATCTATGGCGGCCACTATCTGACCAAGAACCAGAGCTGGACGAAGCAGAAGGTCGCCCTGGAGGGGTCCTACCGCATCCTCCAGAGCACCAAGGCCACCCTGGGTTACAGCTATGATGACGTCCATCGCGATGCCGGCGATTCCATCACCACCGGAGCCCCGGTGGGATACTGGGTCGGCCACAGCGGCGAGAACACCATTACCGCCAAGCTCAGCAACAACTCGATCAAGGACGTCCACAGCTCGATCGCCTACGAGCATGCGGTTCGCGCCGGAACCTACGAATACACAACGACCGCGCTCGAATCGGGGGCCTTTTATCAGACCCCGCGGACAGCCGACCGGATCCGTGTGCGTACCGACTATATGCCGACGCATGAGTGGAACTTCGGGCTCAATGGCAAGTGGGAGGGCAACCACTACCATTACCTGAGCGGCCAGACCGGAACGCAGCGGGATTACAATGCGTCAATCGGTCCGGACGTCACCTACTCCCCGGTCAAGACCATCGATCTCCACGCCTTCTACACCTACCAGGAGGTCTTCTACGACAACCGGGGCAACGGCGTCGCCTCGACCATCAACCACTGGGGTTGGGATGCCAACACGACAGACAGCATCCACACTGCCGGCCTGTCGGGCACCTGGAAAGCCACGGACAAGTTGAAACTGACCGCCGACTACACCTTCAGCTATGGTGACATCGGCTACAACCTGTTCGACGGCATCTCGGTCGCCAACCCGACCCAGAGCTACCAGAACGTCCAGAACCTGCCGAGCATCTCGTCCTCGATGCACAGCTTCAAGCTTCGCGGCGAGTATGATCTGACCTCGAACATCAGCTTCATGGCCGGATATGGCTTCGACATGTACAAGGACAATGACTGGGCCTATGGCTGGAATCCGATGATCCTGTCCAGCGGGACCATCACCAGCCTGACATCGGGCGAATCCCAGTCCAGTTACAGAGTTCACAGCCTCTACACATCGATGCGGCTGAAGTTCTGATCGAACTGACGACAAAAGGCCGGAGCGCAAGCTCCGGCCTTCTTTTTTTCCACCGGTCAGGTTTTTTTCCCGGGCCGGAAAACAGCGACAGGCCGCCGTTTCGCAACCGGCTCCGGCAAAGCCGCCGGAAGAACCGGCCTCCGCCCTAAAGCGCCTTGGCCTCCAGGATATAGTCCCATCCAAGCTCGACGTAATGGGCGGCCGAGACAGCGAAATAGGCGATTTCCTCCTCGGACAACGGCCGCAGAAGGCGGGCCGGGCTGCCGCCCCACAACTCGCCACGGCGGACCCGCTTGCCCGGCGTCACCAGGGCGCCGGCGGCCACCATGCCGCCGTTTTCGACGACTGCGCCGTCCATCACCGTCGCCCCCATGCCGACGAAACTGTTATCCTCCAGCGTGCAACCATGCAGGATGGCGCCATGCCCGACCGTGACATTCGACCCGATCACGGTGGGATGGGTCTGGCGGGTCACATGGACGACGGTTCCGTCCTGGATGTTGGTCCGCTCCCCGATGCGGATGACATTGACGTCGCCCCGCAGGACGCAGCCATACCAGATGCTGCTTTGGGATCCGATGATCACGTCTCCGGTCACAACGGCATTCTGGGCGACAAAGACGTCGGTCGCGATGGTCGGTCTGACGCCCTTATAGGGAAGTATCAAGGCCGGCAAGATGAAAACTCCTCTGGGAGGGGGATATCAGCTGAGAACGTTGTGGATCATATAGGCGGCGATATCGACGGGTTTGATCTTGAGCTGGCTGGTGTCCACGCCCTCCAGGGCCTTCTTCACCAGGACATGGTTTTCGACATGCTCCGACTTCACCTTGAAGACTCCGCGCAGCCCCTTGAGTTTTGGATAAAGGGCGGGATCGATCATCTTCTCCTTGCGGGCCAGCCGGTCGATCAGGTCATCCTCCGGCACGTCTCCGGCGTCCGCTTTCGACACCAGAGTCCAGTCGGCAACCCCGCAGAACCCCTGTTTCAACAGGTCCGGGAGCGCGTCAGCGCTGTCCGCCACGCCCAATTTGAAAATGTTCTTTCCGAGGCCGACGTCAGCTCCCCATTTGCCCAGGGTTACGCTGCGCGCGACATAGACGATCCCCATTACTCCTCTCCTCGAAGACTGCACGGGCCCCGCGACGAAAACCGCCGGCCGTCCCGGCTGGCATAGCACAGGCGGCCCGCCCGGTCCACCGGCGGCGGCCGATGTGGACCCTGGCGCCGAACGCCATGCCGCCGGGCCCGTACCACCTGCCGACGACACCACAGCCAGAGGCCGGCCGCCACCACCGGCGTCTGGCGAGAGGCGGCGCGGAGCCGGATCGCCCCCTGCCCCAACCATAGGAATAGATTGGAATTTTCATTTTTTTCCACAGAAATCCAACCGGCCGCCGGCCACTGATTGACTTTTTCTATCGCCATCTTCGGAAAAACCGATTAGGTTTTCCGACATGCAGAGATTGACACCCCATCTGCGGCACGTTTTTTCAGCCGCCTTGGTCGCTGCCAGCCTGATCTGCGCTGCCGGGACCGTCCACGCACAGGGACTGAACTGCGTTCAGTTCGTGCAGCACTCCACCGCGCTTGGCCTGCATGGCGACGCCTACCAATGGTGGGATGCCGCGAACGGCCAGTATAATCGCGGCCGGCAGCCGAAGGCCGGATCGGTGATGGTGTTCTCGAAGACCGGCATTCTGCCGCACGGCCATGTCGCCGTCGTCCGTTCGACCCAGGGCAAACGGACCATCATCGTCGATCACGCCAACTGGTCCCCGATCAACGGTCACCGGGGTCAGGTCGAAAAGGCGGTCAAGATCGTCGATGTCTCCAAAGGCAATGACTGGAGCCGCGTCCGTGTCTGGTACCACCCGACCGGAGAGATCGGCCAGACGGTTTACCCCGTCAAAGGTTTCGTCTACCCCGCCATTCCGCGCCATCACGCGCGCTGACCGACCATCGGTCCGGGACACACCAGGGCCTCCGCGCGAATGCGACGGAGGCCTTTGTTTTGTCAGCATGGTTCCCGGTCCCGGGGCGGGGCGGGCCGGCTGCAACAGGCGGTCCCGTTGCAGCCGGGAGAGCGGTCCCGCTCAGGCGTTGGACAAGGCCGCTTCCCTTCGGGTTTCGACGGCGCGCCGGGGCAGCAGTTCCGTCCATTTGCGCAGGGCCGCGACCATGATGATCACGCCCAGCACCAGCATGATGATGGAAATGATGCCGTTGAACAGGTTGTAGCCCTTGGCCACCGGGTTGAAATAGACATTGGCGATCATCCAGTAGCCGGCATAGTTCACCGTCACATAGAGATAGGCCAGCGGGATCAGGCAGGTCAGCATGTAGCGGCGTTTCGCCGACAGACGCAGGATCATCGTGGCGCCGACCGCGAGACCGATGGCCGCCATCAACTGGTTGGACACCCCGAACAGCGCCCAGACCGAATTGATGTCGCCCGAATTCAGAAGATATCCCCAGGCAAGGCAGGCCAGAATGCTGGCGCCCACCGAACCCGGCACCCAGTCGAGGCGCTTCAGCGGGGAATAGAGGTCGCCCCCCAGGTCCTGGATCAGATAGCGGGCAACACGGGTGCCACTGTCCACGGCGGTCAGGATGAACACCGCCTCGAACATCACCACGAACTGGAAGAAGTAGGACGACAGATGTCCGAACCAGGGGATTTTCGTGAAGATGTAGGACATGCCGACCGCCAGGGTCACGGCGCCGCCGGTCCGGCCATAGAGGTCGATGCCGATCTGTTCGGACAGGCGTGGCAGGTCCACCACCTCCATGCCGAGGCTCTTGAACACCGCCGGGGCCGAATTGATGGCGAAATAGTCGGCCGGATGCAGGGCGGTGGCGGCGACCAGGGCCATGACGCCCACAACGCATTCCGCCAGCATGGCGCCGAAGGCGACGGTCTGGATGTCACTCCATTTATCGACCAGTTTCGGCGTGGTCCCCGAACCGATGAAGGCATGGAAGCCGGAAATCGCGCCGCAGGCGATGGTGATCGAGATGAACGGCCACACGGGCCCGTTCAGCACCGGTCCGCCGCCGTGGATGAAACGGGTGAAGGCGGGGAACTGCACTTCGGGATTGATGAACAGAACGCCGATCACCAGGGCGCCGAACACGCCGATCTTCATGAAGCTGGACAGATAACCGCGCGGGGTCAGCAGCAGCCACACCGGCAGGGCCGTGGCGAAGAAGGCATAGGCCGGTAAGAGAAGACTGACCGTCGTCTCATGCAGATTAAGCCACTCGCCGACGACCGATCCCTGGATGGCGGGACCGGCGAAAACCGAGGCGATGATGGCGGCGACGCCGACATAGGTCGCGCCCTTCGAACTGCCGGTCAGGCGCTCATAAAGGCCAAGCGCGATGGCGATCGGAATGGTCATGAAGACCGCGAAGGTCCCCCAGGCGTTGCGCTCCAGGGCATGGACCACGACCATCGACAGGCCGGCCATGGTGATGGTGATGATGAACAGCATGGCAAGCCCGGTGCTCCAGCCGGCCACCGGCCCCAGTTCGGCTTTGGCGACCTCGGACAGGGATTTGCCCTGATATTTCATCGACGCGAACAGGACCACCGTGTCATGCACGGCGCCGCCCACCACGCAACCGGCCAGCAGCCAGACGAAACCGGGAAGATAGCCGAACTGGGCGGCCAGAACGGGCCCGACCAACGGTCCGGCGGCCGCGATGGCGGCGAAATGCTGCCCGGCATTCACCCATTTCCGGGTGGGGACGTAATTCTTGCCGTCGGCCAGCTCATGCGAGGGCGTAACTTCGCTGTCGTCGGCGCGCAACACCTTGCGAACAAAGAAAATTCCGTAGAATCGATAGCAAATGGCCAAAAGGCACAATGCCGCGATCACGAATGATACCGCGTGGTCCATGACGGTCCTCCAGAAACGAACTGGAGGAAACCTATAAAAAAGAAAGGGACATCGGGGACACCCCTTGGGCGAGAGGTCGGGAGCCCAGGCCGAGCCGTCGCCGGAAAACCCTGAGTGGTGCCCGCCGCCCCCAGGAAAGGGGGATCAGGAAATGCCGAGACGGGCCATCAGGGGCCCCAGATAGTGGCGGCTGACCGGAACCGTCTGCCCGGACACCGTGTGGATCTCCGCGAGGCCGTTATCGACGAAACGGATCTCCTTGATATGCTCGGTATTCACCAGATGCTGACGGTGGCAGCGGACCAGCGGCGTCTTTTCCTCCAGCGTGCGCAGGGTCAGCTCCGTGAACCGCTCCTGTCCGTCGGCGCCGATCACATAGATGCCGCCGAGACGAGAGGCGGCATATTCGATCTCCCCGATCTTCATCAGAAAGATGCTGTTGACCCCGGCGCAGGGGATCTGGCGAAGCAGGTCCCCGCCCCCCAGCACGTCGACGGACTGGGGGGCATGGTCACGGCGCAGCCGGTCCAGCGTCTTCTCCAGACGGGCCGGGTCGGTCGGCTTCAGCAGGTAATCGAAGGCATGCTCCTCGAACGCCTGGACAGCATAGTCGTCATAGGCGGTCAGGAAGACGATCCTGGGCATCCTGTCGGGATCGAGCATCGACAGCATCTCAAGACCGCTGATCAGCGGCATCTGAATGTCGAGGAACACCACCGCCGGCACCAGCCGGTTGATCGCGCCGATGGCTTCGATGGCATTGGCGCATTCCCCCACGACCTCAACGTCCCCGGCCCCCTTCAACAGGTTCGCAAGCTCGGTCCGCGCGCGGGGCTCGTCGTCGACGATCAATGTGCGGATCATGCCGCCAGTTCCTCCAGAGGGACCCGCAATGTGACACGGGTGAAGACATGGGGATCGCATTCGACATCCAGCCCGTATCCGTCGCCATAACGGCTGCGGATCCTCCTGTCCACCAGTCCCATGCCCAGACCGTCGCCACCGGGCTGGCGCTGGTAAAGCCCGGCATTGTCCTCGACCGACAACAACAGATCGCTGCCATCGCAGCGGCCGGCAATGCGGACGCGGCCGTCGCCGATCAGGCGCGATGTCCCGTGCTTGATGGCGTTCTCGACGATCGGCTGCAAGGAGAAGGTCGGCAGGCGGGCATGGGTCAGATCCGGGGGCACGTCGATATCCACGGCCAGCCGGCCGGTGAACCGCGCCAGTTCGATTTGCAGATAGGCGTTGACATGCTCGATCTCGTCGGCCAGACAGGCTTCGTCGCTGGGACGCTTCAGGTTCTTGCGGAAAAAGGTCGAGAGATTGAGCACCAACTGGCGGGCAAGCTCCGGCTCCGTCCGGATGACCGCGGACAGGGTATTGAGCGCGTTGAACAGGAAATGCGGGTTGACCTGCGCCTGGAGCAGCTTGATCTCGGATTGGGCCAGCAGTTGCTGCTGCTGTTCGATGCGATGCATTTGCTGTTCGTAACGTCCGGCCAGGATCTGCGCCGACAGCAGGCGGGCGATTCCCTCCCCCAATGTGCGATTGATGGTGGAGAACAGCCGCGTTTTGGGCTCGTAGAGCTTGATGGTGCCGACGACATGGGCGCCCTCCCCGCGCAACGGAATGACGAGGGCCGCGCCCAGCCGGCAATTGGGGCTGATGGAGCAGTGATAGGCGACCTCGTTGCCATCGGCGTACATCACCTGGTTTTCGGCAATCGCCTGAAGCGTCTGCCCCGAACTGATCGGCCGCCCCGGCAGATGGTGGTCGTCGCCGATCCCGATGAAGGCGAGAAGTTTCTCCCGGTCGGTGATGGCGACCGCGCCCACCCCCGTCTCCTCATAGATGATGCGGGCGACCCGGGCGGAGTTTTCCTCGTTGAATCCGCTGCGCAGCACGCCCTCGGCGCGCGCGGCGATCTTCAACGCCTTGGCGGAGAACACGCTGGACTGCTTTTCCACCATCACCCGGCGGTCGACCAGGATGCGCATGAACAAGCCGGCCCCCAGGGTATTGGCGATCCACATGGGCAGGGCGACGTTCTGAACCACATGGACGGCGACGGGCAGCGGCCTTGCCACCAGAAGGATGATCGCCATCTGCACGACCTCCGCCACGAACGTGACCGCGGAAACGCGAACCGGCTGGAACAGAAGGTCGATCTTGCCACGCCGGATCAGGTAGCGGTGCACCGCGCCGCCGATCAGCCCTTCCGCCACCGTCGAAATGGCGCAGGCCAGATCGGTGCTTCCCCCCAGGGAATAGCGATGCAGTCCCCCGGTCAGACCGACTGCGAAACCGACCGACGGTCCCCCCAGAATCCCGCCCAGGACGGCGCCGATCGCCCGCGTATTGGCGATCGAATCGTCCAATCGCAGACCGAAATAGGTTCCCATGATGCAGAAAATGGAAAAAATCAGGTAACAGGCCACCTTATGCGGCAGCCGGATGGTGACATGCATCACCGGGATGAACAGGCGCGTCCGGCTCAGAAGATGGGCAATGACCAGATAAACGCAGGTCTGTTCCAGGAGGGAGATCGTCAGATTGAGCGATCCGACCATCATTCGTAAGTCCATCGGGAGCGCAGGGAAGGTCAGCGAGAATAGCGCGTCCCCGCCCGCGTGCGGGGCGAATTCCGGCAGTGGTCGCATTTTCGCCCGACAGGTCGCCCCGGAACCGCCAGTGGCGATGGGCCGGTCGTGACCGGGAGATCAGAAGGGGCGGCAGAAAGGAATGCCATATCAACACAAAAATTTTGTATAAATTCTTTTAAATACTGTGGTTGACTGGGTTGTTGCTATCAGTTTACCGTTTCTATAGATTTAGATCTATCACTGGCGGCCGGGGGCCCGGCCGGTGATCGCGACCAGGGGATTGTTCAGTATGATAAGCAAGAGGATTTCCGCGCTTTCCTTCGGAGTGTCGTCCCTGTTTCTGGGCGGCGCCGTTATTCCCGACGTTGCCTGGGCCGACGGCGTCGCCGCGCCGGTCACGGTGGCGGATGCCGGCACCGCCAGGACGCCATCGAAAACCGATCCCCATGTCGAGGAGGTGGTTGTCACCGCGCAGCATCGCGAACAATCGGCCCAGGACCTGGGGATCGCCCTGACAACCCTGTCGGCGGAAGATCTGGCGGACCTCAACGTCAAAACGGTCAACGATCTCGCCCGCGTGGCACCCAGCGTCCAGGTGGAACCCGCCTTCGGCAGCGGCGAGCCGAACTTCCGCATTCGCGGCCTTGGCTTCTCGGACTATGCCGCGAACAACGCGCCGACCGTCGGCGTTTATATCGACGGCGAGTCCTTTCCCCTGCCCCTCACCACGCAGGGGCAGATCTTCGACGTCGACCGGGTTGAAATCCTGCGCGGGCCGCAGGGCACGCTTTACGGCCGCAACACCACGGGGGGTGCCATCAATATCGACACCGCCAACCCGACCAGCACTCCGACCGCCGGGGGAAGCTTCCAGATCGGCCGCTTCGCCGACACGCTGGTGAATGCCTATGCGTCGGGCCCCGTCACCGATCGCCTGCGCCTCAGGCTGGCCGCCACTGCGGAGGAAGGCGGATCCTGGCAGAAGAACAGCGTCACCGGCGAGAAGCTGGGCGACAAGGACCGTCAGGCGGTCCGCCTGAAAGGCGATTGGGACGCCAATGACACCCTTGCCATCAAGGTCAATCTTCATGGCAGTCGCGACCATTCCGACGGCCTGGGCGCCCGTCTTCTCGGTCCGACCCCGGGCTCGTCGGTGCCTTACGCCCCGCCCGCATCCCAGAATGCGACGGCCTGGGACATTTCCCCGGATTTTGCCCGTCTGGTCGGGGCCGGCACCCGCACCCACCCCTTCAAGGACAACGGCGGCATCGGTGGCACGGTCCAGATCGACCAATCCCTTGGCGCCGTGAAGCTGACCGATCTGATCGCTTACGAAAGCTTCGACCGCAAGGAATTCAACGACTGGGACGGCACTCCCGGCGCCTATGCCGACGAATTCTTCCGCACCAACGCCCGCGTTTTCACCAACGAGTTGCGCCTCGCATCCAACCAGCCCGCCTCCCCCCTGCAATGGGTCGGCGGCGTCTACTATTCCAAGGAACGTCTGGTCGATCATTTCTATTCCGACTTCACCGACGCCTACGGGTTCAAAACCCTGACCCACTACACCCAGGGCACCCAGACGGTCGCGGGCTTCGGACAGGTCGAATATGCGCTGACGCAACGGCTGAAAGTGATCGGCGGCCTGCGCTATGAGATCGAGGACCGCAAGATCGACAATTTCAGCGTCACCGGCATTCTCCCCGGCGGCGCCCTGTTGCAGGCCGGAAACCTGGGTATCCCTTATTCCGCCAGCACCGGCCTCGACAAGGCCAGCGGCAAGATCGGACTGGAATACCGCGTTGTCGATCCGGTCCTGCTCTATGCCACGGTCAGCCGTGGCGTCAAATCGGGCGGATTCACCGCCTACAACACCTTCTATCCCAATCTCGCGTTGACGCCGTTCCTGCCTGAGAAAGTCCTGACTTACGAGACCGGTTTCAAATCCGACCTGATTGACAAGCGTCTCAGACTGAATGCCTCGGCCTATTACAACGATTACCGGGACCAGCAGGTCCAGTCCTCGGTCATCATCGACGGCACCTATACGGTGGGCCGCTTCGTCAATGCGCCCCGGTCCCACACCTTCGGCACCGAATGGGAACTGGAGGCCCGTCCCTTCGCCGGCCTCAGGCTGACCGACGGCTTCTCTTTCAGCCGTGGCGCCTATGACCGGTTCCAGACCTACAACACCAATCTCGCGACCGGGACCGCCCCCAACATCACGGCGCCGGTGGTCGACCGCAAAGGCCAGGACGAAGGCTTCCCGAAGGTCACCTTCAACGGCTCCGTCTCCTACGACATCGCGCTCGACGGTTACAGCGTGACGCCCCGCGTCGATTACAGTTATCGCAGCAAACTGACCTCGCCCTGGGGCGCGGCCGCGAATGTCGCGCCCTACTGGCTGTTCGACGCCTCGCTGACCTGGAAGCCCGACAATGGCGCATGGAGCGTGGCGTTGTTTGGACAGAACATTTTCGATAAGAAGTACGATGTGACCCGGAATTTCTTCACGACGACCTATGTCGCCTTTCCAGGAGAACCGGCAACCTATGGCCTCAGGGTCAGCGTCAGTTACTGATCGGACGGACGACCGGACCATCCCGGAGCGCCGAGAGGCCTTCGGGACGGTCCCGCCCGATCCCGGCTTTGCGTCCAAGGACAGACCGGCGTGACATTTTCCTTTCCTTTTTTTGAACGGCCCCGCACTCCGGGACGGTGCCTGCTGCTCTGGCTCTGGCTTCTGACCGGGTCCTGGCCGGCACTGGCGTCCGGGATTGCCATCGGCACCCAGCTTGAACCGACGGGTCTGGATCCGACCGCGGCCGCGTCCGCGGCGACCGGGCAGGTGCTTTTTCCGTCCGTCTATGAGGGACTGATCCGCCTTGACGAAGCCGGACGGCCGCAGCCGCTGCTCGCCTCCGGATGGGACATTTCCGCCGACCGGACACGCTATGTCTTTCATTTGCGCCAGGGCGTCCGCTTCCACGACGGCACCCCTTTCGATGCCGGTGCGGTAAAATTCACCCTGGACCGGGCTCTGGCCGAGGGGTCGATCAATCCGCAAAAGACCGCGCTGTCGCATATCGCATCGGTTGATGTGATCGATCCGGCCACCGTCGCGATCCGGCTTCATGCCCCCTACAGCGGATTTCTCCAGGTCCTGGGATGGAGTGCCGCCGCCATGGTCGCCCCCAATTCGGCGGCCGGCGCCGCGATCCTTCCGGTGGGAACCGGCCCCTACCGCTTCCCGGCCTGGCGCCATGGCGACGCCATCGTTCTGGGGCGCAACCCGGACTATTGGGGACGACCGGCGACGATCGGGCAGGTCACCTATAAATTCATCCTGGATCCCAACGCCGCGCTGTCCGCCCTTCGGGCCGGCGACATCGACGCGTTCGAATCCTATCCGGCGCCGGAACATATCGCCCAATTGCGGGCCGACAAAGCCTTCACGGTGGCCGAGGGATTGAGCCAGGGAAAGACGATCCTGGCGCTGAACAATCACAAGGCGCCGCTGGACACGCCTGCGGTGCGGCGCGCCCTGTCGATGGCGATCGACCGCAAGGCTGTGATCGATGGCGCCATGTTCGGATATGGCGCCCCGATCGGAAGCCATTTCCCGCCCCAGGATCCCGATGCCGTCGACCTGTCCGACCGTTATCCTTTCGACCCGGACCGCGCCCGGAAACTGCTCCGCGACGCGGGTTATCCGGACGGACTGGACCTGACCCTGACGCTGCCTCCCCTGCCTTACGCGAGGCGCAGCGGCGAAATCGTGGCCGGCCAGCTTTCCGCCATCGGAGTGCGCGTCAAGCTGGTCAATCTGGAATGGGTCACATGGCTCGACCAGGTTTTCACGCGCCACGATTTCGACATGACCATCGTCGCCCATGTCGAGCCCATGGACTACGACATCTATGGCCGCGACGATTACTATTTCGGCCCCGACACCGGGATTTTCCGCCCTCTGCTGGCCGCCGTCGACAACGCGCCCGATGAGGCCGCCCGCACCAGGGCGCTGGGCGACATGCAACGCGCCATCGCCGATCAGGCGGTCAATGTCTTCCTGTTCGAATATCCGGCTTTCGGCGTCTGGAACCATCGGGTCGAGGGACTTTGGCACATGACACCGGTCCAGACGGTGGATCTGGCCGGCGCCCGGTTGTTGGGGGACGATCCGGGCGCCCCGACCCGCCCCGGGGCGGGGGATGGGGTGCTGCGGGGCGGCGCCGGGCGCGCGGGTGGCGCGGTAGCGG
>WASQ01000136.1:0-2815 GCA_009712185.1 Telmatospirillum sp. | reverse complement strand
GCGCCCCCCCCCCCCCCCCCGACCGGCGCCGGCGCGGGCTATGATGTCCTGCTGGCCGGCGCCGGTCTCTCTGTTCTCGCGTTCGCGGCTCTGGCGCTGGCGCGATCCGGAGCCGCCTACGTCGGACGCCGCCTGTTGTCGATGCTGGCGGTCCTGGCGGCGGCAAGCGCCGTGATCTTCGCCCTGATGCAGCTTGCCGCCGGCGATGCCGCGCATGCCATGCTGGGATTGAACGCCGCCCCGGAGACCGTTGCCGCGCTGCGCCACAAACTGGGATTGGATCTGTCGCTCACCGAACGCTATCTGCGCTGGATGGGGGGACTGATTTCGGGAGACTTCGGCACCAGCCTGACCTATGGCGTGCCGGTCGGACAATTGTTGACCGAGCGCCTCAGCCTGTCGCTGCCGCTGGCGCTGATGGCGTTGGCCCTGTCCACCGTCATCGCTTTCGCGATCGGCCTGATCTCCGTCCTGCATCTGGGACGGTGGATCGACGGCGTTCTGAACGGATTGTTGCAGCTCGGTCTGGCGATCCCGGATTTCTGGCTCGGCATGCTGCTGGTCGCGCTGTTCGCCGAGCGATTGCATTGGGTGTCGGCCGGCGGATTCCCGGGCTGGCAGGCAGGGACCGCCGGGGCCTTGCGTGCTCTGCTGCTGCCGGCTGTGGCCCTGGCGGTCCCGCAGGCCGCCATTCTCTGCCGTATTCTCCGCAACGAACTGGCCTCGGCCAGCCGCCAGGACTATGTCCGCACGGCGCGGGCAAAAGGACTGAGCCGTCGCGGCGCCCTGTTGCGCCACGCGCTGCCCAACGGCCTCGTTCCCGTGTTGACCGTGCTTGGCATGCAGGCATCCTTCCTGCTGGCCGGAACCATTATCGTCGAAAATGTGTTCACCCTGCCCGGGCTGGGGCGGCTGGTCTTCCAGGCCGTCACCCAGCGTGATCTGCCCACGGTCCAGGCGGTGGTGATGGTCATGGTCGCGGCCGTGGTCTGTGTGGCCGCCCTGGTCGATCTCGCCTGTGCGGCGATCGACCCCCGCTGGCAGGAGCGCCGATGATGCGCCGGTTTCCCGCGCGCCTGACGATGGGCGCCGTCCTGGTCTTACTGGTGAGCCTGACGGCTCTGCTGTCGCTGGTCTGGACGCCTTGCGACGCCACCGCGATTGACGTGGCCTTGCGCCTGCAACCTCCGTCGGCGCGCCATCTTTTCGGAACGGACGCCTTTGGCCGCGACGTTCTGTCGATGGTCATGGTCGGCGCCCGGGGCGCCATCGGTGTGGCGGCCGGAGCCGCTTTGATCGGCGTGGCGGGGGGCGTTCCGCTGGGACTGCTGGCCGCCGCGCGCCCTGGATGGGTCGATGAAATGGTGATGCGATCGGGAGATGTGGTTTTCGCCTTCCCGACGGTCCTGCTGGCCGTGCTGCTGGCCGCCGGCTTCGGTCCCGGGGCTACGACCACCGCCGCCGCCATCGGCATCTTCAACATCCCGGTCTTCGCGCGGCTGACCCGCAACGGGGCACGGCTGCTGTGGACAAGAGGCTTCGTGCTGGCGGCGCGGGCCGCCGGCGCCGGGCCGCTCGGCATTTCCCTCCATCATATCCTGCCCAATCTGCTGGGGCTTCTGGTGATCCAGAGCACCATCCAGTTATCGGTCGCCATTCTCGCGGACGCAGGTCTGTCCTATGTCGGACTGGGCAGCCAGCCGCCGGCCCTGAGCTGGGGACGGATGCTGGAGGAGGCGCAGACCATGACCGGCATGGCCCCCTGGCTGACGATCTTCCCGGGCATCGCCGTGGTGGTGACATTGACGGGTCTCAGCCTGCTGGGCGACGGCCTGGGGACCGTTCTCGATCCCCGTCACGAGAGGAGGGTCTGAGCATGACCTTGCTGGAGGTCAACTCCCTGACACTCTCCATCGGCGGACGGCAGATCCTGGAGGATGTGTCCTTCCGTCTGGAGGCCGGCCGGATTCTCGGACTGGTGGGCGCCTCGGGATCGGGGAAATCGCTGACCCTGGCGTCGCTCCTGCGCCTGCTGCCGGAGGGTGCGCGCATGGGGGGATCCGTCCGTCTCGACGGGCGCGATCTTGCCGCATTGACCGAGCCGCAGCTTTGCGCGGTCCGGGGCCGCGACATCGGAATGATTTTTCAGGAGCCCCTGGCCGCGTTGAATCCCCTGATGACCATCGGCCGTCAGGTATCGGAGACGCTTCGCCTGCATGGGGCGCGATCGCGGGCCGGGGCCTCCCGGGACGCCGATGGCGTGCTGGCACAGGTCGGACTGCCGGCCGGTCTGGTGCCGCGCGACCGGTTTCCCCACCAGTTGTCGGGCGGTCAGCGGCAAAGGGTGGCGATCGCGCAGGCCATCGCCATGCGGCCCCGCCTTCTGATCGCCGACGAACCGACCACGGCTCTCGACGTCACCACGCAAAGCGCGATCCTCGATCTGCTCGCCCAGCTCGCGCGCCGACAGGGCATGGCGCTCATCCTGGTCAGTCACGATCTTCCGGCGATCGCCACCATCGCCGACGATGTCCTGGTCATGGAGGACGGCCGGATCGTCGAACGCGGCCCCCTCGCCCGGGTCTTCGAAACCCCCCGCCAGCGGGCAACCGCGGACCTGATCGAGACGATCCGCCGTCATCCGGCGCCCCATCCGGCCCCGGCCCCCGATGTGCCGCCGGTCCTCGAGGCGCGGTCCATCACCCATCACTACCCCGCGCCCCGCCGATGGTTCCGGGGGGGGGGGGGGGGGGGGCCGGCGGGGGGGGGGGGGGGGCGGGGGGGGGGGGCGGGGGGGGGGGGGGGGGGGGGGGGG
>WASQ01000082.1 GCA_009712185.1 Telmatospirillum sp. | reverse complement strand
GCCTGCCTTATGGCCTGTTGATCTGGATTTAGGATGGTCATGTTTTTCTACCTTTTGTTCTCAAGACAACAGTGAGTCTATTACGCAGAATTGCCCTATCCAGTTATGGCGGCCCGGTCGGCGTCCACGCCTCTGCCGCGACCTTGCGGCGGCGTCCGCCCCCGGATCCTTAAGCCTGGACTCCTCCGATCGTCTGTTCAGCCCCCCTTTTTTCTCGGTCCGCCGGCATGACTGCGGCGAACTTTTTTGATTTCGTCGAACGCCAGAGACGGTCCTGCCAAAGACGTTCCCGGTTGCGTCATGGACGCTCTGATGTTCCCAAAAGCAAATCCCGGGCCAGAAGCCGGAAACCTCAACCTTATCGCCAATTTTCTTGTGGGAACAGGACGTCGGGCGGCGCCGGGGAATGACGGCCCGGGCGCGATGTGCTGAAACCGCCCATGCCCGCCCGCCCCGCCGGACCATGCCCGGTCAGCGGGTCGGAACCGGCTTGTCTCCCGAGTAATCGTAGAAGCCGCGACCACTCTTGCGCCCCAGCCATCCCGCCTCGACATATTTCACCAGCAGCGGGCAAGGCCGGTATTTGCTGTCCCCCATCCCGACATGCAGCACCTGCATGATCGCAAGACAGGTATCGAGGCCGATAAAATCCGCCAGCTCCAAAGGTCCCATCGGGTGGTTGGCCCCCAGTTTCATCGCGGCATCGATATGCTCGACGGTCCCGACACCCTCAAAAAGCGTGTAGATCGCCTCGTTGATCATCGGCAACAGGACGCGGTTGACGATAAAGGCGGGATAATCCCCCGCCTCCACCGGCGATTTGCCGAGGCGCCCCACCAGATCGCGGATAGCGGCGAAGGTCTCCTCGCCTGTCGCGATGCCCCGGATCAGTTCGACCAGCGCCATGATCGGAACCGGATTCATAAAATGCATTCCCATGAACCGTTCCGGGCGGTCGGTCGAAGCGCCAAGACGGGTGATGGATAGCGACGAGGTGTTGGAGGCCACGATCGCCTCAGGCTTCAGGGTCGGACAGAGAGAATTGAAGATGGACCGCTTCGTTTCCTCGTCCTCCGACGCCGCCTCGATCACCAGATCGGCGTCAGCCAGCATGGAGTAGTCCGTCCCGGTGGTAATCCGGGCCATTGTGCGCATTTTTTCCTCGGCGGAGATTTTTCCCCGCGCGCGCAACCGCTCAAGGCTGGCATCGATGGCGGCCATACCGCGAGCCAGGGCCGTCCTGTCCACATCGAGCATCAGGACCTGGAATCCGCCGCTCGCCGCCGTCTGCGCGATTCCGTTTCCCATTTGCCCCGCACCGATGATCCCGATCGTCCGGATATGGGCGGAGGATGAGGCAGGTCTCATGGCGGTCATGATGTCGTTCCTCTCTGCTGTGCAGGGTCTTGCGCGACCCTTGTCCCGACGGCAGACCGTCCCGAACGATGGCTGTCCGTGGTTTCCCGGCAGCTATCGCAAGAGCCGGGCCAACCACAAAAATTCAATAAAATCAATTTAATATGGAATATTTCACGTCATCCCGGAGACCGCCATGGGCGGAATCCGCTCATGCCTCCCGATCCGCACCGCCCAGCCCGGCCCATGACGGCGCCGGTCGTCCGTCGCCCCTCTCCCCGACGAAAACACCCGGAAACGTGCGATCCAATCCTTGTCCGATGTGCGGATTCAGCGCATCGCGCCCGACCGGACGGGCGGAATCCGCACATTTTTTAAGGTTTTACCGCAAAGCAGCATGCCCGGGAATGCCAGGGATCCCGGGCGCCGGCGGAAAACCTGGGGACATGGCCCGAAGATTGCGCGGATCATCCGGCAAGCCGCCCGAAGGGCGATATCCCGGACCGAAGCCGCCGGGACCCCTGACGGGTGGAACAAAGTCGAGGGAGTGAACCGGTGGACACCATCGCATTTGACCACTCTGCGGCGGACGGCCCGGCCGCCGCCGGTATCGAAGACCATCCGGCCATGGCCGGCGTTGACCGGCTGATCGCCGATCTCGAAAGCCGGGTCAGTAATCTCGGCGTCGAGGTTGCCAACATCAACGGGCATCTGGAACAGGTCAGCGTCCGCGTCGCCGAGCAGGCCGATCGTTTCAAGACTCTGCAAGGCACGGCGCGAACCATGGTGGAGTCGAACCATGGCATCGACGATGCCTGCCGGTCCGTCCAGGAAGCGGCCTCGATGGCCGACGGGGAAATCGGCGTCGCACAGACATCGGTCGGAACGACCCTGAGCGGCATCGCCGACCTGATATCTGCGGTTGGCCGGATCGAGGAACGGCTCGGCGGGATCCGGACCGTGCTGAAGCAGGTTTCCGGCTTTGCCGGAACCATCGAGGCGATCGCGCGGCAGACCAACCTGCTGGCACTGAACGCCACCATCGAGGCTGTTCGTGCCGGAGAGGCGGGGCGGGGGTTCGCGATCGTCGCGAGCGAGGTCAAGACCCTGGCGCAAAAGACCCGCGAGGCCACCGGACAGATCGAAAGCACCCTGACCGACCTCACCAATCAGATGGGCAATCTGATCGACGAAAGCGGAGCCGCATCGGCCCATGCCGAACGTGTCAACGAGAATGCCGGCCGGATGCAGGAGGCCATCGGACGGGCCCATGACGGGTTCACGCTGGTCGGCGACAAGATCGACGATATCGCCCGCTCCACCGCCGCCAATGTCGGCCATTGCGACAGCGTCCTGGCCGAACTCGGCAGTCTGACGGACGGTGTCGAGTTGTCGTCGGCCAATCTCAAGGAGGCGGGACAACAGACGGAAAATCTGCTGGCCCTGAGTGAGACGCTGATCGAATTCATCGCCGCCAGCGGTGTCGACACACCGAACAACGCCCTGGTCCGTCTGGTCCAGGAAACGGCCCGGCGGGTCTCCACCGCCTTCGAGGAGGCCGTGGACCAGGGAGGCATCACCCTGGAGAAGCTGTTCGACACGAACTACCGGGAGATCCCCGGCAGCAATCCGAAACAGCATATGACCGATTTCGTCGATCTGACCGACCGTATCGTGGGTCCGATCCAGGAAGACGTCCTGACGCGGGATTCCCGCATCGTCTTCTGCACAGCACTCGACCGGAACGCCTATCTGCCCACCCACAACAGGAAATTCTCGCAACCTCAGGGCAAGGACCCGGTCTGGAACGCAGCCAACTGCCGGAACCGCAAGATCTTTACCGACCGCAACTCGGTCACAGCCGGACGCAACACCAAACCGTTCGCGCTGCTGACGTTCCGTCGGGACATGGGAGGGGGACGCTTCACTCTGATGAAATATCTGACCTCGCCCATTTTCGTCAAAGGCCGCCACTGGGGCGGCCTGTCCATCGGTTTCGATTGATCGAAAGGGCATCCCGGGATGCCGGCGCGGACGAACCTGTCGTCCCGCGCCGGTCCCTGTCGCTGAAACGGACGTCCCAGTTCAGAAAGGAACGCCCAACTGCACCCAGAGCCGGTCGCCACGGGCCCGGTTCTCACTTGAAAGCTCGTGCTGCCATTTCATGATGATGGCGCCGTGATCCCAGGCGTCGTAACGGATCTGCGGCCCGACCGCGACCGCCATGCCGCGGTAGCCGGTTCCGAAGGCTGGCTGGCCGGCAATGCGATCGTCCTCAACCTGTTGCAGGTAATACCCCTGGATTCCCAATTGCAGCTTCGGCACCGCCTCGAAAAAACGGTATCCCACCTGAAAATCGGTATCCACATAGGTCCCGGAATAATAATCGGTCGCCTGATTTTTGGCTCCGAGTTCGACCATCGTACTGGTGCTGAGATCCCACCGGTCGTCGGGCAGCCAGGTGGTGATGACCTGGAATCCCACGCTCGTACGGTTGAAACCCAGACTCGCCGGGTTATGGCGGCTGTAATCGCCATCGGGAACCCAGACATTTGCGGCGAACCCGAGATGCAGCCCATGCCCGACCTCGGCATGCAGCATGACCGGCAGCAGGCATGTATCGGCCAGTCCGAAATCATTGCCCTCCACATGCCCGGGCACCACGGTCAGGTCTGTATTGGCCACCGTATTGACGATGCCCGACGCCACATCGACGCCGCCGACCCGCCCCCAGGTGTGAACCAGCTTGACCGCATCGGCGACGACATTGACACCGAACCCCGGCCGGGCGGAATTGCCCTGACCGTCATTGAGACGGCCCGCCCAGTAGCCGACGCTGTAATTCAGGAACATGGATCCGCCGGGAGGCGGCAGCATCGCCGGATCAGCGGTGTCGACGCCGATCGCATATTGCTGCCCTCCCCCTTCGGTCGCCCGGGCCGCCGGGACATCGAGCGCCAGGGCAATCGGCATCAGACCGCCCAAAGCCACGACGACAGGCAGTCGGGTCATCCGGTTGACAGGATGTGACAAGACCAGTCCGCTCATTGTTTCCTCCCTTTTATCCTTTTCATCCCCGTGCCGGTGCCGGCCCGGTTATCGCTCTTTCGTGAAGATCATCCCCGTATGGCAGTCCTGGCAGGTATTCCGGTCCGCCCGGTGTCCTTGATGGCAATCCGTGCAGTCGGGTTCGGTCGCGGCGATATGGTGGTTCTGGTGGGGATTGGGCGTCAGCCCCCGGGTCGCCGCCGCGACCTTGGCAAATCCGTCGTGGCATTTGAGACAGCCCTCGCCGGCCGCCGCCGTCTTCGGACGCGCCTCGCCATGACAGGCGACGCATTTGACCCCGCTTCCGGCATGGCGGTCCGCCAGGACCGCCCTGTCGCCCGCCGCATGGGCGGGGCCGGCGATCATCGGGTCGGCCAGGACGGCCAGGCCCGCCAAAACCATCGGGACGATCACCGAAACGGAGACCCGCCCCGGCCATTCAGACAGGCGGGTCCGGCGACGGCCGGGACCGGCCGCCGCGCTGTCTTGCTGCAAAGGCATTGTGGTGCGCTCCCCTTCTTCCGGCGGGATCGTCCGCAGATCCGTCCTGCCGGGTCCGGTCACGGGACCGGAAAATCCCGGCGCCCGGGCCCCTCCCTTGTGCGGAGGTGAAGAACGAAGGACCCGTGCGCCGGCAGTATGTTCCGCGTTTCTTGTTTTTGCCGGGATCGTCAGATCTCGATCGACCCCACGAAATCATCCACGGAGCGCCCGGCCGCGATGATCCCGGCCAGCCGGCCGAAAGTGATGCAGCGGCCATGACCGATCCCCGGGCAGATGGTCGGATAGTCGTTGGCGAAGAAATCGCCCGCCGCCGCCCCCACGACATAAAGATTGGCGATGGGTTGATCATCTTCGCCCAGAACGCGACAGCGGGTATCGGTGCGCAGTCCCCCCACCATCGTCAGGACGGTGCTGAGAAGCTTTCCGGCGTAGAACGGGCTTTTCGCGATCGGCGCCAGCAAGTCGGCGCGCTTGCCGTAGTCGACGTCATTCCGGCGGGCGACCATTTCGTTGTACCGCTTGACCGTCCCGATGAAATTGTCCACCGGCACGGCCATTTTTCGGGCCAGGTCCTCAAGCGTGTCGGCCGTGACCACCTTGCCGCTTTTCAGATGGTTATCGAGAATCTGCCGTTCCGCATCCAGGTCGAATTTGACCCCTTTGCGCATGAACATCTGTCCGAAGAACAATCCGCCGCCAAGGCCCGCATCGATCTGGTCCTTCACGACGGAAAGCCCATCGGCGTCATAAATCGTCCAGGCGGTGTTTCCGGGCTGCAACGCCTTGGTGATGCTCTTGGACTGGGTATTCACGTCCTCGTTCTTGTAACGGCGCCCCTGGCCGTTGACATGCAGGAAGCCATAGCTGCAAGCCCCGCTCTCAAGATGGATGACCGCGGCGTGGGGTTCCGCCCGCTGCATGGCGCCGCCGGTCTGCATTGCCATGACATGAACATCGCCGGTATTGCATTTGTTCGGAAAATAGATCTGCGAATCGGCTGCCAGAGAATATTGGGCGTAACGGGCCCGCATTTCCTCGTTCGAGGCATAGTCGCCACTCGCGATGATCACTCCCCTGGCGACATTGTAACGGGTATAGGCCCCTTTACTGCCGGCGATCACCGCGATGACCGGGCCGTTTCCGTCGCGGACGAACTGGACGGCCCGGGTCTTGTAGTGGACGGGAATTCCCTTTTCCTTGGCGATGGTTTCCAGCACAGGCAGAAGAACCGCGTTTCCGGCGCCTTCGACGGCCCCGTTGGTATAGAGGAAGTTTGTCCCCTCCTTGTAAAAGAAGTGGGTGACAGGCAGTTCTGTATAGTCAGGCCCCTTATAATATCCGTCCCACAAAGCCACCTTGAGACCTCGCGGGGCCACGAGATCGACCATCCAGTCCATGCAGGCGCCGCTCTTGCGGGCGAACTGCCACAACAGGTCCTCATTGACACGCCCCTGGGCCCATTCGACCCACCGCCGGATCACCTGACGGTAGTCGAGCGCAATCCCCATGCTGTCCTGGAGCCGGCTTTTAAAGGCGGTGATATGACCGCCCCGTGCGCCAAAGGTCGCGTTCTTCTCGATGATCACCGGATGGGCGCCCGCCTCCTGGGCCGACAGGGCCGCCGAAAAGCCCGCCAAACCGGCACCGATCACCAGGATGTCGACATCCTGGACGGTTTTGATTTCGGACGCGGGGATCGGCACCGGCTTGCTCTCCCAGCTCCAGGGTCGGCAACCGCGGGCGACGTCCGACGCCTCCCGCGAAGCCTTGTCGGCCCGGCCCTCCCCGGTGGCCGGCGCGGCCGCCGCCGAGCCCGCGACCAGCTTCGCCGACGCACGGCCCGCGACCGCCGCTGCGCCCCCTCTCAGGAAGGCGGCGCGCGATATACCGGTCTTCAGTCCATTTCCCGAACTCATTTGTCATTCCTCCCGGTTTGTTCGTCTTCTGAAATCGTTGTGGGCGTCTGGGGGTGTGAAGAAATCAGTGGCACCGGCGTCCCTGCCGGTGCCACTGGTGGATTTCATTCACACCCTCTCTCGCGATGGAAATATGTATCCGTCAATCCGCAGGACTATTCACGGAAACAACGAATAAAAAACCCGACCGATTCAGCCCTAAAAAACGCAGATCCATGTTGAACGGATGACATCACGACAAGATTACTCTTCAATATATTCGCTCAATTGGATCTATCTGAACTATAGAAGGATGGCGCTTGCGGATGCTCATACAGAATGGAGGCGGAGCCGATAAGTTTCTCTTATGGCGAAACCCGCAAAAGAAGAAAATTTTTAGGGAATAATCTCTATAATTGCGACTTGGCGGGATCAATATCGCGGCCCGGCTTCAAGGCCGCCGGGGTCCGGCCATCGACTTTTGGGATTAGACGAAGATCAATCCGGAAAACGGACGACGGCACCGGCCCCGGCCGCGATAACGCGGGCCGTCAGCCCTCATAAGAAATTGCGATGACCGGACCGGCCGGCATCACACCAGAGCCAGGAATTTCCGCATGGTGTCGGTCATGTCGCCCCGGCGCCAGACCAGCCGCATTTCAAGCGGAATATCGGGGGTGACGCGCTTCCACACCACTTCCTTCGGACATTGGATCATCGGCAGTTCATGCATCAGATCGACCGCCAGGTTGGCGGCGACCAGCCCGATGCCGCCGACGGCACTGTCGGCGTAGTATTTGCAGCGGGGCTCAAATCCGGCTTCACGGCACAGACGCACAAACATGTCATAGAGCGTATAGTCCCGATAGGGCGTGGGCAGGATAAAGATCTCGCCGGCCAGTTTGGCAAGCGGCAAAGGCGCGCGATGCCCGGCCAGCCGGTGTTTCCAGTTGAGCGCGACCACCAGCGGCAGGGGTGGCAGCGCGACGGACTCGAGATCCGGGTCGATGGGGGCGGAATCGATGCAGATGATCTCAAGCTGACCGGATCGCAATTTGGCCAGCAGCGCATCGATCGGCAGTTCCCGCGTGATCAGTTCGACATCGGGGCAGGCCTCGCTGAACGCCCGGAGCCTGTCGGGCAACTCTCCCAGAATTGTGGTGACGGTAAAGCCGACAGAAAGACTTCCCATTTCGCCCCGCACGGCGCTGTCGATCACATGTTTGGACCGCTCGACCTGCTCCAGGGTCCGAAGGGCCTCCGCATAGAAGACCTTGCCCACCGGGGTCAATGCCAGATCCCGGTTGTTGCGCCGGATGAACAGAGGGGCGCCGATCTCCTCCTCGATATGGCGGATATTCTGGCTAAGGGCGGGCTGCGCGATATGAAGAGTCCGCGCCGCGCGCGTGAAGTGCATTTCCTGGGCGACCGCCAGGAAATAGCGAAAATGCCGTATTTCGATCATCGCCCCGTTCCTCGGTGGAAACAGGGACAGCTTACACCAACCGGCGCTGACCGGAACCGGTCAGCGCCCCGGGGCCGTCACCCGCTCCCCGCCGGGGCACCGGCCTCGGCTCTCCCGGTTGG
>WASQ01000132.1 GCA_009712185.1 Telmatospirillum sp. | reverse complement strand
CGCTGGGGTGGGGGGGCGGCTGTCTTCGGCGGCGACAGTCCGCTGGGCGGGGTCATGGTTTCGGTGGCCGCCCTCTCCTTCTGGGCGGTGGGAGCCATCGCGGAGGCCTTTCGCGCGGCTTTGCAGGCCCTCCCCCGGGGGCAGTTCGAAGCGGCCTGCTCGGTGGGCCTGGGTCGGCGTCAGGCGGTGACCCGCATTCTTTTACCGCAGGCCGTCCCGGCCGCCCTGCCGGTTTTGTGCAACGCTCTGATCTCCCTGGTCAAAGGGTCTTCCGTGGTCTTCCTGATCTCTGTCGTGGACCTGTTGAACGGCGCCCTGATCAGGGCGACAGCGAACTACCGCTATCTCGAAGCGTATGCGGCGGCGGCCGTGGTCTATTGGGCCATCAATGCGACGGTCGGCCGGG
This sequence comes from Telmatospirillum sp., assembly GCA_009712185.1. Taxonomy (GTDB): domain Bacteria; phylum Pseudomonadota; class Alphaproteobacteria; order Rhodospirillales; family Magnetospirillaceae; genus Telmatospirillum. The sequence continues at coordinate 8,083 of WASQ01000132.1, read as the reverse complement.
TGGGGCGATGGCTGGAAAGCCGTCACGCCGGACAGGAGAGGGGGCGCCGGGCATGATCGAGGTTAAAGGGGTCCGCAAATCCTTCGGCCGGACGGAGGTCCTCAAGGGAATCGATCTCGCCGTGGCAACCGGCGAGGTGGTTGCGATCATCGGGCCCAGCGGGTCGGGAAAAACCACATTCCTGCGCTGTCTCAATTTTCTCGAAAGGGCGGACGGGGGGCATCTGACCGTGGGGGACGTGAGCGTTGATCTGCGGAAGGCCGGCGCCCGGCAAATCCGGGAGGTCCGGTTGCGAACCGCCATGGTGTTCCAGGACTACAGCCTATTTTCCAACAAGACCGCACTCGAAAATGTCACCGAAGGACTGATTGTCGCGCGCGGCCGCCCAAGGGACGAGGCGGAGCGGATCGGCCTCGCTTATCTGGAAAAGGTGGGGCTGCTGGGAAAAAAGGACGCCTATCCGGCTCATCTGTCCGGCGGTCAGCAGCAAAGAGTGGGGATCGCCAGGGCGCTTGCGCTGTCACCTGAGGTGATTCTGTTCGATGAGCCGACCTCATCGCTCGATCCGGAACGGGTGGAGGAAGTGCTGGACTGCATCCGGAATGCGGCGCGGGAGGGGATCGCCATGGTTGTCGTCACCCATGAACTCCCCTTCGCTTTCGACATCGCGGACCGGATCGTCTTCATGGACGGCGGCGTTGTGGTCGAGGAGAGCGACCCGAGGACGATGCGGATTGCACCGCGGGAGGAGCGGACGCGCCGTTTTCTGGGGCGCGTCCTGCCGGCTGCGGATTACGAAATCTGACCCGGGCCGATCCGCTGAAGGACTCAGAATCTGGCGGAAATCCTGGTGTAATAGGAGCCACCGGCAAATCCATAGGGCGAAAAAGTGGTGTATTGGTTTCCGTTCGTGACGCCCCGGGTGATCGGTCGGGTCCGGTTCGGGAGGTTATCGAAAACATTGTTGACGCCGGCGTCGATATCGACGCCGGAGGTCAGGTGATACCGGATATTCAGATCCGTGATATAGGCGGCGTCCACCTTCTGGAGATAGTAATTTTTGCCATTGCCGATTGGATCGATGTATTCCGCGACGCTGCCGTAGCGGGTTTCGCGGAGCGTCAGTTCCCAATCGTCGTGAAGATAGGTCGCGCCCAGAGTGACCTTGGACCTTGGCGATGCCAGGGTCAGGTAGGAAATCGCGGTTTGGTCCAGAAGATGAACCCCGGCGGCGGCGAGGGGCCGGGGGGCCTGATGAATTTTGGTGATCGTGGTGATGTTGTAGTTCCCGGCCAGCGTCAGGCGCAGCGCGTCGGTATCGCTGATGTCCGCCTTGTAATCGACGTCGAGATCGACGCCCCTGGTTTTGGTGTCGACGCCGTTGGTGAAAAACTGCGCCGAGACATTGGTCGGTGGAATGGTGGGCGGGGCGATATTGCCGTTGGCGGAGATCGCCTGGAGGGCCAATGGCCCCAACAGCGCTCCACTGTTGATGATGCGGTCGGCGATGGAGATCTGATAGGCATCCAGGCTGTAATGGAGCGATGGCGTCGGGTCGCCGACCAGCCCGGCATCGAAATTGACCGACGTTTCCGGTTTCAGAGGAGGCGCCCCCAGGATCCGGGCTCCGACCGATGAGACCGGCAGTTGGGCAGACGCCGATGTCGATCCGACCGACGTGGCGGCGAAATGCTCCTGCGCCAATGTCGGGGCATGGAAACCGTTGCCGAATGAAGCCCTGATCCCCAGCCCCGGCACGACATCATAACGCGATGCGATCCGCCCGATTTCGGTGTCGCCGACATCGTCATAATGTTCATAACGCCCGGCAAGATCGACCTGCCAGCCTGTGAGCGGCACGCTCGACAGATTGAGATAGGTTCCGGCGACATTGCGTTGTGAATTGGAGGCCGATGCCGGCGTGAAGCCGGGAAAGGAGGACGCGCCGCCCAGCAGATAGGACGAGGGTTCTCCGGGGCTGAGACGGTAGGTTTCGTAACGGTGTTCGGCGCCGACGGCCACGGTCACCGGCGCGGCCCAGAGACCCGTGTCGACGGCCCTGCGGACATCAAGAGTCGTCGTCAACTGTTCCGATGCGAAGGTGCCGTCGTCGAAATCACTCTGGCTGTTGCCGGTGGCCGCGAGAAGGGCGGAGTTGATCGAGTGGATGGTGCGGATGGCCTGATTGTCATTGCCATAGGTGGTCCCTAAAGACCAGTCCCATCCGACGAGGTTTTTTCCCCGGACACCGCCGGTCAGGGCGTAATCGCGCTCGTCGATCGCCTCCCGGGGGAAGAACCCCCCGGGATAGACTGCGCGGACAGCCGGTCCCAGTTGTGTCGGCGTGCGGTAGTTCTCATAGCTTTCGGCGTCCCGGTGCGCGAAGGTCCCGAACCCGTAAAACGTCACATCCGTTCCCGGAACCGGCTTCTCCCAGTTGAAGCCCAGTGTTTCGGTGTCGTATGCGGCATCTCCGAAAATCCGGCCCCGGACCGAATAATTGACACGCGGGTCATAGCCGCTGCGGTTGGTATGGTCGTGATGGATGGTGTCGCCCGAGAGCCGGATAAAACCGTCTTCGCCCAACCGGGCGCCGGTGCTGCCGTCGGCCTGGGCGGTGATCCCGTCGCTGCGATAGGTCGCCCCGCCCAGCGCCGAGACCGAACTGCCGTGATCGGCGTTTTTCAGAATGATGTTGACGACGCCCGCGATGGCGTCGGTGCCATATTGCGCCGCGGCGCCGTCCCTCAGAACCTCGATGTGATCGATGGCGGCCAGGGGAATGGTGTCGAGATCGGCGGGGTTGGCTCCGGTATAGGGGCTGGAGCCGATCGTGATGTTGGAGGATGTGTGTCGCCGCGCTCCGTTGATCAGCACCAGGGTGTGATTGGGGCTGAGGCCGCGCAACGCGAAGGATCGCGCCAGATTGGCGAGGTCGCCACCCATTGCCGGCGTGTTGAGCGCGGGCAGAAGGCTTTTCAGCGCGTCCAGGGGATTGGTCTGGCCGGTGGCGGTCAGGGCGTCGCCACCAATGATCTCAATCGATGTCGGACTGTCCTTTGCCTGGAGGCCGGTTTCCCGGGTCCCGGTAACGATCACAGTCGATGCGGGGAGATCCCATCCCGGAGCCGCCGCGGAGGCGATCCGGCCGGGCTGCGCCAGATCCGGGGATTCGACGGCGGCGGCCGGGGCGGTCGTTGTGGCCGAGGCGGCGAACAGGACAAACGGGATCAGCCCCGCGGTACTGGAGCGTCGGTTGCTCATCGGCGTTCCTTTCGATCATGGTCCCGCGACCGGAAAAGGCCGGAGACGGTTTTGCGGTCAGGGCTGTTCGGGTTTCTGGAATTTCAATGTGGCGCGGTCGCTTTCGCCGATGGCGAGATACCGATCGCGGTCCCGGTCCTGTTGCGACAGGGTCGGGGGCAGCGTCCAGACGCCGCCGGGATAGTCCTTGGTGTCGCGGGGGTTGGCGTTGATGTCGGACTTGGCGACCAGCCGGAAGCCGGCTTGTTCGGCCAGCGCCACGATCACATCCTCGCGGACATAGCCGGATTTCGCCTTCGGGTCCTGCGGCTGATCGGCGCGGCCCCGATGTTCCTCAACGCCAAGGATTCCGCCCGGTTTCAGGGCGCGGTAGAAGGAACGGAACGCCTGCTCCGCCGATCCGTTTGCCATCCAGTTGTGAATGTTGCGGAACGTCAGGACCAGATCGGCAGACCCGGGCGGCGCGATTTCGGCGTCGGGGGCGCCGAAGGGGGTCAGAGCCACCTTCGCATAGAGATCGCTCCTTCCCGCCAGTTTCTCCGAAAAACGACGGCGGTGTTCGATCTGCTCTGCGGTCGGCGCGTCTCCCGCGGGGACGGCCGCATAGTATTTTCCGTGGTCTCTGAGATAAGGCGCCAGAATCTCCGTCCACCATCCGGGCGAGGGACTGATCTCGACCACGGTCAGATCATCGCGCAGACCGAAAAAAGTCAGGGTTTCCAAGGGGTGGCGATAGATGTCGCGTGCACGATCGGCAAGATCCCTGTCGTCGCCGGCAATGATGGCCCGCAGTTTCGCATCTGTTCCCTCCTCAGCCAGAGCGGTGCTCTCCGGCAGGATCGCTGCAAAGGCGAGGAGGATCAGAAAGGGCAGAAAGGAACGGCCTGCTAACCTCGGCATGGGGCACTCTCCCGTTGGAACAAGGATCTGCCTGATGAGGTGGGGAGGCTGTCGGAAAAACCATATATCCAATATAGTATATATAATCGATGAAATTAGTAAATATTAAAATATATTATCATAATTTAAGTGTTAAATATCAAGATTCCACGAATCCGGACTCTCAAGGACAGGGGTGTCCTTGCCCGCCTCCCGGTGATGTCGAAAATCCGCCATTTCTGCCGCTTTCGCGGCGGCGGGCAGGATGCCCGCCCCACTCGCAAAGGGGGCGCCCCCGCCGGCCGATCCTCAGTTGTCGAGAAAGCTTTCGACCGGCAGCGGTTTCGATTGTCCCGGGCCATTGCCGATCGGGGGCAGGATCAGGTCTCCGGGGCGTCCGGTCACGGTGCTTGTCTGAAGAATCTGGGCCGTCGGGACGATGAAGGCCTGCATATTGTCGAGAAAGACGCCGCAGGCGCGGCTGTAGGTCTCTCCCGTGGCAAAAACCGCCCGGAAGGTGCCGTCGGGAATGCCATCGACGGTGGCCTGGCCTCCGCGCGCCATGAAGAATGTCAGAAGGGTGCGATTACCCTGCGTTTTTAGCCGGACGACAATGTCCCGGCCGGTCCGGTTCGCCACCGTCAATCCGTGCTCGCCACCGGTTCGCCGCTGAAGGATGTCGCCGTTTCGCGGTATTTCTCCGCGCTGTTCATAGCACCAGCGGCTTTTGGAGATTTCTCCGGCGCCCCCGAAAAGCAGGCGGGACGGAACATAACCGGTAACGCCGGAGGGGGTTAAAATCCGCGCCCACTCTCCGTCCTCGACGGAATCCATCACCTGAACCGTGGAGAACCGGTCCAGCAGGGCGATCACGGGGTCGTTCCCGGACGGGCCTTGCCGGACCTTCAGAACGTCGACCGCGACATGGCGAAGTTCTCCCGCCAGCGCCGGCTGGATGGAAATCATCGCCGTCACGCTGTCCGTCTGGCTGCGGAAGACCAGCGCCGTCCCCGACGCCAGCAAGGCGATCAACAGCCCCGCCAGGGGGAGGGCCTGGGCAATCGTGGCATAGCGCCAGCGACTCCAGCGGTTTTTCAGCCGGCGCCGAGGCGTGCCGGCGGTGTCGCCGGCTGCCTGACTGATTTCGGCTATTCTGCGCCGCTCGCTGTCGTTGGTCGCGAAGGCTTGCGCCTGGGTTGCCAGAGCCCGCGCGATGTCGCGTTCCTCCATGCGCAGGAATGCCCGCGCCTGATGCAGGAGAACCCAGAGATTGCCGACCCGGGGCATTTCACCGCCCTTCAAATTCGTCAGCAGGGCTTTCAGGGTATGCCAGGGACCGGACAGGCTCCACCAGCCCAGAAGCCAGGTCAGTGTCGAGGCGCGGATCGCCGTACGGTCGGCGCAATCCCGGCAAAATATGCCCATTACGGTGCTCTGGTGGCTGCCCACCAGGAAACTTTTGACCTGGTGGAAAACGATATAGCGGGGTTGCGCGGTGATCTTGCCGCATCGCGCGCAGCACAGTGGCGAAGGATTGGGGTCGTGCGGACGGATCAGGGCGGCGGGACCCATGGCACGTCCGGTGGCGTCGTAGCGCGCCCTGCTCCGGCTGTCCTTCAGAACCCGAAAGGCCCGGTTGAGCTCGATAAACTCTTCTTCCGCGTGTTCGGACAGATTGACATCCGGGTGAAGCCGCTTCGCCATTTGCCGGTAGGCAGCATGAATCTCCGCCGTATCGGCCAGCGGGCCGATCTGGAGAAGGGCATAATAGCCCAGCGGATCCGAGAGCGAAGGAAGGACGTCGTCACGCATGATCGCTGAAAACCTTGCGGTCCGATGGTGCGGCCGCCAGAGTTTTTAAGCAAAAATCATGCCGGCTGTACCCTGTCCGGGGGCGGGGATCGGCTCGATGAATTTCGTCGTTTGCTGGAAGGTCGCCTGACCCGACAGACCAAATCCGTCGATCGAACGCGAGAAGATCTCGGCGATGTCCCTGCGGACCGGATCGGGAAGAGTGTCGTGGCTGCGAAGGATCAGGTCGAAGCGTCGGCTTTTCCGACGCAGCAGTCCGTCCAGTTGCATGGCGCCCATGTTGCTGAGCGTCAGATCGAGAAGAAACCGCGTTCCCTCCTCGTCGCGAGCCTGGGCCTCCTTCTCATCGTCCGGGGGGCGTCGGACAATCATCCGGATTCTCTCGATTCGATCTCCGATCGGCAATGGCAGGATCATGCTCTGCCAATCGCCGGGCATCGGCATATGGATCGGGCTCTTGAGCGTGGACATCTCCCGGTCCAGCCGTTCCAGCAGAGGCTTCTTTCCCCCTTTCTCGAGGGCGGCGACCTTCTGCGCACCCAGCCAGGACCGGATCGATCCGCTGTCGACGGCGGCGGTCAGGCCGAGAAGCACGGCCGTCCAATGGACCGTCGCCGGCGGCTGGGGGGATAAGGTGTCCGCGACCGGCCGTGGATCCGCCTGGGGCAAAAAGCCGATTGCCGCTTCGAAGGCGGCCCCGGGGGCCTGATCGGGAGTGCCGGCCGCATCCGTGGTCATGTCCGGCGGAAGCGTCTGCGTATCGGCCAGAGGAGCGAGGGTGATCCGCGCCCCCGGCGGGAGCGGGGCGTCCGTCTGCAAAGCCAGAAGACCCAGCGACGTCTGGATCAGAGGCTGTCCTCCGTGACTGTTGGGAGCCACGGTTCCGGTCACGGTGTCCGGCAGGTCAAACGGCGGGGCGTCCGTGAGGTCGGGGACCGCGGCCTGCGTGTCGGCACTGGCGGATGCCGGTGTGGACGGTCCCGATGGCGCGGCCGCTGTTGCCACGGCCACCGCTGCCACAGACGGGGGGGATGACGCCAACGCTGGGGAGGTCTGTGGTGAGACGGAGGGTGGCGACGGGGGACCGGAGGGCGTTCCCGGAAGGGTGGGCGCTGCCGGGGCCACGCCGGGCCCGGCGGATGCCGGTGGAACAACGGGCCCGGCGGATGCCGGTGGAACGGACGGCGCTGGCGGGAAGGATGGCGCGGCAGCCGCCGGAGCCGGGGTGCCGGGCCGGGAGGGCGGCGGGAGAACGTTCGCGCCGGCCGGCGCCATCCCGGAGGCGGGTGATGGGGCCGGCGGGGTGGCTTTTGGCGACGTCCCGGAATCGGCGGAGGGAACGCTCACCGCCGATTGCGTGACATCGGCGCCCGAAGGCATGGGGGCCGATGGCGTGGAGACCGATGGCGGCAGTCCCGGCACCTGCACGGGCGACGCCGGTTGGTGCGGAACGGAGGAGCCGATGGCGGGAGCGGGAGCCGGAGCCGGAGCCGGGAACGAGGGCGTGGGGCCACCGGTTGGCGCGGGTTCACCGGTCGTCACGCCCCCGCCGCCGGGGTTGGGCCCGGAAAGGGGCGAGAGACTGGAAGGCGGCAAGAGACTGGAGGAGGGCAAGAGACTGGGGGCTCCCGGCGCCGGCGGTATTCCGGGCGGAGTCCAGTCGGCGCCCGCGGCACGGCCGTAAGCCATCAGCGCCTGCTGCGCGATGGCGACGGCGACACGCGGCGCCACGCCGGTCGAGCCTCCTGTCTGCGGGGGAGTAACCGGGCCGGAGGCCGGAGGGCGATCCATAGGGGATGCGCCGCCGGACGGTTGCCCGCCGCCGGAGGATGGCAAAGCAGGGGAGGCCGGTCCCGGCTCCAACGGCGTCGTTGTCGAGCCACCTGCCTCCGGCAGCGGCGCCGGGACGGCGGCGGGGGATTGCGACGAGGATGGCGGCGCACTGGGGGATGGGGGTGGTGGGGCAGCCGGCGCACCAGTCGCGGATGGCGGCGGCGCCGGCGTCGAGATCTGGACCGGGGCCTGTCGAAGGGCTGGCGTCTGGCCGGACCCTGCCGGCGCGGTCACGGGCAGGGACGAGGGAGCCGTCGCCGGTGGGGCGGCCGGCGACGGGGCGCCCGGCGGCGCG
>WASQ01000037.1 GCA_009712185.1 Telmatospirillum sp. | reverse complement strand
CCGCCTATGGCGGCGGGCCCCTCCCTCTCCCGCTCGCGGGCGAGGGAAAATGTCCGGATGCTTACCCGGACAGGGCTCCTAGCCGGGTGTGGTTTCGTAGAGATCGGCGGCGGCCTGGCCGGCACCGGTCAACTGCCCCATGAGAACCATGTCGCGGAATGAGAAATACCAGTCCAGATAATTGACCGGGGCCGCCATCTGGTCCGCCAGGGAGAGGTCCTCGGTCCTGAGGTAATAGCGGTTGATGCCGTCGAAATACTGGAAGTGATATCCGTTTTCCAGAAGCACGGGCTCCCAGGCGTCGTGCTCGGGTTCGGACGTGCCGGTCCGGGTTGCCTCGATGACGAGAAGGCGGGGCCGGAAACGCGTCCAGTCGGCCCCCAGGATGACGTCGCGTTCGGACCCTTCCACGTCGATTTTCAGGAAATCGATGTCGCTTCGAACATACTCTCCGCAAATGTCGGCCAGGGTCCGGACCGGAACCGTGAACGTCCTGCTGGCCTCGCGTACCGAGGGATCGAAACGGGCGAATTGTTCGGGCGATGTGGTCGAGCATTGCCGGGATCCGATCCGATGCAGGATCGTTTCGCCGGTCTTTCGGCCGGCGGCGCAATGAAGCGTGATGTCGTTGGGGCGGTCGCGCGCGATTTCGGCGCACAGATCCGGGTCCGCCTCGATATTGATCCCCGTCCATCCGAGGAGGGAGAAATGCCGCGTCACCGAATCGACGACCGGATGGAACGCACCGACATCGATGAAAAAGCCGGACGATTTTCGGAAAATCCGGTCGATCATCACATCTTCGCCGTTCTGGGCATAAGACACCATACGCGGCTGGGTCGCCGAAACGGCGCGTGGATATCGGATCACTGTTTCCTCCTTGGTCCGGCGGCATTCTGCCACATCGGCGCCAGGATGCCGACCCGTGAAGATCCTCGGAGCCCCGTCGGAGGACCGCGAGGCGGGCAGGCGGGCTGCAATGAGCGGCCCGCCTTGCAGCCGCCCCACCGGCTTAGTCCATTGGCGTCAGGGCATAGACCCGCAACCGGTGGCCATCCGGGTCGGCGCCGGTGAAGGTATAGCCGAAATCCATTTTCTGCGGAGGCTGCAGAATGCGGATTCCCCGGGCCGTCCAGTCGGCCGCCATGGTGTCGACGTCGCGGTCCTCCGCCACCTGGAAGGCGATTTCGGCGCCGCCGCCGGTCTGTTCGGCCCGGGGTTCCACGGCATCGAGGCGCCACAGACCCAGCAGCACCTCGCCGTTCAGGACGAACAGGGCGAACCCGGGCGAGGACTCCAGCGGCTGGCGGCCCAGGAGATCCGCGTAAAAGGCCTGACTGGTCGCGATATCGGCGACATAAAGGATGATGTGGTTGGGGTTGGTCATGGACTTTGGCTCCTGATGATCGGATGGGGGGCGCGCCATGACCGGGAGACTACGACTCCCTGCTGTCAGTTTCTGGCAGTTGTGGCGGCGGGTCGAGCGTGTCGTGCCAGTCTTTCAGAAGGGCCTGCCGGTGCCGGGGATAGCGGCTGTTCGTTACCGACACGGACAGAATCCGGTCGGTCCGGAAATGCCGGAAGCCCTGGCGCATCTCGCACCAGGCGGCGATGATCCGGGCTCCGTCGAAAAAGCCGATGGCGAACGGCCAGACGGTGCGCCGTGTCTCCTCGCCCTTGAGGTCGCGGTACAACAGTTCGATCTTGCGTTCGGTGCGGATCGCGCGCCGGATCAGGGACAGTTCGCCATCGTCGGACGGCTCCGGCCGCGCCGGGCCGACCAGCAATGTCGCATTGTCGATCTGGAATCGCAGATCCTCGGGCAGGACGGCGGAAATCTTGGCAAGAAGATCGTCGGCGGCCGCGCCGAGACGTTTTCCCGCCCTTTGCGCGACCCAGCGGGCCCCCAGTACCAGCGCCTCCAGTTCGTCCTCGGTGAACATCAGCGGCGGCAGCATGAAGCCGGGCCGCAACAGATAGCCGACGCCGCGTTCCCCTTCGATCGGGGCGCCGCCGGCCTGCAATGTCGCGATGTCGCGGTAAAGCGTCCGCAGGCTGATTCCCAGTTCGGACGCCAGGGTGGCGCCGCTGACGGGGTGACGGCGACGGCGCAGGGCCTGGATCAGATGCAACAGACGTTCGGCTCGGGTCACGGACCGGGACTCCCTCGGACGGTCCGCCATGCTGGCAGATCGGAACCGGCCGGGAAAGGCCCCGCCCATGTCGCGAAGGTCTTGCGCCGCGTCTCCGACGGGATTAGGTACAACCGACCGGCCGCCCCGCCGCCGGCCCCCCGCCCGGCGGCGCCCCCGGCCGCCCGCAATCCGGCGGGTACCCGTGGCGTTGCGACAATCCCGTCATCCCCAGACCTATCTTTCCCCACCGGCGATTCCCACCGAGAGTTTCTCCGACGCTTCCGCCGCCGTGGCCCGGCTGGAGGAGATCTATGCCCGCAACACGGCGTTCCTCAGGGATCGCTTCGAGGCCTATCTGAAAGGCGAAAAGCTCGCCGGACGCGTCCGCGCCGTCTATCCGCTGGTCCGCGTCACCACCGGAACCCATGCGCGGGCCGATACCGGGCTGTCCTATGGTTTTGTCGCCGAACCGGGCGTCTATGAGACCTCCGTGACCCGTCCCGATCTGTTCCGCAGTTATTTCCTGGAGCAGATCGATCTGTTGCTGTCCAATCACGGCGCGCCCGTGGAGATCGGCGAGTCGGCCGAGCCGATCCCCGTCCATTTCGCCTACCGCCGCGATATCAGCAGCGAGACCGGTTTCGCCATGCCCGAAGGCGATCTGCTGCTGCGCGACCTGTTCGATACCCCCGATCTTTCGACCATGGACGATTCCATCGTCAATGGCACGGTGCTGCCCGCGCCGGGCGACCCGATGCCGCTGGCGCTGTTCCGGGCCGCCCGGGTCGACTATTCGCTGCACCGCCTCTACCATTACACCGGGACGGATCCTGAACATTTTCAGAAATTCGTGATTTTCACCAACTATCAGTTCTATATCGACGCCTTCGCCCAGATCTGCCGCGATCTCATGACCTCCGGCGGGAAGGGCGACGCCTTTGTCGGTCCGGGCAACGTCATCTGGAGGAATGCCCGCTCCGGCGGCACGGGCGCGGAGGGCAAGGGGCCGGAGCGCGGGCCGCAAATGCCGGCCTATCATCTGGTGGAGCCCGACCGCGGGGGCATCACCATGGTGAATATCGGCACCGGTCCGTCGAATGCCCGCAACATCACCGATCATGTGGCGGTGATGCGCCCCTATGCCTGGTTGATGTTGGGGCACTGCGCCGGCCTTCGGAACACCCAGAAGCTGGGGGACTATGTTCTCGCGCACGGATACGCCCGCGAGGATCATGTCCTGGACGAGGAACTGCCCCTCAGGGTTCCGGTCCCGGCCCTGGCCGAGGTTCAGGTGGCGCTGGAACAGGCGGTCAGCGAGGTCACCGGCAGTTCCGGGGCCGACCTGAAACGTGTCATGCGCACCGGAACGGTGGCCAGTGTCGACAATCGTAATTGGGAAATCGGGGATCATGCGACGATCGTGCGCATGTTGTCACAGTCGCGCGCCGTGGCTCTCGACATGGAATCGGCGACCATCGCGGCCAACGGCTTCCGGTTCCGCGTTCCTTATGGAACGCTGCTCTGCGTCTCCGACAAGCCGCTGCATGGCGAGATCAAGCTGGCCGGCATGGCGGGCGAATTCTACCGCCGCCGGGTCGGGCAGCATCTTGAGATCGGACTGAAGGCCCTGGAAAAGCTGAAGGCGTTGGAACAGGAACGACTGCATTCGCGCAAGCTGCGCAATTTTTCCGAAGTCGCCTTCCAGTAACGATGGCCATTGGCGGTCGCCGGACCCGTGGGAGCGGTTCCCCGTGGTCCGGCGGCCTGCCGGTGCACCGCGGGATCTCTCAGAGGGACAAAATCATTTGTCGGCCACCCGGATGACGAGCTTGCCGAAGTTCTGACCGGCCAGCAGTCCGATGAAGGCGTCCGGGGCGTTTTCCAGCCCGTCGACGACGTCCTCGCGATATTTCACCTTGCCGTCCCCGACCCACTGTCCCATCTGCGCCGTGAACTCGCCGATGCGGTGGCCGTAGTCCTGCATGATGATGAAGCCTTCCATGCGGATGCGCCGTGACAGCAGGGTGGCGGCCAGCAGCGGCAGCCGGTTCGGTCCGGGCGGCAGATGTTCCGCGTTATATTGCGACACCAGTCCGCACAGGGGAATGCGGGCTTTGGTATTGAGAAGCGGCAGCACCGCGTCGAAGACCGCCCCGCCGACATTTTCGAAATAGACGTCGATCCCGTTCGGGCAGGCCTGTTCCAGTTGCCGTGCAAAATCCGGCGCGCGGTGATCGAGGCAGAGGTCGAACCCCAGTTCCTGGACCGCGAACCGGCATTTGTCGGCGCCCCCGGCCACGCCGATTGCCCGGCTGCCCTTGATCCGGGCAATCTGTCCGACCGTGGCGCCGACCGGGCCGGTCGCCGCGGCCACGACGACCGTCTCGCCCGCCTTGGGCTGACCGATATCGAGAAGGCCCATATAGGCGGTGAAGCCCGGCATGCCCAGAACGCCGAGCGCCAGCGAGGGATGGCTGGCGGCCGCCCGGGGCAGCGGTTGCAGATCGCTGCCGTCCGACAGGGCAAAATCCTGCCAGCCTGAATAGGCCACCACCAGGTCGCCTTCGCGGAACGCGGCGTTGCGGGATTTTTCGATCCGGGACACGGTTCCCCCGACCATCACCGCGCCGACCTCGACGGGCGCGGCATAGGATCGGGCGGCACTCATGCGGCCGCGCATATAGGGATCGAGAGACAGGAACAGGGTGCGCAGCAGAACCTGGCCATCGGCGGGCTCCGGAACCGGGGCGTCGACGATTCGGAAGTCGGCGGGTTTCGGCGCCCCGGTGGGCCGGGACGCCAGCGTGATCTGACGGTTGACGGTGGGGGATTGAGGCATCTGTCGTCTCCTTGCGTCAAAGGGGGGCGGAGCGGGGAGGCGGTTGGCCCGGCGGCGGCGTCGAACGGGCCGCCGGGAGGGCGGTCACAATGCGTGTTCGAGGATGGCCCGGCTGGCCGGCAGGTCGATGTCGCCCTGTTCGCCGAGCGCGGTCAGTCCATGGTGCTCAAGCTGGGTCAGGATGGGATCGATGGCGTCGCGGGTGAGGCCGACGGCTCCCAGCCGGGTCGCGATCCCGACGCTTTCGAAAAAGTCCCGGGTCCGGGCGATGGCGGCGTCGATCCGGTCGTCCTCGTCACCGTCCGTGATGTTCCAGACCCGCGCCGCATACTGCAAAAGCTTGGCGCGCTTGGCCTCACGCCGCAGTTGGAGGACCGACGGCAGCAAAATGGCCAAGGTCCGCGCGTGGTCGATGCCGTGAAGCGCGGTCAATTCATGGCCGATCTTGTGGGTTGTCCAGTCCTGGGGCACGCCGACGCCGATCAGCCCGTTCAGGGCCAGTGTCGCCACCCACATGAGATTGGCCCGCGCGTCATAATCGGGCGGCGTCGCCAGCGCCTTCGGCGCGATCTCGATAAGGGTCTGCAACAATCCTTCGGCAAAGCGGTCCTGGACGCGCCCCTCGGCCGGACAGGTCAGGTACTGTTCGATCACATGGACGAAGGCGTCGACGATGCCGTTGGCGATCTGTCGTTCGGGCAGGGTGAAGGTCCGGGTCGGATCCAGGATCGAGAACTGCGGGAACACATGCGGGCTGAAGAAGGGCAGCTTGTCATGGGTTTCCCGCCGGGTGATGACGGCGGCGCTGTTCATTTCCGATCCGGTGGCGGGCAGGGTCAGCACGGTCCCGAAGGGGATGGCGCGAACGACCTTGCGTCCCGCCGTCTTCAGGATGGACCAGGGATCGCCCTCGAACGGAACGGCGGCGGCGACGAATTTGGTCCCGTCGATGACCGATCCCCCTCCCACGGCGAGGAGGAAGTCGATCTTCTCGGAACGCACGGTCTCGACAGCGCCCGACAGGGTTTCAAAGGTCGGGTTCGGTTCGATCCCGGAGAACAGGGTGACGTGGCGTGTTCCCAGCGCGGCGCGGACCTCATCCAGCGTTCCCGTTTTCTGCGCGCTGGAGCCACCGGTCAGGATCAGCACCCGGGCGTTCTCCGGCACCAGCTTGCCCAACTGGGCGATCATGCCTTTCCCGAAAACGATGCGGGTCGGGTTGTGAAATTGGAAATTCTGCATCGGGGCCTCCTGAAAAACGCGCCGGTCCCGGCGGCCGGAACCGGATGGGGACGATAGTCACAAATAGACCGGTCGTCTAGTGCCTTTTTTGAGCCGGAGCTGATTATCTCCGATACGTTGATAATCATTATAAAAAGCGACCATTGTATAAAAAGTGAACGGATGTAGCCTGAACCCGTCGTTTCCCCGCACAGGATCACGCCATGACCTCCAGTCCCTGCCTGCCTTTCCGTTTCTCTCAGCCCCGCCGCGCCGCCATCCTCAGGTTCATGCCCATGGTCTGCCTGTTGGCGTCCGCCGGCTTATCCGCCCCCCGGCCGGCGGACGCGGCCTCCGGTCCGATTTCCGCACCCGTCGAGATCCACGACATCGTCCTGGCGCCTGGAAGCACCCGGGATGGCGCGGCGTATCGGGCGGCGCTTTCGTTCTATGAGTTCTGGAACAGCGGAGACCGGGAGGCTCTGTCGCGGGCGATTGCCCCGGCCTTCGCCGACAGAACCCTGCCGCCGGGGCGTCCCCAGGGGCCGACCGGTCCGGCCGTCGCGTCGGAACAGTTCCGCGCCGCCGTTCCCGACCTCCGCGTCGTCATCGAAAAGATGATCGTCGCCGGCGACTATGTGACCACGCACATGACCTTTTCCGGACATTTCACCGGTCATTTCGGCCCGGCCGGGCCCGGCGGCGTCGACGGTCACGGGCAGGCCATCGCCTTCCGGGCCACGGATCTTGTCAAGGTGACCGATGGTCTGATTACCGACAACTGGCATATCGAGGACAATCTGACCCTGCTGCGGCAAATGGGGATCCCGGCCGATGCCCCATCCGGCGACGGCAAACGGTCCCAATGATGCCGGGCCGGGCCGGATGTGACCGGCCGCCCCGGGGAATGGAGAAACCCGCACGGCGTTCCGTCGTGACGAAGAGGAGAACAGCATGAACATTGATCTGACCGGAAAGACGGCCGTCGTGACCGGATCGACCGCCGGTATCGGTTTCGCCATTGCCAGGGGACTGGCTGACGCCGGGGCGGCGGTTGTCCTCAACGGCCGGCGACCGGACGCGGTCGAGGCGTCGGTCGAGGCGTTGCGGACGGCGCTTCCCGGGGCGCGGATCCAGGGATTGGCGGCCGATCTCGGCACGGCGGAGGGATGCCGGGCCCTGGTGGCGGCGTATCCGGATACCGACATTCTCGTCAATAATGTCGGAATTTTCGGGCTCAAGGATTTCTTCGAAACGCCGGACGATCTGTGGGAAACCTATCTGTCGGTCAATCTGATGTCGGGTGTCCGGCTGTCGCGCGCTTATCTGCCGGGGATGGCGCGGCGCGGGTGGGGGCGGGTGATTTTCCTGTCGTCGGAATCGGCCCTCAATATTCCCGCCGACATGGTCCACTACGGCGTCACGAAAACAGCCGACCTTGCCCTGTCGCGCGGGCTTGCCAAGCGGATGGCCGGAACCGGCGTCACCGTCAACGCCATCCTTCCAGGACCGACCCTGACCGAAGGGGTTGCAGCGATGTTGCGGGACGAGCAGCAGGCCACCGGCCTCCCTCTGGACGAGGTGGCGGCCCGGTTCGTCAAGACGCATCGTCCCAGTTCGATCATCCAGCGGGCCGCGACGGTGGAGGAGGTCGCCAATCTGGCGGTCTATGTCGCCTCTCCGCTGTCGTCGGCGACCACCGGTGCGGCGCTCCGGGTGGATGGGGGTGTTGTCGAGACCATCGTCTGACCGGAGACCGGGCCTGACGGCGCTGAAGATCGGTTCCACGTGACGGCATCAGATGCCGCTTTTCCGGCGTCACAACCTTGAGTATCCTTGATCCCTGGTCCCGTGGTGCCTCAAGGGATGGGGGCTGTCGCATCCGTGGACGTTCACCCCTCGACAACGGGAGGTGCCGGTGATGCGTGCAATTCGCTCAAGTGTCGGAATTCTCCTTCTGGGCGCGATCCTGGCCGGAGAGGTCGAAGAGGGACATTCCATTCATATCCTGCTGATGCTGATCAGCGGGATCAGCCTTTGCGGCGTCGCGCTGTTTCTGACGGACCGGCCCCGTCTGGCCCTCATCTGCGGGGTGGTCGGCCTGTTGTCCGGGGCGACCGTGGCGTCCGTCCCCATGCTGGCGCCGGTCTGGGGATGCCGCTGGATGGGGGGGCTGTCGATCGCCGCGGTCGGCCTGATTGTCGTCTATCTCGGCCGGCGGCTACCGGGCGGACGGTTGCGATGACGGGCGGCGGACTCCGGCGGGGACACCGGAGCCGCCGGGACAGGAACAGCGGTAGCACAGGCCTTGCGCGGCTGTGAGAAAAGACTCCGGCAGGGACGCCGGAGCCACCCGGCAAAAGCCGGTGCGGAACCCCTCCCTTGATTTGCCCCCCGCCCTTGATTTGCCATCGTTGCTGGTTAAATCTTCCGGTGTTTCCGGCAAGCCCTGCCGGGCGCAATGGAGCAAGCGGATGACACCTCAGGAAAAAGAACTGATCCAAAACGTCTTCGAGCGTCTGGCCCGGTCCGGGGTCGGCCAGAAGGATGCCGAGGCCGAAGCCTTGATCCGCGAGGCGATGCAGCGGACGCCCGATGCCGCCTACGGTCTGGTTCAGGCGGTGATCGTTCAGGAGATGGGCCTCAATCAGGCGACGGCGCGGATCACCGAATTGCAGCGTCAGCTTGACGAGGCGCGCGCCCGTCAGGCCGCCCCCGCCGCCGGCGCGCCCCAGGGCGGGGTGCTGGGCGGGGCCCGCCCCGG
>WASQ01000123.1 GCA_009712185.1 Telmatospirillum sp. | reverse complement strand
GCGGCGCCTCGTTGCGGGAGGCCGGTTTCTACGCCCCCGGGGCAACCCTGTCAACTCCCTTCAGAAAACTTTCTTCATAAAAACGTTTCAGCCCCACAGCCGGCCGACCGGAACGCCATCCGTCCGGCCGGCCGTGGGGACCATTTGTGCCGTCCACAGGGGCATTACTCGACCGGCAGAAACACCGGCTGCCCGACCAGGGCCGCCTCCTCGGCGCATCCCGACGGACGCGTCGTGTCGGCTGCGGCGCGAAGCAGGGCCAGTTCATCCCTGGCCGCACGGAACTCCGGCGCGAACTCAGGCGCGGCATGGACGACGGCCAGCACCGCCGCCGCCGTCACCCGGCCCGCCTCCACCGCGCTGCTGTTATGGACGCCGCAGACGATCCGGCTTTCGCCGAAGGACCGCCCCCGCGCCAGGATCGCCCCGGAGCGGTCGGGGGCCAGTTCCGCCAGAAGCGACGCCCAGGTCCAGCCCCTTGTGGTATGGCCTGACGGGTAATCATAGCTGCCCGCCAGTTCGGCGGGATCCTGACAGGTCTGCCCCTGGTCGATCTGGTACGGCCTCAGACGCTTGAAGTGATCCTTGGCGACACCGGCCGCCCGCGAGGTGTCCGTATTGGCCCTCTCCACCAGATGGACCAGATGGGGCAGCTTGTCCTCCGTCAGCGAGACCCCGACCGCGCAACTGAAGTCCCGCAGCATGTCTGCGGTCGACAGCTTGACATCATTGGTCGCAAGCCCCCAGCGCGGCGAACCGGCGAAGGGACGCGTACTCTGGAAGATCTTGCGGTCGGCCTCGTAGCGCACTTCCCCCTTCACCGGCGCGGGCGTCAGGATCGACAGGATATCCACCGCTTCGGCGGGCAGATATCCCGGCAGTTTCTCCTTCGCCACCGCGGCCGCGGCACCGGCGACCAGACCGGCCGCGACGGCGGCCCCGGCAAGACAGGCTAAACGTTTCATCGTATGCACCCTCCCTGACAGTCATCCCGGCACGCTGCCCGGCCATCATGCACCCCGGCCAGGCACATTGCGTTGCAGTTCCCGCGCCACGCGGCGGATCGCCGCGAGTTGCCCGCACACCAGCCGCAACTGGGTGCGCAGAAGCCGCGTCCGATTGTCCCGGGCTTCGGGCAGGCCGTCCAGTTCGGCGACAAGGCGCCCGCCACTATCGTCATCCACCGCCACCAGCCGGCAGGCGGCCAGATCGGACGCGATAGCGTCCAGCGCGTCGGCGACCTCGCCCGCGATCCGCCCGAGACTGTCGTCCGCGCCCACCACCGGCAGTTCGCCGCGATGCGCCCCCAGCGCCGAAAGATAGCCAAGCAGCGTATGGGACATCACCAGATTGCGAAGACAGAACTCGGCGTCTTTGCGGAACCGCCCCGGTTCCCCCAGCATGTTCGACAAGGTATTGGACAGGGCCGCGTCGGCGCCATGCGCATTGCGTCGCGCCACCCGGTAGGCCAGATCGTCGCTTTTGCCCATGCGATACTGGCGCAAAATCTCGCGAAGGTAGCGGCTGCTGGCCGTCAGGGTGGCGGCAACAATCTTGTGCAACTGCCGCCCCTGCCAGTCGGGAAGGACAAAGAACACCACCAGCCCGGAGATCAGACTGCCCAGAATGGTGTCCGTCAGCCGGGGCCAGAGGATGTCATAGCCGTTCACCACCTGGTTGAAACAGCACACGACCATCAGTGTGATCGCCCCGGTGGCGAGGGTATAGCGGTTCGATCGCCAGATGAAAAATACCACGCCGGCCGCGACTGCAATCAAGCGTTGCACCTCGGGCCCCGGGAACAGGGTGATCAGTGCCCAGCCCGCCACCAGCCCCAGGACGGTTCCCGCAATCCGCTGCCACAATCGCTGCCGGGTCGAGGCATAATTGGGCAGGCACACGAACAGCGTGGTCAGAAGAATCCAGTAACCCAGGGTCGGATGAATGAGCGATTTGACGCCATAACCGACACTGAGCGCCAGGGTCAACCGCAGCGCGTGGCGGAACACCGGGGAGGAAATGCCCAGATGCTCGCGCAGCCGCGCCAGGGCCTCCCGAACCGATCGGGGAGATCCGTCGACGAGACTGTTATCGCGGCTGGCGTCGGGCGGGGGTGGGTCGTTGGCCGAGGCCAGCACCTGTTGCAGCGCCGACAGATTGCCGAACAGATCGGAGAGCGCCGGCAGCAGCGCGCGACTCGACGGCTGGTCCGAGGACCGCAGATAAGCAATGGAATCCCCGAGATCGAGCAGCGCCTGGCGGCTGTCCGCGTCATCGAAGGGGTGATCCCGCCGGATCGCCATCCCCAGTGCCCGGCAGGCATTGCCCTGCTGACGCAGCAGGCGCTGGCAACGGAACATCACGTCGCTGTGAAAAAAGGCATGAGCAAAGGCGTCATAGGGATAATGGGTCGAACTGGCGCGCTCGTGAATGTCCTGCGCCATGAAAAACAGACTGAGAAACCGCTCAACCGCCGTATCGCCGGCGCCACGGCGCCGGCTGCGGATGATCTCCTTCACCTGGTTCAGCGCGATCACGACCTTGCCATTCTGGCGCGCCAGCGCCACGCGGATACCCTCCAGATCCTGATGACGCAGCGGTTCGAACAGATCCGCCTTGGCCGTCAGATAGTCCCCCACCCGGGAAAACAGAACCGCCAGTCCCTGGCGGACCGGATGATGGGAAAACAGCGCCTGCCACAGGACCGACAGCACGCCATACCAGGCGGCGCCGGCCGTCAGCAGCATGGGCAGGCGCCAGACCCCGGCCGCCGGATCCTGCTGTTCCAGTCCCAGCATCGTGTAAACCGCCAGTATCAGCGTGGCCTGGGCGATGGTGGCGTAGCGCTCCCCCAGGGCGCCGGTCATCGAAAAAGTGAAGGTCGAGGTCACGATGCCGCAGAGGAACAGCCATGGATAGGGCGTCAGCAGTTCCGTGATCAGCGACGACCCCCAGAACAGCGCCAGTGTGATGACCACCGCTTTGAGGCGGCCCCGCCATCCGTCATCCGTTTCCGCCAGCGCACCGGCGATAACCCCCAGGAACAGTGGAATCAGGCTGGTCATGGCATTGCTGGCCCAGCAGCCGGCCATGGCCGCCGACAAAGCCAGGAAAACCCGGAGGCTGTAGGAGAATTTCTCAAGCGCCCAAAGGCGATGGAAAGAACGGGGAAATAACGCCGATACCATGGTCCGGGGCGCAAACTCCAGAGGACGGTGGGACTCCGCCGCGCCCCCCGGACGTGGCGGCAGGAACCGATGATAGACCGCGCTGATCCGGGCGGTCTCGCAAAATCATCGGCGACGCGGGAATTGCCGCTTCCCGGGACTTTACCCGATGGGCGACGGTCCGACGGCGGAGAACAGATCCGCATACTGGTCGGGCTTGAAACCGATCAGCCGGCGTGTCCCGCTTTCCAGCACGGGCCGGCGGATCATCGACGGCTGCGCCAGCATCAGCGTCAGGGCTTTTCGCGGATCCAGATCCCGGCGGTCGGCGTCCGGCAGTTTACGAAAAGTGGTTCCCGACCGGTTGAGAACCGTCTCCCATCCGAATGCGTCGCACCAGTCGCGCAGCCGGTCCGGGTCGACGCCGTCCGTCTTGAAATCGTGAAAGACATAGGCGACGGCATGGCTGTCGAGCCAGGCACGCGCCTTTTTCACGGTGTCGCAGTTCCTGATACCAAAAAGGGTCGTCGTCACACCCGTCTCCCGGACCGAAAACGTCACAATGCCTGTGCCGGCGACAAAAGCCCATGCCCCTCTTTCGCCCCATCGCGCGGGAGGAAATGAGGCCCGGGTGGGAGAAGGACGTGAATTGTGGTAGGAGAGACGGCCCCTGTATCGCCCCCCGGGCGACAACCGACTGGAACCCTTGACCCGTGACCCTCCCGACACCTGCCACGCCCCACACCGGGCGAACCGCCGCCATGCCTTTCATCATGGCGACCGTGCTGATCGATCTGATCTCAATCGGCCTCATCATTCCGGTTCTGCCATCCCTGGTCGGCACCTTCACGGGATCAACCGCGGATCAGGCTTTCTGGTATGGCGTTGTGATTTTCGCCTTCGGATTCGCGAATTTTCTGGGATCGCCGATCCTGGGAGCGCTTTCGGACGCCTATGGTCGCCGCCCGATCCTGCTGATCGGATTTTGCGGTCTGGGTGTCGTCTTTTTCGCGACCGCCTTCGCCAGCGCCCTCTGGATGCTGATCGTGGCGAGACTGGTGGGCGGGGCCATGCAGGCGAATATGGCGGTGGCCAACGCCTATGGCGCCGATATCACGCCCCCGGAGCTGCGCGCCCGCCGGTGCGGGATACTGGGCGCGATGACCGGTGTCGGCTTCATCATCGGCCCGGTCATGGGCGGACTGCTGGGAACGCATGACGTGCGGTTGCCCTTCCTGGTCGGCGGCACGCTGGCGATGATCAATCTTGTCTATGGCTGCGTCGTTCTGCCGGAGTCCCTGCCCCCCGACCGTCGCCGGCCGTTCCGGGGGCGGTCCGCCACTCCGCTGACATCGCTCAGAACCCTGAACGCCTTACGCGGGGTCGGCAGTCTGGTCACGGTCATCACCCTCAACGGCCTGGCCCAGTTCATCATGTACGGAAGCTGGGTGCTGTTCACGACCTTCAAATTCGGCTGGGGACCGGAAGAAAACGGCTGGTCGCTGGCCGTGGTGGGCGGGGTGTCGATGGTGGTCCAGGGGTTCCTGATGGGCCCGCTGCTGCGCCTGCTCGGGGCAAAAAAGCTGGCACTGGCGGGACTGGCATCGTCGGCTGCGGCTTACGGGGCCTGGGCGCTGGCGACCGAGGGCTGGATGATGTACGCGGTCATCGGCGCCAATTTTCTGGGCGTGACGGTCGCCGCCTCGATCCAGAGCATTATTTCAGGAGCCGCGGATGCCCGCAGCCAGGGACATATCCTGGGGGCGGTGGCGTCCCTCAACAGTCTGACCGCGGTTCTGGCGCCCATTTTCAGCGCGCCGCTGCTGACCGCCGTTTCCAATCTGCCCCGGGGCGACTGGCGGATCGGCGCCCCGCTCTTTTTCTGCGCCCTCCTCCAGGCCGGAGCCCTGGCGCTGGCGGTCCCCGCATTGTGGGGCGGCACAAGGCGCTCATCCGGACCCGGGCCGGAAACCCGCTGATCCCCGCCATCATCCCGGATCTCACGTCAAAATTTTAACAAATCTGCCGCTCGATCATCCCCTATACCACCACTAGGATGTCGCACCCCGACTTCGCCCATTGCGGGTGATGTCCCGGTCCAGGACGGACCGGCCCACCCCTTGACGGCATCCCCGCAGGAGATGATTTTGGCGACCATTGCGCGTTCCCTTTCCGCCGTCCTGCTGCTTATGACGGCAACCCTTTCTCCGGCCAGAGCCTTCGACATCGAAGCCCATCGCGGCGGCCGCGCCCTCTTTCCCGAAAACACCCTCGTTTCGTTCTCCGGCGCGCTCAGCATGGGCGTCGACACTCTGGAACTGGACATGGGCGTCACCCGGGACGACGTCATCGTCGTCTCGCACGAACGGTGGCTGAGCCCCGATCTGGCCCGCGACCGCCAGGGGCAGTATGTGGCACCACCCGGACTGCCTTATGTCGATCTCACGCTGGCCCAGGTGAAGACCTATGATGTCGGTCAGATCCGTCCGGGCAGTTCCTACGCCGCGAACTTCCCGGACCAGAAAGCGGTTCCGGGAACCCCCGTTCCGACATTGGCCGAGGTGTTCGATCTGGTCCGGCGGTCCGGCAATCCGCATGTCCGCCTTAACATCGAAACCAAGATCGACCCCGATC
The DNA here is from genome assembly GCA_009712185.1 of Telmatospirillum sp. GTDB lineage: Bacteria > Pseudomonadota > Alphaproteobacteria > Rhodospirillales > Magnetospirillaceae > Telmatospirillum. The sequence continues at coordinate 3,272 of WASQ01000123.1, read as the reverse complement.
ATCCCGAGACCTCGCCGGACCCGGAACGGTTCGTCACCCTGCTGCTGGCCCTGCTCGACAAGGAGAAGTTCGCCGACCGGGTGATGGTGCAAAGCTTCGACTGGCGCACGTTGCAGCTTGTCCATCAGCGGGCACCCTCCATTCCGACCGTGTATCTGACCATGCAGGCGGGCCCCAATCCCAACGTGTTCCTGGACAGACCCTCGCCCTGGACCGCCGGATTCGATCCCGTCACCCATGGCGGCACCGTGCCGAAAGCGGTCAAGGCCGCCGGCGGACAGATCTGGTCGCCGCTCTATTACGACGTGACCGCCGACACCGTGCGCGAAGCGCACGACCTGGGGCTGGAGGTCGTCGTCTGGACGGTGAACAAGCCGGAGGACATGGCGCGCCTGATCGATCTCGGCGTGGACGGCGTCATTTCGGATCGCCCCGATCTGTTGCGCGAGGTTGCCCGGACCAAGGGGATCGCCCTGCCGGCGGCCTATCCGGTCTCGCCCTGACCCTCCCCCCCTCTTACCCCGGCGTCCCCGGCCGGACAGAAATGGACAGCCGGGGATCATCAATCGGAAATTTAACAGATATAATAAATAGTATTCTAAAAATTAAAAGCATTACCCATCTGTTATACAAATAATAATTTTTTGTTGCGTTGCAACTTTACGGTCGTCGCCTCACCCGTAATCGGATATCTAGGCGCAATCAATTTTGCGCTTATTGGTGGGGATTATGAAGACGACGAGATTTCGCCAGTCTCTGATGGCGACCGTATTTACTGGATGGGCCTTTTCCGCTTCGGTAACCGGCGCCTGTGCGGCCGACACCCCGACCGGAAGCGCCAGCTCGACGGCTCCCGACGAGATCGTGGTGACCGCCGGTCACACGCGCTCGGAACTCAATCTGTCCGGAGACGTCATCCAGCGCGAACTGCCTGGCATGAATGCCGTCAAGGCGGTGGAATTGTTGCCCGGCGTGATCTTCGAAACCGCCGACCCCTGGGGCAACAACGAGCAAAATTCAGCCCTCTACATTCACGGTTTCAACACCCAGCAACTGGGCTACACCATGGATGGCGTGCCGCTGGGCGACCAGAGCTATGGCAACTACAACGGGCTGTCGCCACAGCGCGCGCTGATCTCCGAGAACATCAAAAGCGTCGGCCTGTCGTCCGGAGCCGGCGACCTGGGAACCGCATCGACCAGCAACCTGGGCGGCACGCTGGCGGTCTTTTCGACCGACCCCAAGGATCGCATGGGCGCCGACATTGCCCAGACCTTCGGCAGCTATTCGGCGTTCCGCACCTATGCACGCGGCGATACGGGAACATTCGGCGACAATAACAGCGCCTATGTGTCCTTTGTCCGCCAGAGCGCCCGCGCCTGGGACTTCGACGGCGAACAGGGCGGCTATCAGGTCAATGGCAAGTTCGTCCACCGGGGTGAAAAGGGCACTTTGAAGGTGTTCTTCGACTGGTCGGACAAGACCGAGCCCAACGAGGACGCGGTCAGCGTGACCAGGGGACAAAAGAACACACCCTACACGCGCCCTTACCTCTATCCCGATATCGATGCCGCGCGGGCCTATCTCAATTCCAAAGGCATGCCGCCGGCGGCGCTTGGCGCCAATTACGCCAACTATTTCTCAGATGCGCAGCGATCCGATTACCTGACTTATGTCAGCTACGACTATGCGATCAATGATAACGCCACCTGGAAGAACCTTGGTTACTACCATCATGATGACGGACGCGGCGTGGTCGCCTTTCCCTACGGCCAATACACATCGGTATTCAACCCCTACTATCCGGGACAGAACCTGAAAGACATTCTGGGGGGAACCGGCTACGGCATCCGGACCACCGAATACCGGATCGACCGCGAGGGTGAGGAATCGACTCTGGACTACCGCCTCGGGAACCACGACCTGCAATTCGGCGCCTGGTTCGAGCACAACTCCACCACAACCTCGCGGCGCTGGTACGCCATGTCGCCCGACGCCACTCCCTATGACACGCCGACCGATCCGCTTTTCACCCAGGTCCAGAGCCTGATCACCAACAATGTGTTGCAGACCCATGTGCAGGACGCCTGGCATGTCATCCCGACGGTGACGCTGCAGGCCGGATTCAAATCCAGCCTGCAATATGCGAACGGCCTGATGCCGGTCCAGCCGCGCGCCGGATCCTACAGCGGCGCCAGCGGCGCCCTGCCGACCGGCGAGATCGACACGCGCGAACCCTTCCTGCCGCAGGCCGGCATCCTTTGGGATGTCACGCCGCACGACCAGTTGTTCGTCAATGTCCAGAAGAACCTGCGCCAGTACATGACCTACGGCCTTGGCGGCGCCTCACCCTGGAGCCTGGGCAGCCAGACCGCCTTCAACCTGTTCAAGGCCTACGGTCATCCCGAATCCTCCTGGACCTACGATCTCGGCTGGCGTTACGACCACCGCCTGGATCTCGGGCCGCTGAGCGGCATCGGCGGCCAGATCGACCTCTACCATGTCGATTTCAGCAACCGTCAGCTTCTGATCAGCCCCAACCCGACGCTGACCACCTTCGTCGGCGGCGTGGCCATCCTGGAGAACGTCGGCAGCGTCACCACCAATGGCGTGGATATGGCGATGACGATGCGGTTCGGCCCGCATTTCTCTTTCTATAACGGCCTTTCCTACAATCGTTCGACCTACGACAACAATTACGTCAACGGCACCACAGTCGTTGGGACCGCCGGGAAAATCGTTCCCGGCGACCCGACCTGGATGGACAAGTTCTACTTCGACACCAATTACGAAAACTTCGATCTTCGGTTGATCGGTGAATATATCGGCCGCCGCTATGCCACCTACACCAATGACATGTCCGTCGGCGCCTACCGGCAGTACAACCTGCAAATGAGCTACACCATCGACGATTCGGTCATCCGCGGCGTCAAGGACCTGCAACTTTCGTTCAACATCACCAATCTGACCAACACCAGGGCGGTCTCGACGGTGTCGGTGGGCGCTGCCTCCAATACCTACGCGGCCTATCCCCTGGCGCCGCGCGAATACTTCTTCACGGTGAAGTCCTCGTTCTGACGATCGGCGAAACAACGGGACGAGGGCGGTCGCCGCCCTCCTCCTTACGGTTATACGAGTGGTCGGAATCCAACATTTGGATCCCTTGCGGGTGGGGCGGGCATCCGAGGGTGTGAAAAAATTCCACCAGCGGCTCCGGCGTCCCTGCCGGAGTCCGCCGCGAAAGTGGCGGAATTGCTGGCATTTCGGCTTTC
>WASQ01000018.1 GCA_009712185.1 Telmatospirillum sp. | reverse complement strand
GGGACGGCAAACCGTGGCGGAATGCTGTCGCCTGACAAGACAGTTGCTGAGGGAGTTATAAAAAAGCAGGGCGAGCGCGTTCAAGCGATCGCTGTCGTGACGTCACCAGGCAATCTCTTGGACGCGCGCCGGTTGCCCCGGTCAAAATGGTGACGGGCCGCGTTCGGGCATTGAGCCCGCCGGAGCGGTAGCGGAGGAAAGCCCAGCGCCCCGGAGGGGTGCGCCCGGCGATTGAGGGAGTTATAAAAAAGCAGGGCGAGCGCGTTCAAGCGATCGCCGTGGGGTCTCCGCGGGACAGAAAGGTGGTGGGACAGAACATGGCGAAAGGCACCATTTCCATTGCCTTTGTCGACGGGCTGCTGGAGGGATTTCGCAACCGGGGATTTGACGCCGACGAACTCCTGGAACAGGTCGGCCTGTCGCCCAGCCTTCTGGACCATCCGCACGCCCGCGTGTCGTCCGCCACCTACACCATCCTGTTGCGCCTGATCGCCCAGGTTCTGGATGACGAGTTTTTCGGCCATGATTCCCGTCGGATGAAGGTGGGCAGCTTCGCGCTGATGGCGCAGGGGGCGTTGCGCTGCCCGACAATGGAACGGGCGTTCATCTGGATTCTGCGCAGCTTCTCGCTCTATCTGGACGACATTCAGGGATCGCTGGTCCGTCGTGACGGCCAATTGCAGGTCAGACTCCGGGAAACCCATCCCGAACGGGGGGCCGGCGTCTTCGCCCAGGAGACCATGTTGATGTTCGCGCATCGGCTGGTCTGCTGGCTGGTCAATCGCCGCATTCCCATTGCCGCCGCGCATTTCCGCTATCCGCCTCCCGGACACCATGCCGAATATCCGTTGTTGTTCTGCCCCGACGTCCGGTTTTCGGAGGCCACCACCACGCTTTTCATCGACGCGCGCCACGGCCTTCTTCCGGTGGTCCGCAGCCCGGAGGCCATCCGGGATTTCCTGACGGCGGTTCCGGAAAATCTTCTGCTGCGATATCGCGACCGCGAGGGGGTCACGGCCCGGATCCGCCAGCAGCTTCGGGGGCTGGCTCCCACCGACTGGCCGGGCTTCGATGACCTGGCGCTGGCGGTCGGATTGTCCTCCTCCACGCTGCGTCGCCGCCTGGAGGCCGAAGGCCAGTCCTACCAGTCGATCAAGGACCAGATGCGCCGCGATATGGCGATCGACCTCCTGAGTTTCAGCCGCCGCAGCGTCATGGACATCGCGGCCGATCTCGGGTTCGCCGAAACCAGCGCCTTCCATCGCGCCTTCAAGAAATGGACCGACGCCAACCCCGGCGAATACCGCAAAACCGTGCTTCAGCGCCGTTTATCGGGGGATCCGTCCGCCGGCCAATGATCGCCGCCCCATCCCGTTCACGCTCTAAACTATTGATCAGATGCTAATTCAGCTTTTAAGAGGGATCGCGTTCGCGGTTCCGCTTAAAGGCATCCGGCTCTCTAGGCCGATGGCATAAGAGGCCTTCCACCTCTTGGGGCTTTTCCAAATGCTTGCTAGGATCACCCCTTCTGTTTTGCGCGATGGCTCCCCCCGCGCGAATGACGACGCCGCGCGGCGCCGGGATGCCCCGGTCGCCGTCCGGCATGAGGTGGCGATGAGATTAAAGTCAATCATATCCTGGTCCGACAATATGACTGTCGGCGTCACCCATCTGGATGACGAACATAAAACAATGATTGATCAGATAAGTTGTTTATATGCTTACCGAAAAAATCACACCCGGGACGAGGTCATCCAGCGGATTTCAGAATTGATCGACCATACGATTCTTCATTTTGACAATGAGGAAAAGTATATGAAGAAGATCGGATATCCGGATTCCGACGAACATTATCAGGTGCATCGCGATTTCCTGGAAAAGCTGACCCTGATCGAAGACACCCTGATGTCAGGTCAGCGGACGGAACTCAGCGACAACGATCTGAACAGCATCGCGCGCTGGCTCTTCAACCATATCCTGGCCGAGGACCGCGACTATGCGATCCGACCGGCCCACCGCGAGGCCGAGGCCCCGGTTCCCTGCTGATCCCTCCAAATCCCGGTGAGCCTGTTCTTATGCCAACCGGCGTTGAGGATTGGGTCATCGCCGGTTGGCTGGCCCGATGAGGGCCGGCGAGTGGATAGCGAGCGGGGGCCCAAGGGTTCCGGAGCCCCCTTGGGCGGACTGAGGGCTGTGCCGATCGGTTCCGATCGGCACAGGCTGGTATTAACATTATCGGCCGGCACCGGGGGGTCGATCAGAAATGGAAGTCTGCCGCGCTCCAGCTTTGCAGGCCGACGACGGAGACACCGGTAAAGGAGGCCAGATCCGTGAAGGTCATATTTTGGGAGCTCGTTCCCGCCGCGACGTTGGTGGATGGATTGGCATTGATTCCGACCAGATGGGCATTCACCCCGTCGGAATAGACCGCCAACAGTTCCGCGCTGGCGCCAAGGGTGTGAGAAAACGTCAACTCGCACGATCCTCCCGTCTGCAACGCGGTGACGACTGCGGCGGAGTCTTGATAAGCCTTATCCGCCAGCATGATCATATTGATCCCGCCACCGTAGGAACAGGCGCCGGTCGTCGTGACCATGAGGGCAACAGCGGACGATCCGGCCGCGACATTGCCTCCGCCCGACGTAACGAAATAGAGACCGCTTAAGGTCGACACGACGACCTGATCATGCGTCGCCCCGGTGCCGACGAAACCGCTGATAACATCGAAGCCGTTCGTCAGATTGTTCAACAGAATCGTATCGCCGTTGGAATGCGTTCCGAGATTGATGGTGTTGGTTCCCTCCTTTCCATCAATGACGTTGACAAACGATCCGCCGTTGATGGTGTCGTTACCGCGACCTCCGGTCAGGGTATTGATCCCGGCGCCGCCGGTGATCACGAAGGATCCGGTGGTTTCCGCCGCGCCGTTCCAGGTCAGATCATGAGACACCGTCAGGGCGGAGGCATCCACCGTCAGAGTGTGTCCAGTCGCCACCAGGGCGTCGGGCGCGATGATGGAGACGGACCCGTTATCGGAAAAGACGATGGAGGATACGCCCGACACATTGTCGAGCGCATGGGTGTTGCCGACCTGTCCGATTTCAAGGGTGGTCCCCCCGCTGCCCCCGGTGACATGGAAGGCACTGCTGAACACGACCCCGGACGAGGTGAAATCAAGGACCGTGGGCCCGCTTCCCGCCTTGAAGCTGCCGGCGGCGGTGATTCCCTCGATGGTCATCGCGCGGCTGGCGGCGGTGGCATCGACCGATGTCAGGGCCGTGTTGGTCGCGCCCGACACATCCAGCACCAGGGGCTGGTTGCCGGCGACCGTGATGCTTTGGACCCCTGGATCGATCACTTTCAAATAATTGGCGGCCGTGATGCTGGTGATCGCCAGCGTCTCGATGCCGCTATCGACCGTGATGGTCGACGGGGTCGCCGCATTGGTTCCCACCCCGTTCACGGCAAGCGCCGCCCTGTCATGGGCCCCCGCGTCGACCGGGGCCGCATAGGTGACGGACAGATCCCCCCTCCCGGCCATCTGGATCGCCGCCAGCGCCCCCACATTGGTGAAGGCCGTCTGAACCCCGGCGGTCGTCGAGGCGCTGGTTCCGATCAGCGACACCGAGGCGTCGGCCCCGGCCAGACTGATCGTGACCGGGTGAGCGGTGTCCGTCGCGCTGTTGGCGACCAGAATATGCGCGATCGACGTCAGGGCCGGCGCGGCGATATAGCCCGGGGCCCCCGCGGCGCCCGACACTGCCACGGACAGGGTGTCGGTGCCGCCGCCGCCGGTCAGGGTATCGCCCGGATTGAGGGTCGTGGTCGCCGAACAGACCCCGCTGGCGAACACCAGGGTCCCGTTGAAGGTGTCGTTCTGTGTGGACCCCGTCAGGGTGTCGATCCCCGTGGTCAGCGTGAATGTCGTCGGTCCGGACGGAGGTTGAGGAGGTTGAGGAGGTTGCGGCGGTTGAGGCTGCGGAGCGGGGGGGACCACGGGCGCGACATGGTCGCCGATCGCCAGCGTCGCCGAATAGCTGCTGGTCACCGCGCCCTGCACCAGCCAGTTCGTGATCGCCGACGCCGAGGCCTGGGTGAACTCGGTGCTGGTCGCGAACGCCAGTAGCGTCTGGGCCACGCTGATGCCGCCGCTGTTCAGGGCCGCCGTCCAGGACGACAGTTCCGCGGCCGACGGAGCCCGGTTCAGCGCCGCCTGATAAAGCCCGCCGATCATCGCCACATGGCCGGGATCATTGCCGAAACGGCTGAGGAACTCCGACGACGACGCCATAACCCCGGCCACATCCAGAAGCGTCGCGCCGCTTCCGGAGATCAGCGCCGTGTAGCCCGAAAGCCCGCCGAGATCCGGGGCCCGGTCGAAGGCCGTCTGATAAAGCCGGATCAGCGGATCGACCACCCCCGTCACCGGTGCCGACAAGGCCAGAGCCCCGGCAATCTGCGCCTGCGTCATCATCCCGCTGTCGAGAAGACCCGCCAGCGTCGCCAGCGTGGCGGCCTCCGGCGCGGCACCCGGCACAATATGGCTCATGAAGCGTTCCACCAGCCCCACGCTGGCCGCCGACGGGGCGGGACCGGAAAAGGACGGCACCAGCGCGTCCGGATGCCCCGTCAGGGCACCGGCCACCTGCCAGTTGGCGATCCCGGGCGCCAGCCGCCCCACCGTTTCCGTGCTGTCGGCGAAAACCCGGATCGCCGCCGCCAGATCCCCCCCGTGGCCCAGGTAGGCGCCCCAGTCCGCCGCCCCCGTCGCATCCGGGGTCCGCGCCAGGGCGTTATGATAAAGCGCCGTCACCAGCGATCCGATATCCGGGTGACTGCCGTAAAGGGTCGAGAACTCCGTCGACCCCACCAGAGCCCGCGCGATCCCGTCCAGGCTCGTCGTCCCCTGGACGATCTGCACCACCCACGACGCCAGATCCGTCGCATCCGGGGCCCGGCCAAGGGCCGTCTGGTAAAGCCGGATGATCGGATCCACCACCGTCTGCGCCGGTCCGGACAGACTCAACGCGGCCGCAACCTGCGCCGGCCCGATCGATCCGGCGTCCAGAAGCGCCGCATAGCCTTCGATCGTCGCCTGTGCCGCCGGGGCAGAATCCCCGGCAAACAAAATCGACCGGTACTGCGCGGTGACGACCGCGATATTTGCACTGCTGACCATGGCCCCCCCTGACGATCCCCCATCCGGACGACGATGCGCCGGTCCCGACACATCCCCTCCGGCAACAATCACTTCGCCCCCTTAAAAAATCAGAAAAACTCAATTTAAGGTTTTATTTTCGAGCGAAAATGATAACCATCTGATTAAATAATATCCATTCATACTTATACTCGCAGGTTACAACTGTAAACATATATTTATTTAATATTTGATAAAATGTGATTTATCTTTCCTGCTATATTTGCATCCTGGGCGTGATGGAAAATTCCGACTTTAGTGAATACTTAAAATTGTAGATCTTTCGTTTGATCGACCATCAGATGCACAAGGCCAGCCAGCCCGAACCGGCCGACTCAAAAGCCGCCCTGAAGCGAAAGCCCCGGGGCGCCGGTCCATTCAGGATCGGAGAAGAGGGAGTGGACCACCGGCAATTGGGACGATGACTGCGGTGGTCCACTCCGGCCCGGAGCCTGCGTCGGCCCCCGGGCCGTCATCGGGCGGGACGAAGCGCGGGCCGGTGCGGCTTCCCCGGCCCGTCTCGCACATCCGCGCACCCGCGCGTTGGCATGAGCGGCTCAGAAAGCCTCGATATAGAGCCCCAGGGCATCCGCCTCCAGGAGATCGACGGGATTGTTGCCAAGAAGGCGGGTCTGCTTCATCGCATCCGCCGCCAGGACCGGCAGACTGTCCCTCGTCACGCCGACATCGCGCAACCGCCGCGGCGCGCCGCTCCGGTTCAGCAGGCCGTCCATGGCTTCGACGAACCGGTCGGCACGCGCCCGGATCTCTCCCGGCCCCACCCCCAGAAGGACATCGGCCAGTTCAGCGTAAAGCGGAGCGGCCGCCCGCGCATTGAAGCGTAGGACCGGCACCAGCATCAGGGCGTTCGACAGGCCGTGGGGGATGTGATAATGCCCGCCCAGCGGATAGGCCAGGGCATGAACGGCTCCGACCGGCGAGTTGGCGAAAGCCTGCCCGGCCAGGGTCGCCCCCAGCAGCATGCCTTCCCGGGCGCCCCGGTCCTTTCCGTCGGCGCAGGCCGTGACGAGATTCCGGCAGAGAAGCCGCAGGGCTTCCCGGGCAAGGGCGTCGGAAATCGGGTTCTTGCGGACCCGGCCGGTATAGGCCTCGATCGCATGAACCATCGCGTCGATGCCCGTGGCGGCGGTATGGATCGGAGGCAGCCCGACCGTCAGCGCGGCGTCGAGCAGCACGTAATCGGCGTAGAGCTGGGGCGCGACAACGCCGGTCTTGGTCAGGCCGCCGGTGGTGATGATCGCGATGTTCGTCACTTCCGACCCGGTTCCCGCGGTCGTCGGAATCAGAACCAGGGGCAGACGTTCGCCGGCAACCTTGTCGATGCCCGCCATCGCGGACAGGTCCTGGGGCGTCCGCAGCATCACCGCCGCCAGCTTCGCCACGTCGAGCGAGGAGCCGCCGCCCAATCCGATCACCAGATCGCAGCCAGACGCGGCGCCGACGCAGTCCATCAGGACGCTTTCCGGCGGATCGGCGACGATCCGGTCGAACAGGCGGATATCGAATCCCCCGCCCTCCAGGCTCCGGAGAACCGGCTCGACGACACCGGCTGCGACCAGTCCGGCATCGCTCACCAGCAGGGCTTGCCGGGCGGAAACCCGGGCCGCGAGCAGACTGCCAAGCTGCGATGCCCCGGACCACATCATTTCAAGTCTGGGAACCGTATTGAAATCGAAACTATTCATTCAGATCACCCTGTCGCCTCGCCGGACGCGCCGGCCGACATGAACAGCCCGCGCATCCGTTCTTGGCCCCTCAAAAAAAACCGCCATTGTCGCCGCCCGGCCCCCGCGAAGGCCGGAGTGCATGGACGCCGGGTCTCTCCATTCTCTCTGTGGCGTCTCTGCACCGGCCGGGCCTCGTCAGTCGGCCCAGACCTCGTCTCCGGCCGGCAAAACCCGGTCCTTGATGACCTTGCCGATCCGGCTCAGGTTCATCAGATGCTTGAAATCCAGGTTTTCAGAGATCGAGTTTCCGCCCCATGAACCACACCCCAGCGTCGTCGTCGGGGCGAATCCATTGGTCGGGGCGCCGCCCGCGGCGGTCGCCGAGGGTTGATTGACCACCAGACGGCTGATCGGCAGCGCCAAGCCCAGCGCCCGGATATGGGCCTCGTCCTCGGAATGGATCGCGGCCGTGTGACCGGCACCTTCCACCAGAAGGTTCGCCCGGGCCGCGGCAATGGCCTCGTCGAAGCTGTCGTAGGGAAGAATGGCGACAACCGGGAACATCTTCTCGCGGGCAAGGACGTCGGCCTTCCCCGGTCCGGCGGCCGGCAGGACGATGACCCGGATACCTTCCGGAATTTCGATCCCGGCCAGACGTCCGATCACCTGGGGCGATTTCCCGACCGCGTCGCGGTTCATCCGCCCTTCCGGGAACAGCGTCCGCCTCAGTCGCTCGACCACTTCCGGGTCGTCGGAGAACCAAACCTTTCCCGTTGCCAGGAACTGATCGATGGTGTCGCGGTAGCGATCACGCGGTACCAGCACGAACTCCTCATGCGAGCAGATGATACCGTTGTCGAAGGACGCCCCGATGACGATTTTCTCGCAGGCCCGGGCAAGATCCGCCGTCCGGTCGATCACGACGGGAACATTGCCGGGACCGACACCGAAGGAGGGCTTGCCGGAGGAATAGGCCGACCGGACCATCTCCGCCCCTCCGGTGGCGACGACAACGTCGGCCGCACGCATCAGGGCCTGGGTCTTGTCGATCGATCCTTCCGTCACCATCAGCACCAGATCCTCCGGCGCGCCGTGACGCTTCAGGATCCCGTGAAAGGCGCCAACCACCATCGCGGTGACCCCCTCGGCGGCCGGATGGGGCGCGAAAACGATGGCATTGCCGGCCTTGAGGGCGAACATCGCGTTGCACATCGGCGTCACCACCGGATTGGTCACCGGGCAGATCGCGGCCACCACGCCCATCGGCTTTGCCATCAGCACAAGGCCGGCGGCCTTGTCCTCCCCCACGATTCCCCGGCTTTTGCGCCCCTTGAGACTGAGCCAGATCATGCGGGACTTGCCGCGGCACTTCGCAATCTTGTCCTCGACCACGCCATACCCCGTCTCCTCGACGGTCCGCCGGGCGAGGACCGGCGCATTGTCATGAACATAGCGCGCGAAATCGCGCACGATGGCATCCACCTTGGCCTGACCAAAGGCCTCGTAGGCGCCCTGGGCGATGCGGGCCCGGCCCACCAGCCGGCCGATCTGTTCGTCGGAACCGGCCTTCCTTTGCCAGCCCCGATCCGGTGTCACGGCAAACTCCGCCATGATGTGCTCTCCTAAAAAAAAGACCATGTGGACAGGAGATCCCGGCCAGGGAGCGCACAGATGCGCCGTTCGACGGCGATGATGGTTCCGTGTCGAGCGAACGCCCCCATCGTCCCCGGGCCCGGGGATGATGGCTCAGGCCGAAGGGCCGGCCGGCACCATTCGGGAACGGCGGGAGTGGCGGATCGTCGTTACGGTCGGAACGATCGGGCGGTCTTGATGAAACCGACCGCCGACGATGGGTCTGCCGTCCGGTTCAAACGGCACGGCGCGTGACTCACTCATGTCTTCCCCCTCCGGGAAGCGGACCGGGGGATCGGCAACGGACGCTGTGCGAAAAGGACCCGCGCCGGAAAGGGCGGCTCTGCCAGCGACCATCAGGACACCCCGCCCGCGGACGTGTTATGTCGCCACGGCAGGTCTCCTGGCTCGCGGGTCATCGCTGTCGTCCTCCTTCCCGGTCCCCCTCAAAGGGACCAGTGGATCTGCCGGACGGCAACTCGCCGCTTACAGTTGCGGGGGCAGCGCCGGCATCACACCGGCTTCCCTCTTAGCCCCGGGACGCACCCGAGGAACCATAGCAAAAGTAAGGTTATATCCCGCAAAAGAGGAAGTCAAGCCTATGGATACGTCCAAATAGGTTGTAATTCACGCATTTCCTGGAAAATTAATCGGGACGATCACGACAGGCGCGACGGTCGGCGGTCGGGAAAGGCGACCCGTTCCGGGCATTGCGTCTTCGGAACGGGCTCCGCCCCGCAAGCTTAAGGGAACTCTCAGACCGGCATCGGAACCAGCGACGGCGCGCGGCCAAGCGCGGCGCCGACGATCGTCAGCGCATGCCGGAGCTGAGCTTGCCCCAGACGTCCCCCGATGGACAACCGCACCCCCTCAGGAGCGGCGGGAGACGCCGCGAAGTAATCGCCGGCGACCACATCGACCCCCTGTTCCTTCAGATGCAGAACAAAACCGAGCTGACGCCAGGGGCGCGGAAGTGGAAGCCACACATGAAAGGCATCGGGACGGGCGAGGCAGGATCCGGCAGGCAGGCATGCCTGGACCAATTCATGGCGATGGCGGCATTCGCCCCGGATCGCCTCCAGAAGATCGGCGGCGGTGCCATCCGCGATCCAGGCACTGGCCAGGGCCGCGGTGACGGGCGAGGCCATGAGACTGGTGGCGCGCAGCGCGGCCACCAGTTCGGCCCTGGCACGGCCGTCCGGCCCCTTCAGATAGGCGATCCGAAGTCCGGCCCCCAGGCATTTCGACAATCCGGCGACATGATAGGTGATGTCGGATCCCAGGACGGCAAAGGATGGCGGCGCCTCGCGCGGCAGGGCGCCATAGGCGTCATCCTCGACGATCGGCACGCCGCTTTTCCGTGCGATGTCCAGCAGGGCGCGGCGACGGTCCTCGGGCATCACCAGCGTGGTCGGATTATGCAGGGTGGGCGTCACGTAAAGGGCCCGCGGACGCCGCTCGCGGCAGGCCCGGGCAAAAGCGTCGGGATCGATCCCGTCGGCGTCCATCGGCAAACCCAGCAGGGTCACGCCAAGATGGGCGGCCAGGGCGCGAACGCCGGGATAGGTCAAAGCCTCGCAGCAGACGCAGTCCCCCGGCCGCGCCAGCAGCGTGAACAGCGCCAGAAGCGCCCCTTGCGCGCCGGGACATACGACCAACTGGTCCGCCGTCACCCCGGGAAGGCGACCCGACAGCCATTGGGCGCCGGCAGCCCGGTCCAACGCGGTGCCTCCGAAATCCTGATAGCGCAGCAGGACGCGGGGATCCTGGCCTTGCGCGATCCGCGCGATCCCCTGGCGCAGGCGCTCCACCAGGGCCGGATCGTCGGGTTCCGGCGGCAAATTCATGGTCATGTCGCCGCCGCCGTCCGGGGACGCCGCCACCGGCTGCGGTTGCGCGCCGGTGGGAATGAAGCTGCCCCGCCCCACCCGGGATTCGATCAGGCCGCGCCTTTGCGCCTCGGCATAGGCCCGGGCAACGGTGCTGAAATTGACCGCCATCCGCTCCGCCAGCCACCGCTGCGGCGGCAATCGGTCGCCGGGACGCAGGCGGCCATTCGCGGTGTCCGCCGCGATGGCGTCGGCGATGGCCTGATAAAGCGGCCGCCCGCCGGATTCCACCATCGGAACCCAGGCGTAACGCTCGTTCACGCGATGCTCGTCACGGGTCTTGTCTGTCATGTCCTGTTTCCGGCGACGCCACGGGCGACGTCCGCCTTTTCTCGTTTTTTCGCGCGCGTCCCGCAAGGACGTTTTGATCCCCGGGGAATGGGAAGAGGCCGGAACAAGGGAAAAGTCGGGCGACGGGCCGGGGCCACCGGCAGGGAGGTTGGGCCCCGGCCCCGACCCGTCGCCCCGTCTTCATGGCCGGCGGCCGTCGCCGGTGATGAAGACGCTTCGACCTTCGGCGACCGTGGCGTCGCGGTCGGCACGGAAGGTGAAGCCGATATCCGTCCGCTCACCGCCCCGGCTCGCGGCGGGCTGACGCAGGAACACGCGATAGGTCGTGACGGATCCCGCATCGGCCGTCAGGGACCGGGTTGCGCTTTCGCCGTCCGTGCCGACCACGGACAGAACGCCACCGTCCAACCCATCGACCGAAAGCACACCCTCGACCGGGACGCGATCCCGGTTGACCAGCTTCACCGTATATCCGTTGCGCACCGATCCGTCCGACAGGCGGACAAAGGTGGGCGCCCGGTCCGGAAGAATGCTGAGAGCCATCATCGTGCGATGACCGGCGGCCACGGCGGAGGCGCCCACTGTCAGAAGAATCAGGACGCCATAGGCGATGGTCCGGGGCCTGAGGAGTTTGGGCTTGACGATGTTGGGCCTGACGACGTCAGGGTGGGGCATGCCGGGGTGGGGCATGCCTGGGTGGGGCATGCCGGGGCGGGCACGCGCGCCATCGCGGCCGGAGGCCGGCGGCGCCCAGCCAACCAGGCCATGCGGAAGCCCGAACCGGTCCATGACCCGGTTGCAGGCGTCGGCGCACAGCCCGCAGCCGATACAGGCCAGTTGCGGCCCGTTGCGGATGTCGATGCCGGTCGGGCAGACCCTTGCGCACATGGCGCAATCGACACAATGTCCCCGATCCGCGAAGGACTGGCCGACGCGGGCATGGGCGCGGTTCTCTCCCCTGCCCCGGTCGTAGGAAACGATCAGGGTCTGATCGTCCAGCATCCCGCCCTGAATCCGCGGCCACGGACACATATAGATGCACATCTGTTCGCGCACCCAGCCCGCCATCAGATAAGTGAAGGCCGCAAACAGGCCCCAGAAGCCATAAAGAGTGGTGGAAGCCTCCCCCGTCGGAAGATCGCGCGCCGCCGACGGCGCATCGGTGAAAAAGGCGACGAACAGGAAACCGGTCAGGGCCGAAACGACCGCCCACAGACCGTGCTTGACGGCCTTGCGACCAAGCTTGGCGGCGGACCAGGGCGCCTTGTCGAGCTTGATGCGCGCATTGCGATCCCCCTCCACCAGCCGTTCGATCCAGACGAACAGATCGGTCCAGACCGTCTGGGGGCAGGCAAACCCGCACCAGACCCGGCCGAACAGGGCCGTCGCCAGGAAGAGTCCCAGGGTCGCCGTAATCAGAATGGCCGTCAGAAAATAAAACTCCTGAGCCCAGATGACGGTGTCGAAAAAATAGGCCCGCATATGGGGAAAACTGAACAGCACCGCCTGATCGGGAACCCCGGGCCCACGGTCCCAGCGGATCCAGGGAACCAGGGCGGAGACGACCAGCAGGCCCCATGCCAGCCTTGTCTTGAGGGTGCGGAAACGGCCTTTGACCGCCTGCGGATAGACCTTTTCCGCGGCAACATACAATCCTGCCTCCGATAACTGGGCTCCCACCCCCTTGGACGGGACTGGTTTCGGCGTCTGTCTCTCCATTTTCATCGCGGTTTCCCCCTGTGCCGACCGGATCCGAGGCCCGAAGCATTGCATCAGATTGGAACAATTATCAATACAATATGCGATCAATATGCCATCATTCAGACGATTGAATGCATACAATATTGCCGAATGATCGCAGCCCCCCCCTCCGGCCACCCCTTTTTCGTACCCCAAAAGGCCCCTTGACCTTGCCAACCTTGGAAGGATCACGCTGCCGGCAAAGACCAGGATGCGGGGACAGCGATTCCCCCACGTCCTTGATGGCATTGGAAAGTATGAAGAGATGAACAGCACGGTCCCGCCTTCGACCATTCCGATCCTTCCTTCCAACGGTTACGACATCCAGGTCAGCGGCATGTCCTGCGCCGCCTGCGTGCGTCATGTGGAAAAGGCGCTGTCGAAGGTGCCGGGAGTTCTCGCCGCCGAGGTCAATCTGGCCACCGAGCGCGCCAGCGTCCGTTGTTTCCCGGGTGTGTCGATCGACGATCTGCTGGCCGCCATTGCGCGTGCCGGATTTGAAGGCGCCCCCGTCGATGCCGGCAAGGCCCCCTCCGCCGCCGACGAAACGGCGGACCAGGACGGGCAACGCCGCCAGGATCGGACGACGGTCCTGATGGCCTTTCTCCTGTCGCTGCCCCTGGTCGTCCCCATGCTTTGGCATCCCTTCGGCATTGACATCATGCTGCCGGGGTGGGCCCAGTTCGCGCTGGCGACCCCGGTCCAGTTCTGGTTCGGGCGCCGGTTCTATCTCGGGGGTTGGAAATCCCTGCGGGGCGGCTCCGGCAATATGGATGTCCTGGTGGCCCTCGGCACCACCGCCGGCTGGGGACTGAGCACCGCGTTGCTGCTCACCGATCCCGCGGCCCATCTCTATTTCGAATCCTCCGCCGTGGTCATCACCCTCGTGCTTTTCGGCAAATGGCTCGAAACCCGTGCGCGCCGCCAGACCGGCGAGGCAATCCGCGCCTTGTGGCGACTTCGTCCCGACCATGCCCGGGTCCGCCGCGACGGCGTCGACCAGGACATTCCGATCGGCGAGGTCCGCGTGGGCGATCTGGTGGTGGTGCGTCCGGGCGAACGGGTCGCCGTCGACGGACAGGTGATGGAGGGGACCAGCCAGGTCGACGAATCGCTGCTGTCCGGTGAAAGCCTGCCGGTCGCGAGGCAGCCGGGGGACACCATCACCGGCGGCGCCATCAATGGCGACGGGCTTCTTCTGGTGCGGGCCGGTGCCCTGGGCGCGGCTTCCCGACTGGCGCAGATCATCCGTATGGTCGAGACCGCTCAGACCGGCAAAGCGCCCATCCAAAGACTGGTCGACCGGGTCAGCAGCCTGTTCGTTCCGGTGGTGGTTCTGATCACCCTCGCAACTTTCGCCGGCTGGTCGCTGGCCGGCGCACCGCCCTCCCAGGCTATTCTGAACGCCGTCGCGGTCCTGGTGATCGCCTGCCCCTGCGCGCTGGGGCTGGCCACGCCCACCGCGCTGATGGTGGGAACCGGCGCCGCCGCGCGTCATGGTATCCTGTTCAAGGATATCAACGCCCTGGAACTGGCGAACGGACTGACCGACGTGCTGTTCGACAAGACCGGCACCCTGACCGAGGGCCGCCCCACGGTGATCGAAATGGTCCCCCTTATCGGCGACCGGCGGACCCTGCTGCGACTGGCGGCCGCGCTTCAGACCGGCAGCGAGCATCTGCTGGCCCGCCCCGTGGTGGCGCTGGCGGAAAAGGAGGGGCTGGAGCCGCCGCCGGCATCCGGACTGCGCGCCGTCCCCGGCCGCGGGGGCGAGGGGACGGGCGAGGGCTGCCCCCTGATCATGGGCAGCAGGCGGATGATGGCCGACTGGCGGATCGATTGCTCGTCCCTGGAACAGGACGCTCAACGCCTGGAGGCGGAGGGGCGCACCCTCGCCTGGCTCGCCAGACGCGATCAGGGACAGCTTCTGGGGCTGATCGCCTTTGGTGACAAGCCCAAACCGGAAGCCGCCGGCGCGGTGGCGCGGCTGAAGGCGATGGGTCTGCGTCCCCTGATGGTCACCGGCGACAATGCCGGCAGCGCGGCGGCAGTGGCGTCGGCCGTCGGCATCGGGGACATCCATGCGAATGTGCTGCCCGGAGACAAGGCAAGGATCGTTGAACAACTGCAGTCCGAAGGGCGGCGGGTCGCCATGGTGGGCGACGGCATCAACGATGCGCCGGCCCTGGCCGCCGCCCGTATCGGCATCGCGATGGCGACGGGAACGGATATCGCCATGCATACGGCGGGGATCACCGTGATGCGGGGCGATCCGTCCCTGGTGGCCGACGCCCTCGACATTTCAGCGCGCACCTACGCGAAAATCCGCCAGAATTTGTTCTGGGCCTTCGCCTATAATGCCGCCGGCATCCCGCTGGCCGCCGCCGGGGCGCTGAACCCGGTCCTGGCCGGCGCCGCCATGGCTTTTTCGAGCTTTTGTGTCGTGTCCAGCGCCCTCACCCTGCGCCGCTGGCGCCCGGCAAAGACGGAGGAATGATGACATTCACGATCGGCGAGGCCGCGAAAGCCTCTGGCGTGTCTGCGAAAATGATCCGTTATTACGAGGACATCGGATTGATCGCGCCGCCGCCGCGCAGCGAGGCCGGCTACCGCGTCTACAGTCCGTCCGACATTCATACGCTGATCTTCGTCCGGCGCGCTCACGACCTCGGCTTCCTGGCGGGAGACATCGGCGCCCTGCTCGACCTGTGGAGGGACCGCGACCGCGCCAGCGCCAAGGTCAAGGATCTGGTGGAACAGCATCTGCGGACGCTGAAAAACAAGATCGCCGACCTGGAGGCCATGTGCAGGACCCTGGAGCGGCTGGCCTGCTGCTGTCCGGGCAACGACCGGCCTGACTGTCCGATCCTGGAGGATCTGTCCGATATGTCGGGAGACGCCGGGGCGCCCCCCTCGCCGCGCCGCATCCGCGCGCCGGGCGGCGTCCTGGCGGGCGGCAACGGATAACCACTTGACCTTGCCAGTATGGGAAGGTCGACCCTGTCCCTGATAGTCCGGCAACAGGAGAACACGAACATGTCCCGTTTCAAGGTCGATGGCCTGCATTGCAAGAACTGTGTCGGCCGCGTGGTCAAGGCGGTCCAGGGTCTCGACCCCGGCGCGGAGGTCGCCCTCGACCTCGACAGCGCCATCCTGACCGTTGGAAGGACCGCTCTTTCCGATGCCGCGATCATCGCCGGAGTGGTGGATGCCGGCTATGAGGCCACCGCCGCCTGAACCCCGAAGAGCAGCGGCACCGACCACCGGGAAGACCAGTGCGAGGACGCCCGGGCTGATGGGGCCTTTCGGGCCGGAGTTCAGATTGCGGACGCCAGTGAGGATACCGGCGCCATTCCATCCAGGATTCCGGCAATGCGTTCCAGTGCCGAGGTCAATTCCGGAATCGAGGGGCCGCCGATGCACAGGCGGATGCCGCTGACCAGACCGTCGGCGCGCGCCACCGTGGCGGCCCTCGGGGTCACGGAGATCCCGAGGGCCGCCGCCGCGGCGTCGAGACGTTGCGCATCGGCATCCGGGAGCGGAACCCAGATATGGTGTCCGACATGCCCGGGCCGGCGCATGCGGTCGCCCAGAATGGACAGCGCGATGTCCTGACGGGTCTCGGCCTCCTTGCGGATCGACTGGGCAATGGCGGTGGCGGTGCCATCGATCAGCCATTGTTCCAGAACCGCGCAACTGAGGGACGCGACCATCAGGCCGGTGGCATGGACCGCCGCCGCCGCCTTATCGAAAAGCGGCCCGGGAACCAGCAATCCGCCGATCCGCAGGGTGGGGTTCAGAGTCTTGGACAGGCTGTTGACATAGAACACCCGGTCCGGCGCCAGTGTGACAAGCTGCGGGCAGGCGGGATTGGGCTCCAGGGAATAGACATCGTCCTCGATGATCGGAAGATCATGGCGGCGGCACAGCCGGATGATCGCCTCCCGCCGGCCGCGTCCCATGGTGACGGTGGTTGGATTTTGCATCGTCGGGATGACATAGACCGCGGCCGGTGAGCCGTCATGGTCGCGCAGGGCCCTCTCCAGAGCCCCGGGCGACATGCCCTCGCCGTCCATTTCGATGCCCCTGACGCGGATCCCGGCATGGCGCGCGCTGGCAATGGCGCCGGCATAGGTTTCCGCCTCCATGAACAGCGTGCCGCCGGCTCCGCAGGCGGTCGACATGGCGACCGCCAGGGCATGCTGGGCGCCGCCGGTCAGCAACAGGCGGGCGGGATCCGCGTCCAGCCCGAACCGCATGAACCAGCGCGCCATCAGGCGGCGGTATTCCTCGTGGCCGGTGACGCCCGGATAGCCGTTGAAAAAGGCCGCATCGACCCGCCGCGCGATCGCTGACAGCGTGCGGGCGAGAACACGGTCGCCAAGCGCCGCGGGGGGCACGTTGCGCGACAGGTCGATCACCGGGCCGCGCCGGGCCTGGGCGACGGCGACGAAGGTGCCCCGTCCCCTGACGCTGCGCACCAGCCCCCGGCGTTCCAGCAGGGCATAGGCCTTGGTCACGGTGCCAAGCCCGATCCCCAGACGGAAGGACAGATCGCGATGCGCCGGCAACCGTTCGCCGCTGCCCAGCCGTCCGGCCAGAATGTCCTCGGCCAGGGCGGACGCCAGACGTTCCGACGGAGTGTCCGCTCCTTCCGGAAGACGGGGAAGCCAGGAGGATTGCTGACGCATGACATCTCCAAAAAGTGTCACGTGACACTATTTCTGTTAGTCCAAAGTGTCACACGTCTTAGACTGCGCCGCAAGGCTGACCGATCCCGTCGGAGTTGGGAGGGCGCCGACAGGGAACCCGGGGGCGCAGGACCGCGGGCGTCCCGGATCGTTTTCGTTCGGAAGAGAGGTTATGACCAAGTCGCAAGCCAACGCGCCGGCTTTCCCGGTGGCGGCGCGGGACAGTTTCCCCGCGCGGCCGGAGGCCGTGGCGGCGGATCGTCCGTCGTCCGTGCGAACGGACGTTTTGCGCGGCGTCCGCGATTGTTTTCCCCTGCTGCTGGGATTGATTCCCTTTGCGCTGGTGCTGGGCGCTCAGGCCGCCGGCAAAGGACTGTCGGTCGTCGAGGTCCCGCTGATGACCGGCCTCAATTATGCCGGCGGATCCGAATTCGCGGCCGTCGGGCTGTGGGACCAGCCGCCGCCGATCCTTCTGATCGCGGCCGTCACCTTCCTGGTCAACAGCCGGCATCTGCTGATGGGGGCGGCGCTGGCACCGTTCCTCGATCATCTTCCCCTGCGCAGGCTTCTGCCGTTGCTGTTCTTCATGTGCGACGAGTCCTGGGCGCTGGGACTGGCGGACGCGCGGCGGCAGTTCCTCATGGGACGCCGCCCGGCGTTCAGCCTGCCCTACTACGCCGGCGTGGCCGCCATGCTCTATGGCATGTGGGTCCTGTTCACAACCCTGGGCGCGGCCATCGGACCGCTTCTGGGCGACGTTCGCGCTCTCGGCCTCGACATGGCCTTTCCCGCGGTTTTCCTTGTGCTGCTGAAAGGAATGTGGCCGGGGTTCCGGGCGGCCCGCCCCTGGCTGGGCAGCCTGCTGGCCGCCGCCGGCGCCTATCTGCTGCTGCCTGGGGCCTGGTATGTCGCCGTCGGCGCCGTTTCAGGTGTCGCCGCCGCCAGCCTGCTGACGGAGCGGACATGATTCACGCCTCGACCGTCGCCGCCATCCTGTTGATGGCGCTTGCCACCTATGCCACCCGCGTCGGCGGCGCCCTCCTCCTGCGCAACCGGACGCTCGGCCCCAGGGCGCGGGCGGTGCTGGAGGCGGCGCCCGGTTGCGTGCTGATCTCCGTCATCGCCCCCGCCTTCGTCTCGGACAGTCCCGCCGACCTGATCGCCCTGGCGCTGACCCTGGCGGCCGCCATCCGCCTTCCGATCCTGCCCACGGTGCTGATCGGCATCGCCTCCGCCGGGATCCTGCGCCATCTGATCGCCTGACCGTCCGGCGCGACCCCGCATTCACGGACCGGCGGCTATTTCCGCGCGATACAGATAAAAACCGGGACGGCCTGGCAGGCATATCCCACCGCATCGGGTCCGCCGGCATCGGCTTCCGCCTTCGCCACAGCCCTGGTGGCGGCGACCACCTCCTTGCCGGGACCGGGCAGTCCCTGCGCCACGATCCCGGCGATCTGACGGGCGCCTTCGAAAAACTCCCGCGCCGTCATCCGGCGGGTTGTTCCCAGCAGATAGGGGATCACCTCGACGATCGAAAATCCCTGATCCTCGGCCAGCGCCGCGACCTTGGGCCCAAGAGCGGTGTCGGCCGGAGCCTTGAGGCGCCGGTGTTCGCGAAACAAATCCCGGAACGCCGTTGTCACATCGTCGAGTAAACCATTGAAATAGAACAAATTATTTGTGTTATCCGGCTCCACCGCGATCACCAGCCCGCCGGGCGACAGGACGCGCGCCGCCTCCTTCAGGACAGCACCGGGGTCCGGCTGGTGATGGAGGGCCATGGCCGACAGAACGACACCGATACCGCTGTCGGGAAGAGGGAGCGGCGCCGCGGGTCCTTGCCGGAACGCGGCACGGTCGGCCCAGTCCTTGCCGGCAACCCTTCGGGATGCCTCGGCCAGCCGGTCGGCATCCGTGTCCAGCCCCAGATAGCAAAGCCCGGGCCGGGCCGGCAGAAGCGCATGGGCGGCCGGAGCAAGACCGCATCCGATTTCCAGCATGATCGCCGGATCGGCGGGAAGATAATCGTCGACCAGTCGTGTAACAGCGGGATCCCACCAGCCCCGTTCCGCCATTTCCGGGGGCCTTTTCTCCGGACCCCGATTTTCCGGATTGGCGCCGCCCTGTTGCTCCATCGTCTTCACGCTCCCTCGTGGTGAAAATCAGACCGTTGGCACCCACGCCATCTGCCCGATTTTCCCGACAATTCAAATAATTGGCGGTCCATTCCTAACGCCTGGTTGCCAAACGTCAGGGCGGGACTGCCAGCGGGCACCGTCCCCGTCGACCCGTCCGATGGAAACGCAAACACCCTGGTGACCGATCATGAGTTCCGGAAATTGTGATAGCAGCGATCCTGCGGTCGTCAAATCCAAAAAGCGGACAGTCCGCGTTTCCCCTGGGGAAAACCGTTCGAAAGCGGCGATCGGCCGGCCGACGCCAATACACCTTTTGCGATTAATTAATCTATGCTTACTATTAAAGACTGCATTTTCCCGTCGTGGCGGCGCCATATTCCAAGAGGTGTTCGAATGACACGTCGCATCCTGGTTCTGGCGGCCCTGGCCGTTCTCGCGGCCTGCGCCACCCAGCCTCCGGCAACGGTCTCCCTTCCTCCGAACGTAAGGCCCGACATCGATCACAAATGGATCACCGCCGACGGCGGCATTCTCTGGCCGCCGGCAGACGGTTTCGCGGCCCCGCCGACCCCCATGGTTTTGCCCGCCGGAACCCTGATCGACCGGTTCGGAACCGATGGCGGCACATTTTTCAGCCCGAAGGGGGCCTCCTTCGCCGCCCGCGCCCTGCCTTATGTCTGCGACCGTCTGACCTACAAGGTCTACATCACCGACAAGCCGCTGCTGGTCTGGACCGGAAAGGCCCTGGCCTGGTTCGATCAACCCGGCGGCGCCACCCAGTTTCAGACCGACGAGACCGCCGCCGGCCTGCAAAGCGACGGCATCATCGAGCCGGTCAACCCGCCGGGCGCGGCCCCCTGCCCGCATTGACCGGCCCTGCCGCCGGGCCGTCCTCCTCTTACCCGGCGGCGGGATCCGGATAGCAACCGGTCGCCAGGGTCGCCGGGGACCAGTCGCCGAAGGCCCATCGCAGAGGCAGGCCGCCCGGACGCCGGCGAATGGCGTCCGGGACGACGGTCCAACTGCGCTGAGCACCCTCGCAGGCGGGGTCGGGGAACCAGTCCACGGACACGCGACCCTCCAGATGAAGCAGGTCGCCGGTTTCGAAGTCGATGAACAGCAGCGCGGCCCGGGGATGGCGCAGAAAATTTCCCAGGGTGTTGAAATAGCGGTTGCCGGCAAAGTCGGGAATCGTCAGCGTTTCCCCGTTCACAGCCACGAAGCCGGGCCGCCCGCCCCGGTGGGAAATATCCACCCCGCCATGGGAAAGCGGTTCGGAGCCGGACGATGACGCCACCAGGAAACTGTCCGCCGACCGGATCAGCGACCGCGCCCGGTCGTTCAGCCCGTCCAACCCGACCCACGATCCGGATGGCTCGGGTCCGGTCGCGACGATCTCCCGCGTCTGGATATATTTCGGACAATTGCCGAAACTCTGCTCCACCGCGATGATCATCCCCTCCGCCCCGGAAGACAGAATCCGTCCGTTGGCGCGGTTGCGCCGGCGTGTGGCGAAATCGATTCCCAGGATGCCCACGGCTGCCCCCGGCCGCAGGGCGTCCGCCAGGGGGTCGGCGGCGTCGGGCAGGGTCCGGATCAGAAGGCGGGTGGGATCGGGACTGCTGACGAAGCCCGCGGGGCCGCACAGGATTCCGGCCGCCAGCCCCTCATCCGCCGTCCGCCCGGCGATGGCGAGATAGGTCAGGCCGGCGAAGAACTGGCGGTGCTGATCGGGCATCGCGTCACGGATCGCGGCCTGCATCAGCACCGCGCCCGCCCGCCCCTGGGCTTCGCGCTCGCCCTCATGGAACGGCGGAACGGCCATTCACGCCCCCCTCTCCGATTCCGCCATCGCCCGGACCCCGGGCAAAGCGGCGATCCGCGCCAGCCAGGATCGGACATGCGGATAGGGATCGAGGTCGATCCCCCCTTCCGGCGCCCAGGCGACATAGGCATAGCAGGCCAGATCGGCGATGGTGGGATGGAATAACGCCAGGAAGGAACGGTCCGCGAGATGTCCGTCCATCACCGCGAGGATGCGCCGCGCCATCTCCTGCGCCGGGGCCGGATCGCCCGGCAGTCCGAAACGGCGGATCAGCCGGGCCTGACAGGGACCCCGCCGGATCTCGCCCGCCGCGACGGACAGCCACCGCTGGACCTGAGCGGCGGGTATGGCCTCGCGGGGATACCAGGTTCCGGCGCTGTCATAGCGCTGCGCCAGATACACCAGGATGGCATTGGAATCGGGCAGGATCAGATCCCCGTCGACCAGGACGGGGATCTCGCCCAACGGATTGAGCGTCGCCCGGAAAACGTCGGACCGCCGGTCCTCCGCCGGCGTCTCGTGATAGCGGAACGGCACCGCCAGGAGGCGCAGCAGCGCCTCGACGCGATGACAATGCCCCGACAGGGATGTTCCATAAAGACTGACGGCGGCGGTAGACATCGGGATCTCCTTTGAGATGACGTGATACCTTCGAGCCTATCTCTTGTCTTCGTCGTCGGTAATAAGCGATGATTGCAAGACATCATTCCATTTTCTGGAAGAATTCGCTCATGCTGCCGACCGCGCCGGTCCCGCCTTTTGCCCGCTCTCCATCCCGGCCGGAACCGCCGGCCTGTCCCTGCCCCTATTGAGGACCGGGACCCGGCATGGACCGCCTGGAGGAACTCGCCATTTTCGTCACGATCCTGGAGGCCGGCAGTCTGGCCGGGGCCGCCCGGCGGCTGAACCGGTCGCCGCCGGCAGTGACCCGCCATCTCGCGGCCCTGGAGGACCGGCTGGAAGTCCGGCTGGTCGAACGGACGACCAGGCGTCTGGCGCCCACCGCCGCCGGCCGGCAACTGGCCGATCAGGCCCGTCGCATCCTGGCCGACTATGGCGAGGCGATGCGGACGACGGAGGCCGGACAGCCCCTGCGCGGCATCGTCCGCCTGACGGCGCCGGTGGTGTTCGGCCGCCTCCATGTGATGCCCCTGGTCAACCGCTTCCTGAACGCCTTCCCCGAAATCTCCATCGAGGTCCGCTTCGCCGACGGCATTCTCGACCTCATCGAACAGGAACTGGATCTGGCGGTGCGGATCGGGGAGCTTGCGGACTCATCGCTGGTAGCCCGACGGGTCGGCACCGTCCGGCGCATGCTGGTGGCGAGCCCCGCCTACCTCGCCGCCCGGGGCACCCCGGCCGCCATCGGCGACCTCGCCCGGCATGACCTGATCGGCAATCCGGTCTCCACCGACTGGGGCCTGGTGGAGAACGGCCGCCGCAGAACGGTGGCGGTCATGCCGCGCCTGATGGTCAATCAGGTGGAGGCGGCGCTGGCCGCCGCCCGCGACGGTCTGGGAATCGCCCGGGCCCTGTCCTATCAGGTGGTCGGGGACCTGGCCGCGGGGACTCTGGTGGCGGTCCTGACCACCGCCGAGCCCGCCCCCCTGCCCGTGCAGATCGTGGTGCCGGGCACCCGCCTGCTTCCCGCCCGCACCCGGACCTTTCTCGACCACCTGGCCCGGGGACTGCGCGACCTTGCGGTCATTTCCGGGGGATAAATCCCGCCGGCATGACACGGGCGGCCAGGATCGAGGCCGTGACAAGAAGCCCGATCGCCACCAGGGCCGACAGGTGAAGGCCCCGCACAACTCCATCGCCCATCCCGGCCGCCGCGGTGGCGGTCCCGTCCCCCGTCCCTTCTCCGGCCAGAGCGCCGAACAGGGCGACGCCCATGGCCCCGGCCGCCTGCCGGGCGGCATTGAGGACGGCCGACCCGATGCCCGACTGATGTTTCGGCACGGCAGACAGGACCGCCGTGGTCATCGCGGGGACGCCGGTCCCCATCCCCGCCGGCATCAGGGCGAAGGGCAGAATCATGGCCCAATAGGCCGAGTGGGGACCGAGGGACAGCAGCAGTGCGAAGCCCGTGGCGTCAACCAGCGCGCCCCAGATCATCGGACGTCTGTGCCCGAACCGGGTGACGACACGGCCCGACAACACATTCACAACGACGAAGGTCGCGGTCAGCGGCAGATAGGCGAGACCGGCCTCCAGCGGCAGATAGCCCAGGACCCGTTGCAGATAGAGGCTGAGAATGAACACGGTACCGTAATAGGTCAGGTTGACCACCATGCCGTAGAGGACGCAAACCCCGAACCCCGGAACCCGGAACAGCGACAGGGGAAGCATGGGATGGCCGCTCTTCGCCTCCACCAGCAGGAAACCGGCCGACGCCGCCACGCCGACGCCGGCGCATCCCAGAACCAGCGGATGGGCAAGGCCCAGAGGCCGCGCCTCGATCACGGCCGCGATCAGGCCCGCCAGGGCCAGCATGCAGAGACCCTGCCCCGGCAGATCGACGCCGCGTCCCGGCCCCTTCGGCGTTTCGGGAACGGTGGGGATCAGGACCGCGCCGATCAGGCAGAGCGGCAGATTGACGAGAAAGATGGACCGCCAGCCCCCGACGCCCAGCAGCAGCCCGCCCACCACCGGACCGGCGGCGATCGTCACCGACCCGGCGGCCGTCCACCAGCCCACGGCCCAGGCGCGCACCCCCGCGTCATGACCAAGCGCATGGTTCAACAGCGCCAGCGACGCCGGCAGCATGGCCGCCGCCGCGATTCCCTGAAGCACCCGCCCGGTGATGAGGCCGCCCGCGCCGCCCGCCATTCCGCAGATCAGCGAGGCCAGGGCGAACAGCGCGACGCCTGCCAGATAGACGCGGCGCGCGCCG
The DNA here is from genome assembly GCA_009712185.1 of Telmatospirillum sp. GTDB lineage: Bacteria > Pseudomonadota > Alphaproteobacteria > Rhodospirillales > Magnetospirillaceae > Telmatospirillum. The sequence continues at coordinate 141,007 of WASQ01000018.1, read as the reverse complement.
AACCGGTCGCCCAGGAAACCGGCGCTCAGCAGCAGCGCCGAAAACACCAGGGCATAGGCGTCCACCACCCATTGCAGCCCATCCACCCCGGTCGCCAGCTCCGCCCCGATCCGGGGCAGGGCCACGTTGACGATGGTGACGTCCAGTTGGATCAGGGCAAATCCGAAGGCGGAGGCGGTCACCACCAGCGCCGGGGACGGCCGGGCCCGCGCCATCTCCGTCACGGCTGTGTCGAAACGAAAGAGGGACGCCGTTCCACCCGGTCCAGCCACGCCGCCAGACCGGGATGATCGTCCGGCCAATGGAGCCCGGGATGACGGAACCGGCAATAGGACAGCGCCACCGCCAGGGTGATGTCGCCCAGATCGAACCGGCCCGACGGCGCCCGCCTCTCCGCCACCCGCGCGATCGCCCTGGTGACGGCCCCCGTCAAGCGTCCGGTCCAGTCCGCCCAGCGCCTCTCTTCGGGCCGGCGGCCTTCCAGCACCAAGCCGAAAGCGGCATCAATCAATCCCTGCGCCAGAGCCGCGCGCGTCAGGGTGTCGATCCTTGCCGGCGCGGCGGCGGGCAGCAGTGGAAAGGACGGCGAGAGCAGATCGAGAACCTGGGCGATGACGGAGCTTTCGGTGAGGGGGCCGACGCCCTCGATATCGAGGACCGGCACCTTCGACAGCGGATTGACCTCCAGCAGCTCCGGCGGGTTGGACCAGGGATCGGTCTCGACCAGTTCGACCCGCCCCTGCAACCCCTTTTCCAAAATCGCCACCCGCGCAATCCGGGCATAGGGCGAGGTCGCGTTGTAGAAAAGGCGCATCGCCGGCGGTGCGCCCTTCGAAAAGTCACCGTTCATATCCCGTTCTCCCGCTCAGTCCTTCCCTCAACAGGTAGGGATGCCGGCGGACGGTTTGAAACGAATAGTGACGATCGCTGCGTTCACTTTTCGAGATGGCGGGTCCCGGGGACATCCCCGTTTGGTATTATTCATCAGGTCACACACCTGCCGACAAATATTGATCAAGTCAGAAAAATCGCTGATATCAAAAAAAACAATGATATTAAATATATTCCACAACACAATCATGGACTTACACTATCGATCTGAGGCCACCCCGTTTCCAAAATAAGGAACTGTCTATGACGTTCACTGGCGAGTCTGCATGTTCATCACCCGCCATTCCATCCCCCGTCTGTGTGCCAGAGGTATCAATAATTCGCCCGTACTTACTACGCGGAGTGTATCTGATAATGTTCGTGGGTTTGGGATTGGTCGTCTGGCCCAGCGTCATCGATCATACGAACGAATTCGTAAATCCCTACGGCGCTCGCTTCAGCCTGCAGGCGGGCGTCGGGGCGATGGCTTTGCTTGGGATTCGATATCCCCTCCAGATGTTGCCCTTGATACTCTTCGAGTTTGTCTGGAAAACAATCTTCCTGGCCGCGTTTGTGTTTCCTCTATGGTCCGTTGGAAAAATGGACGAAGTGACCATCGCGAGCGCCTGGGAATGCGCGACGATATATATCTTCATCCCGCTTATCCCGTGGCGCTATGTATTTACGCATTATGTCAGGAAACGCGGCGAACGGTGGAGGTGATTTGCGGTCGTCACAGTACAGACAAGAAAACAGGTCTTAAAAAAAACCGCAATTTTACTTAGGTGTGGATAATACCGCGCAAGCCGCAGGTGGGTGGGGATGTGAAAAAATCCTCCGTGAGTCCGGCGTCCCCGCCGGACTCCGCCGAGAAGGCGCCGGAATTGTTGAAGTTCAGCGTCGCCTCAACACAGCCGCGGCTTCCCCCCTGATGACCCTGTTAAGAGGTACGAAGGAACGTCTCGTCAGCCTCGACACGCCCCTTGACCGGGCGAGACCGGATGGACGCACCGGGGGCAGCGCCGCGTCTGGTTCCCCGAGTTCGTCTTGCAGGCCGGGGCGATCTCGCTCTGACGACGCGCGGCGAGCCGATGAAGCAGCGCCTCAGGTTCGAGGCACTTCGCGGCATCGGCCTGCATCGCCACAGCCTTCGCCCGTTCGAAATGCTTCCGCTCCCATTTCAGGAAAAATAGAATCCATCTGGTTGTTTTTTCATTATTTTTCCCATTGTCGCGGGGGAAACGGTTCACACTGGCCGGGCGACCGCGAGAACCTGATGGAGGCGGTCGAGGCTTCCACGCGACCAGACCTTTTCGACGTCGTAGAATTCGGGAAAAGCGACCGCGTCCGGCGGCAGGACGACCCAGGGCAGCTTCGTGGAGGTGAAGATATGGACGTCCGGCGGGCAGAGCCGGGGCGTATCCAGTGTGCCGACGCGAACGAAACGCAGCACCGGGCCGGTCCCCGCATAGTTGCTCCAGATCGCCACTTTGCAGACCGGACATCGCGCGATCCGCTGACCCTTGCCGCTCGCGGACGGAGTGTCGACCAGTTCCGGCTCGCCCGCGATAGTCTGGACCCGTTCGGCCTCATACACCGCATTCAGGGCATGTGCGGTCCCCGTCTCGCGCTGGCACCAGCTACAATGGCAGGCGTGCACGATCAGGGGAGCGCCCGTCAGGCGATAGCGGACGTGCCGGCAGGTACAGCCCCCCTCCATGATGTCCCCAATCATCCCGCTCTTTCCTCCTTCTGACCGCCGATTCCGGCAACATCACCCTCTGATGTCGACATGACCTTGCCCCGGGGATTCTGAATTTGATGTCGCCCGGGTCAGGGGCCTTTTATACCAAATCACGGTAATCGGTGCCGATCATCATGATTTGGTATGAGGACGCCTCTGGACATCCGAAAAAACGAATAGTAAACAGATTTACGTTCATTTTTCGCGATGGATCGATCATGGACCTTCAGGATCTTCTGACCTTCCAGACCGTGGCCCGGCTGGGCGGCGTCACCCGCGCCGCCGAGGCCTTGAACACCGTTCAGTCCAATGTGACGACGCGAATCAAGGATCTGGAATATGATCTTGGCGCGCAGCTTTTCCTGCGCCACAGCCGGGGGGTGACGCTGACCCTGGCGGGCAAGCGTTTGATGCCCTATGCCGCGCGGATCGAGGCGCTGGTGGCCGATGCGAGGCGCGCGGTCGGCGACGAGGGGGAACCGGCCGGAGCCCTGTCCATCGGATCGCTGGAGACGATCGCGGCCTTGCGCCTCGCCCCTCATCTCGCCGCCTACACGCGTGCCTGTCCGGGCGTCGATCTCACGGTGCGGACCGGCACCACGGCGTCGCTGATCGCCGACGTCCTCGCCAACCGGCTTGACGCCGCCTTCGTGGCCGGACCGGTCGATCATCCCGATCTGCATGCCGAAGCGGCCTTCGATGAGGAACTGGTCGTCATCACCCATCCCGGCATGTCCGATCCCTGGGATCCCGGCCGCTGGCGCCAGCTCAAGATCCTGGTGTTCCGCGCCGGCTGTTCCTATCGCCAGCGGTTCGAGGACATGCTGGCCCGGCGCGGCATCAGCACCGCCCGCACGCTGGAATTCGGGACGCTGGACGGCATCGTCGGATGCGTGACGGCCGGCGTCGGCGTCGCCCTGCTGCCCCGGTCGGTGGTCGAGCGCGCGGCCCGGGAAGGAACCGTGGCCCTGCATTCCCTGTCTCCCGCCGAGGCCCGGGTGCGCACCGTTCTGCTGCGCCGGCAGGACAGCTATCTGTCCAGCGCATTGGAAACCTTCTTCTCCCTGTTGCGCGAACGGACTGACGGGTCCGCCGCCGCCTGACCCGCAGGAAAGGGCTTCGCCATGCGTTTTCCAATCTCCCATCTTCTGGTCGGCGGGGCACGCCTCCTCGGCGATACCGGCGCGCTCAGCGCCATCGACAAAAAGCCGGTGGACGGCCCCCTGTTCCTGGGGCGGGAAGGTTTCGTCTCCGACGCCCAGGCCGACCGGCGTCATCATGGAGGGCCGGACAAGGCGGTTCATCATTACAGTTCCGCTCATTACGCCGTCTGGCGCCGCGAGATCGGCGATCGTCCCGTCCTCGACGCGCCGGGCGCCTTCGGGGAAAACCTGTCGGCGCCGGACCTCGACGAATCCCGCGTCGCGGTCGGCGACCGTTTCCGTCTGGGCCACGCGCTGATCGAGGTCTCGCAGGGGCGCCAGCCCTGCTGGAAACTGAACCATCGCTTCGGACAGCCCGACATGGCCCGGCTGGTTCAGAAGACCGGACGGACCGGCTGGTATTACCGGGTTCTTGAGGAGGGACGGGTGGAGCCGGGCGATGACCTGATCCTGGTGGACCGCCCGTCGCCGGACTGGACCATCCGGCGACTGTGGCATCTGTTCTATGTCACCCCGCTCGATCGCGGGGAACTGTCCGCCATGCTGACCCTGACGCATCTGCCCGAAAGCTGGCGGGCCCTGGCGCGCCGCCGGCTGGAGACGCTGGCGGTGGAGGACTGGTCCCCCCGTCTCGACGGCCGCTGACGACCGATGGCCGGACGGGGAGCGCCTCTCCGGCCGTCACATGCCGGTCAACCCGCCGGTGCACATCAAGGTCTGGCCGCTGATATAGTCGGACTCCGGCAGGCACAGCAGATAGACCGCCCCGGCCGCATCCTCGGGGGTGCCGGCGCGCCCGAGCGGGATGGCGCGTTCCATTGCCGCCAGCAGCTCGGGATTGACGCCGAGACGGATGTCGCGGCCGGCGATGCTGGCCTCCGTCTCGCCCGCCGCGCCTTCGGTGAGCCGGGTCCGGATCAGTCCGAAGGCGACGGCGTTCACCGTGACATTGAGACGCCCCCACTCCTTGGCGAGCGTCATGGTCAGCCCCAGGATTCCCGCCTTCGCCGCAGCGTAATTGGCCTGCCCGGCATTGCCGAACAGGCCGGCGACCGACGACACATTCACCACCTTGCGGACCACCGGACGTCCCGCCGCCACGTCGGCGCGCGCCAGCTCCTTCAGGACCGGCTGGGCGGACCGCAGGATGCGGAACGGCGCCTTCAGATGGACGTCGAGAATGGCATCCCATTGCTCGTCGGTCATCTTCTGGACCACCGTGTCCCAGGTGTATCCGGCATTGTTGATGATGATGTCGAGACCACCGAACCGGCCTGTGGCGGTCCCGATGAAACGGTCGGCGAAGGCCGCGTCCGTGACGCTGCCCGGACAGGCGACGGCCTCACCACCGACCGCCGCGATGGCGGCCACCGTCTGGGCAGCCGGCTCCTCATCCAGGTCGTTGACCACCAGACGCGCTCCTTCCGAGGCCAGTTTCAGCGCGATCGACCGTCCGATCCCGCGCCCGGCCCCGGTGACGATCGCCACTTTTCCCGCCAGCGTTCCCGTCATTTTTCGATCCCTCCCTTTGGAGTCACACCCGTTCGTAAAGCGTCACCACGCAGGCGCCGCCCAGGCCGAGATTGTGCTGCAAGGCCAGCCGCGCCCCCTCGACCTGCCGGGCCTCCGCCTCGCCCCGCAACTGCTGGACCAGTTCGGTGCATTGGGCGAGACCGGTCGCCCCCAGCGGATGGCCCTTCGACAGCAGGCCGCCCGACGGATTGGTGACGACCCTGCCGCCATAAGTGTTGTCGCCGTCGCAGACGAATTTCTCGGCGCCGCCTTCCGGACAGAAGCCCAGGGCCTCGTAACTGATCAGTTCGTTCTGGGCGAAACAGTCGTGAAGTTCCGCCACATCGATATCGGACGGTCCCACGCCGGCCTGCTCATAGACCTGATCGGCCGCCCTTTTCGCCATTCCCGCCCCCACCAGCCAGCGCATATCGCGCTTCTCGAACGTGTCGGGCCGATCCGTCGTCATGGCCTGGCCGGCGATCCGGACGTCCGCCTTCAGCCCATGGCGGCGGGCGAAGTCGCCCGAGCACAATACCGCCGCCGAGGCGCCGCAGGTCGGCGCGCAGGCCATCAGCCGCGTCATCACGCCCGGGAAAACGATGGGCGCGGCCATCACCTCCTCCTCGGTCATCGGCTTGCGGAACAGGGCCAGCGGATTGGCCGCCCCGTGACGACTGGCCTTGGCACGGATTTTGGCGAACGTCTCCATCCGGGTGCCGTATTGCTGCATGTGGGCCAGTCCCGCCCCGCCGAAATAGCGCAGGGCCAGTGGAATATCCTCCCGCCCGACGAGATCTCCGGTGGTGGCGTCGAAATGGTCGAAAGGGCTCGGGCGGTCGTTGAACAATGTTCCGATGGCGCCCGGCGTCATCTGTTCGAACCCCAGGACCAGAACACAGTCGACACCGCCGCCGGCCACCGCCTGCCGCCCCAGATAGAGGGCCGAGGATCCGGTGGCGCAGTTGTTGTTCACATTGAACACCGGGATCCCGGTCATTCCGACCTCGTAAAGGGCGCGCTGGCCGGCCGTGGAATCGCCATAGACATAGCCGGCATAGGCCTCGCCGACCCGGCCGTAGTCGACCCCGGCGTCATCAAGGGCGAGCCGGGTTGCGGCAGCGGCAATCGCCGGATAGGAATCGCCGGCCCCCGGCTTCGTGAAGGGAACCATTCCTACACCGGCAACGAAAACATCTCTGCTCATGGCGATCCTCGATCGATTGGCTGTTCCTGTGGCATCCGGGGCGATCCGGCGTCACGGATGAACGCCGGTTCGGGATCCGGTGGACAGGACAGCAATCAGCGGGGGGCCAAGGAAAGTGAATTTCCCGGCCCCAGGCTTCTCGGATAGGACAAAACAGGCCCTTCGGCCGGATCGGACAGATCCTTCGACCTGGACCTTTCTCCAAGGTCATAGACCGCACGGTACCGGGACAGGTGTCGGGCCGGATTCCGCGACCGTCAGTATTCGACGCGGTAGGTCAGGCCGACACTGCTGCCGGGATCGTTTTCCGGCGTCACCGCGCCGCTGCCCGACGCGCCCCCGGTGCCGACCGTGGTTTCCAGTTTCAGGCTCCGGGTCAGGTCGATCTGGACCTGGGCCCGGGTTCCCCCCTGGGTTCCCTGTTCGGCACCGACATAGACACCCTCGGCGACATATTTTCCGGCCTGGACGCTGGCCCCTCCCCCGGCCGCGCCCGATCCCGCCGACAGACGGTCGAGCCCCAGCCCCTTGCGGATCGCCCCCAGGGGATCGAGACCGCCCCCGACATTGGTCAACGACGCCACCGCCTGGGCGATTTCGGCGATCTGCATGGGCGACAGTTGCTTGACGCTCTGCCCGAAGATCAGTTGGGCCAGGATTTCGTCCTGGGGAAGCGACGGCACACTCGCCAGTTCGACCGTGGGAGCATCGGCATATCCCCCCACCGTCAGGGTGGCATTGACCGTGGGGGATGAGGATTGCGCGACGAAATGCAGGGTCGGATCGATCTTGTGGGTGATGCCGCCGCCGTCGAAACTGACCCGGCCGCTGACGAACTCCAATGTTTTCCCGGCCAGCGCGAAGGTCCCCCGGCGCAGGGTGAAGCCGCCCCCGACCTCCGGGGCGTCGCCCGTTCCGGTGAGGTGGACGCGCCCCGACATCTCGGCGTCGATGCCGTGACCGCGCACGAAGATCTGGCCCGGCGCGTCGATGGACAGGTCGAGGTCGGGCGCGGTCGATGGCGGGGCCGGCGGTGGCGGCGTCTCGCCACGGCGGCGTACGGAAAGAATTGCGACCCGGCTGGCGAAGCTTTCCGGAATGGTGATATCGGCCCGGTGCACATGGATCGATCCGGCCAGAGCCAGTCTGCCGGTGGCGGGACCTGTGATTTTTGCCTCCGCATCGAGAATGGCACTGAGCAGATCCCCCGCCAGGGGACGGGCGTTGTGCGCCCGGACGGCAAGATCGACTGGCATCCCGGGCGCCAAGGGGTCGATGGTGCCGTCGATCCCGATCGTCCCGTCGCCCGCGCGCCCGGTCAGCGACAAAACCGGGACCTGGCCGCACCGCGCCTCCAGCCGGGCATCGATATCGTGGACCGCGATTCCCTGGGCATAGTCCTGAACCGATCCTTTCGCCAGGACCGCGCGACCACCGAGGCAGGGAGCAAAGACCGGTCCGGTTGCGGTCAGGTCCACCGTCACCTTGCCGGCCATGGCGCGTTCCCCGCCCAGCAGAACGGGGCCCAGGACCGCCAGATCGACCGTTCCACTGGCCGCAAGGTCCAGGGGACCGGCGTCGTCCAGCGGCACGGTTCCGCCCAGCGACAGGCCGACCGCCTGTCCGGTCCGCAGGGATCCCCGGATCCGGGCGGCGCGTCCGGCCAGTTCGGCCGACAGTTCGACCTCTCCCGGCGCCATTCCCGCCACCCCGGCAACCCGGATCCCGTGACCGGCGGCATGAACGGAACCGGTCGGGACATCGGGCGTCCCCACGAGGACCGCGTCGAGAGACAGCACTCCCTCCGCCAGCGGCAGGGACAGGCAACGGCCGACCAGTGCGGCCCCCAGCCCGCTGACCGACGCGCGAAGATCGAGACGGGGCGCCAGCCGGCCCGACAGGCTGGCGACCGCCGGCCCCGACGTCATCTGGACGCGATCCAGGGACAGCCCGTCGCCGAAGGACAGGCGGGCGGGCGCGGGCAGGCGCGCCGCCGTTCCGCAGCCCCGCAATTGCAGGGCGGACAGATCCAGCCGATGACGCGCCAGATCCGCCGATGCCTCGGCATCGATGGACAACGGGGATCCGTCGGGGCGGCGGAAGTCGCCCGAAAGACGCAACCCCGGCGCCAGAGACGGACCGGACGCTGTCAGACGGGCACCCCCCGACAGCCCTGCCGCCTCGATTCCGGAGGCCACCGCCTGCAACGCAAGCGACGGACGACGGGTCGGCTGGTCGACGGTGCCGGTGACATCGATCCGCCCGAACCTGGCATCGGCGACGAACAGGTCGGTCATTGCCGCCGATATCCGGACCGGCCCCTGTCCTCCGGCCAGATCCAGGGTTCCCTGAAGCGCCCCGGGAACCGATGTTCCGGTCAGCGGGTGCAGATCGTCGAGACGACCGACGGAGGCAACGATCTGGCCCGCGGGCAAGGCTCCGTCGCCGCCGGCCACAAGTCGCGCCCGGATATCCACACTTCTCCAGGCCGCGCGCTCCACCGTCACGTCGAAACGGCCGTCCTGGCGGCGTGCCGCCGTCGCCCGCAGGTCGAACGGCTGCCGCGCCAACATGCCCCTCAGGTCCGCCTCCAGCACCGGCAGGGTTTTCAGATCATGCGCCGCCAGGGTCGCGGTGACGGCGCCCCTCGGCAGGCCGGCACTGGCAAGATCGGCGGCAATCTCCGCCGACAGGACGGGATCGCGCGCCGGTCCCGTGAAACGGCCCTTCGCCGCCAATCCGCCGCCGCCCGGCGCGCCGAACGGCGTCAGATCAGGCGCCGTCACCGACCAGTCCAGGTCCGGCGCGTGGTCATGGATGGAACCGGCCAGGGCGGCACGCAGGGTGGCGCTGTCGAACCGGACGTGATCGATCGCGATATTCGCCCCCCGGACCGTGGCAACGGCGTCGATGGTCGCGGTCCGGCCGATCATCACGGACAGGGGCTCCGTTCCCCCTGTCGCGGAGACGGTTCCGGTCAGCGCCAGGGCCGTTCCCGGGGACTGCCCCCGGAAGTCGAGATGCAGCATCGCCTCGCCGGACAGGCCGATCCCGGCCAGGGCCGCATAGGGAACGAGCGACGGCAGCCAGAGAGCTGTCTCGCCGGAGGTCGGGCCGTCGAGATCGACGCGCCCGGTCGCCTCCATCAGGGGATGGGTCAGCGCGAAGGCGAGCGGCATGCCGGGCTCCGCCAGATGCACCTCGGCGGCCAGGGCCAGCGGCGCCTTCGCCATCAGCGAAGCCGGAGCGCCCAGCGGCCGCACGCCCCGTGCCAGCCCTTCAAGCCTGAGATCGCCGTCCGTTCCCGTCAGTTCGGCGCTGACATCGGCAGCCAGGACACCGGGAACGGACAGGTCGTCGATGGCGAGGTTGCCGCGGGCGTCGGGATGTCCAAAGGCGCCGTCGACCCTGAGGCCAAGGCGGAGCGAGCGCCAGGAGACATCCTGGGAAGAGGGCAGGGCCGGCGCCCGCGCGGCGATATCGAGGGCGACGGTTCCGGCCTCCAGATTAAGGGTCCCTCCGGAGGTCAGGGTCAGCGGCCCGGCGGTCAGGGTCAGATCCAGCCGTTCCTGCGCAAGCGGACCGGTCATGGCCGCCTTGATGCCGAGCCCGCCCAGGTCGGACAACCCCAGCAGGTCCGAGACCGGGCCATTGTCGCCCTCGACAAGTTCCAGGGCCATCTCCCCCCGGTCCCTGCCGACATCCGCCTTCATCGTGAACCGGCCGCCGGGTGAGAACTCCTCACCCGAGAGGTCTATGTCGGCGTGCCCCGCCGGATCGACCATCACATGCCCGCCGAGCGCGAAGGACCAGGGATGTCCGGTCACCGGCGCCCCAAGCTCGACCCGCCCGAGAGACAGGGTGGTGATCTCCAGGGCGGGCAGCGATGGCAACCCGGATGAGGACTCACCCCCGCGTCCCGGGATGCGCGACAGCATCAGCCGGCGGACCTCCAGCCGCGCGATGCGGACCCCGCCGGTCAGCAGCGCCATCGGCGACCAGTCCAGGCGCAACCCCTCAAGGTCGAGCCAGACACCCTGGCTGTCGCCGAGCCGGAGCCTGTCCAGCGAAAAGTCCCCGGGAAAGCGGCCTGCCAGACCGGCGATCAAGATCCGGCCGCCACCGGCCCGGTTCAACGTCTCCAGGAGCGCCGGGCGCAGCATATCGATATTGACGATCCCGAGCAGCAGCACGGGGGCCAGGACGATCAGCGCCGCCAGCGTCCGAATGGCGTATTTACCCCCCCGTCCCATCATCAGAAAGCCTGCCCCAGGCCCAGGTAAAGCTGGTATCCGTCGACCCCCGCCGGCCGGTTCACGGGAACACCGGCATCAAGGCGGACCGTGCCGATCGAGGTATAGTAACGGACGCCGCCGCCGACGCCGACCCGCAGCACCCCCTGGAAGGGCAGGTTGGTGTCGCTGACCTGTCCGGCGTCGACGAACAGCGCGAAGCCGTAGTCTTGAAGCAGGCGTTGACGCAACTCCACCGTCGCGGCGTCGACCGCTGTCCCCCCCTCCGGCTTGTTGTCGGCGAACAGGGGGCCCACGGATTGATAGCTGAACCCGCGGACGGTGCCGCTGCCACCGGCATAGAAGCGCTGGTCCGGAGGAAGCTGAAACTGTGTCGCGCCCTGGACCGCGCCGATCAGTCCACGCAGGGCGATCACCGTCTCACCCTCCCGGCCCAGCCCCAACCCCGCCAGATCGATATAGGTCGATCCCGACATCTGCGAGGTGACGAAGGCCACATCGCCGCGGCCAAAGGACATGTAAGGCGCCACGGTGGCCGCGAGACGCAGTCCATGGGTCGGGTCGAACAAAGGATTGGAAAGGCCGGTGTTGTCGAATGCGATCCCGAGCGGCAGCCCGACCAGTTCATAGCGATGCGACGTTCCCTCCTGGTCGATCCGCTCCATCTCGACCGCGGTTCCGGCACTCGCGCTCCAGCCGTCTCCCAACTTTCGCCGCAAAGTGACGCCGCCGGTCACGGCATCCTGGTTGTAGGCCTGAAGATTTTGCTTCAGGACCCCCAGATCGAACTGCAGGGACTGATCGCGCATCAGGAAGTCCGGAGTGATGAGCTGGGAATTCACCGTGTAGCCGAGGCCCCGGGTGGCGTTACCGCCAAGGCCGGTGGCCTGCGCGGTCAGATTGAACTGTTCGGCGCTGCCCAAAAGGTTGCGGTCGGTCCAACTGATCTTTGGCATGCCGCCAAGGTCCGTCGAATAGGCGGCGGTCACCCCTGCCAGATGGCGGGGCCGCTCCGCCACGTCGAAAACCAGGGGAACGCGCCCCTGCCCGTCCAGATCGGGCAGGGTCCTGGCGGTGACACCGGAAAAGACGCCCAGAGAGGCGAGATCCGTCCGCGCCGCCTCGATCCGGCTTGGCCGGTAGAGGTCGCCGGTGTGAATCGTCAGACGTTCGCGGATGAAATCCTCATGAACGTCGCGTGCCCCCAGGATCGTGATATCGCCGATGGTGGCCGGACGACCGGCGGAGACAGGGAAACTGACATCGATGGTCCGGGCGGCGTCATCGGCGATGGCGACCGGCGGATCGACGCGGGCCCGGGCGTAACCGGCCTCCTGAAGAGCGGACAGCAACTGCGCGCCGGCGGCGAGAATGTCGGCGGCCACGGCCGGGCGCCCCGGCGCCACGGACAGGGTCCTCGCGATCTCCGGCGGACAATCGCCCTCGATCCGGACCGTTCCCAGCCGGTAGAGCGGACCGGTGCGGGCGACGATGCGGACCGACGCGGGTCCGTCCCGGACCTGAAGGCGGTCAAGAAGACTGGCGTCGTCCAGCGGCAGGCCGTCGATCAGAATGGAGACCCGGCCCTCGTAATAGCCGAAGCCGGACAATGCCGCCTCCAGGCGGCCGACATCGTCTCTGGCGCGCGACACCAGGGCGAAGGGGCTGGGCACGGGTTTGTCCATCAGCGCGCGAAGTTGCGAGCTGTCTCCCAGGGCGGCCTCGATCCGGCCCCGATCCGGAGCATCGTCGTCCCGGTCCCCGCTCTCCTTCACGCCGGTCTCATCGGGCGGCGGGCCGTCGGCCCCGTCGGACAGACCGATCGAAAGGTCGTAGGAGCCGGCATCGGCACGTGCGACACCGCCCCGCGCCAACAGGGCGCAGGCGGCGCACAACAGAACAAAGGACGATGACCGCCGGCCCATCACCGGTCGAACGGTCCGGCGCCACGCACCCGCGGCCCTGAAAACAGACGTGATCTCGTCATCGGCAATCCGTATCGCACGGAAAATCCCCGCCCCCTTCAACGGACCCGGGTCTTATAGCCGTTCATCATAGATTGCCGGGAATGGCAACATCATGGCGATCTTGCCGGCTGGCAAGAGAGATCGTGAAAAAAACGGAGACACCGGCTTCCGCGCCGCTGGCGGTCCATCCGCCGCGCCGGGCGGCGGACTCCGGCGCGAACGCCGGAGCCCCACCTTCAGGAAGCGTAGCGGACGCCCGCCCCCTTATTCCTCGCGCTGTCCCATAAGATGAAGAAGGGACTGGAACAAATTGATGAAGTTCAGATAAAGCGTCAGTGCCCCCATCACCGCCAGCTTCCGCGACGTCTCATGGGCGTGGTTTTCCGAGAAGCTGTCGCGGATGCGCTGGGTGTCATAGGCGGTCAGACCCGTGAACACCAGAACGCCGACCGCCGACACCATGAACTGGATCATGGTGGAGCCGATGAAGATGTTGACGAGACTTGCGATCACCATGCCGATCAGGCCCATCACCAGGAAGGAGCCCATTTTCGACAGATCCGCCTTGGTGACATAACCATAGAGGCTGGTGCCGGCGAACATCGCGGCGGTGATAAAAAACACCCGGGCGATGCTGGTGCCGGTGAACACCAAGAAGATCGAGGCCATCGACAGGCCCATGACTGCGGAGAACGCCCAGAACAGGGCTTCGACCCCGCCCGCCGACATCTGCTCGAACCGCCAGGACAGCACCATCACGAAGCCAAGGGGGGCCAGCATCACCACCCATTTGAGCGGTGTCGTGAAGATGGGCACATAGATCGCCGGTGTCGAGGCGACGACGGCGGCCACAAGACCGGTGACCGCGAGCCCCAGCATCATCATGTTGTAGATACGCAGCATATGGCGTCGCAGGGCGTCATTGAACGACGCCAGCCCGGCGCCGGCCGCCCCCCACGCCGCCTGCGATGGATATCGTTCATAGGAAGACATGACACTCTCCTTGCTTTTCCTCAGTTGAAAGACGCGCTGTCGCAATGCCGGTCGGACCCCGGCTTTTTGTCCCTGGTTCTGATCAGCGAGGCGATGACCGCCAGGGACAGGATCCCGACAGTCACCCCCAGCGCGACGGTGACCGGGACCGGATACAGATCGGCAACCAGCATCCGGGCGCCGATGAACAGCAGGATGACCGCCAGCCCGTGCTTCAGATAGCGCAGGCGCTCCGCAAATCCCGCCAGGACGAAATACATGGAGCGGAGCCCCAGGATCGCAAAGATGTTGGACGTCGCCACCACCAGCGGATCCGTGGTCACCGCGAAAATCGCCGGGATCGAATCGACCGCGAACATCACATCGGCGGCCTCGACGGATAAAAGGGCGATGAACAGCGGTGTCACCATCCTCCGCCCGTCGATCCGCACCAGAAAGCGGCCGTCGTGGGCTGTGTCGCTTACCGGAAGATAGCGCGAGAGCCAGCGCAGCGGCGGCCGCACATTGACGCTCCCCTTGTCGCGGACCAGCAGCATCTTGAGCCCGGTGACGGCCAGGAAGGCGCCGAACAGCCACAGGATCCAGTGAAAATGTTCCACCAGGGCGCCGCCGGCGGCGATCATCACGATCCGCATGATCACCGCCCCCAGCACGCCCCAGGACAGAACCCGATGCTGAAGATGGGCCGGTACCGCAAACTGCGAGAACAGCAGCAGGAAGACGAACAGATTGTCGACCGACAGGGAGAATTCGATCAGATAGCCGGTCACGAACTGGACCGCGGTCTCCTGCCCGCGCCACGCCAGCAGAGCGACGGCGAACGCCAGCGCGCAGCCGATCCAGATGCCGCTCCACAACAGCGGGCTCCCCGCCTTGTCGGGATGGTTCCGCGACAGGATCAGGTCCAGCCCCAGAAATCCGATGGCAACGACGGCGACGGCGATCACAAGCATGACTTCCGGGTTCACTCTCTTATCCCTGTCCCGCCGCGCCTCTCCGGGATCCGGGAACACGGCTTGTGGGTAGAAGGTGGATCGTTCCGCTTTATATTTCCAATAGATTAAGATTGTAATGGTGATAGGTTTATCTTATTACCAATCCATGATTACCCTCCGACAGCTCCGCTGCCTCGTCGCGGTCTCGGAAACCCTCCATTTCGGCAGGGCGGCCGAGCGCTGCCATGTCCCGCAGCCCGCCCTCAGCAGCCAGATCCAGACGCTGGAGGACGCCCTGGGGGTGATCCTGGTGGAACGCACGCGCCATCGGGTCCTGATGACTCCCCTGGGGGAGGAGCTTGCGGCGCGGGCGCGCGCTATTTTGCGCGACGTGGCGGATTTTCAGGCGGTGGCGCAACGGTCCGCCCGGGTCTTCAACGGCGTGCTCCGTCTCGGTCTGCTGCCGACGTTGGGGCCCTATCTGCTGCCCCATGTTCTGCCGGCCATCCGTGAACGCTTTGGCGATCTGAAGCTTTACCTGCGCGAGGAACCGGCGGGCCGTCTGCGCGCCGATCTCGAACGGGGCGACATCGACGCCATGCTGGTTTCGATCGACGACGGCGCGGATCGCCAGGCGCTGCCGCTGTTCCGAGAACCGCTGTGGGCGACGCTTCCACTCGGACACCGGCTGGTCACGGCGGAAACGCTGACCGCGTCCGATCTCGCCGGGGAGGAATTGCTGCTGCTGGAGGAAGGCCACTGCCTCAGGGATCAGGCGCTGGCCTTCTGCCGGATCGCAGGCGCCCGCGAACAGGCCAGCTTTCGCGCCACCAGCCTCGATTCACTGCGCCAGATGGTCGCAACCGGGCTGGGACTCACGCTGTTACCGGCCCTCTATGTCGCGGCCGAGGGATTAGACGACCCCCAGATCGCAGTCCGTCCGTTCGACCACCCTCCCACCCGTTTGATCGGCCTGGTCTGGCGCGACGGGGGCGCTCATGGTCCGGAATTGCGGGATCTGGCGACGCTGTTGCGATCCAACCTGCCGGACGTGGTCAAAGCGGCACGCTGATGCGCTGACTGATTCAAAATGTTCCGTGCGCGAGACCCTCGCATGAGCGAAAACGCTCCGCCTTTTCAAGGCTTAAACGCCGCTCCGGCTCAGATGCATTGACCTGCCACATGACTTTTTTGTTTGTGTCAATGCGCTAACGCCCTCCGGATGACACATCGATCCCCGGGTTTCCCGCCGTGGCTCGTTTTGCCTCCAGACGGTCGATCCGCCGGCCGTCCATCGCCAGGATGGAGAATCTCCATCCGTCAACGCCAAAGGTTTCTCCCGCCTCAGGCACATGTTGCGCCAGTGTCAGGATGAAACCCGCGATCGTGTGAACGTCCCGGTCCGGACGCAGGCGGATGCCCAGACGGTCGAAGATCTCGTGGACCGAAGCGAGGCCGTCGATCACCAGGGTCCCGTCTTCGCGCTCGACGATATCCGGCACTTCCTCATTCCCGTCGGGAAGGTCCCCGGCGAAGGCCTCCAGAAGGTCCGTCTGGGTCGCGATCCCCTCCAGATTTCCGTATTCGTCAAGGACGATGGCAAGACAGACCGGTGACCGTTTGAATTGCTCCAGGACTTTGAACAGCGGTGTCGCCTCGTGGACCACCAGGGGCTGGCGCAGGGCGGCCATCGGATCAGGCTCCCTCCCATCGAGCAACTGGTTCAGCAGATCGGTCTTCAGGACCATGCCGAGCGGCGCGTCGATCGTCCCTCCCCCGACCAGAAGCTGGTCATGCCGGCTGGCACGGATCGCCGCCACCATTTCCTGCCGACCGGCGGCAACGTCGATCCATTCGACATCCCGGCGCGGTGTCATGATATCCCCGATCCGCCGTTCGCCCGCCTTGATGGCGCGGACCATCACCTCTTCCTGGGTGTCGTCGAGAAGGCCGGCATCCTGGCTGGCTTCGACCAGGATCTTCAATTCCTGGGCGGAATGTGGCGTCTCGCCGCTTTCGCCAGGCTTCAATCCCACGGTCCGAATGACAAAGTTGCCCAGACCGTTCAGCGTGGCGATCGCCGGCCGCAGCAGAAACAGGAACGCCGACAGCGGTCTCACCACCCCAAGCGCCGTCGTCTCGCTGCGTTGAAGGGCAAGACTTTTGGGCGCCAGCTCCCCCAGCACGATATGCAGCGCGGTGATCGCCACGAACGCGATCGCGACCGACAGGGCGTGGGCGCCGGCGCGGGCAAAGGAGCCCGGCAGCCAGACCAGAGCGGGCTCAATCAGCCGGGAGAGCGCCGGCTCCCCGATCCAGCCGAGAGCGAGGGAGGAAATGGTGACGCCCAGTTGCGTCGCGGCAAGATGGGCGTCAAGGTCATCGACGGCGCGCCGCAAAAGCGGGGCGTTGCGCCGCCCCACCGCCACCAGTTCGGCCACCCGGCTGCGACGCACAGCAACCAGAGAAAACTCGGCGGCGACAAAAAAACCGTTGGCGGCGACAAGCACCAGAACGGCCAATATGCTGAGACAGTCAAGAATCAGCATACTGCCATCGGCATCCGACATAAGACTCCTCTCCCGGCGGGGCCGGGACTGTGGAAAAGGCGTCATTATCGGACAGGATGGCGGCGGACGGCAAGGAGCCCGTCGCGCCCGGCGGCGGCATTGCCGCCGGGGCCGCCGGGGCGCGACCCGCTGATTGCGCCCCGCCTTTCCATTTTCCGCCCGGCCGGCAGGATCCATCCAGAGTACATCGACACAAACAAAAGAGCCCAAAAAACAGATCAGCACACCTATGCCGGAGTGGCCTTCGAACATTGAAAAAAGCAGAGCTTGTGCAACTATTCGTAACGCGTTACGGGATGTGAGGAATAAATGGCAAACCCCGCCGAACGAATGAGGGCCATGCGGGCGAGGCGCCGTCAAAGTGGATTGCGCGAGGTGCGCCTGGTGGTGCCCGATGCCCGCGCCGCCGCCACTCGCGAGAGGATTGCAGCGCAGGTGGCACGGCTGTCGCCGGCGTCGGAACGTGACGCATTGGACTGGATCGAAGAGATGGCCGAGTTCGATGAGGCGCGGTGATGTCGCGGTAGCGGCTGTCAACGGCGGCGACGGGAAACCCCGACCTGCCGTGGTGGTCCAGACCGACGCATTTCCGGAGAGTCATGCATCGGTCATCATTTGTCAGACAACGACTGCACTCGCGGACGCACCGGATTTTCGAGTAACCGTCGAGCCAACCGAAACAAATGGCCTGCGGGAACGGTCGCAAATCATGGTTGATAATCCGGTCGCGGTAAGGCGCGAGCGTGCGGGCCAGGTGATCGGCCATTTGACCGTCGAGGAAATCGCCAAATTGGATACGGCCGTTGCATTCGTCATGGGACTGGCCGACTGACGCAAGGGGATCCTTTTGAATAAGTCAGTGCACGAATGACGCGCGGGGCCCCGCGCCCGGAGTGTCAGACGGCCCCCCGCAAAGCGTCCACGACCGGGCGACGGACGGCGCGAAGCGCGGGGAACAGCCCGCCCAGAAGACCGATCACGACCGCCCACAGAATGCCCGTCGCCACAAGGCCGGCGGACACCCGGAGATGGAACACCACCTGGGTGAAGTTACCGCCCAGCGAATTGACGGCATTGCCATTGAAGAAGGCCCAGGCCGCCGCCGCGCCGATCACCGCCCCCAAAAGCGACAGCAGAACCGCCTCCGTGAACACCGAGATCAGGATCGCCCCGGCCCCGAATCCCAACGCGCGCAGCGTTGCGATCTCGACCGACCGGGAACTGACGGCGCTATACATGGTGTTGAGCGCGCCGAACAGGGCTCCCAGCGCCATGATTCCTCCAACCGTATAGGCGACGAAAGTCAGGATGCGGCCCAGTTGCTCGGACAGGCGCGCGTAATAGGCAGGCTCGCGCACAACCTCGACCGAAAGACGGGGATCATGTTCAAGCGCCGACTTGAAGGCGTCGAACCGGTCTGGGGAGTCCAGCAGCACGGTGACGCTCTGGAACAGGGTCCGCCGATAGGCGGCCGACAGCGTATCGACATCGGCCATGATTTCGGAACCGTGACTGTCATCGCTGTCGAAGACGCCGACCACAGTCCATTCGCTGTCGCGCAGCGCGACCCGGCTGCCGGGATCGATCCCGGAAAACTGCGTCATCGCGTTCTTGCCGACGATCACCTCGCGAAGACCGGGCTTGAAGGTTCTGCCCGCGACAATCCGGATGTCGGGCCTGAGACGGAAAGCGGCCGGCCCCACTCCCCGAAGGGTGACATTGGCCGCGGTGCCGCTCTGACGCAGCGGAAGTTCGACGATCGCGACCATTTCCGCCGAAGCGATGGCATGGCCGGAGTCGTCCGCCTTCACGCCCGGTCCATCCATGATGGCAAGAGTGGCGTCGCGCGCAAGTGTGCTGGCCAGTTCCGAGTTCGAACCGCCACGAAGCACGATCGCACGATCGGGACGCCCGGTCCTTTCCATGGTGTTCAGGAATCCGTCGGCCATCGCCAGGACGGAAATCAGAACGCCGACGACACCGGCGATACCGATGACGACCACCAGCGAGGCTCCGATCCGCTTCGGGATCTCCGCCAGATTGAGAAGCGTTATGGTCAGCGCGCCGCGCAGCATGTCACTGCCCCCTCAGGCTGTCGACGATCACAAGCTTCTTGGCCTTCAGGGCCGGAATCCCCCCGATCACCAGCGCCAGCAGAACGGCCAGCCCGCCCCCGAGGGACACCACCTGCAAAGGAAGCGACAACACACCGACGAAGGCCTTGAGATAGGGGAACATCAGTGCGGCCAGCCCCAGCCCGATCAGCGCCGCCGTCAGGCAGAGCAGCAGGGATTCCGCCAGCACCAGCGCCAGAACGGCACCGTCGGTGAACCCCAGCGTCTTCAGGATCGCGAATTCCGGCAGGCGTTCACGGATCGACTGCATCATCGTGTTGCCCGTCAGGAACAGCAGGGTGAAGAAGACTGCGCCGATGATACTGCTGACGATGAAGTTGATATCGCCGAACTGGCGCAGAAAGGCCTGGGTGCTTTCCTTTTCGTTCTGAGTCTTGGTTTCATTCGGGGAGTTGGCGAACAAAGCGTCGATCGCCTTGCCGACTTCGGGGCCCTTCGTGACATCCGCAAGATGAACGATATACCAGCCGACGGTTCCCTTGCCGAAGGCGCGTCCTTCATCGAAATAGGTATGGTTGAAATAAAACGCTCTGGACTGGTTCGCATCACCCGGCCAGTCGAAAATACCCACGATGTCGAAGACCCAGTCCGACGTGCCGTCGGGATGGGTCCAGATCTGGGATTTCAGCGGCACCTTGTCGCCGATCTTCCAGCCGAATTTGCGTGCCAGCTCCGACCCGACCAGCGCGCCGGTGCGGGTTTTAAGCAGTGCCTGAAGCTGTTCCGGAGGAATCCGGATCTCGGGGTAGAGGGCGAAATAGGTTTCGGCTTCCACGGGATAGGAGAACACGAAGTTCTTCTGATCCTGATAGTAGCCGCCGAACCAGTTGGCATAGGAAATCCCGTCGATGCCCTTGACCGTCTGGATCTGGGCGAGATGCCCCATCGGCAGGGGATCGGTGAAACTGACCCGGCTTTGGACGTAAAGCCGGTCGAGACGGCTGGACTGAACACCCACGCCGAACGCCGCATTCACGCCCTGCAACAGTCCGAACAGCAAGAAGGCCACGACGATCGACGCGAAGGTCAGAATCGTCCGCGTCCGTTTCCGCCAGAGCCCCGACCACACCAGCGGGATATATTTCATGGCCGGTCCTCCGGCGCGATCAGCATGCCCTTGTCGACATGGACCTGACGCGACGCATAGTCCGCTGCCTTCTGGTCATGCGTCACCATGACGATGGTCTTTCCCTGCCTCCGGTTCAGGGTCTGAAGCAGGACCAGGATCTCGTCGGCGGTCTGCCGGTCCAGGTCGCCTGTCGGTTCGTCGCAGATCAAAAGCGTCGGATCCGCGACCAGCGCCCGGGCGATGGCAATGCGCTGCTGCTGACCGCCCGACAGTTCCGACGGCTTGTGCCTCCGCCGGTCCGACAGCCCCACCACCTCCAGCGCGATATCCACATGCGCCTTGCGTTCTGCCCGCGACAGATGGGTCAGCAACAGGGGAAGCTCGACATTGCGCTCCGCCGACAGGCCCGGCATCAGATTGTAAAACTGGAAGATGAACCCGACATGCCGCGACCGCCAGCGCGCCAGACCCGCCCCGTTCAGGCTGTCGATCCTCTCGCCGCACACCGTCACGGAGCCGGAATTCGCGCGGTCAAGCCCGCCGATCAGATTGAGGACGGTGGTCTTGCCCGACCCCGACGGTCCCATGATCGCCAGAAACTCGCCTTCCGGCACCGCGAGATCCAGGCCGGACAGAACCTCCACCATCTCCTTGCCGCGCCGGTAATGTTTGACCACCTGCCGCAGTTCGACCGCCAAAGCCATGCCTCGTTCCCCTTTTTCCCGACTACCGCCGTTCCAGATCCTTCGAAGACCGTACCGGACGAACGATTCGCCACGCGGCAGATCACCCGCCGCCCGACCGGACCACCCTGACGCCATCCCTCAGCAGCGACAGATCGCCGACCGCCACCGTTTCACCGGCATTCAGGCCCGACAGCACCGTCTGACTCTGACCATCGCGGGCGCCCAGCGCCACCGGACGCCGTTCCACATGGTCGTCCCGGACCACGAAAACCGCGGCCGTATCTCCCTGGCCGGAGACCGCCCCCAAAGGCACCAGAAACCCCTGGCGCTTTTGAACGCCATTTAGACCGGCGTCGCCGCCAGCCGCCATGAATGAGACCCGGGCTCCCATCTCGGGCAAAATCCGGTCATCCTTTTTCCGGAATCCGATCCGGACCTTGACGGTCGCCTTGGACCGGTCCGCCGTCGGGATGATGGCAATCACATAGGCCGGAATCGACCAGTCCGGATAGGCGTTGAGACGCACCACGGCATCCTGATTGGGTCGCACGCGGTCGATGTAATTTTCGCTGACATCGACCTCCACCTCCAGACTGTCCATATCGACCAGCGTGCCGATCCCGGTCCGGGTGAATCCACCACCCGCGGACAGGGGAGACACGACCTCGCCCGGCTGTGCGGCCTTCACAGTGATCACCCCGTCATAGGGGGCACGGACGATCGTATCCTCCTGATTGCGTTCCGCCACCGCCAGCGCGGCGCGCGCCACGTCAAGCGTCTTTTCCGCAACCGACAGGGCCTCAAGGGCGGCATCGTACTTCGCCCTCTCCTCGTCCAGATCCGCCCCGCTCACCCATCCCTGCCGCGAAAGCCCCTCGCGGCGCCGGAAAATCGGCTCCTCGTCGCGAAGCGCCGTCCTCGCCGCCGACCGGTTGGCCTCAGCCTGCGCCAGTTGTGCCCTCGCCTGCGCCAAAGCGGCCAGCGTGTTGCTGTCGTCGAGACGGGCCATCACCTGGCCGCTTTTCACATGCAGCCCCTCCTCGATCAGGATCTCTGTCACGCGCGCTGTGATCTTGGCGGCAACCGTCGCCTGCCGGCGGGCAACGACATAACCTGACGCATCGAGCGACGATGCCGTCGCTCCGGCGCCGGCGGCCTTGTCCGGCGCGCGGACCTCCGCATAGGCGACAGGAACCGCCGCCGGCGGCCACAGCAGCACAGCCCCCACGCCGACGGCCGCCAATGCCAGGGCACCAAGGCCGATCGCCACAAACCGGCCCGGGCCACGCCCCTTTGTTCCGGCCGGACGACGATCCAGCCGCAGTCCCTCCAGAAGTTCGTTTCTGTCGTCCACGGAAATCCGCCCCGATGTCAAACGCCCTGCGCCCGCAACTTAACATTGCGGTATGACAATAGAAATAAACAAAACACCAAGTCGGCAAAAGATCAAACACGCGGGTCGGAAACGGAACCGCCCCCCCGATCTGTCCGGCGGACCGCCAAGGCGCCTTGGGCGGGGCGGCCGGCTGGCGCTGACGGGCAACCCCGGCGCGGATTGGCAACATCGCCCGGGATCGGAAGAGAAAAAAGCCAGGCGGATTTGCGAAAGCCGCCTGGCGCTTGGAGGATCGCGCGGATCGTCTGGATCAGCGCGGTCCCATATCACGAAGCCTTGAAGCGGATGCCGGACCGTCGCCGAACCGCGTAAACAGACGCCAGTCCGACCAGCAGCAGGACGATCGACGCCGGCTCGGGAACGGGATCGGGAACGGATCCGGTCAGTGTGCCGCTGAAGGTTCCGCCATCCAGCAACGCCTTGCCGCGAATCTCGAACACATAGGTCCCGTTATCGATCGGCAGAGCGGAGTATCCGGTCAGCGTCGAGCTGTCGCCGAAAAGATCAAGCGCGATCGGAGAGACCGGAACGCCGGGCTGAAAGGCGAACAGGGACACCGAGGAGAGACTGACGCTGACAGCCTGGTTGATCAGGCCGGCGACCAGGGAAAGGGAAATCTGTGTGCTGTCGAGCGGCGGGTTGAAAATGAAATCGTCGACAAAGGTATCGCCGGCCAGAAGCGGAGAAACCGGTGTCGGAGAGGAGCCGGACGTCACCAGATTGTTGAATTGCCAATTGATGGTCAGGCCGCTGCCGAACTGGGGAAAGAGAAAGAAGGTGTTGTCGACTTCAGCCGAGCGGGCCGGCGTGGCCGCCGAAAAAGCGAGGGCAGCCAAAGCCAGAGCCATGGATAGAATTTTTTTCATGATCATTTCCTATTCGATCTCGATGACTGCGAGGTCCCGTGTCTCAGTTCGGCCCGACAGGCGCCGCGAGGGCCTGGGCCAAATTGTAAACGTCAAGAGACCCCAGTCCGGTCGCCGGATTGAAATTCGCCTGAGAGGTGTAGAAGAGGTTGCTGCCCGCGGTGATCGGACGGAACGGCGACCCCGCGCCATAGCCCTTCGTCTTGAACAGGGTGTAGAGCTGGGGATGCGGCCAACCGACCCGTTTGCCCAATGCCTGGGTCAGAAGCGAGAAAACGCCGTTCAACTGGGGCGCGACAAAACTGGTCCCGCCATAGCCTTGCGTCCAGGACCCGCCGTAATAGAGAAGATATCCGGTGAACGGATCGGCATTCATCGCGACGTCAGGCAGATTGCGGCCAGCGAACCCGACAGGAAGATCGGCAAGGTCTCTGACGGTCCCATTGGAGCTGCAAAGCAACGACTGTCCCGCCGCCGACGACTTGAAGCCCGGAAGACCGGCCTGATAGGAAGGCTGGGCGAAATCGACCGACACGCCGCCGCCGCCGCCGTTCGGGAACACGTTGGTGTAATAGAATTGCTGCCCGTAATGGGTGACATAGTACTGGCGCAGATAGTCCCAGCCCCAGGCCCGCTCCGTCGGAACTGTCACCGCCCCGTAGCGGCGGGGAATGACAGCGGGAATGGTGGTCCCACCGGCCGCCAGGATCATCGGGCTGCTGGCCGGAAAGTCGACGTCCAGCAGGGTTGTGCAAGTGGGATAGGAATATCCGACGTTCGCCCGGTTGATATCGTAGGCTCCGGCATCTCCGGATGCCGCGGAAATCGGCGTCCCCTGGGCAGCCGCCTGGAGGAACAGGACCGTATAAGCCTGAAGGGAATTCGGATCATTGGCGATTTCGGCCGATCCCCAGCTTACAGAAATCGTATCGGAACGATTCTCGTTGATCGCCTGGGAATAGAGATCAAGGGCCCCGGCGTCGGTATTGGGAGCCTCGTAAAGCAGAATATTGGCCCCGGGGGCGAGGCCGCCCGCCTGTTCGACGTCGATGGCCGTTTCATCGCCACCCTCGCCATCGCCTGATCCGCCATCCACCAGAACCTTCGTCAGACGGTTGGGATCGACCGACAGGCCGACGGCCGACCAGTAGGCGAAGGCGTCCGACGGGTTGAAATCGGCGAAGGTCAGGATCCCGAGCGTCGTCCCGGCGCCGGTCAATCCCTTCTGATAAAGCGGCGTGACGTTATATTTCTGGGCGAAATCCGCCACCGTGAAAGACCCCGGGGTCGTCGTCGCGGCCGCCGAGGGTGTCGGGATCACGAGACGGCTCGTCGCGGCTTCGCCCGCAGCCGGACCGACATTCGGAACCAGCGTGGCTCGGCTTTGGAACACGGCCTGGGTGCTGAGGCCCAGCACGCCCCCGACCACCCCTTGCAGAGCGGCAGGAAGAGCCGCGGCCGTTGCAGGACGCTGGTAGGTCGCTCCCTGGAAACTGAACTTATGAATGGGCGATCCGAACGCCGCCGCCAGTTGCGCGTTGGTCGCCCGGGCGTTGATGATCAGATGGTTGCGGTGAACGTTCGTAACGGTGATTCCGTAGGAATTCAGATAGGAGGTGACCTCCGCGATTGCCGCGTCAGACTGGCCGAATTGCGCCGCAAACTGGTCCGGCGTCAGGAATTTCCGGAAATTGGGACTTGTCCGGTCGACGGTGGATGCGACGAATGCCTGGAGCCCCGCGAGGTCCGGAACATTCAGGGAAAGAGCGATCGTCTTGACGTCGGTATCGGGCGCAAGGCCCAGATCCACTGCGCCAGGATCTCTCGACACGGGACTTTGGGTGATGTTGGCGGCAAAGGCATCCGGCGCGAACATGGACGCCAGTACCAGCGCCGAGAAAGATACCCCTAGTCTCTTACGCACAGCCATAAAACGCTCCCCAAGTATGAGTTGACACCACGTGGTCCTGCGATGACCACCGTCAGGCGCAAACACAACCAGACTTTTTTCGCGTCGCGGCTCAGGTCTCCCCACACAGCCGCTATGGTTGGAAAGGTCGACTTTCTCGATATTAACAATTGAATAAAATTTTAAGCAAACCCAATTAATGTGGGGCTATGCAATTTTCATCATCGATGGCGATGGAATGCGAAAGAGATGGCATGGGAAGGGGCTGGCACACGCAAGGAATATCCAAGGAGATCTCGGAATACCTATGTATGCATCTTACCGGAATTCCCGGTTTCTCAAGGGGACCCGGACGGCATTGGTCCGTCTATAGCGACGGACCGGGCCTTGCCGGACCTTTCCTCTTCCACCACGGGGCGGAAGAGGATGGCCGGAAACCTTTTGAGGATGGAAGAGCGGGATCCGACCGCCCGTCCGCCGTCAGACGGCCAAGGCCGCCTCGGGGCGGGGAAGGCGCTTCAAGGACTCGCGATATTCGCTCAAGAGACGTTCGACATAGCTTGCGGCGGGGAGAACCTCGTCGATCGCGCCGATTCCCTGCCCCGCACCCCAGATATCCTTCCAGGCCTTGGCGCCATTGGCCACCGCAGCGCCGAAATTCATGGTCGAAAGATCGCCTTCCGGCAGATGATCCGGATCGAGGCCGGCCGCAACAATCGACGCCCGCAGATAGTTGCCGTGCACGCCGCTGAACAGATTGCTGTAAACGATATCGGCGGCCGATCCGCTGACGATGGCCTGCTTATAGGCATCGGACGCCTGGGCCTCACGCGTTGCGATGAAGGCCGATCCGATATAGGCGAAATCGGCACCGAGAGTCTGGGCGGCAAGCACGGAGGCGCCGGTCGAGATCGAGCCGGACAGGGCGATGGGACCGTCGAACCAGCGGCGGGTCTCCTGCACCAGGGCGAAAGGCGATTGACGCCCCGCATGACCGCCGGCGCCCGCCGCCACCAGGATCAGGCCGTCGGCCCCCTTCTCGACAGCCTTGCGCGCGAAAGTCTGGTCGATGACGTCATGAAACACCAGCCCGCCATAGCTGTGCACCGCCTCCGTCACCTCGGGCCGGGCGCCGAGCGAGGTAATGACCAGGGGGACCTTGTATTTCACGCAAAGATCGAGGTCGTGGGACAGCCGGTCGTTGGACTTATGGACGATCTGGTTGACGGCGAAGGGCGCGGCGGGGCGATCCGGATGGCTTTCGTCATGGGCCGCGAGTTCGTCGGCGATCCGCTTCAGCCAGTCCTCCAACACCGCCGCCGGCCGCGCGTTCAACGCGGGAAAACTGCCGATGACGCCGGCCCGGCACTGGGCGATGACAAGGTCGGGAGTCGAGACGATAAACATGGGGGCGCCAATCACAGGCAGGCGCAGGCCACGGGCCAGTCGGGTCGGAATCGTCATCGGATGTCCTCCGGTCGGGGATTGAAGCTATCCGTCGCAGATACACGCGACAATTGCGCCTGTCAATCTAAACACTGTTTAAACCAAGTCCCCTGGCCGGACGGGCTATGGACCGACCGGCCAGGGGACAGGTCGTCACTCCACCTGGCGCTTCGACAGTTTGCGGGCCAAGGTCCGGCGATGCATGCCGAGACGACGGGCCGCCTCGGAAATATTGAACCCCGTATCGGCCAGGGTCTCGTGGATCCGTTCCCATTCCAGGGTCTTGATGGAACTGGGCCGCGGACTGACGGCGACACCGCAATCGCCATCCCCTTTGTCGAAGGCCGCCTCGATATCATCGGTGTTGGAGGGTTTCGGAAGATAATGACAGGCCCCGAGCTTGATCGCCTCGACCGCCGTGGCGATGCTGGCGAAGCCCGTCAGCACCACGATTCGCATGGTCTCATCGCGCTGATGCAGGGTCCGGATGCACTCCAGGCCCGAGGCGCCGGCCAGCTTCAGGTCGACGACCGCGTAGGCGGGGTCGAAGCCGGCCAGGGTCTCCTCCAGCGCTTCCGCCCGGTCGCAGACCGCAACCTGGTAATCGCGCCGCTCGAAGGACCGGCGGAGCGCGCGGGCGCCGACCGGGTCGTCCTCGATGATCAGCAGGCGGCGGCGGTCATCGTCCATCGCGCCGCCCTTTGCCGATGGACAGCACCGCCAGTGGCAGGGTGGCGGTCACGTCGGACCCGCCTCCCTCACGCGGCCGGACCATCAATGATCCGTTCAGCTTGCGAAGAACATTAACGACCAGGAACAGGCCAAGGCCGCTTCCCGCCCGGCCCTTGGTCGAATGGTAGGGCCGTCCGAGATTGGCGAGAACCTGGGGATCGCACCCCCGGCCCTTGTCGCCGACGGTGACGGGGAGAGCGTCGCCTGTCCGCGCCGCCGTCACGCTCACCCAATCGGGCGACGCTTCCAGGGCATTGTCCATCAGATTAAGGATGACCTGACGGATCACCTGATCGGCAACGATCGCCTCGTCGGCGCCGATATCCGACTGGAACTCCAGATGGGCTGGGACACGGCTGTCCCGCCACTGGCCCACCACATCGGCCACGAAGGCGGACAGCGTCGTCCGTTTCGCATCCTCGCCCCGCGCCTCCCCCGCCGCCATCAGGACCCGGGACACGATGGTCCGGCAGCGGAACAGCGCGCTTTGCATATCCGCTAGCTCGGCAGCCATGTCGGGATCGTCGTAAAGGGCCGGCAAATCCTGCCAGTCGTTCAGGATCACCGACAGGGTGTTGAGCGGCGTCCCCAGTTCATGGGCGGCACCCGACGCCAGCAGGCCCATGCGGACGATGTAGTCCTCTTCCACCGACCGTTGCCGGAGTTCGGCCAGAGACCGGTCGCGGTCGCGCAGATTGGCGGTGATCCGCATGACAAACAACGCCAGCAGCACGGCCGTCTGGAGAAAGCAGACGAAGAGGCCGGCCAGATAGAGCGGGAGGAATCCGGATTGCACAAGCGCCGGGGAGAGGCCGAGCGCACTGAGATCCATCGGCCGGTGGAACCTTGTCAGCAGCAGGACGGCGACGGCCGCCACCGCCACCAGGCTCCAGGTCAGCATCGGTGGCAGCAGCACCGCCCCCAGAATCACCTGGAGCAGGAACAAGGAGACGAACGGATTGACCGCACCCCCAGACAGATAGAGCTGGACGGCAAGCGCGGCGACATCGACCAGCAGAGCCCCGAACAGCCACAGATCGGGAATTGTCCGGCGCAAGCGGCACAACAGAAGGCAGGCCAGATTGAGCGCTACCAGCACCAGGATCACCGCCCCCATGGGCATCAGCGGCAGCGGAATGGACAGACCTGCGGAGACCCCGCCGATGGCCAGGATCTGTCCCGCCACCGCGATCCAACGCAGACACACCAGAAGCAGCAGATTTTTCCGGTTGGCGATGTCGCCGATCGACCGTGCCGGGGCGTCCGTTCCGCCCCCCCCCTCTAAAGAAGCCCCCTCTGAAGGAGCCCCCTCTGAATGAGCCCCCTCTGAACGAGAAAGTCGCGCGCTTCCGCGATCGGACGAGAGAGGATGAGGTCCTGCCAGGGAGGGGATTGCCGTCATGGCCTACATCTGAGGTCGCGCCCCCCTCCCTTCAAGACGGCATCCGCCATCCCATCCGCCACAGGTCTCGCCGCCCCGTCATTCGGGCGGCATCATCCCCGGCATCATATTGGCGTTCATATGGGCCATCACCCACAATGTCCCGGCCACCAGGATCACCAGGATGATCGCCGTGAACAGCAGCGCCGCCCCATTCCAGGATCGGGAGGAGCGGCCGTTCATATGCAGGAAATAAACCAGATGAACGACGATCTGAACCGCCGCCAGACCGAGGCAGACGGGCGCCGCCCGGGCGGGAGACAGGGCGCCCGTCATCACCAGCGCGAAGGGAAGCGCGGTCAGCAGGACCGAAAGACCGAAACCGGTCAGATAGGACCGGAGAGTGCCATGATCGGCGGCGCCCTCCGGCGCGTGGGCATGAGCGTGCAACGCATCCATGTCAGGCGGCTCCCAGCAGATAGACGACGGTGAAGACCCCGATCCAGACGACATCGAGGAAATGCCAGAACAGGCTGAGGCAGGTCAGCCGGACCAGATTGTCAGACGACAGGCCCCGGTGCAGCACATGTCCGATCAGAACCACCATCCAGGCCATGCCGGCGGTGACATGCAGCCCGTGAGTGCCGACCAGCGTGAAATATCCCGACAGAAACGCCGACCGGTCAGGTCCCGCCCCTTCGGCGATCAGCTCCCGGAATTCGTGCAGTTCGAGGCCCATGAACAGCAGGCCCAGCACCAGCGTCACGCCCAGCCATGCCAGAACCTGGGTCTGCCGATGGCGGTGCGCCGCAATCATCGCCAGGCCGTAGGACAAACTGGACAGCAGCAGACAGCCGGTCTCCACCGCCACATAGGACAGGTCGAAAAGATCGCGTCCCGCCGGCCCGCCGGCGGTCTGTCCGCGCAGCACCACGAAGCCCGCGAACAAGGCCGCGAACAGGATGCAGTCGCTCATCAGATAGATCCAGAACCCCAGCGTGGTGGTGGATCCGTCGTCGTGATGGTCCTCCTGGCCGGCGCCGGCCAGAAAGGCATGATCCGGAGTCAGGGATGAGTGGATCGTCATGTCACACCTCACGCCGTGAGTTGCTGTTGGAACGCGCTTTCGGTCCGTGCCACAACATCTCCGGGCACGGAATAGGCGCGATTCTCATTAAAGGAATGGACGATCGTCACGACGATCGCCCCTGCCAGGGCGACGATGGCCAGCCACCAGATCTGCCAGACCAGCGCGAATCCCAGGACCGTTGCAAAGGCGCTCAGGATCACACCGGTGCCGGTATTGCTGGGCATATGAATCGCGCCATAGCGGGCCGGCGGACGATAGGCCTCGCCCGTCACCTTGGCCTCCCAGAAGCTGTCGCGGCCGGAGACCCTGGGGGTCTCGGCAAAGTTGTAGAACGGC
The DNA here is from genome assembly GCA_009712185.1 of Telmatospirillum sp. Classification (GTDB taxonomy): domain Bacteria; phylum Pseudomonadota; class Alphaproteobacteria; order Rhodospirillales; family Magnetospirillaceae; genus Telmatospirillum. The sequence goes on along the minus strand of WASQ01000018.1, from coordinate 110,747 downwards.
GCCGGCGAGGATACCGACCATTCCAGCGTCCGGGCGTTCCATGGGTCGCCGGTCAGGTCGGCCAGCGCCTTCCGATTGCGGATGCTGACGGCGATTTGTGCGATCTGCGCCAGGATGCCGCAGAAGATCACCAGCGCGCCGGCCATCGCGACCAGCAGATAGACGTGCCACACCGGATTGTCGACGTGATTGAGACGCCGCGTCATGCCCATCAGGCCCAGGGCGTAAAGGGGCATGAACGCCAGGTAGAACCCGGTCAGCCAGCACCAGAAAGACACCTTGCCCAGACGCTCGTCGAGGCGGAAACCGAATGCCTTGGGGAACCAGTAGTTGAACCCGGCCATGCAGCCGAAGACCACGCCGCCGATGATGGCGTTATGGAAGTGGGCGATCAGGAACAGGCTGTTGTGCAGCACGAAGTCGGCCGGCGGAACGGCGGTCAGAACCCCCGTCATGCCGCCGATGGTGAAGGTCACCAGGAATCCCATGGTCCACAGGATCGGGGGGGTGAACTGCACCCGGCCCCGGTACATGGTGAACAGCCAGTTGAAGATTTTCACGCCGGTCGGGATCGAAATGATCATGGTCGTGATCCCGAAAAAGGCGTTCACATTGGCGCCCGAGCCCATGGTGAAGAAGTGGTGCAGCCACACCAGGAAGGACAGCACGGTGATGCAGACGGTGGCATAGACCATCGACTTGTAGCCGAACAGGCGCTTGCTGGAGAAGGTCGCCACCACCTCGGAGAAAATCCCGAAACAGGGCAGGACCAGAATGTAAACCTCCGGATGGCCCCAGGCCCAGATCAGGTTCACATACATCATCGGGTTGCCGCCGCCGTCATTGGTGAAGAAATGCATCCCGAGATACCGGTCGAGCGACAGCATGGCGAGGGTCGCCGTCAGAATAGGAAAGGCGGCGACGATCAGCATGTTCGCGCAAAGCGACGTCCAGGTGAAAACCGGCATTCTCATCATCGTCATGCCGGGAGCCCGCATCTTCAGGATCGTGGTGATCATGTTGATGCCCGCCAGCAGTGTCCCCAGACCCGAGATCTGAAGGCTCCAGAGATAGTAATCGACGCCGACGCCGGGGCTGTAGGCGGCCTCTGACAGCGGCGGGTAGGCAAGCCAGCCGGTGCGCGCGAACTCGCCCACCCCAAGCGAGAGATTGATCAGCACGGCCCCGGCGGCGGTCAGCCACAGGCTCAGATTGTTGAGATAGGGAAAGGCCACGTCGCGGGCGCCGATCTGAAGCGGCACCACCAGATTCATCAGCCCGACGATGAAAGGCATCGCCATGAAGAAGATCATGATGACGCCGTGCGCCGTGAAGATCTGGTCGTAATGTTCGGGCGGCAGATAGCCGGCGGCACCGCCCACCGAGGCCAGTGCCTGCTGGGACCGCATCATCAGGGCGTCGGCGAAGCCGCGCATCAGCATGACCATGGCGAGGATGATGTACATGATGCCGATGGCCTTGTGATCGACCGAGGTCAGCCACCGTGTCCACAACGGCCGCCACAGGCGGAACCGGGTGATCAGCGCCAGAAGGACGATGCCACCCAGCCCGACACAGGCCAGCGTGCCCATGATGATGGGCTGATGGAACGGAATGGCGTCGAGGGTGAGTTTACCGAACATGGGTCAGAGTCCTTGTACCGGAGACGGGCGTTCCAGGGAGTTCGGGCCCTGCTGGGACGGGACGCGCGGGACGGCGCCGGACGTTTGCGATCGCGCCAGCGCACCGGGGCCGCACAGAGCCGCGTCGCCCAGGGCATCGCGGGTCGCGGCCATGGCCATCCGATCATCGATGCAGGCGGTACCGTCGGCGCATTTATTGAGGGCGTCGTGATAGACCCGGCCGTCAACCGTCCCGTACCGCGTCACCGGAGTGGCAACCCCCGGCCTTGCCAGATCCCGATAGGCGGCCATGGTCAGCATGGCGGGGGAGGACCGCACACCTTCGACCCACCGGTCGAAATCGGCAGCGGTCATGGCGCGGGCCTTGAACGTCATGTCGGAAAAGCCTTCGCCACTGTAATTGGCCGACATCCCCTCATAGTCGCCGGGTTCGTCCGCCAGCAGGCTGAGTTTCGTCTCCATGCCGGCCATGGTGTAGATCTGGCTGCCGAGGCGGGGCACGAAGAACGAATTCATCACAGAGCCGGAGGTCAGGTGAAAGCGCACCGGCGTTCCGCTCGGAAAGGCGAATTCGTTGACACTGGCAATCCCGAGATCGGGGTAGATGAACAGCCATTTCCAGTCCAGGGAGACGACCTGGACCTCAACCGGACGGGCCGGCGAGGCGATCGGGCGGTAGGGGTCGAGCGTGTGGCTGGTGATCCAGGTGACGGTCCCCAGCGCGCCGATGATCAGGCAGGGAACAATCCAGACCACGGCCTCGATGGCGTTCGAATGCTCCCAGTCCGGCCGGTAGTCGGCCGTCGTGTTGGAGGCGCGATATCGCCAGGCGAAAAGGAAGGTCATGGCGATCACCGGGATCACCACGATCAGCATCAGCCCCGTGGCGAACAGGATGATCGTCCGTTCCTGGACGCCGATCGGCCCCTTCGGATCCATGAGCGCGTAGTCACATCCGGAAAGGGCGCAGACGACGCCAAGCAGCAACGCACCCGTTGTCAGGCGGCGCAACGCGGTGGCGACCGTTGACCCGGCGGTCGCGCGGGCAAGCGATGCAAGCATGTCCAATCCATGATAGCCAGTATGAGAAGCGTTTTAATAAGCGCTCCAAGCTACTTTTGGGATTGGACAAAATGTCCCAGGGGCGGACTTGGCTATCGATCCGGCCGGCCACCCGGAGGCTGACGGCCGATGACCAAAGCCCGGAAGACCGCCCTCACCCGATGACGCCGGATCCGATGCCCACGGGTCCGGGGAGCGCCCCCTGCTTGCGATACTGGTTGGGTGGAACGCCGGTCCATTGGAAAAAGGCGCGGCGAAAGGACCGGCTGTCGCTGTAACCGAGACGCCAGGCGATCTCATCGAGCTGAAGCGAAGTGTTGCGGATATAATTGCAGGCAAGTTGTTCACGAACCGAATTCACGATATCGCGATAGCTGGTCTTGTGCTCCGCCAACCGGTTGCGCAGCGTGCGGCTCGACATCCCGAAGTCCCGGGCCATCTCATCGATGTCGGGGAACCGATGGCCGCGCTGGAGGATTTTTTCACGGACGCGGATCACGAAGCTGTTGGTGGAACGGTGTTCGGCCAGAAAGGCCTCGCACAGATCGCGCGCGATCTCCGCGGTCACTTCATTGGCCTGAATCATGGGGATTGCGGTGGTGTGGAGATCGAATACGATCTGATTGCGTTTGGCCTTGAAAACAACCGGACAGCCGAAAATCTCCTCATAGCGGCGCCAATACACCGGGGCCGGATAGGTCAGTTCCAGCCGCAGGGCCGAAATCGGACCGCCGGTCAACAGCGGCCCGGACAGGAACACCGACAGGAATTCCTCCTCCATCGAAAACCGCAGCGCGGATCCGAGGTCGCAGGGCGACTCGGCGATCCAGTAGCATTCGGTGTCGGTCTTCACGAAATGCAGGCGGTTCAGGGTCGATGAGACCCTGTGGTAACGCTGCCCGATCTCCAGCGCCTCCCCCAGCGTCCGGCAGGAGCTGACCGCCAGCCCCAGGACCCCCCAATGCGAGGGCTTGACCCGGAGGCCGACCTCGATTCCCAGGTCCTCGATCGGACTCAACCGGACCGCCCGCTGAAGGATGGCGAGAAAGCTGGCGTAGGGCACCACGAAGCGGCCATCGGACAAATCGCGGACCGACATCCCGAACCCGTCCAGCAGGGCCTCCGCCGGCACGCCATGTTCGGCCAGGACCGTGGCGGCCGTGTTGATCAGAAACACCGGAATCGGCCAGGCATCGGCGGGGGGCGCCCCCGGGGAAGGAGAAGGGATCGCGGCAATTCCGCCGACCGGCACTTCGCGCGAAACGGGAGTCTTTTGCAGATCGGGCACGGCGGCGTCATCCCCCTCCAAACTCTCAACCGAAACAGTCTAACGCCAGACCGTCACCAGGAATAAACCCATGATATTAAGGGTATTATCTTCAACCGTTGCCGAAAATGTCCGGTGATTTTCCCCACCTGTCCTGTTCGATCGCCTTGCAATCGCTAAGATGTAACAAATTTATATTTCGATCACCACACGACAAAAAACATCTTTCCCGTGTGGTGCGCAAACAATAACGACGTCCAGAAAGATGATCCGGCGTGTGCCGAAGGCACCACCGAATAACAGCGGGGACTTGTCCGTTTGCGGCTGTCGCAAATGGTCTGTCCGAACCAAGGGAGAGTTCATCCATGGCGATGCGACGACCGGCGAGGGCCGCGAACAGTGCGTCCTTCCCATCCGATACAGGGCTGTCCTGGCCCGCGACCGTCTTCGGGGCCGCCCTCCTGCTGCTGGGCGGAACCGCCCTTGCGGCCGACCCGGCAGCCCTCGGAACCCGGCTGACCGCCGCCGGCGCCGACCCTGCGGCTGGCGCCGAGGGACGGATTCCGGCACTGGAGCCATCCTCGCCCCAGCTTCCGGGCTGGAGCTGGGGGAAATCGCGCAAGGAGTTCTTCAAATACAAGGATGACAAGCCGCTCTACAGCGTGACTGCCGAGAATTACCAGAGCTACGCCGCGCTATTGACCCCGGGCGAGATCGCTCATCTGAAGCAGGACCCGAAATTCCGGATGGATGTTTATCCCAGCCGGCGCGTCTGCGGGCTGCCCGATTTCGTCGCCGACAATACGAAAAAGAACGTCGGGATCGCCAGGCTGGGCGCCGATGGCTGGAGCCTTGCGGACGCCGTCCTTCCCGGCATCCCCTTTCCCATGCCGGACAATGGCGCCCAGGCGATGTGGAATATGAAGCTCCGCTACCGTGGCGTCGGCATCGACTGGAAAAAGGAGAACACCTCGCTCTCGCCCCGCCCGGGCAGCGAGGAATGGATCCGCGCCATCGAAGAACAGACCCTGTTCTTTCCCTGGGGAGGGAAAGGATCGCACCGGCTGGCGGATCTTCCGAAATATGACAGCATGATCTATTTCGGCTATTTCTCGCCCTCCGCCCTGGCGGGACAGGCCATCGTCGGATCCAGCGCCTTCAACGAGACCGGATCGGAGGCCTATTACTACTTCCCCGGACAGCGCCGGGTCCGGCGCATGCCGACCTATTCCTATGACGCGCCGCAGGTCGGGTACGAGAACACCTATCTGGTGGACGAGGCCATCATGTTCACCGGTCCGCTCGACCGCTTCGACTGGACGCTGGCCGGAAAAAAGGACGTCATCGTCCCCTATAACGCCCTCGATGTTTACGACGTCAACGGCAATGAGGCGGAACTGGTTCAGACGAACGGCCTCGCCCCCTCCATCCGCCGGTACGAGATCCACCGCGTCTGGGTGGTCGATGCCACGGTGAAGGAGGGCATGCGCCATGTGTCGCCCCGGCGGACCTATTATCTCGATGAGGATAGCTGGTCCCCTCTTCTGGCAGAGGACTACGACGCCAAGGGCGCGATCTGGAAACTGCGGGAAGGATATCTGATCCCGGTCTATGAACTGGGCGCCTGCGATGTCGAGGCCTTCGCCCAATATGCGCTGCTGGACGGCCGCTTCCTGTTCGACGACGCGGTCCTGGGACGCGGCGTGGATGCCCGATGGTATACCGAGCCAGAGGGGCCGCGCATGCGCGCCGGCTTCTACAACGCGGAAAACCTGCGCGCCATCAGCGACCGCTGACCACCGCCCTTCTCTTTCGTAAAAGGACCCGAAGATGCTTCGTAAGCACCTCGTGCTGCTTGCCGTGGCCGCATTGTCCCGTCCTGCCTGGGCCGTGACCTTCGACGACGACGGCACCACCATCAGCTTCGATTCCACCATCAGCGCGGGTACCGGCATCCGTACCCGCAGTCCAAGCTGCCAGTTGATCACCGCCGGAGCCGCGGGCTCCGGCGCGCCGCAGGGCTGTCTTGGCCCCTTCAGTGGCCTCGGCGATCAGGGTGATCTCAATTACAAGGCCGGACAGGCCTTCACGACCTATCTCAAGGGCACCCACGAACTGATGGTCGCGACCCCCGACCAATGGAAGTTCCTGGGGCGGTTCAGTTGGCTCAAGGACTTCACCGCGGCCAACAACAGCGGCTATGTCAGCGCCACCAACCCGACCGGCCGGCCGATGCCCCAAAGCGTCCAGGACGACCTCAGGACCCAGGTGCGGCTGCTCGCCCTGTGGCTCAGCAAGTCCTTCCAGGTGGCCGGCGAGGAAGCCCGCGTCCGGGTCGGCAACCAGGTCATCAACTGGGGGGAAAGCGTCTTCCTGCAAGGCGGCATCAATCAGATCAATGCCATCGACGTGATGCGCCTGTCGCAGCCGGGAACCCAGCTCAAGGAGGCGATCCTGCCGGCGCCGATCGTCAGCGTGGCCTCCGGCCTCGGCCACGGCCTCAATGCCGAGATCTATTATCAGGCGCAATGGAACGGCGCCTATCTGCCGCCGACCGGGAGCTACTGGTCGACCACCAATGGCCTCGGCACCGGACATAACGACTACAATATCGCCAACATCAGAAAGCCCCAGTCGCAGCAATATGGCATGGCGCTGCGCTGGCATCCCGAGGAAACCTCCCTCAATCTCGGCGCCTATCTGATCAACTATCAGGACAAGATCCCGGTCACCGGCTTCAGCACCAGTGGCGCGCAGGAATGGGTCTTCGTTCCCAACCGGCGGCTCTACGGTCTCAGCGCCAGTTTCCCGCTGGGCGACTGGGCGATCGGATCGGAACTGTCCTACCGGCCCCGCGACACGGTCACCCTCAATCCTATCGACTGCCAGATGGCCGGGAAGACCGGTGGCTGTTACGAGGACAAGTCGAAATACCAGCTTGCGATATCGGGCACGCTTGCCATGGACGAAAGCGATTATCGCTATGTCGTCGGGTCGCTGGGCGCCGATCAGGCGAGCCTGATCGTCGAGGCGGTCGGCGTCAAATACGCCGATCTCGCCCCGACCTTCCGGGGCATTCCGGTGGCCGCGGCCGGCCTTGGATGGGGCAATGCGCAGGCCAATCCGACAGGACTGCCCGGCCCCAGCCTGCCGACCGGCACCTCCACTTCCTGGGGATACAATATCGATTTCAGTTGGACCTACGATGGCACGGTCCTGCCCGGCTGGCGCGTGATCCCGGAGGTCTTCTTCTTCCATGCCGTCAGCGGCCGCACGCCCAACAGCATGGCCCAGTTCATGGCCGGGGCGAAATCAGCGAATTTCTCGCTGACCTTCGCCCAGAATCCGCAGGACTGGCAGGTCGGCGTCAACTACTCGAAGTTCTGGGGCACAGGCAGCCCGTTCGACCAACCCCTTGGCGACCGGGATTTCGTCGGCATTTACGCATCCCGCAACTTCTGACGCCGGGGAACCGGCCGGCGGCGGAGAGTCTGCCGGCCGGACCGCCCCCTTTCGCGCCACCGATAACGGAAAGACGAAGACGGAATGAAGGTTGACCTGACCGATCTCATGACAAGAACCGTCCGGATCCTGGAGAATTTCTGTTTCCGGTTCCGCACGCCCTTTCTCATCTGGCTGGGCCTGTTCACCGTGGTCATGGGGTGTTTCGGCTGGCAGCTCCGTATGGAGGCGGGGTTCGAAAAGCAGCTTCCCGCCGGCCATGAATATATCGAGACCTTCCTCAAATACCGGGACGAGGTCATGGGCGCCAACCGGCTGACCGTGGTGGTGAAGGCCCGGCATGGCACCATCTGGACCCGGGAGGGATTGTCCCGCCTTTACGATGTGACGGAGGCGGTACGGTTCCTGCCCAATGTGCAGCGCGCCAGCGTGCAGTCCCTGTGGACGCCCAACACCTTCGTCAATGAGATCACCGAGGACGGCTTCCGCGCCGACCCGCTGATCGGCGGCACGGTGACGCCGGCGCGCCTGACCCCGCCCGAGATCGCGGACATCGCGCGGTCCGCCGTGCAGGGGGGGTTCATCGGGTCCCTGGTGTCGCATGACCAGTCGGGCGCGATGATCGTGGCCGATATCGCCGAAACCGGATCCGACGGCCGGAAAATAGACTATGTCGCCTTCAACCATCTGCTGGAACGCGACATTCGCGATAAATTCGAGGACGGGGCTTTCACGGTGGAGATCATCGGTTTCGCCAAGGAGATCGGCGACATCGCGGACGGTGCGGCCGGCGTCTTGCGCTTCTGCTCCATCGCCCTGGTCCTGACCGCGCTCTCCGTCTACTGGTATTGCCGGTCCGTCCGATTCACCTTTTTAGCCATCATCTCCTCCTTCACCTCGCTGGTCTGGCAGTTCGGGGCTTTGCGCCTGCTGGGGCGCGGGCGCGATCCGCTGGCGGTGCTGGTGCCGTTCCTGGTGTTCGCCATCGGCGTGTCGCACGGCGTGCAGCAGATCAATGGCATGCTGCGCGCTCTGGCTCTGGGAAAATCCACCATGGAGGCCGCGCGGGCCAGCTTTTCCGGCCTGCTGGTACCGGGTCTGCTGGCTCTGATCACGGCCTTCGTCTCCTTCATCACCCTGGTCATGATTCCCATTCCGATGGTGCGGGAACTGGCGATCACCGCCTCGCTCGGGATCTTTTTCAAGATCACCACCAATCTTGCCATGCTGCCGGTGGCCGCGTCCTATTTCACCTTCAGCCGGGATTATGCCGAACGCGTTCTCGCCACCCTGGACTATCGCGCCGGGTTCCTGCGGCGGATCGCCCGGCTGGCGGAGCCCAACCGGGCCGGCCTCGTGGTGGCGGCGACCCTGGTCGTCCTCGCCGCGGCGGCCTGGCAGAGCCACGACCGCGTGGTCGGAACCCTGGAGCCGGGTGCCCCGGAGCTGCGCCCGGAGGCCCGCTTCAACCGTGACGCGGTCGATATCGCGACCAGCTACGACATGGGGCTGGACTGGCTGACCGTGATCTTCGAGGCCCCACCCGGCGCCTGCGAGACCGTCGCGCTGGGCGCCTATCAGGACCGGTTCGTCTGGGCCATGCAGGCCGTGGACGGCGTCCTGTCGGCGACGTCCTATTCCACCCAGCTCAAGACCTACAACCAGGGGTACAACGAGGGCTACCCCAAGATGGCCGCCGTGCCGATCGACGACGGCAACTACGCCGCCCTCAGCACCGAGATCGGCCGTATCCCCGGTTTTATGACCAAGGATTGTTCCATGACCGCGGTCTATCTGTTCCTGGCCGACCACAAGGCCACCACCATCAGTCATGTCATCGATCAGGTGAAAGCCTTCCGGCAGGCCAACGGGCAGGCCGGCGTCGCCATCCGGCTGGCGTCGGGCAATGCCGGCGTGCTGGCCGCGATCAATGACGAGGTCGCGAAAAGCGAAACGCCGATGCTGCTTTACGTCTATGCCGCGATTGTTCTGCTGGTCTTCGCCGTCTATCGCGACCCGCGCGCCGTGGTCGCCTGCTGCCTGCCGCTGACCGTCGCCACCTTCATCGGCTACTGGTTCATGAAGGAACTCCGGATCGGCCTCACCGTCGCGACGCTGCCCGTGATGGTCCTGGCGGTCGGCATCGGCGTCGATTACGCCTTCTACATCTACAACCGCCTTCAGCTTCATCTGTCGTGGGGGCAGCCCATCGTCGAGGCGATCGAAAGCGCCATCCTCGAAGTCGGCACCGCCACCATCTTCACCGCGCTGACCCTGGCGGTCGGCGTCGCCACCTGGGCCTTTTCCAGCCTCAAATTCCAGGCGGACATGGGGAAGCTGCTGGCCTTCATGTTCATGGTGAACATGGTGATGGCCATGACCGCCCTGCCCGCCCTGGTCGTGGTGCTGGAACGGCTGTTCCCGAGACGGGGCCCCGTCAGGGCGCCGGGGCTTCTCAGCCACGGAGAATCGGAGACACCGCGATGACCCGGCTGTTGTCCTTCCCGGGGCCGCTGCTGGCCGCCCTTTTCCTGCTGGTGATTGCCGCGTCCAAGGTCACCGCCGGGGAACTTCACGCGACGCCCGCGCAGGCGCCGACCGCCGCGCCGCGCGCGCCGATGATGGATGTGGCGCGGGCCGGCGACCGGATTGTCGCGGTCGGAGACCATGGCGTCGTGCTTCTGTCCGACGACGACGGCCAAAGCTTCCGGCAGGCCCGGTCGGTGCCCGTGTCCTCGCTTCTGACCGGCGTCGCTTTCGCCGACGCCCGTCATGGCTGGGCCGTCGGCCATTGGGGGGTGATCGTCGCCACGGAGGACGGCGGCGAAACCTGGACCCTGCAACGGGTCGACACCGCCGTCGATCGTCCACTGTTCTCCATCGTCATGCTGGACGGGCGCGAAGGCGTCGCCGTCGGGCTGTGGTCCCTGATCCTGCGGACCACGGATGGCGGCGCGACCTGGACGGCGGTCACCGTGCCGTCGCCGCCCGAAGGGGGGCGGGCGGATCGCAACCTGTTTCATGTCTTCCCGACCGGCGGGCGGTCGCTGATGGTGGCGGCGGAACGCGGCACGGTTCTCGCCAGCGATGACGGCGGATTGACCTGGCGCTATCGGACCACCGGCGGCACCGGATCACTCTGGACCGGAACCACGCTCGACGACGGCGCAATTCTGGTCGGCGGCCTGCGCGGCCGGATGTTCCGCAGCGACGATCATGGCGCCACATGGCAGGCCCTTCCGCTTGAGGGGACGGAGTCCGTCACCGCCATCCGCGACTTCGGCGCCGGAGCGGTCGCCGTGGTGGGACTGGACGGGATGACGGCACGAAGCAATGACGGCGGCCGGCACTTCCGGACGCGGATCCGCGACGACAGGCTGGCCCTGACCGCCATCCTGGAAACGCGCGCCGGCCCCTTGTTGCTGTCCGACCAGGGGGTGGGGGGGGGGGGGGGGGCCCGCCCCCCCCCCGCCCCGTCGTCGCGCCCCCCCCCGGGGGGGGGGGGTGTTTACCCCCCCCCCACCGCCGGCCCCTGAACGCAGACAACCGCATTCCCCGATCGCAGGAAGAATCCCGCCATGTCCCCTTCACCTCTGACGCATTCGACGGAGGCTTCTCCCCGTCCTTCCGACGCCCCGCCCGACGAGGCCGATCCCGCCGCGATCGCCGCCGCTTTCGAGACGCAGGGACGGACCGCGCTCCTTTGGCGCCGCTCCACCGCGCGGGACCGCATCCGGCGTATCCGGTCCCTGCGGTCCGCCCTCCTGGCCCGCCGCCAGGATTTTTACGACGCCTTCGCCAGCGATCTCGCGAAACCCGTGGCCGAAGTGGAGGCGTCGGAGCTGCTGCCGGTTCTGGACGAGATCCGCCACGCCATCGGCAATCTCCGTCGCTGGATGCGCCCCCTCCGGATCATCCCCACCCCGGTGATGCTGGGCACCGTGGCCCGCGTCCAGTATCAGCCGCGCGGCCGGGTCCTGATCATCGCGCCCTGGAACTATCCCCTCAATCTCTGCGTCGGGCCGCTGGTCTCGGCGCTGGCCGCCGGCAACACCGCGATCCTGAAACCGTCCGAACTGACCCCTGCCGTGTCGGCCCTTCTGGCCCGGCTGGTCGGCGAGACCTTTCCCCCGTCGGAAGTCGCGTTGTTCGAGGGCGGCGTGGACACCGCCACCCGCCTGCTCGATCTGCCCTTCGACCATATCTTCTTCACCGGCTCCCCCGCCGTCGGACGGAGGGTGATGGCCGCCGCGTCGCGCCATCTCGCCAGCGTGACGCTGGAACTGGGCGGCAAATCACCCACCATCGTCGGGCAGACCGCCGATCTTCGCGCCGCCGCGGAAACCATTCTGTGGGGCAAATTCCTGAACAACGGCCAGACCTGTGTCGCGCCCGACCATGTCTATGTCCATGCGTCGGTCCGCGACGCCTTTGTGATCCATTGCCGCGACGTGATCGCCGCGCGTTACGGCGCCGGCCCCGACACGCAGCGCCGGTCTGGCGATTTGACCCGGATCGTCAACCCCCGCCATACCGCGCGGATTTCGGAACTCTTGTCGGACGCGCTGAACCGGGGCGCGCGGATCCTGCCCGGGGGCGATGTCGATGCCCGGGACCGCTTCGGCGCCCCGACGCTGCTTGACCGGATCGCGCCCGGCTCCAGGATCATGGAGGAGGAGATCTTCGGCCCTCTGCTTCCTTTGCTGGACTTCACCGATATCGACCCGGTGATCGCCGACATCAATGCCCGCCCGAAGCCGCTCGCCCTTTATGTGTTCAGCCGCGATCGCGGCGAAATCGGCCGGATCCTGGAGGAGACAAGTTCGGGCGGAGCCTGCGTCAACCATTGTGTCATGCAGTTCGCCCACGGCGGCCTGCCGTTCGGCGGCGTCAACAACTCCGGTATAGGCAACGCCCATGGCGTGTTCGGGTTCCGGGCCTTTTCCCACGAAAGGGCGGTGCTCCGGGCGACACCGCTCCGTACCGTGCGGATGTTCTTTCCACCCTCCCGGCCATCCCGCACCCGGCTGATCCGGCGAGTCGGCGATCTTCTGCGGCTGCCGACGATCGGCGGCTGGTGATGAGCGATCGGATGGTCCCCACCCCGGTCCGGGATCGGTTGCGCGACATTCGAGGAGGTCACATGCAGTTGTTTTCCACCGCCAGGGCATCCCGCCGGACCGCGAGATCCGTGGTCCTGGCGGCGACCGTCATGCTTTCCATGGCGGGACCGGCCCGGGCCGATCTCAGTGACCGCCAGATGGCACTGGTGAGCGCCAATTGCCTGCAATGCCACGCGCGCGAACGCACCGGCGCCCCGCTGATCGCCCAGCCCTCGGATTGGAAAAAACGGGTGGCCGCCGGCGAGGAGGCGATGCTGCGCCATGTCATCGAAGGACTGCGGGGCATGCCGCCGTCGGGTTATTGCGGCGCCTGTGACGAAACCGATCTGCGGGCGATGATCCGCTGGATGTCAGAGGGAGGGGCCGACAAATGACGGGCATGACACGCCGCCGGTTCCTGGGGGGCGCCACCGCGGGAACCCTGGCGCCACTGATGGCCGGGTGCGGCCCGCGGGCGACCGAGCCGCAGATGCCGGTCGCCTATGAACTGGGAAAGCCGCTGCCCTGGGTGAACTGGGCGGGCAACCAGTCCTGCCGTCCGCGCGAACGTCCGGGCCCGGAAAACGAGGACGCCCTGCGCGAAGCGCTGCGCCGGGCGACGGGCACGGTCCGGGTGGTCGGCGCCGGCCATTCCTTCTCGGCCCTGGTACCGACCGACGACACGCTGATCGCGACCGACCTGCTGACCGGCCTGGCCGGCCATGACCGCGAGGCCCTGGTGGCCGATGTCTGGGCCGGCACCCGGCTGCATGATCTGGGGCCGCTGCTGGCCGATGCCGGACAGGCGCTGCCCAACATGCCCGACATCGACTATGTGGCGCTGGGCGGCGCCATCGCCACCTCGGCCCACGCCACCGGACAGCGGGTCGGATCCCTGTCGGCCGGCGGCACCGCCATCGCGCTGGCCACCCCCTCGGGCGATCTCGTCGAATGTTCCGCCGGCCGCAATTCCGCCCTGTTCAACGCCGCGCGGACGTCGCTGGGCGCTCTCGGCGTGATGACCCGGATCAGGCTCAAAAACGAGGCATCCTTCGAACTGACCGAGATCAACCGGATCGAGAGGACCGAGGAGGTGCTGGAGGATCTGCCGAACCGGCTGGCCCGCCACCGGCATTTCGAGCTGATGCCGCTGGTCCATTCCGATCTCACGGTCACGGTGGCCACCGATCCGGCGCGACCGGGAGACGCGGACAGGGGCAAAGACGATCCCGACGCCATCCATACGCTGCGCCGGGTGTTCGACGCCGTGGCCTGGATGCCGGGCGCCGACCGCGTCTACAATTTCCTGCTGGAGACCGTTCTCGGGGACGACAGCTTCACGCGCACCGGCCCCTCCTACACGGTGTTCCCCCATGTCCGCCAGGTGCGCTTCCGGGAAATGGAATATTCCGTTCCGATCGACGCCGGCCCGGCCTGCCTTCGGGACATTCTGAAGACCATCCGGGATCGGCGGATTCCCGTCTGTTTCCCGCTGGAATACCGGACGGTGGCCGCCGACGACATCTGGCTGTCGATGTTCGAGGGGCGCGCCGCCACATCGATCTCCGTCCATCAGTTCGGGGACCAGGACTATCGCGCCTATTTCGCCGAGATCGAACCGATCTTCTGGAAATATGACGGCCGGCCTCACTGGGGAAAGCTGCACACGCTGGACGCCCCCCGACTGGCCGCCCTTTACCCCCGGCATTGGAAGGACTTCCGCGACGTCAGGGAAGCCCTCGATCCCACCGGGAAGATGCTGAACCCCCATCTCAGAACGATTCTTGGAGTACCGGCATGATATCCAGGCGGCTCCTTCTGGGGGCGGGCGCGGCGACGATCGCCGTGGCCGCCGCCCGCCCCTCCCGGGTTTCCGGCGGGCATTCGCCCTATTTCGCGTCACTCAACGGCCTTCTCCGCAAAGAGGGGATCGACCGGCCGGTCCTGATGATCGACCTCGACCGGCTGGACCGCAATATCGACCGCCTGACCGCCTCGGCCGCCGCCGGCACGGGCCGCACCCTCAGGATCGCCGTCAAATCGGTCCCCGCTCCCGGTCTGGTCGACTATATCGGCCGGCGCTCCGGCTCTGGCGCCGGCATGGTGTTCCACCGGCCGTTCCTGGAGGAGATGGCGGTCCGTCAGCCCGGCTGGAACTATCTGCTGGGCAAGCCCATGCCCGTCGCGGCGCTCGCCGGTGTCTATGACCGCCTCCAGGGGGTGGCGGCCTTTGATCCGTCCCGCCAACTGCGCTGGCTGATCGATACCGAGACGCGGCTGGCGCAGTATCTGGCCTTCGCCGACCAGCGCGCCCTGCTGTTGCGCGTCAGCCTCGAAATCGATGTCGGTCTGCATCGCGGCGGGTTCGCCACGCCCGCCGCCCTGGCCGGTGTTCTCGCCACCATCGCGGCCCATCCGGACCGCCTCGTCCTGGGCGGCCTCATGGGCTATGACGGCCATATCCTGGGCCTGCCGGAAATCCTGCGCGGTCGCGAAGCCGACGCGGTAAAGAGCCGCTATGCGGCCTTCGCCGATCTGCTGCGCCGGGACTTCCCGGCCCTGACCCGTCCTCCGGGCGGTCTGGTCCTGAACGGGTCGGGCAGTCCCAGCTTCCGCTATCACGAGACCGGCTCCCCGTTGACCGACATTTCGGTGGGATCGGCCCTGATGAAGCCCTCCCACTACGATCTGCCGGCGCTGACCGATTTCGAAGCCTCGTCCTTCATCGCCACCCCGGTGCTGAAGCGGGGAGCCGATCAGGGGGTTCCGACGATGGAATGGCTGGGCGGCCCCATGCGGGTCTGGGATCCGAATTCCGCCGACATCCTCTTCGCCTACGGCGGCAACTGGCTGGCCGATCCGGTTTCACCCGCGGGTGTCAGCCGGTCCGGCATTTACGAAAGCTCCAACCAGGCGGGATATCACCTGTCGCAAGATGTCATCCTGGCGACCGACGACTTCCTGTTCCTGCGCCCCACCCAGTCGGAAGCCGTCCTGTTGCAGTTCGGCGATCTTCTGGGCGTGCGCGGGGACCGGATCGAAACGCGCTGGCCGGTGCTGCAATCATCCTGAGCCGGCTGGCAAGAGTCGCCGGATCAGGAGGGAGGCCGGACGCCCGTCCTACCCGCAAGGGCGCCAAATGCTGGAGTCCGCCCCCTAAAGATAGTCCTCCAGGCGGACCTTCCCCCAGTGCCGGGGATAGATCCGGTCGTAGTCGGACTTGCCGAACCGGGTTTTCGCTGTCGCGTCGATGCCGATCTTGCCCACCAGCCGGAACGGGAAATACCCCTCCAGGGGCTCGGCCGAGGGATCGTAGAGCGACCCGCGCGTCGCTGGGACCACGAAGAGATCCCTGGCCGGATCGCAGCGGGTCGCGATGGCGTGATAGACGTCGCCGGGGTCGTCGATATTGGTGTCGGGACTGATGGCGACCACCATCTTGGTGTTCAGCCAGGGCGCGCCCATCGAGGCCATCAGGGCGTCGTTGACATAACCCGGCCGCGGCGTCTCGAATTGCAGGATGCAGGACAGCGCCGCCCCCCAGGTCGGAAAGCGGACATCCGTCACCTCGATCCCCATCTCGGTCAAACGGTTGTAAAGCATCGCCTCGTGACAGAGCCGGGGCAGCACCTGATGATCGGTGGCCGGACAGCTCTGGTGGTTGCGATAGATCGGCCGGTCGGCCCGCATGGTGATCGCGCTGACATCCATCCGGGGAAGAGTCTGCGTTTTCGGCAGGTAATAGCTGGTGGGCCCCACCACGCCTTCGAACGCCTCCGCGCTGTCGAGATCGATGGTTCCCTCCACCACGATTTCCGCATGCGCGGGAACGGTCAGCGGAATCGTCTCGCAGGGGACCATCTCGATATCCATCTGCATCAGGGTGCCGACCATGTCCATCTCGCCCCACAGGTCCATATGCAGGCCGGAGAAATTCGCCATGATCTCGTAAGCGGGGTGGACACCGAACGCCAGGGCGATAGGCATGGTCCGGTGTCCCATGCGGCGGTATTTCGCGATGATCCGGTGGGTGTGGGGCGTCGCGAAACTGACGACGCCATGACGCGGCCCCAGGGGCGTCGTGCCGGCGTGCGAGGAATTGTAAAACCCCGTTTCGGGATCCCGGACGATGTTCATGGCCGTGATATAGGGATGCTTTTCCTGATCCGAATGAATGGGAACCGGAAGGGCCGTCCAATCCACATCCGCCCCGGTCCGGATCACTTCTTTCACCGGGCCGGCATCGACGGTCACAAGACCGCGTGGCGGCTGGCGCAGCCGCAGGGCCAGGGTCCTGAGATAGTCGCTCTCCGGCACGCCGAGCGCCCGGGCTTGCAGGCACCGGTGTTTGACCAGGATGTCGCACAGCCGAAATCCCGGTTTCTCGATGATGTTGTTGAACAGGATGGGGCGCTCGCTCTGAGCCGACAACGCCCCGACATGCTCGATGCTGACCGGTTTTCCGATCACCGTCACCAGATCGCGATGACGCTCCAGAAAGCCGCGCAGATCCTTGTCGAGAACGGCCGTCGGCGCGGGTTGGAACGGGGGCGTGTCGGGCATGTTGTCTCCTCCTTCGGTGAAAGGGGGGTATCGGCGTCAAAGGTCCCCGGCATCAGGCCGGATCCCCTTCGCCGGGACCGAAATAGTGAACCTCGAACAGGACGCAGCCCCCGACCGACCGGAAGGGGCCGTGGGCCACGCCCGGCGGCCGGCAGGCATAGGTCAGGGGCGTAAAGGGCTGCCCGCCAACCTCCAGATCGCCGGACACCAGGACCACCTCCTCCCAGTAATCGTGAACGAAGGGCCGGGTCGTGAAGCTGCCGGGGTCGAAACGCAGAAGCCGGGTTCGCAATCCGCGCCGTCCTCCCTCGTCCAGCCCTCCCGCCAGAACCTTCTGCTGAATGCCGTCGGGATAGCCCGAAGGAACCTGCCACCCGTCGTCGGGATCGACGGGATGGAATTCGCGATGGGATCGGTTGTCCATGGTGGTCACCCCTCCTCCGGCAGATCGATAACGTCATAGACATGCGTCAGGGCCCGCCCCAGCACCGGGTCGGCCAGGTCCATTTCGAAGCGGCTGGCAAAGGAGATCCCCCCCGGAACCGGCAGCGTTCCCCCGAACAGGACGGTCCCGGGCGGTAGCTCGCCCCGGATCCCCGCCAGCGCGATCAGGCTCCGGGGCGGCAGCAGCAGGGAAAGGCGCCCTTCCTGATAGAGCCTTCGGCGGCCTTCGATCACCGCGTGGGAACGCAATTCCAACTGGTCCCAATGCGTCTCCACGTCATCGAGACGCCACAGACGGCCGCCGACCGGCTTGGCGCAAAGCTGCTTGGCCCAGGTGACACTGGATCTCTCCAGACGCCGGTCGGTGTGGTCGGATCCCACGCCCACCCAAAGCCCGTCCTCCAGGCTGAGGATCACGACCTCGATTTCCCCCGACGACCCCCGCCCCGCCACCTCGATGACATCGGACCGGGTCAAAAGTGAAGCCGCCGCGCGATAGACCGTGGGTACGCGGGCCGGCCGGGGCACGCCCAGGGCGGCCAGTTCCTCGATATGGGATTGAACGGCAACCGGATCCCGGCCCGCCCATCCGGCGATGAGCAAAGACCGGGGGTCGACGGAGCGATAGCGGACGGCGCCCGACCGCTCCAGACATTCGAAATGCAGGGTTGGCCCGGGCATGACCTCGGTCCTCGCGGCAGATGACGGTGTTCCGGGACGGCTCTCCCGGGGCTTTTGGACGACGCCCTCCCGTCGCGATCGGAACGACAGGCGCGCCTGTTGGTTAACCGAATTAGCTATTATGGCGGATAGCGGTCAATAGGATGAAAAGCATGTTCACGATTATGACGTTTTATTATATATCTGATAAATATCAGTTTTTTACTTTTGGAAACCCCAATAAATCATGGCATATGGCATTCCGATATATTTAAGCAAATTACGTTTTTATGGGCATTATTCCTGCTCGATCATCCCGCCCCGATAGAGGAGACGAACCCCGATGACTGATGCAATCCAGCCGGTTGGACCGGCGGAACCGGAACCGTTCATCCCCTACAAGGACGAAAAGGATTTCGCCCCCTATCTACGTCCGGTGGTGGAGCCCTACAAACGCCGCATGGGTTTTCTGCCGAATGCCCTCAAGCTTTACGCCTGGCGGCCGGAGATCGCGGAAACGCTCTGGCAGCTCAACAGCAAGATCATGCGCGATCCCAGCCAGACCCTGGACCAGTTCCTGAAGCGCCGTCTGGCCGCCGTGGCCTGCGCGACCAACGGATGCGGCTATTGCACCGCCCACAGTTGTTCCATGCTGAAGCGGGACCCTGAGTCCGGGGCCGAGGGCTGGGGCCTGTCGGACCAGGAGGTCGCGGGAATCGTCTCAGGCGATCTGGCGCCGAAGGACGAGTTCGAACGGGGCTGCTTCGACTTCGTCCGCGCGGCATCGCGTGATCCCGGAGCGGTACCGGACGACATCTATGATCGGCTCAAGGCTCATCTGACCCCCGAACAGATCGTCGAACTGGCCTGCGTCGTCGGATTCTGGAAATTTTACAACGCGGTCCACGATGCCCTCAGAATCCCGATCGAGGCATCGCTGGCGCCCGATGCCCGATATGTCGCGCTGGCCGGCCAATGAGCGACGAGGGAGGGTCGGTGACGGCGTCCGGGCCCATGGACCGCGAGGGGGGGCCCGTCGGGAGCCTGACGGAGTTCCGCCTGCCCCGCACCGTCTCCCGGCCGGCGTTACTGGCCGGGGGAACCGACCGCCGGTTCCGGGGCGTCCTTTACGACCTTTGCCATCTCGGCACCCTGCTGGAAAGGGCACGGCGCCATCTGGCGGCGGTGATCGGCGTGACGCCCCCGCAATACACCATCCTGATGGTGATCGCCGAGATCGCCGGTGACGGGGGCGTCGGCGTCGGCGAGGTGGCTGCGCACACCCATGTCTCGGCCCCGTTCGTCACCTCCGAGATCAACAAGCTGGTCGCCCTGGGGCTGATCCTGAAATCCCCCAACCCGGACGACAGGCGCGGAGTCCTGCTCCGCCGGTCCCCGGCCGCGGCGGCGAAGATCGATGGCTTCGCCGCGCATCTCCGCCGGTTCAACGACAGCTTCTTCGCGTCCTTGTCGGGAAGCGATCTCCGCCGCCTGGGGGAGATGGTATCCGGGATCGTTCACAGCGGCGAACATACGCTGGCGGACGTGGCGCCCCGGCTCGCCGCTCCGCCCGCCCCCGGCGCGTCAGCGATCAGCGCCGCCCCGGCAGGCCCCTCCCCCGGAAAAAGCGCGCCGGCGTCGTGCCGAAATGGCGCCGGAAGCCGCTGATTCCCGCATTGCCGCCTGGCCCTCAGGGAATCACACTCTTCCCGCTCGTCACGCTGAACGCGTCAGCTGTGCGATGAAAGCGCCGCGGCTTTGCCCGCGTCTTGCCGCCAGATCGTCGAGCCGGCGAAGCACGCGCCTTGGAAGCGTAATGTTCACACGCTCGATGCGGTCATCGAACAGGTCGTCGTCCAGTTCAACAACTCCGACGGCCCACCCCTGATAGTCCGGCAACCGCCGCACGACATCGAGGGGGGCCGGCACCGGAATGGTCTGGCCCGCATCAAGCATGGCATCGCCCCATGCCGCGACGGCTTCACGTGTCGCGTCGAGAGCTTCGTCCAGGGTATCTCCCGCCGAGAAGCACCCCGGCAGATCGGGAACCACCACGCCGAATGCGGCCTGGTCGCTCCCCTCTTCAATCAGCACCGGATAACGAATCATAGTCCTGCCTGCTTTCGAATGGCGGCCACCAGGCCGGTTCCCAAATCCTTCTTCGGATGTGGCACCACGACAATTCCAGCTTTTGCCGGATGCCTGAAGACGTGATGAGACCCCCGAATGCGGTCGAGATGCCACCCGTCCCTTTCCAGCTCCCTGATCAGCTCACCGCTCCTCATGTGTGTATCATACACACCCCCACTGGAGGCATCAACGTTACACACCCCAGTTCATTCTCCCCCCTCGCGCGCCGGGGACCGCACCCCAGGCCTTTGAACCTCCCCGACGTCACCCGGCAGGCCCCTCCCCCGGAGAAAGCGCGCCGGCGTCGTGCCGAAATGGCGCCGGAAGCCGGCGATAAAGGCGCTGACACTGTCGAAACCCACCGTCAGCGCCACTTCCGTCACCGACCGGTTCTCCGACAGCATCCGCACCGCCGCCATCAAACGCGCCTGGGTCCGCCAGCGCCCGAAGGACAGGCCGGTCTCCGCCACCAGATGGCGTGTCAGGGACCGGCGCGACAGGCCGATGGCCACCGCCCACTGGTCCAGGTCCCGGCCATCGGCGGGGTCCTCCATCAGGGCCTGACACATGCGCGACAGGCGACGGTCCGCCGGCATGGGCAGATGAAGCGGTTCCTCGCGCGCCAGGGTCAGCTCATCGGTCAGAACATCGAGGATCCGGTCCCGCCGTCCCACTCCGGCCCCGGCCTCGCTATGACCATCGCCATCGCCGATGTCGCGCAACCGCTGGAACAGCGCGCCCACGAACGGACTGAGCGCCACGACCGACGGCACCGGCGGAAGCGCTTTCGCCCGCTCGTCATCGAGATGCAGGACAAGGACACTGATCGCGCCGAAACTCCGGCCGGCATGGGGCCAGCGGGGCGGCAGCCAGCCGACGCGGCCGGGGGGCATGATCCACCAGCCGTCACCCACATCCACCGCCATCAGGCCATGCAGAATGACTTGCAACTGCCCCAGGCCATGCCAGTGCCGGTCATGTTCCGCCGGCGCGCCGGCGTGCCCGATATCCAGGGCAACCACGCCCGCCGGGGCCCCGACAATGAAGACAGCGTCGTCCAAGGACTGCGGCCTCCCTGATTTGGCCCGATGGCGATATTTTATGGCCCAACGTCGTTAGAACGTCAAACCGTTCTTCCGATACCATCTCCCCGTTCCCGCCTGACACCAGACGGTGAGCAGAACGACCGACCGCGGTATGGAATGAATGGAGGGTTTCCCCGATGCTGATCGATCTCACCTTGTCCCTGCCGGCCGACCATGCGGTTTTCGCCCGGGACCGCGAGGCCTGGGCCATACCCATGTCATCAGGCCATGTCGGAACCCATCTCGACACCCTGCTGCATCGTCCCATTCCGCTGGACTGGATGGACCGGTCCGCCCGTCTGGTCGATGCCCGGTCCTTCGGCGCCGACATCGGCCTCGACGTCCTGGCCGGCGTCACCGTCGCCGCCGGCGACTTCGTCCTGTTCCGGACCGACCACATCCGGCGCCATGCCTATGGCGAAAGAGAGTATTTCAGCGATCACCCGCAATTGGACTGGCCGCTGGTGGAGCACCTGATCGGCAAGAAGGTCAGCTTCATCGGAATTGATGCCGCCGGCCTGCGGCGGGGCCGCGAGGAGCATGCCCGCGTCGACCGCTTTTGCGAGGAGAACGGCGCCTATGTGATCGAGAATTTGACCAATCTGGACGCGTTGGCCGCCCGCACGGGCGGGCCTTTTGCCGCGCGCGTGGCCTGGATCGCCCACGGCGGCCTGACCGGCATCCCTGTCAAGGTGGTGGCGGAGGTTCCCGATCTCGCCCCGGCCTGAAAATCCCTCCCCTGGTCGGGAGATCAGGCGGTCAGGAACTCGGGATGGCTGTAAACGACGACCCGGTTGCCGCGCGCGAATCCGGCGAGAGTCAGACCGCTTTCGCCGGCCAGCCGGACAGCCAGGGCGGTCGGCGCCGAAACCGCGACCAGCATGCCGATCCCGGCAGCCACCGCCTTTTGCACCATCTCATAGCTGGCCCGGCTGGAGGTCAGGGCGAACCCCGTCATGGGATCGACATTTCCCCGGATCAGGTGGCCGATCAGCTTGTCGAGGGCGTTGTGGCGCCCGACATCCTCGCGCAACGCCTCCACCCGTCCGTCGGCCGACACCCAGGCGACGGCGTGCACCGATCCGGTCAACCGGTGCAGCGTCTGCCGTTCCTGCATCGCGGGCAGCGCCCGGGCCACCGCGGCGGCAGGAACCGGCCACCCCCGGGCCACCACCCGGCCGTCGACCCGTGTCACCGCGTCAAGGCTTTCCACGCCGCAGAGGCCGCATCCGGTCCGCCCGGCCAGGGCCCGCCGCCGCACCTTCAGGGCCTGAAAGCGGCGCGCCGCGATCTCCATGCGGATCTCCACGCCCTGGCAGGTGGCGTCAAGCTCCAGATCGTAAAGCTCCGACGGCGTTCCGATGATCCCTTCCGTCAGGCTGAACCCCAGTCCCAGGTCATCGAGATGATCGGGAGAGGACAGCATGACGGCGTGGGAAATGCCGTTATAGACCATGGCGACCGGAACCTCCTCCGCCAGCACGTCCTGGCAGAGTTCGCCCCGGCCATCGATCAGGCGGGTGACGGTCGCGCCGGAGCTGACGGCGAACGGCGCCCGTGCGTCTTCCCCGTTTCCCGCCGTCAGCACGACGGGCGGAGGTCCGATCGATGAAGTCCGGTCGCCGGCGGTCATGGCGGCAGAGGTCCCTCTAACGGTTGCGGCCGGTCATTTCGCGGAACCAGCGCGGATGATGTTTTTTCGCCCAGGCATGCGAAACGACGCCCTCGATCATCGCCCGGATCGTCCCCTTGACCCAGATCGCCGCATAGACATGCACAACGATGCCGGCGATCAGGCCGACCGCCGCCGTCGCATGGACCAGCAGCGCGATCCGGATGACGGGTATCGGGAAATTCTGGGCGAAATAGGGCCGCCAGGCAATGATGCCGGAGCCGAGAAGAAGCAGAAGGCAACCCGTCATCACCCAGAACATGCCTTTCTGGCCGGCGTTATAGCGCCCGGTGTCGCCGACTTCGGCACCGCCCATCACCTGTTTGACGGACTTCAGCCATTTGATGTCCTCCTTGTCGATCAGATTGTGACGGACATAGCGGAAGAACTGCCGGGCGAAGGCCAGAACCATGACCACCCCCAGGAAGGGATGGATGATTCTCGCCAGTTGCGGCGTGCCGAACAGCGATGTCAGCCAGAAGAACGGCGGGTAGAAAAAGGCCAGACCGGAGGCCGCCAGCAGCAGGAAGCAGCCGGCGACAATCCAGTGGTTGACCCGTTCGGCGGCGCTGTAGCGTTGGATCATCTTTTCCTTCACGACCGAACCTCCTCCTCGGCGTCCTCATCCGGACGGTTGGGACCGACAGTGACGTAATGCAGGAACCCCAGCAGCCCGACGGCGGCAATCCCGAGCGAGGCCAGCGGCTTCAGGATCCCCTTCCAGAGCCGGACCGTCGGGCTGATGGCCGGGTCCTTGGGAAGATTGGCATAGAGTTCGGGACGATCGGCGTGGTGCAGGACGTACATCACATGGGTTCCACCCACCCCTTCCGGATCGTAGAGACCGGCATTGTCATAGCCGCGGCCGCGCAGATCGGCGACGCGGGTCGCGGCCACCTCCTTCATCTCCTCCTTCAGCCCGAACTGGATCGCGCCGGTCGGACAGGTCTTGACGCAGGCCGGCTCCTGCCCGACCGCGACGCGGTCCGAGCACAGGCTGCATTTGTAGGCCTTGTTGTCCTTCTTGCTGATGCGCGGCACGTTGAACGGACAGCCCGAGACGCAATAGCCGCAGCCGATGCAGTTCTCCTCGTGAAAATCGACGATCCCGTTTTTGTACTGGATGATCGCGCCCGGTGACGGGCAGGCCTTCAGGCATCCGGGATCAGAACAATGCATGCAGCCGTCCTTGCGGATCAGCCACTCCAGCTTACCCTTCTCCTCATGCTCGGTGAAACGCATCACCGTCCAGGCCTCGGAGGACAGGTCGATCGGGTTGTCGTAGACGCCATGATTGATGCCCACCTCTTCCCGCAGGTCGTTCCATTCGGAACAGGCGACCTGGCAGGCCTTGCAGCCGATGCAGGTGGTGACGTCGATCAGTTTGGCGACCTCGAAGGGCCCGCGCGCCTGCGGCGACGGTGTCGTCGTGGCCGACCGGCGCAGAATGTCGAGGGATTGCAGAGCCATACCGGGCACTCCTCAGATCTTTTCCAGGTTCACAAGGAACGCCTTGTATTCGGGGGTCTGGACGTTGCAGTCGCCGACCGCCGGCGGCAGATTGTTCGACGGATAGCCCTTCCGGGCGACCGTCTCCCATCCCCAGTGCAGCGGAATGCCGATCTGATGCAGCGTCCGGCCGTTGACGGTCAGCGCCTTGACCCGCTTGGTCACCACCGCCTTGGCCTTGATGAAGCCGCGCCGCGACGAGACCTTGACCCAGTCGCCCGCCCGGATGCCCTTTTCCGCCGCCAGGGTCTCGCCGATCTCGACGAACTGTTCGGGCTGGGCGATGGCACTGAGACGGACGCTCTTGGTCCAGAACTGGAAATGCTCGGTCAGGCGGTAGGTGGTGCCGACATAGGGGAACTGGTCATGCGTGCCCAGCCTCTCGCGGTCCGCCTTGAACATGCGCACCGCCGGGCTGCTGACCACCTTGGGATGCAGGGGATTGGTGCCGAGCGGGCTTTCCATCGGTTCGTAATGCTCGGGGAACGGTCCGTCGACCAGCTTGTCGGTGCAGAACAGACGGCCCACCCCTTCCGGATTCATGATGAAGGGATTCATCCCGGTCTCGGGCCCGGCGTCGGCCTTGAAGTCGGGAATATCGATCCCCGCCCATTTCTCTCCGGTCCAGGAAATGAGGGTCCGTTTCGGATCCCACGGCTTTCCCGCCGCGTCGCAGGAGGCGCGGTTGTAAAGGATGCGCCGGTTCGCCGGCCAGGACCAGGCCCAGCCCGGCGTACAGCCCAGGCCCACGTCGGTGTTGTCGCGCCGCGCCATCTGATTGCCGGCCTGGGTCCAGCAGCCGGAGAAGATCCAGCAGGCCGACATGGTCGAACCGTCGTCCTGCAACAGCGCGAATCCCGGAAGCTGTTCACCCTTGCGGACGAGGAACTTTCCCGGCTCCCTGGGATCGGGGATGTCGGCCAGGGCGCGGCCGTTCATCTCGCGCGCCAGTTCCTCGGGCGTCGGCGCGTCCGGATCGCGATAGGCCCAGGAACAGTTCAGGATCGGTTCCGGCGTGTTGCCGCCCTCGGCCTGATAAAGCCTCCGCAGGGCGGTGAACAGGCTGCCGATGATTTCCTGATCGCCGCGCCCTTCGCCGGGGGCGTCGGCGGCCTTCCAATGCCATTGCAGCCAGCGCGCCGAATTGACGATCGCCCCGTCCTCCTCGGCGAAGCAGGTGGAGGGCAGACGGAACACCTCCGTCTGGATGGAGGCCGGATTGACATCGTTGATGTCGCCATGGTTCTGCCAGAAGGTCGAGGTCTCGGTGGCGATCGGGTCGATGATCACCATATATTTCAACTTCGAGAAGGCCTCGACGGTCTTGCGGCTGTCCGGCAGCGAGGTCAGCGGATTGAACCCCTGCACGATGAAGCCGTTGACCTTGCCGGCGTACATCAGATCCATGATCTGAAGCACGTCATACATGCGGTCCCATTTCGGCAGCCAGTCGTAACCCCAGTTGTTCTCACGCGTGGCATGCGCGCCCCAGAACCATTTCATCAGGCTGACGAAGAATTTCGGCGTATTGCTCCAGTAATTGAACTGGCCGGGGCGCTGGGTCTTCGGCGTCGTCTTCTGAAGATAGGCCTCCAGCGTCGGATGCGCCTTCTCGTTGGGCAGGGTCAGATAGCCGGGGAGACTGGTCGACAGCAGCCCCAGGTCCGACAGACCCTGAATGTTCGAATGCCCGCGCAGCGCGTTGACGCCCCCGCCGGCCATGCCGATGTTGCCCAGAAGAAGCTGGATCATGGCCATGGTGCGGATGTTCTGGGACCCGACCGTGTGCTGCGTCCAGCCCAGGGCGTAAAGGATCGTCGCCGTCCTGTCGGGGACGGCGGTGCCGCCCAGATGGCGGCAGACCGACAGGAATCCCTCCACGGGGCTGCCGGTGAGACTGGATACCATCTCGGGCGTGTAGCGGGCGTAATGGGCCTTCAACAGGGACCAGACGCACCGCGGGTGCGTCAGCGTCGGATCGGACCGGGCATGACCGTTCTCGTCCAGCTCATAGGTCCATTTACCGCTGTCGTACCGGCCCTTGTCCTCGTCATAGCCGGCGAACAGCCCCTCATCGAAGTGATAACCCTCCGCCACGATGAGACTGGCGTTGGTGAAGCTTTTGACATAGTCCCACTGGATCTTGTCATTGGCGATCAGCCAGTTGATGACGCCCCCCAGGAAGGCGATGTCCGACCCGGCGCGGATCGGCACATATTCGTCGGCGACAGAGGCCGACCGGTTGAACCGGGGATCGACGACCACAAGGCGGGCGCCCCGCTTCTTGGCCTCGATGGCCCATCTGAATCCCACGGGATGCGCCTCTGCGGGATTTCCGCCCATCACCAGGATGAAATCGGCATTGGCGATGTCGACCCAGTTGTTGGTCATGGCGCCGCGCCCGAAGGTGGCGGCCAGCGCCGCCACCGTGGGGGCGTGGCAGACGCGGGCCTGGGCGTCGGTGCCGACGATGCCGAGCGAGCGCATGAATTTCTGCGTCAGGATCCCGGTCTCGTTGGAGGACGCGGACGCCGTCAGCATGGCGGTCGACAGCCAGCGGTTGACCGGAACGCCGTCGGCGTTGCGGGCGACGAAATTGGCGTCGCGGTCGGTCTTCATATGCCGCGCGATGCGCCCGATCGCCTCTTCCCAGGTGATGCGCTTCCACCGGGCGGTTCCGGGCTCGCGCACCTCGGGATATTTGAGACGGTTGGGACTGTGGATGAAGTCCAGCAAACCGGCGCCCTTGGGACAGAGCGCGCCCCGGCTGACCGGGTGATCCGGGTCGCCCTCGACATGGATGACCGACGGCTTGGCGTTCCTGGCGCCGTCCCCCAGGGTGTAGAGCAGCGTGCCGCAGCCCACCGAGCAATAGGGACAGTTGTTGCGGATCTCTTTGGCGCGGGCCAGCTTGTACTGGCGCACCTCGGCGCGCGCGGCTTCCGGGTAAAGACCCAGAACCGCCATGCTGGAGGCGGAGACGCCCGCAGCCGTGATCTTGAGGAATTGCCGCCTGGAAACCTGCATGACACCTCCCGGAAAACTGAGTGGGGCGGACTGTTTTGGCCCCTTCAGGCAGTTTTCGTGCCAACCGGAAAAGTACTGTCATGCCTTGCTTTTTGCGCATGCGAAGATATGGCTCAGGGACAATTTGTCCCATTCAGGCGGACAAATTGTCCAACCGGCCCACTGGGATTAGGATAAAATATCGGGGCAAAAGGACGGCTCTTGCAATCCTGCACAGTTCTTGCAGGCTGAAGGCGGCCGTTTTCAGAACCGAGAGTGTTTCATGACCCAGTCCCCCACCGACCGTCCGCCGTCCCCGGAGATGGAGGCCGCCATTGCCAGGGCCGGCCTCGTCCCCGGGCGGTCCCCGTCCCCGGTCCTGCTGCCCCGCCCGGACCGTCTGTTCGCCGGCCGCGCCCGGCGCCTCAGGACGCTGGCCGGCGGGCACAGCCTCGCCGACTGGCTGCGGTTCGTCGCCAGCCTGTCGGAGGCCTCGGCCGGGGTGGTTGCCGGGCCGGCGACCCACGCGCCAGACCGGCAATGGACGGAGGATCTCCGGGCTTTGCTCGACCGTCTCTCCGGTCTCCCACCGGCCGCCGCCGTGGCCTGCGACAGCCTGAAGGCGGCACCGGAACGGGACATCCGGGCGATGGCGACCCATATCCGGCACGGGCATGCGGCCGAGGTCGATCTTGCGGCCGCGCCCCTGCTGGCGGCCGCCCGGCAGGTCGCCTGGACAAGGCACGCCGCCGGTCTCGACGCCACCGCCGTCACGCCGCCGGCCACGGCCACCGTCTGCCCGGTCTGCGGCGAAGCCCCGGTGGCCGGCATGATCCATATCGGCGCCACCTCGGGCGGACTGCGCTATCTGCATTGCGGCTGTTGCGGCACCGCCTGGCATCATGTGCGGGCGGTGTGCGTGGCCTGCGGCAATGGCAAAGGGATCGATTACCGCATGATCGAGGGCGGCAATGACGGCGTCCGGGCCGAATGCTGCCCGACCTGCAAAAACGCCCTGAAACTGTTTCTTCTGGAAAAGGATCCGGACTTCGATCCCGTCGCCGACGATCTGGCCAGCCTGCCGCTCGACATCCTGGTGGGCGAGGACGGCTTCACCCGCATCGGCGGCAATCCCTTCCTGGTGATGGCCGCCGCCTGATCCGGAATGTCCTCCCCCGGCCTGACCGTCGCACTGTTGTCGTAGACATGGAGGACGGCGAGTTACGGCAACAGGCCGATCAGGTTGGCGATGGAACTGGTCCAGTGGGCGCGGATCTTTTCCTAAGGATGGAGGGACCACCCTGGCTGACGCGAAGGGCGACACGCTCGATGTCCATTTCGGGCGAAGAAAGGCCGCAGAACCCCATCATGACATCGTGGGTCGCTGAAGCGTCCATCAGCAGCCTGGGAATCGTGCTGGCGCCCAAGGTGGTCTCGAAGGCGAAATTCGTTCCCCCCGCCATGGCCTCGCGCAGATTTTCAACTCCACGAGCCCGGGCACAGGCGTTGGCATCCTCAAGCATCAGTCCCGCCTTCCGTCTCGCCTCCCGGGCCTGGGCGTCGGGATCGCACCAGACCAGATCGCGTTCGGTGAGCAACGCTCCCCCGACAGAGCTCTTTCCTGCCCCGTTGACGCCGGCAAGCACCAGAAGGAACGGCCGTCCGGATAATCCCCCTGTCCATAATGATCCATATGAACCTATATGGACTATTATAGACCACATAATGCCAGCCCGAACCGTGGACGCCCGGGAACCGGAAGTCACGGGAAAAGACCCGCGTGGCGCGGGTTTCAGGCCGATGCGGCGATGGCCCGGATCAGGCGTTCCAGCCCATCCAGAAAGTTCGAGCGGTCGCGTTTTCCATAGGCCGCGGGCCCGCCGGAAACGACGCCGCTATCGCGCAGATCGGTCATCAGATCGCGCACCGCCAGGGCCATGCCGATGGTGGCGTCATCGAACGCCTTCCCCCTGGGATCGATGCCGCGCGCGCCCTTCTTCACGCAACGCGCGGCCAGCGGCACGTCGGCCGTCACCACGATATCGCCCGCCCCGATCCGTTCGACGATGCGGTCGTCGGCCTCGTTCAACCCTTCGCTGGCGACCACCTGCTCGACCAGCGGGTGGTCGAACCCCCGCATCCAGCTATTGCCGATAAACACCACGGACAGCCCGTGGCGTTCCGCCACGCGCAGCACCTCCTCCTTGACCGGACAGGCATCGGCATCGACGTAAAGGCGCATGGCGGAAAACTCGGAATCAGGGATGGGAACGGCTCTGACATCGCACGTTCCCGCCGTGACGTCCAGAAGGACCGTTGCGAATGAGCCGGCACAGCGACATCAGGTCTTCCCGAATTCCACGATAAAAGACGTCGGCATCGTTCAGGGATTTGACATCGGACTGACATCCTGTTCCAAAGACCCTGGCATGACCGGACACGGAAGACATGGCGGAGCGGAGAGCAGAGTTGAAGAAAATCCTGATCATCGGAATCGGCGCCGGGAACCCCGGACATCTGACCCTTCAGGCCGTTGACGCCCTCAACCGCGCGGACGCCTTTTTCATCATGGACAAGGGGCCGACCAAGGAAAAGCTGACGGCCTTCCGCAAGGCCATCTGCGAACGCCACATCACCGGCCGTTCCTACCGCTTCATCGACGGCGCCAGTCCCGAATGGCAGCGTGAACACGACACCGCGGACTATCTCGCGACGATCGACAAACTGAACCAGGACAAGGAGGAGGTCTTCGAACGGATGATCGTCGAGGGCCTGGGCGACGACGAATGCGGGGCCTTCCTGGTCTGGGGCGACCCGCCGCTTTATGACAGCACGATCCGCATCGTGGGCGAGATCGCCGGAAAAGGCCTGATCGACCCCGATTTCGAAGTCATTCCCGGCATCAGTTGCATCCAGGCCCTGACCGCCCGGCACCGGATCACGCTGAACCAGATCGGCGGATCGGTTCAGATCACCACCGGACGGCGTCTCGCCCAGGGGTGGCCGGACGGTGTCGACAGCGTGGTCGTCATGCTGGACGCCGAGAACAGCTACAAGCTCTACGCCGACCAGGACATGGAGATCTATTGGGGCGCCTATGTCGGCACACCCGACGAGATCGTGATGTCCGGCCGGTTGAAGGATGTCGCCGGCCGGATCGAACAGGTGCGCGCGGAGGCGCGCCGCGCCAACGGCTGGATCATGGACACCTATCTCCTGCGCCGGATCACCGGCGGCGCCTGACCGGCGGCAACGCCTGACTTTCCCGGCGGCAACGCAGACTTTCAGGGACAAAGATCGCGGAAACGGCGAAGGAAGGTCTGCCGCGCCTCTTCCGGGGGCCATGCGACCAGGACGCCGGTGGGACGGGCCTGCCGGACATTGAAGATGCGCCGCGCCTCCTCCTCCGCGAAACCGGCCAGGGCCACGGCCTCATGAAAGGCGGCCCGCCGGTCGGCGCGCTTGATGGCGGCCTGCCAGTCGTCGGAGAGTTGCGCCGGTAGGCCGAAGCGCAGGTGAACCGCCGCCTGAACGCGGTTTTCGAAGACCTTGTAGCTGTCGCCGATCACCACCTTGAAGGGGGTGATCAGGTCGGCGGTGACGAATTCGCTGGCGTCATGGAGAAGCGCCGCCCGGAGAAGAAGCGGGTCGGCACGCCGGGCGGCCCGGGCCACCAGATCGAGGACCAGCAGCGAATGCTGGGCCACGGAAAAGCCATGGTCGCCCGATGTCTGGCCGTTCCAGCGGGCGACGCGGGACAGCCCCAGGGCGATGTCCTCGATCTCGATATCAAGCGGTGACGGATCCAGCAGGTCCAGGCGCCGTCCCGACAACATTCTTTGCCACGCTCTTGGCGGTGCGGCCATCGCCACGTTCCGTCCCCGTTTTCGATCCCGGGAATGACAGCCGCATCCCGATCCCGGCCGGGGCACAGTAGCAGACCCGGGGTGCTGAAGAAAACTGCCGCGCCGCCCGGCCGACGTCCGGCCCGGACAGAGCGGCACCCCGGTGCCGGTTCCCATGCCCGCACACAGGAACAAGCGCAACGGGCAAGTTGCGAGGTGTGGTAATAAAACGGGAAATACCTTGCGGGGAAAGACGTTTGAACTCAGCCGCCGACATCGCCCGTTTCATCTCTCTCCAGCCGCGCATGATGTCCGTCCTGCGACGGGTCGCGGAGGCGAACCTGCCGGACTGTTGGGTTGGGGCGGGGTTCATCCGCAACGCCGTTTGGGACGCGCTTCATGGCATTCCCTGCGAGGCGACGCGCACAGACATCGATGTCGTCTATTTCGATGCCGACGACGACGGCACCCGCGATGAGATTGCCGAAACATGGCTTCGCACCGTCGCTCCGGGTCTCTTGTGGGACGTCAGAAACCAGGCCCGCATGCATCGGGACAACGGAGACCAGCCCTACGCCAGCCTTTCCGACGCGATCGCGCATTGGCCGGAAACCGCGACGGCGGTGGCCGCGCAGTTGCGTGGAGAAACGGTCGTCGTCCTGGCACCCTGCGGTGTCGAGGATCTGCTCGACATGGTGGTGCGCCCAACTCCATCCTTTGCCTGTAAGACGGCCATTTTCGACGACCGTCAAAGACGGAAGAACTGGACCTCCAGATGGCCGCGACTGAGACACGTCCCACAGTCCGCGACGGCGGACGATCGGTAGTGCGCGAGCGAAAAGCCCCGCTTTTTCAATACTCGAATTCCGCTCGGGCTTAGGTGAATTGATCTGGGTCGTGACGCTTTTGTCTGTGTCAATGCCAGTATTACACCAACCGGCGCTGAGGATCGCTCATCACCGGTTGGGTGGCCCACCCCGGGCCCGCGAGTGGACAGCAAGCGAGGGTCCAAGGGTTTCGGAATAACTTAGCTCAGGGCCGACTGAGGGCTGTGTTGATCGGTTCCGACCAGCACAGGCTGGCATTAGACTGACCAGTGGAGGTCGAACGCGGTGCCGCCTAGCGTCGACGGGCGGCAGATCACGTCGCCGCCATGGGCGCGGGCAATGGCCTGAACCACCGCCAAACCCAGTCCACTGCCTTGGCCGTGGGTTTCCCCACGTTGAAACGCTCCGAAAATATGGGTCGCCAGGGATTCGGGCACACCGGGTCCGCAATCCTCCACCAACAGATGGCACCTTCCCGGACTGGTCCGAACCTCAACACGCAACGGCCCGGGAACGGCATGGCGCAAGGCATTTTCCAGCAGTGCGAGCAATGCCTGGCGCATCCGGACAGGATCGCATAGCACCGGTTGCGCGTCCACTTGGCAGGACACGGCGAAACCCGCTTCCTGAAGGCTTGGTTTGATGGCCCGCACCACGGCCGTCACCTCCGCCTCCAGCTCCGTCAGTTCCTGGCGCAATTCCAGCCGTCCGTTTTCAGCCAGTCCGAGCAGGCGGAGATCCTCGATCAACCGGCCCAGCCCCTCGACCTGAGTCAGCAATGAACGGAACAGCGCCGGGGCCGGTTCGAACACCCCCTCGGTCAGTCCTTGCAGACGGCCGCGCAGCACCGTTACCGGGGTGCGCAATTCATGGGCGATGGCCGCGTTCCAGAACCGGCGTTCATTTTCCATGCGTTCCAGCCGTTCGGCCATAGCATTGAAATCATGTACTAACTGTGCAGCTTCTCCCCGCGACTGCGCGTCAAACCCGGCGCGAACCGACAAATTGCCTTGCGCCACCTGGCGCAGGCTTTCTGCTACCGCGTTGAGGGGCGTGACGATCGGTTTCGACAGCTTCAGCGCAAACAAGATGGCAGCCCCCAGCGCTACGACGACGGTCAGGGCCATCCATCCCCATTCCAGCGGCGTCGGCAACCAATTGCCGGGACTGTCGGGGCCGGGGAAGCTATTCGGGGCCAGCAGGAACCACACGGTATAGAAGGCATAGGATCCCAGCAACGCCAGCAAGGTGGTGACCAGGGCCAGGGCAACCATCGATCGGATAATCCGGCGGCTGAGACCACCAACCGCCTTCAAGACACGTCTCCCAACCGGTATCCGACGCCGCGCACGCTGACCGGAATCCCCTCGAGACCCGCGCTTTCCAGTTTCTTGCGCAGTTTGCTGACGTGGCTGTCCACGGTGCGTTCCAGCGCCTCTCCCTCCGGCAGGCAGGCGACCAGCAATTCCTCGCGCCCGAACACCCGGCGTGGCGCCCGCATCAGATGAACTAAAAGCTTGAACTCGGTCAGAGTCAGCGCGAGAGGCAGAGAACCGCCATCGTCCTGCACGGCAATCTCGTGGCTTTCCAGGTCCGCCTGCAACCGTCCAAGCCGAATGAAACGCCGGGCTGGCTGGCCGCCGCCGGGACGGGCACGGCGCAGCACCGCCTGAATACGGGCGACCACTTCCGCCGGGTTGAACGGCTTGACCACGTAATCGTCGGCACCGATCCGTAATCCCAGCAGTTTGTCGATGTCCTGATCCAAAGCGGTCAGCATGATCACAGGCGTGCCTCCGCGATGGCGCACTTCAGCCAGCACCTGCCAGCCGTCCATCTGTGGCATCTGCACATCCAGCACGATCAGGTCCGGCTTCAGCGACAGATGCAGGTCCAGCGCCCGGCGGCCATCGGCGGCGTGCACGCTGCGCAGGCCATTTCGTTGCAAATAGGCCGACAGGATATCGGCGATCTCTGGCTCATCCTCTGCGATCAACACCAGGGGCTGCGGCTCGGCGATCGGAGAAGGCATGACAGGTCCGCGTAATTAAGTTCCACCTCCACTGTATCTCCATAAAGGCTCGACGGAAACGCCATTATGCCGGTCTAAGGTGCGCCCTGTTTCTGCGCTCTTTTCCCTAGAAAGGTCGATGCATGAGGACCGGACGTCTTTTCCGCGGCAGCGCGCTGCTTGCCGCGGTGGTGATCGCACTGACCGGCTGCGACGACGGCCCGCCACAATCGCCGCCGCCGCCCGCGCCGGTGGCGGTCATGACGCTGGTTCCGGCTCGGGTGGAACTGACCGAGGACCTGCCGGGACGGGTCGCCGCCGTGCGCGTGGCGGAAATTCGCCCCCAGGTCAGCGGCATCGTCCAGCAGCGCCTGTTCGAGCAGGGGACAGAGATCAGGGCCGGCGACCCGCTGTTCCAGATCAACCCCGCTCCGTTCAAGGCCGACGCCGAGATGGCGGCCGCCGCGTTGCAGCGTGCCGGAGCCGCTTTGGCCCGCGCGCAGGTTCAGACACGGCGCCTGGAACCGTTGATGCAGGCCGAAGCCATCAGCCGCCAGACCTATGACGACGCGGTGACACAGCGCGATCAGGCGGCGGCGGACGTCGCCCAAGCCCGCGCGACCTTAGCGCGGCGCCAGTTGGACCTGAAATTCGCCACGGTGGATGCCCCCATTTCCGGCCGCATCGACCAGGCCCTGGTCACCGAGGGGGCGTTGGTGTCGCCCACCGACGCCGGCCCGATGGCCCGCATCCAGCAGGTGGACCAAGTCTATGTGGACGTGCGCCAGCCCGCGACCTCGCTCGAAGCGTTGCGTCAGGCACTGGCGTTACGGCAGGCGGACCGCCACTCCGGTCTGCCGGTAACGGTGTTGCGCAGCGATGGCACGCCCTACGATGCCGAAGGCCGCATCCTGTTTTCCGGCATCACCGTCGATGCCGGTACCGGCGACGTCTTGTTGCGGGTGTTGGTGGACAACGCCCAGCGCGCCCTGCTGCCCGGCATGTTCGTGCGAGCCCGAGTGCATCGCGCCAGTTACGCCGGTTCCCTGATGGTGCCGCAACAGGCGGTCGTCCGTGTTGGCGGCAAACCGCTGGTGTGGGTGGTCGGCGACGGTGACGTGGTGCGCGCCCAACCGGTGGACCTGGGCGAACTGATCGAGCGCCGCTACCGCATCCGCGCGGGTCTGGAGGCCGGGCAACGGGTCGTGGTCGGGGGGGCGGAACGGTTAAGCGAGGGCGCCATCGTGGCGCCGCACGACTGGAAACCAGCCGACACGGCCACACGCTGAGACGCCGGGAGCACCGCCAGCATGCCATTCTTTTTCATTCATCGCCCGGTCTTCGCCTGGGTCGTCGCCCTGTTCATCATTCTGCTCGGCCTGATCGCCCTGCCGCAACTGCCCATCGCCCGCTATCCCTCGGTGGCGCCGCCGACGGTCAGCATCTATGCCAGCTATCCCGGCTCCACGCCCCAGACCATGAACGATGCGGTGCTGGGGCTGATCGAACGTGAATTATCGGGAGTCAAGAACCTTCTGTATTTCGAATCCATGGCCGACACCTCGGGCACGGCCCAGGTCACCGTCACCTTCAAACCGGGAACG
This sequence comes from Telmatospirillum sp., assembly GCA_009712185.1. Lineage (GTDB taxonomy): Bacteria > Pseudomonadota > Alphaproteobacteria > Rhodospirillales > Magnetospirillaceae > Telmatospirillum. Next base: position 74,855 of record WASQ01000018.1, on the reverse strand, counting down.
GATCCCGAGATGGCGCAGGTGGACGTACAGAACCGCCTGAAAGCCATTGAACCGCGGTTACCGCAAGCGGTGCGGCAGAATGGGCTGACCGTGGAATCCGCCGCCTCGGGTTTTCTGATGCTGGTCAGTCTGAAATCCGAAGACGGCCGCTTCGACGAAACTGCACTGAGCGATTATCTGGCCCGCAACATCATCGAGGAGTTGCGCCGCATTGACGGCGTCGGTCGGGTCCAGTTGTTCGGCGCCGAGAAGGCGTTGCGCGTCTGGGTGGACCCCTCCCGGCTGATCGCCTTCGGCTTGACCATGGGCGATCTGTCGGCGGCCATCACGCAGCAGAACGTCCAAATCGCGCCCGGCCGGGTTGGCGACGCGCCGACCGTTCCGGGACAGCGGGTGAGCGTTCCTTTGGCGGTACAGGGCCAATTGCAGACGCCCGAGGAATTCGCCGCAATCGTGCTGCGCGCCAATGCCGATGGCTCCAAGGTGACGTTGGGCAACGTGGCGCGGGTAGAACTGGGGGCGCAGACCTACAGTTTCGCGAACCGCGAAAACGGTCACGTCTCCAGCGCCGCCGCCGTGCAATTGGCCCCAGGCGCCAACGCGGTGCGCACGGCCGAAAGCGTAAAGACGCGGCTGGCCGAACTCAGCCGTATCATGCCGACAGGCATGACCTATGCGACGCCGTTCAACACCGCGCCCTTCGTCAAGATTTCCATCGAGAAGGTCATTCACACCCTGGTTGAGGCCATGGTGCTGGTGTTCCTGGTCATGCTGCTGTTCCTGCAAAACATCCGCTACACCCTGATCCCGGCCATCGTCGCCCCGATCGCCTTGCTGGGAACGTTCACGATCATGCTGGCGGCCGGTTTCTCCATCAACGTGCTGACCATGTTCGGCATGGTCCTGGCCATCGGCATCATCGTCGATGACGCCATCGTGGTGGTGGAGAACGTCGAACGCCTGATGGCGACCGAAGGATTGTCGCCCAGGGATGCGACGGTCAAGGCGATGAAGGAAATCACCGGCGCGGTGATCGGCATCACCCTGGTATTGACGGCGGTATTCATCCCCATGGCACTGGCCGGGGGCTCGGTCGGAGTGATCTACCGGCAGTTCACTCTGTCCATGGCGGTATCCATCCTTTTTTCGGCCTTCCTGGCCCTCAGCCTGACTCCGGCCCTGTGCGCCACCCTGCTGAAACCCGTCACCCCCGGCCATCACGCCAAGGGCGGCTTTTTCGGCTGGTTCAACCGCCGCTTCGACCATGTCACCCGGTCCTACGAAGCCCGGGTCGCCGCCCTGGTGCGCCGCAGCGGTCGCATGATGGCTGCTTTCGCCGCCATTGTCGCACTGCTGGTCTTGGCGTTCTCGATCCTGCCCTCGGCCTTCCTGCCTGAGGAAGACCAGGGCTATTTCATGACCTCGTTCCAGTTGCCGTCTGACGCCACCCAGGAACGCACACTGGATCTGGTGCGCAAGTTCGAGGCGCATACCGCCGCGCGGCCGGCGGTGGACTCGAGTCTGTCGATCCTGGGCTTCGGCTTTTCCGGCTCGGGCGCCAATACCGCGCTGGCCTTCACCATGCTCAAGGACTGGGACCGGCGCAACGGCGCCACCGCTGCCGACGAGGCCCGGCGCACCCAGCAGGCCATGGCCGACGCCACCGAAGGCACGGTGATGAGTCTGCTGCCGCCGGCCATCGAGGAAATGGGAACCTCGTCCGGTTTCAGCCTGCGTCTTCAGGACCGCGCCGGTCATGGTCAGGCGGCCTTGAGAGCCGCCGAGTCGAAACTGCTGGAACTGGCAGGACAAAGCAAAGTCGTCTTCGGCGTCTATTCCGACGGTCTGCCCGATGGCGTCGGCGTCCGCCTGAACATCGACCGACAGAAAGCTGAGGCCCTGGGGGTACCGTTCGCCACTATCAGCGACACCCTGACGGCGGCCCTGGGCTCGCTATATGTCAACGACTTCCCCAATGCCGGGCGCATGCAGCAGGTGGTCATCCAGGCCGACGCCCCCGCCCGCATGCAGGTGGATGACGTGCTGAAGCTGTACCTGCGTAATTCCAATGGCGGCATGGTGCCGTTGTCCGAAGTGGTGACGCCGGTTTGGGAGGACACGCCGTTGCAATTCGCACGCTATCAGGGGTTCCCCTCGGCGCGCATTTCCGGCAGCCCGGCGCCCGGGGTGTCCAGCGGCCAGGCAATGGTCGAGATGGAACGGTTGGCCGCCCGGTTGCCCTCCGGTTTCGCCGTGGAATGGACCGGTCAATCATTACAGGAACGTCAATCGGCAGCGCAGGCGCCGCTGTTGATGGCGTTGTCCATGCTGGTGGTCTTCCTGGTGCTGGCGGCGCTTTACGAAAGCTGGTCGATCCCGTTGTCGGTGCTGCTGGTGGTGCCGCTGGGGCTGCTGGGCGCGGTGGCGGCGGTGATGTTGCGCGGCATGCCCAACGACGTTTTTTTCAAGGTCGGCATGATCACGGTCATCGGCCTGTCGGCCAAGAACGCCATCCTGATCGTCGAATTCGCCCGGCAATTGCATGCCGAGGGCAAGGGATTGCTGGAATCCGCAGTTACGGCGGCGCGACTGCGGTTGCGCCCCATCCTGATGACCTCGCTGGCCTTTGGCCTAGGCGTGGTGCCGCTGATGCTCGCGCGGGGGGCCAGCGCCGAGACCCAGAACGCCATCGGCACCGGCGTGTTCGGCGGCATGTTGTGCGCCACCGTGCTGGCGGTGTTCTTCGTCCCCGCCTTCTTCGTCTTCGTCATCGGCGGCCAGGAAAAGTTACGCGGCTGGCTGCGCCCTGGCCGCCGCGCCGCCCTGCCGCATCGGGATTGATGCCATGCGTTTGACCATCATTGCACTGTCATTGGCGTTGTCGGCCTGTTCCCTGGCGTCGGATCTGGTCAAGCCGGATCTGCCGGTGCCGAATGCCTACTCCTCCCGGACGACCATCGCCGATGGTGAACCGGCCGCTGATCCGGACTGGCGCACCATGTTCGGCGATCCCCGCCTGCAGCGGCTGATCGAGCTGGCGTTACGCAACAACCGCGACCTGCGGCTGGCAACCCTGAACGTCGAAGCGGTACAGGCGCAATACAACATCCAGCGGGCCGCCCGATTACCGTCGATCAGCGCCACCGGCGTCGTCACCCGACAGCGGATCGCCGCCGACAGGCAGGCCGATACTCCCACCATCGGACGCCTCCAGACCCAGCACACCCTGGACATCGGCGTCAGCGCTTTCGAAATCGATCTGTTCGGCCGGGTCCGATCACTGTCGGAAGCGGCTTTCGCCCACTATCTGGCAAGCGAGGAAGGGCGCCGGTCGACCCAGATCGCACTGATCGGCACGGTGGCCGACAGTTATTTCGCCGAACGTCTGGCCCAGGAACAACTGGACTTGGCCCATCGCACGCTGGCGGATTGGCGGCAATCCCTGGACCTGGCGCGCCGCCTGAAGGCCGCCGACCAGAACAGCGCGCTGGACGTCGCCCAAGCGGAAGGTCAGGTCGCCACCGCCGCAACCGATCTGGAAGGGCGCGCCCGGACGCTGGCACGGGCCACCAATGCCTTGACCCTGCTGGTGGGGACGGCTTTACCCGATGACCTGCCACAGCCATGGCCGCTGGACGAGCGTGCGGTACGGACCCGCCTGCCCGCCGGATTGCCATCGGACCTGCTGACCCGCCGGCCCGACATTCGCCAGTCGGAACAAAATCTGGTGGCCGCCAACGCCAATATCGGCGCGGCCCGAGCCGCTTTCTTTCCACGGCTGTCGTTGACGACCTCGCTGGGATACGCCAGCCCGGCCCTGGGCAACCTGTTCGATGGCGATCAGCGGGTGTGGAGCTTCACGCCTCAAATCATCCAACCACTGTTCATGGGCGGACAGCTACAGGCAGAGCTGCGGCTGGCGGAAGTCCGCAAATCCGATGCCATCGCCCAATATGAACGCGCCATCCAGACGGCATTCCGCGAGGTTGCCGATGGTCTGGCCGGCAGCGCCACCTACAGCAGCCAGATCGAGGCCCAGAACAGGACCGTAGCCTCGGCTGAGCGGCGGGTGGAGTTGTCCACCCTGCGGTACCGCGCCGGGCTGGAGGGGCGTTTGGAAGTGCTGGACGCCCAGCGCCAGCTTTATGCCGCGCGCCAGACCCGATTGGACTTGAAGCGCGAGGAAATCGGCAATGCCGTCAACCTATATAAGGCATTGGGCGGTGGCGCACCATCTACCGCCGAATGATGCTCAAAAACGAGACCGGGGACCACCATGTCCAGTTCGCCTTCTTCGCAAAAATACCCCCTTGCCATGCGCGTGCTTCATTGGATCCGTGCCGCCATCATTATCGCGCTGTTGGCGGTGGGCATTCTCATGACCAACGTCGCCGACGATTTCCCCGGCAAGTTCAGCATGCTTTTCCCCAACCACAAACAGTTCGGCATCCTGGTCCTGGCCCTGATTCCGGTGCAACTGGCGCTGAGGTGGCGGGGTGGCGTGCCGGAGCCTGCCGCGCTGAAGCCCTGGGAGCAGACGATTTTCACGATCACCCACAAACTGTTCTATATGCTGATGGTCGCCGTTCCATTGGCAGGGTACGGCCTGTCGAGCACCTATCCCGAAAGCGACGGGGTGCCGTTCTTCTTCACGTCCCTGCCAGAGATTTTGGCCAAAGACAAAGCGGCTTCAAGCGTCTTTGCGACAGCACATGCCATCCTCGCCTATGGCCTGCTGGCCCTGGTGGCGTTGCATGTGGCCGGGGTGGTCAAGCACCGGCTGTTCGACCGCGGCCCCGGCAGGCGGATTCTCGACCGGATGCTGTGATCAGGAAGATCCTGACCTGATACCAACCGGCGTTGAGGATTGCTCAGCGCCGGTTGGCTGGCCCACCCCGGGCCGGCGAGCGGATAGCGAGCGAAGCCAAGGGTTTCGGAGAAACCTGCCTGGGCCGACCGGGCTGTGTTGATCGGTTCCGATCAGCTCAGGCTGGTATAACTTGGAAATTTTACCCAGTTCAGGAACCTCCTGGTGACCGACAATCTGAAACGCGCCGGACTTCGGTGGCACCGTACCCGCTTTGAGGGTCGGCTCGACCATCCCCGTTTCCCGAACCCGCTCGTCCGCTCCCGGTCAAACCCGGACGCATGGCCCGATAGAATGATCCCCAAGCCGTAAAAATCACCGTGACGCGGTTCCGGTCGGAATCCCTGGATCTCACGCCACCGGGAAGTCCGGATGAACCGGTCTCGAAATGCCTCTCCGGAACCAGTTGCGGCGACCGGAATACCCGGTCGGACGCCACTCCGGCCCATCCGGACAAACGGCCAAAATGAGGCGAAATCGCCGACAACCGAAACAGGATTAGGAAAAAGGTCGCGGTGACAGCAGGAAAACTGGCGAAGCGGGTGCGCGTCGGATAAAAAAGAAGGCTTTGACGCTGGAAGGAAACCGGAAACAACGGACCATCGCCATTGCGTCTCCCCACCCTGTCATTTCAACAAAATTTACGCTCGGGAGTTGAAAAGAGATCTCCATCATGAAATATCCGAAACTCCCCGACATCATCCCTCTCGACAATATCCTGCCTGACGAACCCCTGCTGATGATGGGGGCCGGACCGGTCCCGATTCCGCACAAGGTGGCCTACGCCAACTCCCTCGTCATCAACCACCTGGGCGACACCATGAACAAGGTGGTGGAACAGGTCAAAACCATGGCCCGCTATGTCTTTCAGACATCGTCGTCCCATGTCATGGGCGTTTCCGGGCCGGCCTCGGCGGCGATGGAGATGGCGATCAGCAATCTGGTCGAACCCGGCACCCGCGTCCTTGCCGTCTGCAATGGCCTGTTCAGCGGCCGGCTCGCGGAAATGGCGGTCAGGGTTGGCGGCGACGTCGTGCGTCTCGATGTGCCGGAAAAGGAACCGGCGAGCCCCGATCGGGTCGAGGCCCTGCTGAAAACCGGCGGGTTCCAGGTGGTCACCATCGTCCAGGGCGAAACCTCCAGCACCGTCTGGAATCGCGACCTCGTCGAAATCTGCCGCATCGCCAAGTCCTATGGCTGCCTCAACGTCGTCGACGCCGTCTGCACCCTGTCGACCATGCCGATGGAAATGGAAGAGTGGGACGTGGACGTCGTCATCACCGGCGGACAAAAGGGCCTGTCCTCGATCCCCGGCGTGTCGCTGATCGCCTTTTCGGATGACGCCTGGGACCGGATCCTGAAGCGGAATACGCCCATGGCGCACTGGTGCCTGGATGCCCGTCTGGCGGATCAGTTCTGGAACAAGCACGGCTATCACTACACCGCCCCGGTCTCCGGCGTTCTGGCTCTGCACGAGGCCCTGCGTCTTGTCTGCGACGAAACCCTGCCGGTCCGGTTCCGCCGCCACGCCACCTGCTCCGCCGCGCTGCAAAGCGGTATCGAAGCGATGGGACTGGAGCTGTTGATTCCCGCCCATTGCCGCCTCAATTCCGTCGTCGGCATCACCCTGCCGGATGGCGTCAGCGCCGATCAGGTGCGCCATGTCATGTCCGAACTTCATAAGGTGGAGATTGCCGGGGCCTTCGGCCTCAACATCCTGCGCATCGGCCAGATGGGCGAGCAAAGCCGGACCCACAACCTGTTCCGCACGCTGCACGCGCTCGGTTCCGCCATGAGGGTGGCGGGCGGCAGGATCGATCTTCCCGCCGGCATGGCCGAACTGGAACGGATGCTGACCTCCCACCTCACCCTCGCGCAATGACATCGACCACCGGGGCAGGACATCCAGAGGGCGATAAGGACGGCGCCTCCGGGCCCGGGGCAACCGGGTTCCCCCGATTGCCCCCGGCGTCATGACCGGAACCGCGCGGAGGCCCCTCCCCGTCGGCGGACCAACTGGTAGGGACGCGCGACATAGCCCACCGGCATGGACCAGATATGGACCAGCCGCGAAAAGGGAAAGAGCAGGAAGATGGTCAGACCCAGGGCGATGTGCAGTTTGAAGATCGGGTCGACATCGGCGATCAGACCGGCGGCATCGCCCTGGAACGTGACCATATGCTGCGCCCACAGGGCCAGCTTCAGCATCTCCGCGCCGTCGCGGTGATGGGCGGACACGATGATGGAGGACAGGCCGAGACAAAGCTGGACGCAAAGGATGAGCAGGATGGCGATGTCCATCGGGCTGCTGGTCGCCCGGATGCGCGGATCGGTCAGACGCCGGTAAATCAGCAGCGTCATCCCGATCAGACAGAGGACGCCGAACACGCCCCCGATTCCCATGGCCATCAGTTGCTTGACCTCGACGGTCAGGCCAAGCGCCGTATAGAGTTCGTGGGGCGTCAGAAGACCTACGAAATGACCGCCCAGAATGGCGAGAATCCCGATATGGAAGCAGTTGCTGCCGACGCGCATCAGGCGCCGGCGCAAAAGCTGGCTCGATCCCGACCGCCAGCCATATTGGTCGCGGTCGAAGCGGATGAGGCTGCCAACCAGGAACACGGCCAGCGCGATATAGGGATAAATGCCGAAAACGGCCTGATTGAGAAAACCCGCCATAGTCACCTCCCGCATCCGGCGGCCAGGGACGCCGCATCGGGACCGGTGGCGCCGGCGAACCGCACGGCCTCCTCTTCCCATTGGCGATCCAGTTGTTCCAGACTGTCGTCCCGCCCGGTCAGGGTTTCGCGTACCGCCGCAACCTCGCCGGCATCCGCCCGGCTGGCCGCCAGGGCCTCGACCGCCGCCATCGGCACCGCATAAGGGCTTCCCCGCTCGTCGAGCTTTTCCTTGAGGGCGGCCACCACATGGACCGCCCTGGACAGCAATTCGGCCGCCTCCCCGGCCGGAAGCAGGGACAGGAACTCAAGGAACAGAGGCAGATAATCCGGCAGTTCCGCCGCACTGACGTCATATCCATGCTGCTGGTAGAGCCGCGCCAGTTCGACCATGGCCTGACCCCGGTCGCGCGATTCTCCCAGAACATGCTCGTAAAGATGAAGAGACAGGGACCGGTTGCGGTCGAACAGGGCGACATAGGCTTCCTGCGCGTCAAGCACATCCTGACGCCCGAGATCGCCGATGAATCCGGCGACCGCGTCGCGATGGACGGCCGGCAGCAAGGTTTCGCCGGCCAGGGCGGCCGCAAGCGCGCCAGCGTTCTCCAGCAGGTCCGGTTCCGGATAGGCCAGCAAGGCCGACAGGATCTTGTAGGTCTTCATCATGCCACCTCCGGGGGTTTCCTGACGCCGTGACGATGCTTCGATTTGCCGAACAGATCGACGTCGTTGGCGCCGCCTGAGCAGCCGTTGCCGAAGCTGAATCCGCAGGAGCTCTTCAGGTCGAACGCATTTTCCGCGTATTCCCGGTGTGTCGTCGGAATGACGAACCGGTCTTCGTAATTGGCGATCGCCAGAATCCGGTACATGTCCTCCACCCGGGCCCGGTCGAGGCCGACCTGATCCAGGACATCCGCGGCCTCGACGCCGTCGACATGGCGGGCGCGCATGTAGGCGCGCATGGCCAGCAGCCGCTCCAGCGCCAGCCGGACCGGGGCCTCCTCGCCGGCGGTCAGCAGATTGGCCAGATAACGGACCGGAATGCGCAGGCTCGACACATCCGGAATAAGGCCGTTGGTGCCCAGTTGGCCGGCCTCGGCCCTGGCCTGGATGGGAGATAGCGGCGGCACATACCACACCATCGGCAGGGTGCGGTATTCCGGATGCAGGGGAAAGGCGATCTTCCAGTCGATCGCCATCTTGTAGACCGGCGACAGACGGGCGGCGTCGAGCCATGCGTCCGGCACGCCGTCCTGCCGCGCCCGGGCAATCACCTCCGGGTCACCGGGGTCGAGAAAGATGTCCAGTTGGGACTGGTAGAGCCGGCCCTCGTCGGGGGCGGCGGCGGCCTCCCCGATCCTGTCGGCGTCATAAAGCATGACCCCGAGATAACGGATCCGGCCGACGCATGTCTCCGAACACACCGTGGGCTGCCCGGCCTCGATGCGCGGGAAGCAGAAAATGCATTTTTCGGCTTTTCCACTTTCCCAGTTGTAATAAATCTTCTTATAGGGACAGGCACTGACGCACATGCGCCAACCCCGGCATTTGTCCTGATCGATCAGAACGATCCCATCCTCTTCGCGCTTGTAAATGGATCCGGACGGGCAGGCCGCGACGCAGGCCGGGTTGAGGCAATGTTCGCACAGCCGGGGCAGATACATCATGAAGGTGTTCTCGAACTGCCCGTAGATCTCCTTCTCGATGGCCTCGAAGTTCTGGTCCCGGCTGCGCTTCGAGAACTCCCCGCCCAGGATCTCCTCCCAGTTCGGCCCGCCCACGATCTTGTCCATCCGCCGTCCTGTCAGGACGGAGCGCGGCCGTGCCGTCGGGGCCGCCTGACTGAGGCCGGCCGTCTGAAGATGGGCGTAGTCGAATGTGAACGGCTCATAGTAATCGTCGATTTCCGGCAAATCGGGATTCATGAAAATGTTCGACAGCAGCTTCGACTTCCCGCCCTGGCGCGGCGCCAGCCGGCCATCCGGGCGGCGGATCCAGCCCCCCTTCCATTTCTCCTGGTTTTCCCAGTCGTTCGGATAGCCGATCCCGGGCTTCGTTTCGACATTGTTGAACCACGCGTATTCGACCCCGTCCCGGCTGGTCCAGACGTTCTTGCAGGTCACGGAACAGGTGTGGCAGCCGATGCATTTGTCCAGGTTCAGGACCATGGCGATCTGAGCGCGAATTTTCATGGCCGCACCTCCGCGATGTCGGCCCGGGGGCCGTCCAGCCAGTCCACTTTTTCCATTTTCCGCACGACGACGAACTCGTCGCGGTTGGCGCCGACGGTTCCGTAGTAATTGAATCCGTAGGACAGTTGGGCATAACCGCCGATCATATGCGTCGGCTTGGGACAGACACGCGTGACTGAATTGTGGATGCCGCCACGCTTGCCGGTGATTTCGCTTCCCGGCACATTCACGATTTTCTCCTGCGCGTGATACATCAGGCACATCCCCGCCGGCACCCGCTGGCTGACCACCGCCCGCGCCGTCAGGGCTCCGTTGGCGTTGAAAGCCTCGATCCAATCGTTGTCGGCGATCCCGGCCGCCCTGGCGTCGTCTTCGCCGATCCACAGGATCGGCCCGCCGCGCGACAGGGTCAGCATCAGCAGATTGTCGGTGTAGGTGCTGTGGATGCCCCATTTTTGATGGGGCGTAATGAAATTCAGCACCAGGGTCGGACGACCGTCGGCCAGATCGGCCCGGATCCCGTCGACCGTCCGCGTGTCGATCGGCGGCCGGTAGACCGCGAACCCTTCGCCGAAGGCCCGCAGCCACGCGTGATCCTGATAGAACTGCTGACGCCCGGTCAGCGTCCGCCAGGGAATCAGCTCATGGACGTTGGTGTAACAGGCGTTGTAGCTGACATGTTCGCTTTCAAGGCCGCTCCAGGGCGGTGACGAGATGATCTTGCGCGGCTGCGCCTGGAGAGCGCGGAACCGGATCTTGTCATCCTCGCGGGAACGGGCCAGATGGGCATGGGCCCGGCCGGTGATCCGGCCCAGCGCCTCCCAGGCCCTCACGGCCACCTCGCCATTGGTTTCGGGGGCAAGGCTCAGGATCACCTCGGCGGCATCGATGTCGGTCTCGATACGGGCGCGCCCCTGCCCGGCTCCCGGCGCGGCGACGGTCCCGTTCAACCGCTCCAGGAAGCGGACTTCCTCTCCGGTCTCCCAGGCGATCCCCTTGCCGCCGTTGCCCAGCCGGTCCATCAGCGGTCCAAGCGCGGTGAATTTGGCGTAGGTTTCCGGATAGTCCCGTTCGACCACCGTGACCGAAGGCATCGTCCTGCCGGGGATCGGCGGGCAGTCGCCCTGTTTCCAGTCGGCCACCGCGAAGGGCTGGGCCAGTTCGCCGGGGGTATCGTGCAGGATGGGCGTCAGGACGACGTCGCGCTCCCGGCCCAGATGCCCCCGGGCGACCCGTGAGAACGTCCGGGCGATCCCTTTGAAGATCTCCCAGTCCGACCGCGCTTCCCAGGCCGGATCCACGGCCGCCGACAGGGGATGGATGAACGGATGCATGTCCGACGTGTTGAGGTCGTGCTTCTCGTACCAGGTCGCGGTGGGCAGGACGATGTCGGAATAGACGCAGGTCGTGGACATGCGGAAATCCAGCGTCACCAGCAGATCGAGCTTGCCCGTCGGCGCCTCGTCATGCCAGCGCACCTCGCGCGGTTTGTCCCCGCCCTCGGCTCCCAGGTCCTTTCCCAGAATGCCGTGATCGGTCCCCAGCAGATATTTCAGGAAATATTCGTGCCCCTTGCCCGACGCCCCCAGAAGGTTCGAGCGCCAGACGAACAGGTTGCGGGGGAAGTTCGCGGGGTCGTCGGGGTCCTCCGCGGCGAAGCTGAGAGCGCCGCTTTGCAGGCCGGTGGCGACATAGGCCGGCACCTCCATCCCGGCGGCCACGGCCCTGGCCGCGATGTCGAGAGGATTGGCCGCCAGTTGCGGCGCGGACGGCAGCCACCCCATCCGTTCCGCCTTGACGTTGTAATCGATCAGGCTGGCGGGGTAGTCGGCGGGGTCCGCCAGGGGCGACAGGATGTCGGACGCCCCCAGTTTCTCATAGCGCCACTGCGAACTGTGGGCATAGAAAAAGGACGTGGAATTCATGTGCCGTGGCGGCCGGTTCCAGTCGAGAGCGAAGGCCAGCGCCGTCCACCCCGTCTGCGGCCGCAGCTTTTCCTGGCCGACATAGTGCGACCAGCCGCCTCCCGACTGGCCGATACAGCCGCACATCATCAGAAGATTGATGATCCCCCGATAGATCATGTCCATGTGATACCAGTGATTGAGACCGGCTCCGAGAATCACCATGGATCTGCCCTTGGTCTTGTCGGCGTTGGTAGCGAATTCCCGGGCCACGGTGATGATCTGGTCCCTGGGCACCCCTGTCACCGCCTCCGCCCAGGCCGGCGTATAGGGGCAGTCGTCGTCGTAGTCCGCCGCCACATTGCCACCGCCGAAGCCCCGATCGACGCCATAGTTGCCGGCCATCAGATCGAAGACCGTGGCGACCTGAAGCGGCCCCTTTTCCCCCATCAGGTGACGGACCGGAATCAGGCGGACAAGGACATCCGGATGGCCGGTCGCATGGAAGGTCTGCGGCGCATGGCCGCCGAAATAGGGGAATGCCACCGGCAGCAGAGCATGCCCGTCCTCCGCCAGCGGCAAGGCCAGCCCGACCTGCCGGGCGTCCCGGGCGTCCCGGTCCTCAAGGTTCCAGCGGCCGGCCTCGCCCCAGCGGAAACCGATGGACCCGTTCGGCACCACCACGGCCCCGTCAGTCCGATCGAAGGCCAGCGTTTTCCAGGCGGGGTTGTTGCCCTGATCGAGACCGCCGGCCAGATCCGACGCGCGCAGGAAGCGCCCGGGGACGAAACTGTCGCCCCGCTTTTCCAGGACGACCAGCATGGGCAGGTCGGTCAGGCGCCGGCAATAGTCCTCGAAATAGGCGCTGCGCCCGGCCAGATGGAATTCCTTGAGAATGACATGTCCCATCGCCATCGCCAGGGCGGCGTCGGTTCCCTGCTTGGGATGCAGCCACAGGTCGGCGAATTTGGCGGCCTCGCTGTAGTCCGGGGCGATGACCACCGACTTGGTCCCCTTGTAGCGGACCTCGGTATAGAAATGGGCGTCGGGCGTCCGGGTTTGCGGCACGTTCGAGCCCCAGAGAAGGAGATAGGTCGAATTGTACCAGTCGGCGCTTTCCGGAACGTCCGTCTGCTCGCCCCAGGTCTGCGGTGAAGCCGGCGGCAGGTCGCAATACCAGTCGTAGAAGCTCATGCAGACCCCGCCGATCAGCGACAGATACCGGCTGCCGGCGGCATAGGACACCATGGACATCGCCGGGATCGGCGAGAACCCGATGATGCGGTCGGGACCGAAACGCCGGATCGTGTAGGCATTCGCCGCGGCGATGATCTCGTTGGCTTCGTCCCATCCGGCCCGGACGAATCCGCCCAGGCCGCGGATCTCTTTATAGGCGCGGGCCTTATCCGGATTCTCGACGATGGCCGCCCAGGCCGCGACGGGATCCTGACCGGCGGCCCTCTCGGCCCGCCAAAGCTCCACCAGCCTGCGGCGGATCATCGGGTATTTCACCCGGTTGGCGCTGTAGAGATACCAGGAATAGCTGCCCCCCCGCGCGCAGCCGCGCGGCTCGTGATTGGGAAGATCGGGCCTGGTTCGGGGATAGTCCGTCTGCTGGGTTTCCCAGGTGACGATCCCGCCCTTGACATAGATCTTCCAACTGCAGGACCCCGTGCAGTTCACCCCGTGGGTCGAGCGCACGATCTTGTCGTGCTGCCAGCGGCGTCGATAGCCCTCCTCCCACTGGCGATCCTCGTTGGTGACGACGCCATGGTCGCCCGAGAAGGTATCAACGGTTTTCCTGAAGAATGTGAGACGGTCGAGGAAATGACTCATGCTGCAATCCTGTCGGGCAGTTGATTGGGGCGGGGCAAACGGGCTTCGGCGCCCGGGCGGAGGTAGAACCACCAGGTCGTGGCGACGCAGGTGAGGTAGAACAGGACGAAGCCGCCCAAGGCCCAGGTGGCCCCGCCCGTGAGAGCGATCGAGGTACCGAAACTCTTCGGAATGAAGAAGGCGCCGATGGCGGCGACCGCCGATGTCACCCCCAGAACGGCGGCCCCCTCGCGGGCGGCGTCCTGCTGCGCCCTCGCCAGGGCGTCGTCGCCCTGCCCGGCGACGCGTCTGGCATGCAGGGCGCGGAAAATCGCCGGCATCATCTGGAAGGTCGAGGCATTGCCGATCCCGCTGACCGCGAACAGCACCAGGAAGCACGCCAGAAAGCCGGGGAAGGACGACTGTCCGATCGCGGCCAGCAGCGCCCCGACGCCCGCCGTCATGGCGACGAAGACCCATACCGTGACTCTGGCGCCCCCCCAGCGGTCGGCCATCCAGCCGGAGAGGGAACGGCTGGCGGCCCCCACCAGCGGCCCGAGAAAGGCGAAGGTCATGGGATCGACGTCGGGGAACAGCGTCCTGGTCAGCAGCGGAAAGGCCGCCGAGTAACCGATGAAGGATCCGAACGTCCCGGCGTAAAGCCAGCACAGGATCCAGGTATGCCTCCGCCGGAACACCCCCATCTGGTCGGCGAGCGAACTTTTGGCCGAGGCGATATCATTCATCCCGAACCAGGCGGCCACGGTGGCGGCGAGGATCAGCGGCACCCAGAGGAATCCGGCATTTTGCAGCCAGACATGCCGGACGGTTCCCGCCACCTCGACGGTCTGAGGCGCGCCGCCCAGAGCGCCGAACATCCCGACGGTGATCACCAGGGGCGCGCACAACTGCACCACCGAGACCCCGAGATTGCCGAGCCCCGCATTCAGCGCCAGCGCCTGTCCCTTGCGGGCGGCGGGGAAAAAGAAACTGATATGCGCCATGGAGGAGGCGAAATTGCCGCCGCCCAGCCCGCAGAGCAGCGCCAGAACCAGGAACACGCTGTAGGGCGTCGCCGGGTGCTGCACCGCCATTCCGATGCCCAAAGCGGGAACCGCCAGCGACGCGGTCGAGAACGTCGTCCATGTGCGTCCACCGAAAATCGGGACCATGAAGGCATAGAAGCCGCGGAGCAGCGCTCCGGTCAGTCCCGGCAGGGCGGCCAGCCAGAAAAGCTGATCGGGGGAGAAGGCGAAGCCGGCCGCCGGCAGATTGACCACCACCACCGACCACACCATCCAGACCGCGAAGGCCAGCAACAGGGCGGGAATGGAAATCCACAGATTGCGCATGGCGACGCGCCGGCCCGACGTCTGCCAAAATGCCGCATCCTCGGGATCCCATTGGGCCAGGACGACGCCGCCCGGCTGCAATTCGGCCAGGAACCGCCGGTCCGGGATCCCTTTCGCCGTCCGCTCCATGCGCAGGATGGCGAAATGCATCCATCCGAGATTCACCGCGACGATGAGGAACAGCAGCATGAAGCAACTGGTCCACAATCCGGTGAGATCGTTCATCAGCCCGAAGGCCACCGGAAGGAAGAATCCGCCCAGCCCGCCGATCATGCCGACGACCCCGCCCACCGGCCCGACATGGTCGGGATAGTAGGCCGGGATATGCCGGAAGATCGCCGCCGTGCCGAGCGCCATGGCAAATCCCAGCGCCATCGTCAAAAGGGCGAAGGGCACGACCCCCAGTCCGAAACTGAAGCGGATATCGCCATGGATGCCATGAACGATGTAATCAGTCGCCGGATAGGACAGAATAAAAGTGCCGAGCAGACAGGCGGTGAAACACCAGTACATCACCCGGCGCGCGCCGATGCGGTCGGACAGGACACCGCCATAGGCGCGGAACAGACTGGCCGGAAGAATGTAAAGCGCCCCCAGGATTCCAGCCGTTTTCACATCGAGCCCGAAAGCGCCGACATAGAATCTGGGCAGCCACAAGGCCAGAGCGACGAGGCCGCCGAAAACGAAGAAATAATAGAGCGAGAATCGCCAGACCCTGATTTCGCGCAAGGGCGACAATTGCCGGCGCAGCGTCAGGGTGACGACACCCTGGCGGCGCCGCTGGCGGTGCACCGGATCGTCCTCCGTGACAAGCCAGAAGACGACCGCCACCACGGCCAGGGCGGCGGCCCAGCAGCGCGCGACGGTCGGCCATCCGAATGCCACCATCAAGAAGGGCGCGATGAAGGTGGTGATCGCGGCCCCGACATTACCCGAACCGAAAATCCCAAGCGCCGTCCCCTGCCGGTCTCCCGGATACCAGCGAGAGACATAGGCGATGCCGACGGCAAAGCTGCCCCCGGCGATTCCCAGCCCCAGCGCCGCCAGCAGCATCATCGGATAGCTGTCCGTCACCGACAGCAAAAGGGCGGCGCCGGAGGATGCCGCCATCACGATCGCGAATATCAGCCGTCCACCGAAACGGTCCGCCAGCAGTCCCAGCATCAACCGGCTGATCGAGCCGGTCAGGATGGGCGTTCCGATCAGAAGTCCGAACTCTGTTTCACCCAAATTCAGTTGTCGCTGGATCGCGATCCCGATGATCGAAAACAGTGTCCAGACGGCAAAACAGGCCGCAAAGGCCAGGGTACTTGCCGCCAGGATCCGGTGCGCCTTCGGATGAAACGTTCCTTCCATTGCCCGCATCTCCCAGAGGTTCGGCGTCTGATCGAGGTGGTGCCGGACGTGATAACCATGGCGAGCGTATGGTTGGATCGGGCCGCCTGCCTTGACGATAATCAAGTCGATCCTTGACATCGATCATTTTACAAATCCTCCAGATCGAGTTAGAAAGCCGTCAGGAACGCTTCAAAAAGGATTTTTCGCGGATGCTGGGAAACTGGGAGTTGCTGACAGATCGCCTTCCTCTCCTTGGCTGCCTTCCGGCGGCGGAGCGCGATCAGTTGTTGGGCAATGCCGTTCTGCAAACGGTGCCGCCCGGCACCATCCTTTTCGAGCAGGGGACGGATCCGAATTTCCAGCACATCATCGTCGCCGGCCGCGTCCATCTGTTCGGACGATCAGCGGACGGACGCGAGGTCGTGATTCAGGTCGTCGCGGCGCCGGACCTGCTGCTTCCGGCGGCGGTGCTGTCGGCCTCTCCCTACCTGACGCAGGCCCGAACTCTGGAGACCACCGGGATTCTGATGATCCATGCGGAGGCGTTCCGCTCCGCTGTTTTCAGTCAGCCGGCGCTGGTGCGCGAAGTGATCGGGAGCCTGTCGGGACAATTCCGCCGCATGGTCCGGCAGATCAAAAATCTCAAGCTGCGAACCTCCATTGAACGGACCGGCTGCTACATCCTCTCCCTGTCGGCGCAACAACAGACGCCCGATCGCGCGGTTCTCCCCTATGGCAAAAACCTGATCGCCTCGGAACTTGGCATCACACCTGAAAGCTTTTCCCGCGCATTGGGCTCTTTGCAATCGCATGGCATCTCGGTCCAGGGCGACACCATCGAGATCCGCGACCGGCGCAGTCTGGTCGCGATCAGCGCTCCGGATCCGCTGATCGACGACTGGGAGGAAGGCTCCGGCTCCGTCGGCGGCGTGCGGACGGGGATCATTGACGAAAAGGAGAAGCGGTCATGACGGACGACCTGTCGGACGGGATCCGCGTCGCCATTCTTGAGCAGGCGGCCGACGCGATCATCTTCGCCGACCACAAGGGAACGATCCTGCTTTGGAATTCCGCGGCCGAGCGCCTGTTCGGATTCACCGCGGAACAGGTGCTGGGGCAAAGCCTGGATGTTTTCATTCCCGAACGGCTCAGGGCCCCGCACTGGTCCGGATATCACGCGGCCATGGAGCGGGGCCGGACGAGGCTCGAAGGCCGTCCCACGGTGACCAAGGCGCTGCACAGCTCCGGCGACACCGTTTATGTCTCCATGAGCTTCGCTGTCGTGACCGCCCCCACACGGGGCGTGGTCGGTTCCGTCGCCATTGCCCGGGCCGCCGCGCGTCCCGCGAGATAAACGGAAACGGCCGGCCGATGGTGAGGAGACGTTATGGTCTGGGCGGCGCTCTTTACCGCGACCGCGCCGGCATTCCCGGGCAGGATCTGGCGGAGCGGTAAGGGTACGGCGCGAACTCCCTGACCGACGCGCTCCAAGAGCGAGATATAACGCCCGTCATTCCGCCCCAGGTCAACCGGGTCGTGAAGCGCAAGGCCGACTTCGCTCATCATCGTAAGCGGCACCCTGTCGAGCGCCTTTTCCAAGAAAAACACGCAATTCCAAGCAATTGCGATGCACTGCGGTAAATGTTCCCGCCCCTTCCCCGGCGCGCTGCCGTCCGTTCCGATCGTCATCCGCCTTAACGGACGACACGCCCTGGACCTGTCTTCGTGAGCCGGGTCCGCCCCCCCAAAGGTCGGCCACCACCGCAGGCATCCTCAAGGCCATCCAGCGGCAGATCGTCGGTCGATTGATCACGTCCGAAGGGAAATTCCGCGGCGGCTCCGGCCAACAGGTGGGGAACGTTGGAGATGGACTCCCACATCGCATGAGGCGGGCATCGTCGATGGCCCCAGGCAGGGGCGATAAAATTACTTGCATAACGATAGTGACGTGGGTTAGGTTACTTGCATCATAGAAGTAATTGAACGTGGATCCCATGCAGCACAAGAGATTAGACACCATGCAGTGCCCCATCGCCCGCAGCCTCGAACGGGTCGGAGAATGGTGGAGCATTCTGATCATCAGGGACTGCGTTCATGGATTGAGGCGCTTCGACGAATTCGAGAAGAGCCTGGGGATCTCCCCCAACATCCTCACCCGGCGCCTGACGGGCCTCGTTGAGGCAGGGCTGCTGGAACGCCGCCAGTACAGCGAGCGTCCACCGCGTTTCGAATATGTGCTGACCGAACGAGGGGAGGACTTCCGGCCGGTTCTGGCGGCGCTATTGACCTGGGGAAACAAGCATTTCGCTCCGGAAGGGGCGAGCGTCGTCTTCGGCAACCGGGAAACCGGCCAGATTGCCGACCCCGTAATGGTGGACCGTATCAGCGGACGTCCCCTCTCCGATCCGGTGTTCTCCACCGCACCGGGCCCGGCAGCCGAAGGAGACGTCCTCGAGCGCCATCTACGCCTCTTGAACTCCGGAATCGGGTGATGGCGATGGCGCCGCAACCGTCGCGTTCCTGACCGGACCGATCCTACCGGCGATGAAACGGCGAGCCCGGCCTGCCGCCGCGGTTCTGGTGGTGCGAACCCCGGGCGGCGGCGCATTGGGGCGCCGAGCTGCCGTCACTGTTCCGGGTCGTCGCCCTGACGATGCCCATCGTCTGCATCACCACTGTGTCGGCCGTTTTTGCCGGCGTCAGGGCGCGTCGTTCGGCGATCCGGCCGACTGTTCAACTCGATCCGGCGGAGTAGAAGCAATGCCGTCCATGGCCCCTTATTCAGCTCGACGCTTGCCGTTCCGCAAACGGCTGTCGTCGACCAACGCGCTCGCAGGAATTCTGTTCCTGGCTCTTGGCGGCTGTGCGGTCGGGCCCGACTATTCGGAGCCGGCATCAACTCTTTCAAAATTTCATAGCGCCGATGCCTTGTCGTCCCGCGCGGCGACCGCGCCCGTCCCGCAGATCGACCGATGGTGGGAAGGCTTCAACGATCCGGAATTGACGAGAATCGTTCGCCACACGCTTGAGCAAAACCTGGACCTCGCGGCGGCGCTGGGGCGCGTCGAGCAGGCCCGCGCAGCCGCTCATGAGGCCGGGGCGCAATTGCTGCCCAGCATCGACTTGTCCGCGCAGGCCCGTCGACAGCGCCAGTCGCTGGAAAGTCCCGCGGGCGCGATCGCCCGCCATCTGCCAGGGTACGACAGAAATCAGTCCCTCTACGATGTCGGTGCCGCCGCGAGTTGGGAAGCCGATCTTTTCGGCGGGTTGGGTCGCGCGGCCGAAGCGGCGAGCGCCGAAGCGCAAGCGGCCGAGGCCGCCCGGTTGGGCACCCGGATTTCTGTCGCCGCCGATGCTGCTGACGCCTATTTCCGCATTCTCGGCGATCAGGCGCGCATTGCCGTAGCCAACGATCAGGTGGCGACCGACATGCGCGGACAAAGTTCTGGTCGCATTGTCAACGTCAGCTCGGTGCTGGGCTTCCTTCCAGCCCCATACATGGGGCTTTATTCAGCATCCAAACACGCTGTTGAAGGTCTGTCTGAGACGCTCGATCATGAGGTGCGCAACTTCGGAATCCGTGTCGCGCTTGTCGAGCCCTCCTTCACTAAAACCAATCTGGATATCAATGCTCCGCAAGCTGCGTCCAAAATCGCAGCCTATGACACGGAGCGCAGCGCCGTTACCCGGGCGATTCAAAAAAATGTACAAAAAGCTCCGGAACCCGACCGCGTCGCCACCACGATTGTCGAAGCCGCTTTGGGTCCATGGAAAATGCGCCACACACCCAAAGGTGAAGCGGCCCTTTTGAGAAATCTGCGCCGTTTCATGCCGGCCGGCCCGGTCGGCAAAGGTCTGAGGAAAACGTTTGCACTCTCCTGAAGACCAGATCGGGAGCCCATCCATCACATTGGGAAATAAGTCAATTTGTGATTCCATCGAGTTCCCATGCAGAAGGCACTCATGCTGGCGTTGTTTTCGCTATCGGATGAAGAGTGGGCGGCGATAGAAGGGTATCTGCCACACGGGCAACCTGAAAAGCCTCGGGGGACGGGGGATGACCGCCGCCCGCATTCGCACTTGGCTGAAGGCGCAAAAGGTGAGCGCGGTGATCTCCTTCGGGAGCAACCCGACGCAAGCCCAAATAAGCGCCTGGTCGGCCCTGCGCCAAGTTTCTCCGGAACCCTTGCGCCCCGCTCGCTATCCACTCGCGGGCCCGGGGTGGGCCAGCCAACCGGCGATGAGCAATCCTTGCCGCCGGTTGGTATCCCCCTTGGACCGCAGGGCCTGCGACGGCGAAACGTCATAAAGCGCTTCTGCAAGCTTTAAAACCGGCGTCGCACCACCAACCGCCACGGCCGGCTGGCGCAGAATTATCCCGTGGGCCCCGTCTCGCCGCCTCTGTTCCGCCGATGAATCCGAATGAGTCCCCGACCTAATCGAGGAACCGCGCCGAAAAGACCGGAGCGCCCGGTTGCTCGGCAAACCGGGCCTGCCGGCGCAGCCACAGGGTGAACGCCGTTCCATGGCCCGGCGCGCTGTCGACGGTGATCCGCCCGCCATAGCGCTGAACGATGGCATAGCTGATCGACAGTCCGAGACCGGTGCCCTTCTGCTTCTTGGTGGTGAAGAAGGGATCGAAGATGCGTCCCAGATCGGCAGTCGCGATACCAAGGCCGGTATCGCGCACCACGACGCGGACACCGTCGAACGCCTCGTTGCCGGCCGTCAGCCCACCCTGCCCGGGACCGTCAGAGGGCGCTTCAACGCCCTCCATCTCTTCGGCCGCGAGAAACAGATCCTCCGTCGTCAGCGTCAGGGTCCCGCCGTCCGGCATGGCCTGCATGGCATTGACGATCAGATTGATCAGGACCTGCAACATCTCCCCCCGGTTGACTTCCACCGGGACCGTCGCCTGAAATCCGGTCTCCACCCTGACGCGGGCGCGATTCAGGTTATGGCGGGTCAGCAGAAGACTGTCGGCAATCACCGCATTGATGTCGGTGCTTTCAGCATAACCGGCGAAATCCCCGGGGCGGGCAAACTGCAACAGCTTGTTGACGATCCCCTGAATCCTGAGCGTCTGCTCGTCGATCAGGCGGATTTCCGGTTCCACCGGCGCCGCCTGTTCCCCCAGAATCTCCTTCAGCAAATCCAGATTTCCCTGAATCACCGCCACCGGGTTGTTGATCTCATGGGCAACACCGGCGGTCAGTTCGCCGATCGCCATCAGTTTCTCGTTCATCACCAGATGCTGCCGGGCCTGACGCAGGGTCTGGTTGGCGTCCTCCAGTTCGCGGGTGCGGGCCGCCACTTTCTCATCCAGCTCCTGCCCCCAGCGCCGGATCTCCGCCTGACGGGAAACCAGCGAATCCAGCAGATGGTCGAAGGCGCGGGACAGACGTCCGATCTCGTCACGGCTGGAATCAGGTCCGACACGCGCGCCGTCGTCCCCGCTTTCCACCCGTTCGATGACCCGGCTCATGCGTTCCAGCGGCAAGAAAATCGCCCGCGCCCAACGGATCGAGGCCAGCATGCCGAGCGCCGACACCAGCAGGAACATCAGGAACATCCCGGCCATCGCCTGCGTCAGCGCATTGTGCAGCGGAGCTTCCAGAAAGCCGACATAGAGCATGCCGATCCTGGCGCCGCTCACGTCATGAAGCGGCACATAGCCGGACACATAGGGGCGATCGACCACGAAGGCCGATCCGATCCAGGGCTGCCCCGCCCCCATCACCCGGTCATAGACGGCCTGCGACACCCGCGTACCCAGCGCCCGCGCGCCATCGCGCAGGCGGACGCTGGTGGCGATCCGCACATCGTCGAGAAACAGCGTCGCCGCTCCCGCGCTGTCCGCCGGCAAGGACGATTCGCTGTAGACCAGATCATTCAGATGATCGACCAGGGCCAGATTGCCGTTCAGCAGAATACCGCCCTCCAGCACCGCCCGGACCGTCCCTCCCGCTTTCCTGTCCCCGTCTTTTTCCCCGTCTTTTTCCCCGTCCTTGCCCCCGTCCTCGGGAGCGACGGGGACGGCGGCCACCATCATCATCCCCCGCCCCTCATGCCGATGGTCCGCCGGACGGGCATTGGGCGTCGCAACCAGATCGAGACGGGCCCTCCGGCCGAGGTCGGCGTCAAGAGCATCAAGCTCGTCCGGATCCATTACGGCCAGGCCGAACCCGCTTTCGCCGGCCAGGGCGCGGTTCACCAGCGGCATGGACCGGCGATCACCGGACCGGGCGTTCGTCGCCGACGCGATCACGCGCCCCCCGCCGTCCAGCAACAACAGATAATCGAGCCCTTCGCGGCGGGCGGTCTCGGCCATCAGGGGAGACAGGTCCTGCCCGCGGTCCATGGCCACCGCCAGCCGATGCGACTGGGCGACCCCTTCCAGCCGGGCGGCAATCCGGGACTGGGCGCGATCGAGATATTCGCGCGCCACCCCCAGATCCGCGCTGACCTTGTTGACCATCAGGCGGTTGTACCCTTCGGTTCCCCAGAACCACACGATCAGCAACAGCATGGGCACGCCCAACAATAGCGGCGCCAGAACCAGGACCAGCAGTTTATGGCGGACCGATCCGGACAGGGCGAGAGAGATCCGCCCCGCCAGCCCCCGCCCACCCGTCACACGCCCCATTCGGCGCATTTCCGGTCGAGCGTCTTACGCGACACCCCAAGCATTTCGGCGGCGCGGGCCTTGTTTCCGCCGGCCCGGGTCAGGACCGCCAGGATATGCGCCTTTTCGATATCGGCCAGCAGCAGCGGCCCCTCCGCCCGGGGCGATCCCGCGCCTGCCGGTTCCGGCAGGGCGCTGAGATCGTCCATCGCCAACTCTCCCAACAGCAACGACCGCTCGACGAAATTCCGGAGTTCGCGGACGTTGCCCGGCCAGGGATAGCGACGCATCCGGGCCAGGAAATCGGGCGTGACCGCCAGCGGCGACAGACCGAGTTGCGTGGACAGGCGCCCCATGAACAGAGGAACGAGATCGGACAGATCGTCCAGTCTCTGGCGCAGCGGCGGTACGGTGATGGTCATCACCTCCAGCCGATAGAAGAGATCCTGACGGAAATGACCGGCGGCCACTTCCGCCTTCAGGTCGCGGTTGGTCGCCGCCACCACGCGGACATCGACGGGAATTTCCTGGTCGCCGCCGACCGGCCGGATACGCCGATCCTCCAGCACCCGCAACAGTTTCGATTGCAGCGCCAACGGAAACTCTGCGATTTCATCAAGGAAGAGAGTCCCGCCATGGGCATAGGTGAAGAGCCCCTTGCGGGTTTCCTTGGCGCCGGTGAAGGCACCCTTGACATGGCCGAACAGTTCGGCCTCGATCAACTCCTGCGAAATTGCGGCACAGTTGACCGGAACGAAGGGCCGGCCGGCCCTCGCCGACAGGTGATGCAGTGACCTCGCCACCAGTTCCTTGCCGACCCCGCTTTCACCCTGGATCAGCACCGTCGACGGTGTCGGGGCCACCCGCGCCAGAAGCGTGCGCAACCGCTCCATCGCTTCAGAGCGGCCGACGATCAGTTGCCCCCCCCTTTCCGGTTGTTCCAGTTGGCGGCGCAACAAGAAGTTCTCGCGGCGCAAATGGGCGCGCTCCAGGCAGCGGTCGATGGCGTTGACGATCTGCTCGATGCGAAATGGCTTCAGAATGAAGTCCGACGCGCCGGCCCGCAGGGCGTCGATGGCGGTGTTCATGTCGGCGAACGCGGTCATCAGGATCACCTCCCCCGGGAATCCCGCCTCGACCAGTTCGCGCAGCCAGTCGAGCCCGGACCGTCCAGGCAGGGAGATATCGAGAATGATCAGATCGGCCTGCCAGCCTTCGAGAACGGCGGACCCGTCCTCGGCGCTGGCGGCGGTACGGATGCCCCAGCCCCGCCGTTCCAGCGTGCGGGACAGAAAATTCAGCACGCCGTCCTCGTCGTCGACGACCAGCACGGTCTTGCCGCCGGTGACTTCACCTGACAACGAGGAATTGGATTCGGGCGCCATGGTTCTGCCTTGTCTCCGGGATGGGATCCCGACGAGAAAGACACGCCCCCTCTGAGATGGCAAGCCCATCCCGAACTGGCCGCCCGGAAATTGGCCGGAGAATCCATCAGCAACCCATGATAGAACATCATCACAACCAGACCTCCGAGTAACGGTGACGCGCGGCAGCGGGTGGCGGAGGCGGGGATGTCGCCGGTTCGTACAAGGACGGCATCCACGCCCCTGCCCCCCTCCCTTCAAAAACGGCGCTGTCAATCGGATCGAATTCCGGTGATCCAACCTGACGCTGCCGGCGTAAAAGGGGAGGACAACGAAGACGGGAGAAACTGATGTCCGGAGCACAGCCGCTGCCACCCGGCGCGAAAATCGCCGTGATCGGGTCCGGCGCCGCAGCTTTGGGGGCTGTCTGGGCCCTGTCCAGGGAACACGCCGTCACCATTTTCGAACGCGCCGACCGCGCCGGCGGCCACGCCAACACCCGCGAAATCACCGGGCCAGCGGGGGAACGGATCGCGGTGGATACGGGCTTCATCGTCTACAACCGCCGGACTTATCCCAATCTGATCCGTCTTTTTGATTTTCTTCGCATCGAAACCCGGGCCACGGACATGTCATTCGGTGTATCGCTGGATGACGGCGCCCTGGAGTATTGCGGAGACAACCTCGCCGGATTGTTCGGACAGCGCAGAAATCTCTTCAGCCCCCGCTTTCTCGGCATGGTGAGCGACATCCTGCGGTTCTACCGGGATGCGCCGGACCTGCTCTCGCTGCCCGACGCGGGCCCAAGCCTTGGCGCCTATCTGGCCGCGAACCGTTACCGGGACGCGTTTATCGAGGACCATCTGCTGCCGATGGCCGCAGCCATCTGGTCGGCCCCCGCCTCCGCGATGATGGACTTTCCAGCCGCGAGTTTTGTCCGTTTCTGCGTCAATCACGGCCTGCTTCAACTGGTGGATCGGCCGCAATGGCGAACCGTCGTCGGCGGCAGCCGGACTTACGTCGGACGCCTTCTCGAAAAAAGCGGCGCGACGCTGCGTCTCAACACGCCGGTCGCGCAGGTTCGGCGGACGCCTGCCGGTGTGGAGGTGCTTCGACAGGACGGACAAAAGGAACGATTCGACCGGGTGGTGATCGGCACACACGCGGACGAGGCGCTCGCCATGCTGGACTCCCCGACCGACCAGGAGAGATCGCTGCTCGGTTCGTTCCTCTACCAGGAAAATCTCGCGGTTCTGCATTCTGATCCGTCTTTGATGCCAAAACGGCGAAAACTCTGGGCATCGTGGAACTATCTCGGCCGACGCGGGCCGGATGGTGCCCGACGGCTTTGCGTCACCTATTGGATGAACCGGCTGCAAGGGATCGATACGCGAATCCCGCTGTTCGTGACGCTCAATCCGGTCCGGGAACCGGACTGCGTCCACGCCAGCGAAACCTATCACCACCCCATGTTTGATGCGGCCGCCATGTCCGCTCAACAGCGCCTGGAGGAGATTCAGGGCCGGGACCGGATCTGGTTCTGCGGGTCCTATTTCGGATACGGTTTCCACGAGGACGCGTTCGCATCCGGTCTTAAGGTGGCAGCCTCCATGGGCTGCTCCTCATCGCTGGGGGTGCCGCTGCGCGGAGAGGGCACCGCTTCCCGACCGGCAACGCCCTCTCCACACCCGCCCCTCTCGTCCGCGGGGCCCGCATGATGACCGGTTCCTGTCTTTATCTCGGTCAGGTGATGCATCACCGGTTGTCGCCGGTCGGGCATCGTTTCACTTATCGGGTGGCGTCGCTGCTTCTCGATATTGACGAGATGCCGGAACCGGGACTGCGCCTCTTCTCCCGCAACCGCTTCAACCTGTTCTCCGTCAACGATGCCGATCTTGGCGAAGGCGGGACGCCACGGGCCTGGATCGACGCGCTGCTGTCGCGTCATGGCATCGCCCATTCCGGCGGCAAGGTGGCTGTCCACCTGTTCCCGCGTGTGCTCGGTTTCGGGTTCACGCCCCTTGCCACCTGGTTCTGCCACGACTCCGACGGAACGCTTCAGGCCATCCTTTACGAGGTTCACAATACGTTTGGAGAGCGCCACGCCTATCTGATCCGGACCGGGCAGGACAGCCGGCGCACCTTGCATCATCACGCCGGCAAGGCGTTCCATGTTTCGCCCTTCATTGGCCCCAATGGCAACTACGCGTTCTCCGTACGCCCCCCTGGCGACCGCTTCTCTCTCTCCATCAGGGAGACCGATGCCACGACCGGGGCGCCGATCCTGGTGGCAAGCCATGTGGCCCGACGGGTTCCGCTCACGGACCGCCACCTGTTGCGCGCCGCCCTGAGCTATTCCCTGCTGCCCTTTCAAATCCTGGGGGGCATCCATTGGGAAGCTTTCCGCCTGTGGAGAAAAGGCGCCCCCTTCCACAAAAAACCACCGCCGCCAGCCGCTTTTGTCTCATTCGCCAACAACGGGGGACCCCAATGAACGCGTCCGGTATGGAAACTCCGGCTGTTGCCCCTCCCGACGGCGAAACGGCCTCACAATCGCTCCCCGTCCTGGGACTTGGCCTCGCCGCGGGAGAGCTGATGCTGATCATGCCCGATGGCGCGAAACGCCATTTCATCGGCAGGCAGCCCGGACCCCGCGCCGTTCTCCGCCTGAACAGCTATCGGGCATTGCGCCGTCTTGGCCTGGGTGGCGCGGTGGGTTTCGCCGAGTCCTATATCGACGGAGACTGGGACAGCCCGGATCCCGTCAGCCTCCTGGAACTGGGCGATGTCAATGAAAGGGCGTTGGGCCGGGCATTGAATGGCCATCCTTTTCTGCGATTGATGCTGACCCTGTGGCACCGCCTGCATGACAACAGCCGGCGAGGGAGCCGCCGCAATATTTCCGCACATTATGACCTGGGAAATGCCTTCTATGCCCAATGGCTCGATCCTGGCATGACCTATTCGTCGGCCCTGTTCGCCAGTCCCGACGACTCTCTGTCGGAGGCCCAGGACCGCAAATACCGCGCCCTGGCCGCCGATGTCGGACTTGTTCCGGGGATGCGCGTACTGGAAATCGGCTGTGGCTGGGGCGGATTCGCCGAACTCATGGCCCGTTCCTTCGGTGTGACCGTCGTCGGCCTCACCTTGTCGCGGGAACAGCACGCCTTCGCGAGCAATCGGATCGCGGCCGCCGGCCTGTCGGACAGGGTGGAGATCCGTCTGGAGGATTACCGCGATATTCGCGGACGGTTCGACCGGGTCATGTCTGTCGAGATGATCGAGGCCGTCGGCGAACGCTGGTGGCCGACGTATTTCCGCACCATTCGGGACCGGCTGGTTTCTGGCGGCAAAGCAGGATTGCAGGCCATCACCATCGCCGACGACCGGTTTGACCGTTACAGGCAGGGCTGCGACTTCATCCAGAGGCATGTTTTCCCGGGAGGCATGCTGCCGTCGCCAACCGTTCTCGACACCGAAGCGGCCCGAGCCGGATTGACCCTGTCCACCTCGCGCTGTTTCGGTGCGGACTATGAACGCACTCTGGCGCGGTGGGATCACGCCTTTCGCCACTCCTGGGATCAGATCGCCCGGCTCGGCTATGACACGAGATTTCGCCGCCTCTGGGAATTCTATCTGGCCTATTGCCGGGCCGGATTCCGGACAGGGGCCGTAGACGTCCGTCATCTCGTTCTTTGCCGGGACTGATCCGATGGAACGATCGGACCGTGTTCCGATGCACCTTTACGGCCTACCGGCCCTGCCGCTGGCGGCCCTAGGAATTCCCGCGCATGTGCAGATCCCGGCCTTCTATGCGGGGGACCTGGGGCTGGGACTGGCGGCCACCGGCGCATCGCTGGCGGCGGCGCGTCTGATCGATCTTGCCGCCGATCTGCTGGTCGGATTGACCTGCGATCGCGGGGGACAGACCGTACGGCGACGCTGGCTGCTGGCCGGACTGCCGTTGCTGATCCTGGGCGGCTGGCTGTTATTCATTCCCCGATTCGGAGCGGGACCGGTTGATCTCGTCGTCAGTGCTGGGCTTTTCTACCTGGGATTGACAACGATGACCATTCCCTACCAGGCCTGGGGAGCTGAACTGTCTGACGACTATGCGACCAGAACCCGCATTGCCTCCTGGCGAGAGGGATTTTCGCTTCTTGGCATTCTGTTGGCGGTGACGGCGCCGGCCCTGCTGCCGCTGCGGACGGACCGTTTTTTGTGCCTTCTGTTCCTGGTCTGCGCCGGAATTCTGGTCGCGGCGACAGTGGTGGCCGTCAGGCTCGTTCCCGATGGTATTCTCCGGCCCCGCCCTCGCCACCCATCCACCTGGAGGCCATTGGCGGCCAATGCCCCGTTCCGCCGCCTGATCCTGGCGCAGGGACTGAATGCGTTGGCGAACGCCCTTCCCGCCAGTCTGTTCGTTCTTTATGTCGGCGCCGGCGTCGGCCGGCCGGACCGGGCCCCCCTGTTCCTGCTGGCTTATTTCGTGGCCGCGATCCTTGGGATACCCGTCTGGCTGACCATCGCCGGGCGACTGGGCAAACACCGGTCCTGGCGCCTGT
This sequence comes from Telmatospirillum sp., assembly GCA_009712185.1. Lineage (GTDB taxonomy): Bacteria > Pseudomonadota > Alphaproteobacteria > Rhodospirillales > Magnetospirillaceae > Telmatospirillum. The sequence goes on along the minus strand of WASQ01000018.1, from coordinate 46,155 downwards.
CTCTGATGGTCACGGCGATCTGTTTCGCGCCGGCCGCCCTTCTCGGATCGAAGGATCAGGGCCTGTTCCTGGCGATCTGTGTCGCGACGGGGTTCGGCCTGGCCGCCGATCTCACTCTCCCCGCCTCCATGCTTGCCGACGTCGTCGATGAACATGCGGCAGTGGGGGGTGGCGGGCGGGCCGGGCTCTACGTCGCCTTATGGAGTCTGCTGGGAAAGCTTGCGCTGGCCCTCGCCGTCGGCATCGCCTTCCCGCTTCTCGCCCACGTCAGTTTTCAGCCAACCGGCGAAAACTCCGCTCCGGCCCTGGCGATGCTGGGCCTGCTTTATGCCGGCGCGCCGGCCATTCTGAAACTGGGTGCCGCATTGGCCATAAGCGGATTTTCGTTGGACGAAATCCGCCAGCGGGCCCTTCAACAACGGATCACCAGCCTGACGGAGACCTGATCCATGCAGCTTCGCCGTCTCTTCCTGCTTTTCCTCGCCACGCTGATGATGGGGTGCTCGACCATGAAACCCGCCGACTTCGCCGACGCCCGGCCGAAATTCGTGCTTGAGGACTATTTCGCCGGTCGGACCAAAGCCTGGGGTTTGTTTCAGGACCGTTTCGGCAATGTGAAACGTCAGTTCACAGTCGACATCTCGGGTGACTGGAATGGCGAACGGCTGGTGCTGAACGAACACTTCCTTTACAGCGACGGCGAGACCGACCAGCGCGTCTGGACCATCCGCAAGCGGCCGGACGGCCGTTATGAGGGAACGGCAAAAGACGTGATCGGCGCCGCTGACGGGGAATCCGCCGGCAACGCACTGAACTGGGGCTATGTCATGGACCTGAAGGTCGGAGACGGAACCTTGCGGGTTTCCTTCGATGACTGGATGTTTCTGCAACCCGACGACGTCGTCATCAATCGGGCCAAAGTGAAGAAATGGGGCATCGAAATCGGTGAGGTCACGTTGTTTTTCAAGAAATCCACGGAGACGTGAACGCGGTCCTGCGAAGGGATAACGAACGGGGACCCGGGGGTTTCGGAGAAAACCGCCGGGACCGGCAGAAGGCATGGTGACCGGTGACCGTCGCCACCAGTTGGCATTACCCGGTTATGCGCCGGATCAGGGGGAAATAAAGGCGGTCGGGCATCAGGCGCAAAAGGCGCATGGCAAAGGCGAACCGCCTGGGAAACGCGATTTCGAACCCCGGGTGTCCCAACCCATCCAGGATTGCGGCCGCCGCCGTCTCCGCGCTGATGATGTCGGGCATGGGAAAGGGGTTTTTCCGTGTCAGGGGCGTGTCGACAAATCCGGGATTGACAAGGCGGATATCGATCCCGGACCCGGCAAGATCGAGACGAAGCGACTCCGCGAGGGCGATGACGCCGGCCTTTCCCGCGCAATAACCGGCCGCCGTCGGCAGGCCGCGGTACCCGGCCACCGACGCCACCAGCACGAGGCGCCCCCTCCCCCTTTCCAGCATCCCCGGAAGCAGGGCCGCGACGCAATGGACCGTTCCCATCAGGTTGGTTTCGACAAGGGTCCGGACGTCTGCGGCATCGAAGGACCCTGCCGGCGTGGGCGCATGAGTACCGGCACACAGGATCGCCATATCCGGAGCGGGCATGCGGGAAACGACCGACGAAACGGCGTCACAGTCGGTGACATCAAGGGGCCAGGGAGAGATCGCGTCATGCCGTCTGGCAAGCGCCGCAAGGGGTTCGAACCGGCGACCGGTCGCCATGACCCGCCATCCCTGTTCCGCCATGGCGAGCGCCAGGGCCTCGCCGATCCCCGATCCCGCTCCGGTAATCCAGACATGCCCGGTCATGGCCGCCCCGGCCTCCTCGGGCGTGCCCGATAGCCGCAATCCGGACAGTTCCGGGTTCGACCGGCTCCGGTCTGCCGACCCGCCATCAACAGGACGACGGTGAGCGGTAGAAAGGCATTTTGCATGGCAAGCCGCATGATGGCGATTTCTCCGCGATGATTGTCACCGGCGGTCCCTGTCCCTGCGGGGGCTCATAAATCGAGAAAGGGGTTGAGCAGCCGCCCAAGAAGCCCTGTCAGTCTCAAGGGACCGTCCGTGACGGCCAAACAAAGACAACCTTCCTCGGGATCGGATGCCGGCCGATGGATGGTTTCCGGCCCGGCCACCTCGATGTCGCCAATCTCGAACGTCTGACCGGCATCGGCGAAGCCACCGCGCAGAACCATCGTCATCTCGCCTGCCGCGTGACCGTGCTGCGGGATGACGACACCGGGAGCCACCCGCAACATCCGGGCACGCGCAATGGGTCCGGATGCCACGAACACCTGCTGAATGCCGGGTCCGACGCGCCGCCATGGCAAGGCGTCAACACCCCCGGCGATATAGGGCCATAGAGGCGCCGGCATGCCGGCAACCGCAGCGGTCTGCGGCGGCCGGGACCGGGCCGGAGGGCCATCGAGCCGGGTCATCACCCGGGCCAGGGCTCCCTCGGAAAGGGATTCCGGAGCAAGGGAATCCAGCAGGCCGCCGCCCATCGCCTCAATTCGCTCCACCTCGATCCGGCAACGCCGACAGAGGGTCAGATGGGTCGCGATCAACAGAGACGAGGCCTCGTCCAGAGAACCGGTGCCATAGGCCATCAGCATCTCGTCCGGCGGGTGATAAGAGGGACAGGTCACTCTTCCTCTCCCAAATGCGCGCGAATGCGTTTCATGGCGAGCCTCAGCCTGGATTTGACGGTTCCCAGGGGGATCCTGAGCCGCTGGGCAATCTCGCCATGCGGCGTATCCTCATAGAAAGACAAGCCGATCACCTCAGCCTGTTCCGGGGGCAATGCGGCCACCGCCTGTCGTATTTTCAATTCCCTTCGGCCGGAATCGAGAAGATCGTCGGCGGCCGGAAGAGACTCCCCGATCAGCATCGGGTCGTCCGGGTCCAGACACGGCCGCCGTTCCTTGCGCAGCCGGTCCAGACGGAGATTCCGTGCGACCGTGAAAATCCAGGTGGCCGCACCGGACCGCCGGGGATCGAACAATCCGGCCTTTCGCCAGACCGAAATCATCGTTTCCTGAGCCAGTTCCTCGGCCCCCGGGCCGTCAACTCCCAAGCGCAGCATGTAGGCTTTGACGCGAGGGGCAAAATGGCGGAACAACTGGGCAAATGCCTCCTTGTCGGAAGTGTCGGCCACCAACGACAGAAGATCATTCCAACGGTCGCCACCGGGCTTCGGCGGCTCGGTCGCCACGATGTCGGGCAAGCCGGTCCAACTCCCTGTTCTCCGTGCCGGCTCCATGCCAGCACGAAGACCATCATCGGGCTCGAACACGGAAAGAGCCAGTGCCATCCTGCCCTGGCCCGATATCATCGACAGGACTGGCTCGCGGAAAGCTCATAGGCGGCGGCAAGCCGCAACAGAAGAGGGCGGGCCAGCAGACGCGACCTTGCGATGGCGCGCAGGGCGGCGGACAACTGCCGCAAATCGACACCTGACGCGAAACCCGGCCGAGCGGAACTGATCAGCGCGGGCGTCATGCGCCGGGCGGCTTTCTCATGACCCCTTGGACCATCGCCCGCCATCCGCGCGCGGCCCCTGACCTGGCCAGCCGACCGGCCGGAGGCCCCCCCCATTTCCAGTTGAGATGACGGATCGCTCTGCGACATGATTGCACTCCCTCTGGAGGGTCTTAACGACCTTTCCTACGGGACGGACTGAATGTTGGATCACCGGATCCGACGATTTTTCCCACTCCGATGGTCACCACGGCGAGAATCATCAGCAGGTTGACCAGCCCGAACACATCCTCGTACCAACCGAGTGCGGTCGCGTCCTCTCCCCAGAAGGATTCCGTCGTCGCCGACAGGATGGAATGCTCCACTGTCCGGCCGATGGGGCGCAACACCAGGAACATATTGGCGGCGATCAGACACACCAGCACGATCTTGGCGACAAGCCACTGATGGAGGCGTAACCGGCGGCCGGGCAAAAGGACCATCGCGAGACCCGAGATCACAGCACCGATGAAGCCTCCGGTGATCAGGTAGTCCATCACCACGCCCTTGATGGTGACAACCGAACTGTCAGCGGAAAACAGATCTTCATAGCAGAAACCAATGGCGATGTGGGTCAGGACTCCGCCGACAAAGGAGGCCATCGCGATCAGATGGACAACTCTAAATACAAACACCATCCATTGTCCCAACTATAAATTTATTTTATGTCATTCCCAGAGACACGCTCAAAACATTAGGGACAATTCGTGAAATTACAATATTTTTTACATCTTGTTGATAACGATAACCGAGACACAACCATAGTTTTTCATAATAAGACCAAAAGGTTGGAACCGGATCATCCAATCATGCCCCTGGATTGGCATTATATATTTTGTTCTATTCTTTGACAGCCACTCCCGCCACCCCCGCCTCATGGGGCGGAACACCATCCCCGGAAACGGCCGTTCGGATCAGAGCCCGCGTGTCGCGCCCAAGCTGACGCAGTCTGTCCGCAACGGCCGCCTCAAGGACACCCCGCCGGACAGCGGGAAGCTCCGCCGCGACCCGCTCCAGGTCGAGGGACCGGGTGTCGTCCAGCACGACGGCGGGATCTGCGACATAACGATCGGGAAAGCTGACCCGCAACAGGGCGTCGAGGGCGTCCGCGGCATCGGCCGACGGCCCGGCAACGGCGTCCCGGACCGATGACGGCCCCAGGCGCCAAAGCGACGGATCACCGGAGACGTCCGCCAGCGCCGACAGCAAAGGATCGGCCCAGTCGCTCCGCCGGAACGCCGCCGCCATATGGCGCGACTGATAGTTCTCGAGAACGATATGCCGATTGGTCACCAGGGCGATCGCATCCCTGCGGGCATCCGACCATCCGGCCATGTCCGTCAGGCTGACCCAGAGAGTGCGCGCCACGCTCACGCCCGGCAACGCGCGGCTGTGGTAGGGTTGCGACAGATCCTGAACATAGTGCGCCGCCCATCCCGCGAACCGCCAGCCCCAATAGGAATGTCCGCGATCAAAGGCGAACCGCGCCAGGGTCAGGAAAAGATGGATCCGCGCCTCGGGATAGCATCGCGACAGAGACGGGGCGGCCGCATAGAGAATCCGGCTCTCGTGATAGAATCCCATATGGAACGGGGCCTGGCTGCTGTAGTCGATGGCCGGATTGCCAAACGGCTGCGGCCCAAACCCGTAAAGCGCCGCCTCGGGCGTGCCATTGTCCTGCCACAGCCCCAGATCAAGCCCGAAATCCGGCTCGTTGGATGCCGTGGCGACCACATCGGCGGCGGCAACCATCTGCCCCCTGTCGAGGCGTTCGAAAGCCCCGTCGATATCGTCCAGAAGGTTCTTGCGAATCGCCACCGCCTGCCAGTCCAGCAGGCGGCCGGGCGGCACCGCGACTCCGGGCCTGCGCTGGAGGAACAACCCCAGCGGCATCGACCGGTTCACACGGATCGCCTGAAGAAAGGCGGCGACAATCCCCGCGTCTCCATCCCCGCCCCCGGCCCCAGGACGACGGAACCGCAAATTGTCGGGCCTCGCGGGATAGGATGACACCTGCGATCTGGCCCAGCGCTCCTCGGCCTCCAACGCAGCCTCCAGGGGTTGGGCCTCGCGCATCAGGAACTCCGCCAAAGGCTCGGCCCGCACGTCGCGGCCGGCGATCTCCGGCATCTGGGCAACGGCCGGCCAGGTCATAAGGCTGTGATTGCTCCAGGCCAGGGCGGATGACCCTCCGATGGAGACCGTCGCCGCCAGGACAGCGATCAGACCGATCGAACGGCGGACACATCGTGGCATCGGCGGCATTGAACAGGTCACTCCCTTCCCCGGCTCCGGTCTCCGACACCGGAGCAGGTTGATCTGCCGCCTTGTTTATCACCGGCATGCATCACCAAAGTTTGAACTTTCAACGACGGTGTCGAAAACCAGACGAAGGGGGCGACGGGTTTTTCAACTCGTCCATGACATGCCGCTCATGGACGGGGCCCTCCCCGTCGCCGGAAAAATGTCGGCAATCGGCAAGAGCCGACGCCGCGGCTCAATCCCGCCGCCCCAGACCAATCCGCGCTGATTGGGACCGATCAACGCCGCCATCATGCGCCATTACGCGGAATAACGATCATCGCGCCTCCGGACCGACGATAGACCGTCCGCTCATTACGGGGCTTATATTACATTTTCACTTCCATACCTTTTCTTTCTTTATGGCATTTTATCTATCACGCGCGTCCTTTCTGGAGGATTGTCTTTCCGATCGCATCGGGATACCCATCGTGCGGGGTGGGATGTTTGTCCTCGTCAGGCGGAACGGTATCCCCGCATAACGCGGCTCCAATACACAAATTTTCCCGCTTTAGTTGCTTTCGCAGATCCAGGCGCCGTCTCGGGCGCCCATCGAAACAGTCAACGCATAGAAATGGGGTGGGACATGAACGCACGCATTCCTGCACTCGTCGTGACCGCCGGCATCGCGCTGGCGGCAATGGCCGGCACCTCCGCGGCACAGGGGTTGTCCTGGTCGAAGGACGTCATCGGTCCGGTGATTTACCAGACCAATTTCTATTACACCTCCTCCAGCGTCAGCCCCCCGAACAACGTTCCGTCGACAGCCAAGGTGACGTCCATCTACTGGCAGATCAGGACGTCCAGCGTCGCCCCGGCCGGTCTCAAGCTGTGGCTTTTCGGCTCGAACAGCCATACCGGATGGCAACTGTCCGGTCTCTCCGGCTCCAGCCAGGTCAGCGGCACGCCAGTCAGTGGAGCGCAGCCGTTCTATTTCCAGTATCTGGTCAGTCAGGCGACCACCCATGTGCTGACACAGCCCTACATCACGGGCACGGATTCCATGGGTTTCAACGTCAGTTATTGAGACCGTCCGCCGGACGGGGAGGAAGTCCCCTCCCCGTCCACCCTCTGCTCGTCTTATTCCCCGCCTGGTCCGATGATTCTTCGCTATTGCTTCGGTCTTCTGCTGCCATTGGTGACCGTGATGCCGCAACCGGCGTGCATGGCCGCGACCCTGATCTCGCCACCGGGCCTGTCGCTTGCCGCTTCGGAGACCACCGCGGTTCTGACGGTGACCAATCAACGGGATGTCGCGCAGCGATACCGGATCGCCGCCTTTGCGTGGAGCCAGACAAAGGCGGATCCGGAGGTCCTGACCACCAGCCGCGACATTGCGGCAACCCCTGCCGACCTGACCCTGGCGGCGCATGAAACCGGACATGTCACAGTGACTTTGCGCCCGCGGCCGCGGCAACAGGCCGAACGCGCCTACCGCGTCCGGATTGCCGAGCTTCCCCGGGCGGAACGCGAACCGGACGAAACGATCGCCATCACGACCACGGTGACCGTACCGGTGTTCGTCGCCCCCTTGAATCCGGTTCATCGCGCCGATATTGCCGGCTCGCGACTACGAAACGGTCGCCTCGGCTTTTCCGTCCGCAACCGGGGCAATGTCCACGCCTTCATCCGGACGCTGTCCGCGAAAGGCGGACGCCCCGACGGGGGACAATCGTTCGCGATCGCGCGGCCCGGATGGTATCTCCTGGCGGGACAAAGCCTCGACGTCCGGGCGACCGTGTCGCGCCCGGATTGCCAGGCCAGCACCGGGATCCTGGTCCGCGCCGAGTTCCAGGATGGAACCGGAACGGAGACGCCGCTTCCGTTTGACCGGCGGGACTGCGGCAATGCGACGGAAACCGGCTTTCCGGCACCGGTTCTTCTGCCGTGATCAAGAGGATTTCCCTCTGCATATCCCGGCGATTTTCGAAATCCCGTGCGATGCCGGAACGCCGGGCCGGCCATGACCGCGGACGTCCATAAGGGCCGTGAAAGATCGCATCTTTCAGGCAAAACCATGACGAAAACGCCGCATTTGCGATCTTTTTTGGAGACTATTGTCCACCACTGTCTGCGGTGCTAGGGTTTTCGCCGTTCCCTTCTCTTTTCAAAAGGCCGCCGTCATGCGCCTGATCCTTGCGATTATTCTTCCCTGGCTACAGTTTTTCACCATTGGAAGGCCCTTTTCCGGCATCATCTGCCTGCTGCTGCAAATCACCCTGATCGGCTGGATCCCCGCCGCCCTGTGGAGTGTCTACGCACTGTCGCAATACAAGACGGATCGGAAGATCGAGAAAATGATGACGGAACGGACCTGAGGGCCCGCGATCGGATGGCGGGCGGGTGGCCCGGGGCTTTCGGAGAAATCTGCCTCAAGGCAGCATGAGGGCTGCGCTGACCGGGACCGGTCTCGCGCGGGCCGGTATCAGGGCTTGGAGCGATTATTCCGTGACAAGCCTTGAGACCGCCTCCACCAAATTCGGGAATCCCCCGCCACATCACCGTCGTGGGCTCCGATGTCATGTCGGAAAGCCGGCAAAGCTGATTTGCGCCACTTCCTCCCGGACGTTCGGACGCCCGGCCGTCCAGGTGCTCCTCGCCTCGATCGATGTCCGGGGCAGCGCCTGATCGAGCAGAAGGTGGGTCTGCACCGCGCGGACCATGTCGCTTTCGCCGGCCAGCCAGACCTGTGTTCCCACCCCGGCGAACAGACGGCGCTGGACCGCGAGTTCGATCTGTCCGGTGGTGCCGGGCGGCGCACCTGCGGAATGCAGCCACTCAATATTGACATCCCCGGATGTCTTCAGCATCCGTTCGTCGTCACATTCCGCCACCTCGGCAATAACCTCCGCCGGAGGCCGGCGGCCTGGACCGGCAAGAATGCTCCGGATCGCCGGAAGCGCCGTGGCGTCGCCGATCAGGACCAGCCGGTCCGCCGCCGGATCCGGCGTAAATCCCCCCTGTGGTCCCAGCAACCCCAGGGTATCGCCGGACCTGCATCGGACGATCCAGCGTGCGGCCGGACCGGCCCCGCCATGCAGGGCGAAGTCGAAATCGATCCGCCCCGCTTCGGGGTCGGAACCGGCGATCGTAAAGGGACGCGCGGTGGGCATGGCGTCTTCCGGCACGGGGAACAACCCCGTCATCCACTGCGCGGGTGTCGCCCTCACCCCGCGGAGCGCCGGCCCCGACACCGTGACACGCCGGAAATGGGAGGAAAGCGGAACAACGGAAATCACCTCGGCGGGAACAGGATCCCGCTGTCGCATGGGAAAGGGCATGGAACCACTCCTGTCAATGGGCCTTGCGCGGGGCGTGGGCCAGCCAGATGACGGCCATCGCCACAAGAAAGGCGACGCTGGACAAAAAGAAAAAGTCGTTGAGCGACAGCATATGGGCCTCCCGGTCGATCTGGCGGGCGATCAGGCCGAACGCCTGCGCATCCTCCACTCCACCCTGTCGCAGATGGTCCAAAGTACCGGATAACCGGTTGTCGAAGGACGAGACCCGCTCGACAAGGTATGTCTGATGAAACCGCGCCCGCTGGTCCCAGAATGTCTGGCCCAGCGACGCGACCAGACTGGCCGACATCATCCGGATCGATGTCTGCACCCCGGAGGCGGACGCCACTTTCTCCGGCGGCAGGCCGGCAAGGGACAGGCTGACCAGCGGCGTCAGAAAAAAGCCGATCCCGACACCCTGCGCGAGGCAGGTCAAGGCGATGGTCCCGGGGTCCACGGTCGCGATCATGCCGGTTCTCCACCAGGCCACCAGGGCCCAGGCGACAAAGGCAAAACTGGCGAAAAGGCGGGCGTCGGCCCTGCGGACCCAGCGTCCCAGAAAGGGCGCCAGCACAACGCCGAACACACCCATCGGCGCGGTGACGAGACCCGCCCAGGTCGCGCTGTAATCCAGGCTGGTCTGGAGCCACAGGGGAATCAGAACCAGAGCCGCGAAATAAAGACCGAAACCGATTGCCACGGCCAGGGTTCCGACCGCGAAATTGCGATGCCGGAACAGTCCAAGATCGATGATGGGATGGGTCGCGGTCAGTTCCCGGAGGATCAGCAGGACAAACCCCGCGCCCGCAAGCAGCGCGGTCGCGCAGATGACGGGCGAGGAAAACCAGTCCAATGTGCGCCCCCGGTCCACGGTCACCTGCAGGCTGCCGATCGCCAGGGCCAGCAAAAAAAGGCCGTATCCATCGACGGGGAGCGACGTCCGGGCCGTCTCCCTCCCCTTCAGCAAAACGAGAGTGGCGGCAACAATGAACAGTCCCACCGGAGCATTGACCAGGAAGATCCAGGACCAGTCATAGTGATCGGTGATCCAGCCCCCCAGGAGGGGGCCGGCCACCGGCCCGCCCATGTTGGTCATCGCCCACATGGCGACTGCCAGAGCCTGTCGTTCCGGCGGGAACACGGCCACCAGCAGAGACTGGCTGAGCGGCACGATCGGCCCCGATACCGCGCCTTGAAGCACCCGAAAGGCCAGAAGGGAATCGAAACCGGGAGCGAGACCGCAGAGGACCGAGGCGATCGTGAAGGCCGCCACCGAAGCGACGAACAGACGGACCTGCCCGAAACGGCGGGACAGCCAGCCGGTCAGCGGAATGCAGATGGCATTGGCAATCGCAAAGGAGGTGATGGCCCATTCCCCCTCCTCGGGACCGACACCGAGATTGCCGGAAATCGTCGGGATCGAGACATTCGCGATCGTCATGTCCACCACCGACATGAAGGACGCCAATCCCAGGGTGACGGCGGCCAGGGCGCGCGTTCCTCCCGACAGGGGTATGAGCGGCAAGGGGGCCGGCAGCCGGTGCGGCGCGCTCATCTCAAGCCTTCGGAGTTGGCGGCGATGATCCTGGCAATCCGCTCTTCGGCCCCGTCCACGCGCGTCTCATAGAGCCGGGACGCATCGTCGGGCCGGCGGGGCGTCGGGGGCCGCGAGGCGCGGTCGCAAGTCCCTGCGGAGATTTCAACTTTTGCCGACAGTCCGATCCTGAGGGGAGCGCGTTCGAGTTCGGCCGGATCGAGCGCGATCCGCACGGGAATGCGCTGGACCACTTTGATCCAGTTGCCGGTGGCATTCTGGGCCGGCAGCAGGGCGAAGGCGGCGCCCGTCCCGGCTTCCACATCCTCGACCCGGCCGTGGTAGATGGTATGGGCGCCATAGATGTCGGCGGTAACCGTCGCGGATTGACCGGGGCATACCCCGGCCAGCTCAATCTCCTTGAAATTGGCATCCACCCAGACCCGGTCCAGCGGCACCACCGCCATCAGCCGGTCGCCTGGAGCCACATGGCGTCCAAGCTGAACGCTTCGCTGGGCCACCATGCCGGAAACCGGCGCCAGGACACGGGTCCTGGCTAACGCCAGCAGAGCGGCCCTGAGGCGATGGGACGCCGCCGTGATGGCGGGGTGGTCCGCCAGTGGAACCCCCTGCACCTGTGCCCGCGCCTGGAGCCGGGCCTGTTCCGCCGCGGACAGGGTGGCCTCGGCCCTGCGGACGTCGTCCGCGGCATGCCGGATCTCCTCACCGGTCACGGCGCCGGTCGCGGCTATGGCACGGCGTTCCGCCAGATCGGCGCGCGCCTTGGCAAGATCGGCTTTCCGTGCCTCGACCTCGGCGGCCAGACGCGCCTGCGCGGCATAGAGCCCGCGGGTCGTCCGGACCGCCAGGGCCAGGTCCGCTTCTGCGGCCCCGACCTCGATCCGGCTGTCGGTGGGATCGATGTCGACCAGAGCGGTCCCCGCCTCGATCCTGTCGGTATTATCGGCGGCGATCATGCGCACCGTACCGGCGATTTCGGCCATGACGGGAACCAACTGGCCGCCAACATAGGCGTCGTCGGTCGACCGCCGGCCGTCATCGGTCAGGAGACCGGCGGCCGCCCAGCCACCACCGGTCACGACCAGCCCCCCGACCAGCCAGAGCAGTCGTCGCCGGCGCAGCGCCGGCTTTTCCTTGGGATTGTCATTCATTCCTTCATTTCCCCGATATCGTGAGCGCCATCGATGACCCGGGACGCAAACGCGCCCCCCAGGGCCCTGATCAGGCCAACCCTGGCGATCGCGGCGCCGGTCTCGGCCTCCACGACCCGGCGTCGGCTCAAAAGCAACGCCGTCTCGGCGGACAGCCGGTCGCCGGCCGCCGACAATCCCTGCCGCTCGCGAGCCTCTGTCAGCGCGACCGCGCGGGACCAATGGTCGAACGCCGTCACCGCCTCGGTCTTGCGGGCCTGCCAGGCGCGCAGTTCGACGACGCCGTCGGCGATCTGCCGCAATGCCGTCGCGATGACCTCGTCATAGGCCGCGACGGCGGCGTCGAAATCGGCCATACGGCCGGCAAGACCGCTTCGCAGCAGGCCACCGTCAAAAACCGGCAGGGTGACCGCCGGGCCGACACCCGCCGCCACACTGCCCGATCGCAAGAGATGCGCCAGACCGAGACTCGCCGGGCCGGCAAAGGCCAGAAGGTCGACATCAGGATAAAATCCCGCACGGGCCACGCCGATCTCATGGGCGGCCGCCTCCACCTCGGCCCGGCGAACCGCCACGTCGGGCCGCCGGCCCAGCAAGGACGCGGGCAGCGACGAAAGCGGTAGAGGATCACCCATCGGCGACCGCAGGGCCGGCCGCGACAACGTATCGGCAAATGCCGGATCCAGACCAAGCAGAGCGGCGATCCGATGCCGGCAGGTTGCAATCTCCGCCTCAAGACGGACGATCCCGTCACGGGTCTCCGTGACGGCCTCCCGGGACGCAACGGCATCCAGATCGGTCGACAGGCCGGCCGACGTCCGGATCACGAGAAGGTCGACCAAACCCTCGCGACGGACCAGCCCGGACACCGCGATGTCCCGAAGCCGGATGGCGGCATCGAGGCGCAAATAGGCCTCCACGAGCCCCGTCCGCAACAGCAGACGGGCGTCCTCGGCCTCAGCGCGGGCGGCCGCCACCCTTGCACCGGCGGCCGCGGCGGTTTCCGCCCGTTTCCCCCAGAAATCCAGATGATAGCGCACATCGACCGCGATACGCCCCTCGCTGCCCCCCTTACCGGCATAGGCTGGAGAATAGACGGAATGGTTGGGAAAGCGTTCCTCCGCTGTCGTTGCGCTCAGGGTCGCAGCGGGCTCCAGTACGGCACCGGCGGCGGTGTTCATCGCCTCAGCCCGTCGCAGGCGGGCCGCCGCCAGGGCCATTCCCGGCGCCTGCCGATCCAGCAGGGCGACCAGATGGTCGAGTTGGGGATCGCCATACCCGGACCACCAGAAGGGATCGGGCGGACGGCGATCGCGATCCGGAGTCTCTGCCGCCCGGGTGATGGCTTGTCCGACGGCCAGATCGTCGGGCGCCGTCATGGCGCTTCCGGACCCGATGTCATCGGGCGCGCAGGAACAGAGGGAAAGCGCGGCGACGCAGGACAGAAGTGAACGGCGCCGGAACGAAAAACCAACCGGCGATGAGGACTGCTCATCACCGGTTGCCCGCCCCGCCCCGGGCCGCCGAGCCGACGCCGGCGAAGCCAAGGGTTTCGGAGCAACCCACCCGGCGCGTGAGGCCTGCGCTGGCCGGCACAGATCAGCGTAGTCTGGTATAGGACCTGGGATGACCATGACATCTCCCGTTACGAATGACGGAAGAGTCTTAGCCTGCTGTCCGGACCGTCAAAAATGATCCAGATTCGAAAGAGTCATTTCGCTAAATGAAAACGGCCCGATCCGGACTTAAGGCCTGCTGATCAGCTCATTGAGCCGGGGGTGAACCTCGGCACAGAGATCGCGCACCGCTCCCCGTAACAGACGATGAGCGGCGTCGCGGTCGAACCGGGGATGCCAGGCCTGAGCCATTACGACCGTTTCGAGGGGCAACGGAATCTCGAACGTCCGGAGTCCCCATTTCGCATCGCCGACCCCGTTCAGGACATGGGTGGGCGCAAGGCCGATCAGGTCGGACTGGCAGACCGACAGCAGGGCCGCATGAAAAGACGGAACGACCAGAGGCACCCGGCGCGTCAGTCCGAGCGAGGCCAGCCTCCGGTCGATCGGCCCTTCCGCCCGCCCCCGCCTCGATACGCTGATATGGCCGTAGGCGACAAACCGTTCCGGCGTGATCATGCCGGCGAAAATCGGATGTCCGGCCCTGGCCACCCCAACATTGAGATCGCGAAAGATCGTCTGGACGCGCACCTCCGGCCCCATGGCCCTGAGGGCGCCGATATCCAGATCCACCCGGCCATCCCGCAGGGAATCATCGTCAACCTCCCCCTCCGGGGCAAACCGGATGACCGCAAGAGGCGCCTCGATCGCAATCCGGTCCAGCAACCGGGATGCGAAAACCCCCGTGAACCCCTCGTTGGCGCGAATAGTGAAGCGGCGTTCCAGCGTCCGGAAAGAAACGAGTCCTTCCGGGCGCAACAATGCCGCAGCCTCCTCGATCACGCCGCGGACCTCATTGCGCAGGGCCAGGGCGCGCGGCGTGGGAACCAGCGAGCGACCGGCCCGGACCAGGATGGGATCCCCGACCGCCTGCCGGATTCGCGCCAGGGCGCGGCTCATGGAGGGGGCGCTCACCCCCATGCGTTGGGCCGCGCCGGTCACACTGCCCTCTTCAAGAAGAGCGTCGAGAACGATCAGCAGGTTCAAATCCGGTGGGCGGGTCATGATTTTCATTTTACGCAAGCCTATGCCCGGAAGGCGATCAGAAACCGCAAAGATCCCGATCGTCCGTCATGACGATCCGCTCTCCTCCAGGGAGTGCCGGCCCATGGCGGAAAACCCGGACGGCATGACCGGCAATTTTTTCCCATGCATCGGCAAGTCCGGCCGGGCAGGCACTCTCCGAACCGGCGGATTGGCAACGAACCGGTTGATTTAACTGCATAAAAATTACATCGGGGCTGGCACGGAAAATGAATGTTTTAACAAAAACGGGCAGACGCCGCCTTCCGGCGGGGTCACCATGATGACAAGAGGGTTTCATGAATGTCTCGGGACTGACGGGCACCTCCGGCTACGGCGCCTATGCCACCCACAGGGGCAGGCAGGCAGAGGGCTCATTTCAGGACTTCCTGTCCTCCGCCTCCACGGCGGCCAACGCGAACCAAGGCACCGGGACGGCGAACACGGCCGTGTCCGGCACCGGCTCCGTTGACGGCGCATCGCAAACGGTATCGGGAAACGGGACGGGCCAGGATGGCTCCACCGCAGGGTCCGGGGCCGACGCGGTGAAAAACTTCCTGAACTATATGCACGAAACCCCCGGAGAAAGAATGTTCGATTCCTTTCTCGGGCATATGCATATCAGCAAGGCGGAGTACGCCGCCATGAGCGGCGAGGACAAAGCCAAGGTCATGGCCCAGTTCAAAGAGTATATGAAACAAAAAATCGCGGAGAAACAGGGCTTGCCCGGTTCCGTCCAGTCTGCGGAAAGCTGACGGCGCGGGTCCGCTTTTCTGAACCTGTCCCGACCTGCCTGGAGATCGCCTCCCGCGCAGGCCGGCCGGCGTGGGGATCTTCCGCTGTCAGTGATGCCGGGCGCGACGCGCCCGCCCCCGCCGGACTCCTTCGACCCGGGGATCCCGGTTTCCGCCCGATCCGGCCGGAAACGAACCGATTGATACCATAGCAACCCGCGCTGAAAGCCCATGGGCGGATAGAGCGATGGCCCGAGGCTTTCGGAAAGACTTGGCTCAGGACCGCATGACGGTCTGCTGCGCCCGGGCCGCCAGGGCCGCGGTGGCGCCCCCCTCACCCGTCCGACAATGCGCACTTGAAAATAGCTTTGGTGCATATCAAGATATGCGCCAAAGTTAATCACACAGAAAATCTCCTATTTTTAAAATAGTGTGAATTCTTATCAAATATTTTATGAATAAAATTTTTATTTTCTGTTAAAAATTTAATTTTTATAAAAATTAAACAGGTTGATTATCAGCAAAAATCACTCACGAACATTCCGAATTCGCACTCTTAAGCAGGGAGCAGCCCATGAAAAGGTTCATCACCGGGTTCGGAACCCTTCTCCTTTTCGGACTGTCCGGTTTCACGGCGAACGCCGCCGAGGCCGTCACCATTGCCGCTGACGAAAGTTATCCCCCTTACATGTACCGCGACGGCAAGCCGAAAGGCCTCTATGTCGACATCATGCAGGAAGTGGCGAAACGCGTTCCCGATTATGTCATCACGATAGAGCCGCTACCCTGGAAAAGAGCCCTGGCGGAATTGGAGAACGGCGGATTTCCGGCTGTTCTCGGCGCCTATCGCCGCGAGGCGGAGCGCCCCTGGATCGAGCACTATTCGGTTCCACTGCACACCGAACGGGTTGTCGCCTTTTGCCAGACCAAAAAGATCCGGCCGAACATGAAATTTCCGGACGACTTCACCGGCCTCACCTTTGCCAATAACACGGGTTTTCTTGCGGCCGGCGCCCCCTTTTTCAAGATGGTCGCCGACGGCAAAATCACTGTCGAGGAAGGTCATTCGACCGAGAACAATGTTCGTAAACTGGTCGCGGGACATGTCGACTGTTATGTGAACGACGAGATCACGATCCTCCAGGCTCTGAAGGCCATCGGATCCCCGGCGTCCGGGGCGGGCGCCGCCACAGCCTCCCTTGAAACCGCCCATCTCACCTTCGGCTCCGCCTTCAAGGCACCATGGAAAGCGGACTTCGAGAAAAAGGTCGACGTCGCCCTGCAACAGATGACCGAGGACGGATCCATCCGGAAAATCGTCGACCAATACACCAAATAGCCCGCGCCCGCCGACGGAACCGGAAGCCCGCGGGCCCACATCGGGCCTGTCAATCAGTCGGCCTGCCGGTCCGTCGGCCTGTGAGCGATGAGTCATCCGCGCCGCCGGTTGAATTTACCGTATGCAGAGGTTTCGAACCGCCTTCGACGCGGCATGAGGACCTGCGAGGGCCAGCAGGCGATGGCAATCGGGCCCGGTGACGGTCATGACGTCGCCGCCCTGCCCCGGGACAGGTGGAGATACGCGGAGATCCGCCAGGGTCATGCAAGGCTCTTCCGCTCTGTCGCGGCGGCCCGCCCGCAAAAGCGAGCCAGGATCGGACCAGGGCAGTCAAATGTCGACCGGTTCGTTCCTGCGCGGCAACCGCGCACGTAAAGACCCTATAGGTATATCACCAAGGAAAGCAATTCAGCTTTTGATTGGATGGAATTCCCGTTATCCTGAATTCAATCCTGAGTAGTTTTTCTTGGATTTAAACATAATTTTTCCGGACCGATGCCGGGCGGAACCGCCTCGACATCCGCCGAAACACGACCTTCGGATACCGGAGCGGAGCCTTCAGACGCAGATCGACGCAACAACCGGCATGGTCTATCGAACACTGACGGGGGGTTTACGATGAGAAGAGGACCCTTCACCACGATTGCGGCATTCCAGGCCGGACTCCTGGCCGGATTCGTGACAACCACGACGGCATCTGCTGCCGATATTTCCACAAAGGATATCCAGGTGCTGGGGAGATCGCTCGGCTTCATCGAAAACCTGCCGGCAGGCGACCTGAAATTGGCAATCGTATTTGACCCGGCGAATCCTCAGTCGGCACAGGAGGCCGATGCCGTCCGGAAGGGAGTCGGTGACGGGCTGAAAGCCGGCACGCACGTTTTCACACCAATAATGGTTCCGATCGATGCTCTGGGCTCCGCTGGCAGTGCGGGGGCGATTTTCCTGACAAGCGGACTTGGCGCGAACGCCGCGAAGGTCGGCTCGTTGTCAAAGGACAAAAAACTCCCCTGCGGGACGATCGACATTCCGCAGGTCCAGGGTGGCCAATGCCTGATGGGCATCAAAACGGACCCCAAGGTCGAGATCATCGTCAATAAATCAGTCGCAGAGGCCGCGGGCATCACTTTTGACCCGGCCTTCAAGATGCTGATCACGCAGATTTGACCGGACATGAGGACAGCAATGATGAACAGGACGCTTCTCGCCGCCACGGCAGCCGCCGCCGCCTTGTTGGTCCATCATTCGGCGCAGGCCCAGTCCGTAAATTACGGGGACCTGGAGGAATTGTTCGGAGAACCGGTCACGACATCGGCAACCGGGAAGCCCCAGCGGGTATCCGAGGTCCCCATCAACATGGAAATTCTGACGCAGGACGACATCCGCCGCTCCGGTGTGGACACAATTCCTGATCTTTTACAATTTGTCACCGGACTCAATTTCCGCCGTTCCAGCTTCAATGACGGCGAAGTGGGCATCCGGGGCTATGACCAGCCCTGGAATCCTCGCCTTCTGGTCCTGGTGAACGACCGGCCGATTTATGAGGACTTTTATGGCGACGTTGTCTGGTCCGCCATGCCAGTCCAACTGGACGAAATTCGTCAGATCGAGATCGTCAAGGGGCCAAATTCCGCTCTGTTCGGGTTCAACGCAGCAAGCGGCGTCATCAATATCGTGACTTACGACCCCCTGCAGGACAACGTCAACGCCATCACCGGCCGGATTGGAACGCAATCGTTGAAGGAGGGATCAGCGGTCGCCACATTCAAAGACGGCCGGACCCTGGGTGTCCGCCTTTCGGTCGGCGGCATGTCCGCGCATGAATTCTCGACAAGCGGGACACCGCCAGGAAATGCGCAGGGCCTGCTGCAGCCTCGGACAGGAACCGTCAATCTCGACAGCCGCTGGCAGGCCGCACCCGGGATCCTGGTGACGTTGGAAGGAAACATCGGCACGATGCGTCGGAACTTTCCGGCCGACGCCACTCCGGAAGACGACCGGACAAACACAATTCGCGGCCGGGTCCAGGCGTCCACATCCCTGGGGGAGATCGATTTCGACGTTTATCATACCTCCTGGCACATCCATTACGAGGGATCCCAGGCACAGGTCGCCGACAACGCGGCCACGGATGTCCGTCTCAGCGACTTGTTCCTGGCCGGCAAGGATCACACCGTCCGCCTCAATTTTGAATATAAGAACAACGAGGCCGAGGGGCAGTTTTTCAATGGAAGTACAGTCGGCTACAACGTTTATTCCGTTGGAGGCATGTGGAATTGGCAGATCACCCCGGCCATAGCCCTGACTAACGCCATCCGCGAAGACTATCTGACACTTTATGAGAATGGACAGGTTCTCCCGGCGACGGGGCTGACCTCCCATGACTTCAACCACCGGTCACTGGCGGCCTTCAGTTTCAATACCGGCCTGGTGAGCCATCTGAGCGACGCCGACGTCCTGCGGCTCATGGTCTCCCGGGGGTATCAGTTGCCGAGCCTGGATGATCTGGCCCAGCAAATCGTCCAGCCCGGCGTCGTGCTGGTCGGCAGCCCGTCTCTTTCGCCCACCTCCGTTCTCAACTACGAAGTCGATTACGATCACAGCTTTCGCAACATCGGCACAATTCTGAGGACGGCCCTCTTCAAACAACAGAACGCCAACCTGTTCGGATACGATGTCAGCGCCCCCATCACATACGGGCCCAACATCCTTTACCAAAGCCAGAATTTCGGTAGCAGCCGCGAGCTGGGCGTTGAGGTCAGCCTGCGGAGCGAGAAAAAAATCCCGTTCCGCTGGAAGGTCGGCTATTCCTACGCGACCATCAAAGACAGCGTCTATCCGACCATCGCCGCGGGCGCCTACACCGCCTTTTCCGGGGGAACGCCAAAGCACTCGGTCGATGCCAGTGTCGGTTACACCCTCGACCGCTGGGAATTCGATGTCCTGGGGCGCTGGCAATCCTCGATCACCGATTACCGTTATGACACGGTCCTCGGCTATGTGCCGTCCGCGATCAAGGATTATGTCACCATCAATCTCCACGCGGGCTACCGGGTGACCGCACACCTGACCTTGGGAGCCACGGCGGAACAGGTCAATCAGGCGAAAATCTGGAACCGTCCCGGTGTGCCCGATGAGCGACGGGTGATCGTCAGCGCCACGGCGCACTTCTAGTGCACTGGCACATTCAGATGAGTCAGTGCACGAGTGGTCGGAATCTAACATTTGGATCCCTTGCGAGTGGGGCCAGCCATCCTGCCCGCCTCCGACGCGAAAGCGGCGGAAGTGCTGGTATTTCGGCTTTCGCCGAACGGCGGGCGGGACGCTTGGCCCCACTCCTGATTCAGGGATTCGTCTGTTGGATTTTGACCCCGAGGATCTTTTTGTCCCTCGCCGGGCGGGGACGCCTTCATACGGCTAGTGCACCGATGCAAACTGAATCTTCAGTTCGCGTCGGTGCACTAGGGGTGAAAATCTGACAGATGAGTCCCGGAATCAGAAGGGGAGCAGGCGTTCGTGGTTGTGAAAAAAACCAGTCGCACAGGCCTTACGAGCCCTGTGGTCTGGTGACGCCGAACTTCGGCAATTCCTGCGCTTTTGCGGCGGAGTCCGGCGGGGATGCCGGAGATCCTTTAAGGATTTTTTCACATCCCCTCCCGCCCCAACTGCAAGGGAGCCAAATGTTGGAGTCCCCCCCAGTGCGTTGAGACAAAACAAAAGAGTCACGAAAGAGGTCAGTGCACTGAAACCAGAGCGGCATTTGAACATAAAAAAAGCTGAGCTGTTACGCTCGCGCTGAGTCTCGTGCACAGAACCTTTTGAAAGAGTCGGTGCACCGGCTGTGACCGGATCACACGGTTGAGAAATGACCGACGCAGGGCACGAAGGAGAGAGATCATGCTCCACACCGTCATCCGGATTTCCGACTGGCCTTTTCCGATCAAACTCGCGATCGCGCCCCTGGTCTCGATCGCAATGATGATCTCGGTCGCGCTGATCAGCCTGGGAGCCTTGACGACCCAGTCGGCAACGATGGATCGCGTGCTCGTCCGCAGCAGCGACGGAAATATGCTTCTGCAGGAGGCGTCCGATGGCATCCAGTCGGTCAATGGGAACCTTTACCGGATTCTTGCCCTTCAGGCCGCCGGAACCAAGGGATTGGACGTTGCGACCGAAATCGGACGGCTCGACTCCAGGCTGGATCAGGTTCAGCAGCGTCTGTCCCAATATCGGGACCGATTCGCCCGGAGCGACCAGCGAGATCGTCTCGACGGACTTGTTCAGGATGTGGCGAAATACCGCAAGGCATTGACATTCGTCTCCCAGATGATGGAGATCGACTTCAATTCGGCCGTTTCGTTTCTCGTACCCTTCGATCAGAATTCCCAGGTTCTTATCGCGGCGCTTAGCGAATTGGTCCGTATGGGCAACGCGGCGTCGCGAATCGACGCCGAGGCTGCGGATGCGGTCAGCGCCAAGGCGCGACAAAGTGCAATCAGTCTGACCGCCGGCGTTATTGTCGCACTTGTGGTCCTGACGTCGACGATCGTCACGACGACGGTGCGCTCGATCAGGACCATCGCCCGACGGACGGAAGAACTGGCGAACGGCAATGTATCCGACAACATTCGCAATCTGGCACGCCGTGACGAACTTGGCGTTCTGGTCAACTCACTTGAAGTGTTTCGCACCAATCTGCTTCAGGTCGATCAATTGAGGGCCGAACAGGAGACGACAAAGCGCGAGGCCGAGGGCAAAAGGCGGTCCGATCTGGTCGCTCTGGCCGATACTTTCGAGCGAAGCGTCCATTCCGTTGCTTCCGGAATTGCAAGCGCGGCCGGTGACATGCGCGTCTCTTCGAAAATGCTATCCGATACCACGCGCAAAGCGAGCGACGAAGCGGAGGTGGTTTCGCAGGCGTCAATTCAGGCCACGCAGAATGTTCACAGCGTTGCATCGGCAGCGCAGGAACTGTCCGCATCGGTCCGCGAGATCACCCAGCAGGTCTCCGCCTCGTCGATCGCCGCCGAAAAGGCCGTGACCGAAGCGGGAGAGAGCATGCGTTCGGTGACAGAACTGTCGGAGATGGCGGAAAAAATCGGCACGATCGTTTCCCTGATCACCGATATCGCAAGCCGGACGAATCTTCTGGCGCTCAACGCCACCATCGAAGCGGCGCGTGCCGGCGACGCCGGCAAGGGCTTCGCCGTCGTTGCAACGGAAGTCAAAAATCTGGCCAGCCAGACGGCACGCGCAACCGGAGAGATCGCCACCCAAATCCAGGAAATCCAGGGAGCAACCCGGGGCACAGTCGCCGCAATCGACAGCATCACCCGAACCATTCGCTCTTTGAACGAGATCTCCATCGCCATCGCCGCAGCCGTCGAGCAGCAAGGCGCCGCAACCGAGGAGATATCGCGCGTCGCGGAACAGGTTGCCGCCGCGACCGAGACTGTATCCAAAAGGATCACCGGCGTCAGCGCCGCCGCCAAGGAAGCAGGCAGGGAGTCCGAATCCGTTCTGTCGGCATCGTCGAATCTGGCTCGGCAATCAGACGTCCTTAACACGGAGGTCGCGAATTTTCTGACAACGATCCGGCAGAGCTGATTTGGCCCCGTCGTCCCGGTGACGCCGGCGTTCCATCGGAAGGCCATCATGAAGCGGGCACGTCCCCTCTTCGGACCAGCCTGCGTTCCGGACAGTCACTGACGGAAACGGTGTGCCAGATAGGCTCCGGACAACGCGAGCGCCCCGCCACACAACGCCATGGGCACGGGTTGTTCGCCAAGGCACAAAAAACCGATCAACAACGTGAGAAATGGCAGGGCATAAAGTGAGGTGGCGGTGATCACAGGCCCTAATTCCCGGATGGCGTAGGTCCACAGGAAATAGGCCAGTGCCGCCGGAAACAAGCCAAGATAGAGGACCGCAATCCAGGGTCCGGCCCCATCGGGAAAACCGGCGGTGAAAAGGTCACCCAGCAAGGGGGACATGCAGATTCCGGCAGCCAGGATGGTGAACAGGTTGACACGGTAGGCCCCCAAACGATGGATGGCGTCTTTTTGCAAAACGAAATAGGCGCTTTCTGAAAAAATGGCACCAACGATAAAAATAGCCCCCCATCCGAATCCGGATCCAGATGTTTCCGACAATACGATGATTGTCGTTCCAAGCAGACCCAGCAAAATTCCGAAGAATGTTCCCCGAGATATTTTATCTTGGAAAAACATAAATTGAAGAATTACCGTGGAAATAGGAATCTGAGCAACAACAAAACTTGATGTTGCCGCCGTGACCGTCTGCTCTCCCAGATTGAGACCGATATTGTAGCCGACGATACCAAGAAGGCCGAACAGGACGAACAGGGGGAGATCCCGCCATCCCGTTCTTGCGGAGCCCTGTCCCCGGATCAGCGGAGAAAGTACGACAAGAGCCACCGCGGCGATGGCATAGCGCAAAGCCGCCAGACCGGACGGAGTGAAATAGCGGAGGCAATAGCGGATCGCAACGAAGGACGATGCCCAAAGAACGAGCGCGGCCGCCGTCGCGAGATAGGCTGACAGCCTGTCGCGTCCCATCGCCGCCCGGGTCCGCATCTGTGGGGAAACGGCGTTGTCCGGCTGAGTCATGCGATCCCCCCCTGGTCACAGCCGGGCCCTGTCATGGTCCAGGGCGGCCACGATGCGAATGACATCCTCGCGGCCCACGGTCCGGTCGGAAGACAGAACAATGCCGTCGAAGCTGCACAGCAGATCCGGAAGCGCCGGCAGGCTCCCATCCCGCGCCCGGACACGGACAGGAAGCCAGCGCTGGCGCCGGCCGTCGCGATGCCGCGCGGCAAGCGTCTCGTAACACAATCCGACAGGGCCATCGCGCCAATCCTGCAAGGGATCATCGTCCAACACCAGGATATGGAGCCTGGCATCGTCCGGAACAACAGATGATCCGGTGGGGTCGATCATCACGACGCCATACCCCTGCCCGGCAATGATCCGGGCGATCGTCCGCCCCGTTTCCCCGGTTCCGGATGGATCGAGGATCACCGCATCCGGCGAATCGGCAGAACCGTCGCCCCCTTTCGTCGTCGTGGAGACGTCGCGGCCGCCAAGGACAATCCGGCAGTGACGGCGGCGTTCAAACAGGATCGCATCGATCACCTGCGGAGCGATGTCTTCGGTCGCCGCCTGAGCAAGCAGCGAACTGTCCAGCGCGGCGGCGCAAAAAGCGGATCTCCGGACCTCCAGGTCCTGAGCGGGACCGGGAACCGGGTCGCGGTTCGTTCGCGGCAGGGCGATGGCGGCGATCGCCGCAACGAACTGACGCCCCATAAATCCAGTCCGCGCTGCCCGGAGCCGATCGGCGCGCCCCTCAATCGTCGGGCCGGTTTCTCCGAGACCCCCGGCCTCGCTCGCGTCCGCTCGCGGGATCGGAGCGAGCCGGTCAACCGGCGAAGAGCAAGACGCGTCGCCGGTTGGTCCACCGTCATCGAACAGCCCGTCGCCCGCAATCCAAACGCCGTCGTTGTTCCACCCGATGTGGATTTGCGAACCGTCGGGAGACCGCAAACGGTAGACGCGACGGCCGATCACCGCCCGATCGAAAAGGGTGGATGACCAGGCCCTGGAAAACAATGTCGCCGCCAGAAGGGTCGGGCTTTCCCCCTCCCCCCCCGGCCGGCCCAGCACGGTCATCCCGGCGGTGGGGCCACCGGCATCGAGGGCGGGGAGGGCCAGAACCGTCTCCTCCTCGCCGGAACGACCACCACAGACCGTCGCCCGTCCGGATTTGATGACGGCGACAGCGTCCCACCGCGTGCCGATCTCCATCGTGGTCACCGGGTGAAGAAGACGACCGCCGGAGGACAGGACGTCGAACGCGTCAAGAAGGCGATGCGGGGCGCGACGATACGACCGGCAATCCGGAGACGCGACCAGTTTTCCGGCATTTTCCAGACGGCGGATCCGGGCCCGCCGCCCGTTCGGGGTTCCCGATCCATCCTGCCGGCGCGACCGCCAAAAATCCCCGACGGTCCCGGGGGAACGCGCGGCGGCGGCGCCAACCAGGGCGTCGACATCATAAACGCAAAGCGACTGGCCGGCCGTATCCGTCGTCAGAAGCCATCGTCCGGACCGGTCCGCCGCCAGACACGCGGTCCACCCCGGATAGACGGGGAACAGTTCCTCGACCACCGCCCCCCCGGTCCGTGACCTGATCCGGATGGTCTCGTCATGGGATAGCGAGGCAAGATACCGACGCCCGAGCGGAACCACCCCGGAAACGGCGCCGTCATGGGGAAGACCGCCCAGAACCCCACCGTTCCATTGAATCTGACCGTCGTCCCGCCCGGAAAACAGTGTCCCGTCATCCGTCACGCGGACACTCCATGCCGCCTGGTCGGGGATGCGGTACCGGACCTCCGACCAATGACCGGTGTCCCAGCGAACGATACCGCCGTCATAGGCGGACGCCGCGAGCCAGCGGCCGTTGCCGCTCCAGGCGACATGAAGGACCGGCATCGCCAGGGGAAAGGCCCGCAAAACGTCGCCCGTCACCGAATCGAGCACAGTCAGAACGCCCCGGCTTCCCCCGACGGCGACCAGCCTGCCATCCGGGCTCCAGGCGGCGCCGTTGATGAAGTCGTCCGGCATCCGCCTTTCCCAAACAGGCTCAAGCGTCGTGGAGTCGAGGATCCGGATCCGTCCATCCTCCCCTCCCAGCAACAGGCGACCGCTGGACGGATGCGGATCGAGCGTCCGCAACGACGCCTCGCCGATCTTCCGGACAACCGCGCCCCCACGGGCCGGAAAAGACCACCGCCCGACAGTGCCGTCGTTGCCGGCGCCATAGACGGCGCGGCCATCGCCGTCGATCCCGACCGCCGATATCCCGGCCGGGAAATGACCATCCCGCCAGACCGGCCCAAGACCCGACAGTCGTCCAAGGGGGCTGGGACGCCCGGTCATCGGGATCCGGCCCAATCGATCAGCGTCCCCTCATCGCTGTTCGTGTAGACAGGTCTTCCCAGGATGGCGTTGGTAATCGTCGCGGCACGCCAGGACGTCCCCCCGAGATTGGGATCCATCCAGCCGAACCGGTCCGAGGACATGTTTTGTAAAAAGATCCGGCCGGAGGTCGGCACCTGTGTCCGGGCAGAATAATCGCTTCCGAAAACCGGGGAGCCGTCCGCATCGTGGTCCAGAATCTCGTCAAGCGACTCCATCAGTGGCGATCGGGGAGACTGGTATCCGGTTGCCATGATGACGACATCGCCCACGTCCACCCTTGGGGCATCCCGGAAGTGGCTGGACACACGCCAGCGGCCGCCTTCCGCCGGTTCGAGGCCCGTATAGGTCTGCCCGACGCGCATCCGGTATTGAACAGGTGTCCCATGGAAGACATCAAGATCATAGAAACGCCGGTAAATGCGAAGCAACAGTTCTCCGACGATCCCATCGCTTGACGTTTTATACACGTCATTCAAAACGCGGCGCATTTCAGCAGATTGATTGAAAAAGAACGTAGCGAATGACGGTGTATAAATATCATTGCATAGTACAGTTTCATCAAACATTGCGAATTTCTGCGACCGTGTCATCCACAGGATGCTTTTGGGGAAATTTCCGGTCGAGGAAATCAGATCAAGAACGATTTCGGCCGCGGATTGTCCTCCCCCGACAATGATCACGTCCCGCCCCTTGAAACCTCCCGCGTCATCCCTGCGATGACGATAGTCACTGGAGTGGAAGACCGTCGGACCGGCAAAACCGGACGCATTTCCCGCAAGAAACGGCTGCTTCCCAATACCGACCACCACATTCCGTGAATCCTGGTAACCGGACTGGAACAGAATGCGAAATCCGTCGTTCCTCTGCTCCAGCCCGATGACGTCTGTCTCAAGGGAAATAAAGGACTCAAGTTTCTCTCCGGCCCAGCGGAAATAGGATTCGAATTCCCGTCTTTCCGGCCGGTCGAATTCCGCATGCAGATAACGGTACAACCGGTTTTTCTCATGCAGGTAATTGAAGAAGGTAAACGGACTCTTGGGATCGCTCAGAAAAATCAAGTCCTTGAAATAGGACGATTGCAGCTTGACGCCATCAAGCATCAGACCATCGTGCCACGTGAAAGCCCGGCGACGGTCATAAAGAGCAAATGCCTGGGTGTGGGGCAGCAGATGCGCAGCAACGGATAAATTCGATGGTCCGGCGCCGATAAGACCCACGTCCAGAACAGTCCCCCTCCACCTGTCACGGTGCGCATGGACATCGTCAACGCTGTCCAACATCATCAATTCTCCTGCTGTAAATGAACGATCGACCGGAGATCCGCATCGACGAGATCGCGTCCCGCCCGGATCAGGATCCCCTCCTCCCCTTTCCGTCCGGATCGCAATTCCGCCGCCAGCAGCGGTGCCAGGGGTTCCACCAGAAAAGCAAGGGCGGCGCGCCAAAGGGCCGGATCCGAACGCCTGACATCGTCGTTGGACAACCAGGCCAGGTAAGCCGCCAGCAGAGCGTCGGGACGGATGTCCTCCACCGCTGCATATTGGACAGGAATGCCCCTCCCCTTCAGCATCTGGAGAATCGCGCCGGCCGGGATGTCGCGGATTTCCATTTCCCCCTCGGCGATCCGGCTGCCCAGGCGCCGCCGGTGCCAGTTCACGAACTGGATCAGCGCCGCAACGTCAAAATTGACCTCGTCTTCGCCGAGGGACAGGGATGACAGGAAAAGACGGAGCTCATCGGTCGAAATCGCCTTATTTGCGGCGACATCCGAGACCCAGATCCCATGGCGGCGGCTGGTCGAGAACTTGGCACCGTCGAGCAGCAGGAAGCGGTTCAGGATGACCCGGTCGAATCCCCGCGTTCCCGGAAGGCAACCGGACAGGACCAGCGGTGTGATTAACGCGGCAACCAGATTGTCCACTCCGGCCAGGGCGACAACCTGCGTATCACGGTCGGCCCCCTCGCGCAGCGGATTGGGGCGCCCGGTCAGGCGGGCAAAATGCTCGCCGCAATAGACGCAGTAGGCGAAGAAGGTGTTGCAGACGACAGCGCCATTGCCGTCAATCCGGTTGGCAACACCCCAGTCTCCCGGGGCGGTCAGGCGGACTTCCGCGCCGGTCGACCGCAGATAACGGATCGCCAGATCGCGAAAGACGGGGCTTCCGGTCAGCCGGGACAGACGGCTTTCGATGCGCGCAGGATCATCCGCCCTGGCAAACCAGCTCCGTTCCTCACGCCAGATCAGGCGCCCCTCATCCAGACGGGACCGGGGATCCAGAATCTGGTCGGGCTGATAGTGAAAACCGCAATTTTCGCAACAATTGCCCCCCGCGGGCAGACCGCAGCCCGGGCATCTGCCCAGCAACCAGACGCCCGTGACGGCGCGGCCGGTGTTTTCCGCATAGGGGATCCTTTCGGACTTGAGGAACAGCCCCCCGCCCCTGACCCCGCGATCCAGCAGCTCGTTGTGAAGGGCCGCATAGGCGCCGGAATCGACCTCCCCCAAGGGATCGATCCAGGACTCGACGCCAATCCCCATCGACCTCAAATCCTCATGGATGGCGTTCCCGTTGTTGCGGCATAACGTCTCAGGGGAGACATTGCTCCGCAATGCGGGGAGTTGAATCCAGTTCTCGTAGACATCGGCGCCGCAGATCACGGAAACCTCATCGCCCTGCCGGCGCAAGGCGCGCGCCAGAATATCCGCGCGGAGATAGGGGCCGGCGATATGCCCGAGATGAAGCGTGCCATTGGGCGTCGGCTGCATCGGGAGCAACAGATAACGGGTCATTCGGTGCGTCCTTATGTTGTCGGACCGCGTTGTCAGTTCATTCCCAGAACGGGAAGAACCGGCGTGAAATCGATCAGGATGACATCACGGAAGCCGTGATCCGCACCGTCGGCGAGGACCACGCTGTCGACCGCGTGGCACACCATGTCATCGCAAACGGCGAAGCTGTCGAGATCGCGTTCCAGGACGAAACGGGCATGGATCTGGGCGGATGTGGCATCACCGGCCTTGAGACCGACGGCGTCGATCGTGGCGACCGTGTTCTCCCCGCCGGAGACTCCCTGCCGGTTGACCAGGTGGACAAACGTAAAAGCTTCGCCATCCCGATGCAGGACATCGGGGGAGGCCACCGCGCGCGGAGAATGCGGCGTGACCATCAGCCTGACGAGATGAATGCCAACCCTGTATTGCCTGACTTCAGCGGTCCTCCAGAAAGTACGATTGAAATCATTATCGATCAGCAGTTTAAGGATTGGATTCCGTCTAACACCTATAGATATTGAGGGAAATTTTCTGTGTATATCTTTATGCTCATTGTTGAAATTTCCTTGGTAATACACACACTGCTCGTCATAACTATCAGGAGGCCACGTCAATTCGTGACTATGGCTATTTATATAAGCATAGCTATATCGTCTTTTTCTTATATAATTAGGATCGCAAAATGGATCCAACGGAAGTTCAGAAAATTCTTTTTTAACAGCCTCCCATTCTTTCAAATATCCAAGGTGACTGATCGCCTGAAATGGGTTGAATATCTCAAACCCCTTCACTTTTAGGTTTTCCACGCCGTGTCTCCTTTGAATGATTTTATTCCTTTACATTCGGTGCAATTTCAAAATTTTATTTAATAAAACACAAAATGATACAAAGTATAAAAAACCGTATCTGTATTATTCATATTTAACTAACGATGGCACGTCCCAATAAAATTAACTAGAGTGCCAACGTTGATTACAGATATCAAAAATCATGATACCGGCAGCGATCGATATCGACCTTCTCCGAAGCTTCTGCCTGATTTATCGGACGGGAAGCATGACCCGGGCTGCCTCCGGGACGCATCGCTCACAACCGGGCCTCAGCATGCAGATGCGAAAGCTTGAGGCCTTGCTCGGGAAACGCCTCTTTCTCCGGACCGGACGGGGTGTCCGGCCGACCGCCTATGGGGAAACGTTCTTCAGCTTCGCGACGCGCATGCTGGATCTCGGCGACGAAGCCTACTCACAATTGAACGCCCCCGATCCTGTCGGCGTCGTGCGGGTGGCCCTGCCCGAAGAGGTCGCTATCGCGGCCCTTCCTCCCGCTCTTCGCAGAGTGCGGCGCGATTATCCAGGGGTCAGGCTTGAGATCATGATCGACAACAGCGATGTGGTCGAACCACTTTGGTATGAGGGGCAATTGGATGTGATGGTCGCCGCGCCATCCACTGTGTCCCATTCCGCCCTCTTCAGTTGGGGAGTGACCTTGCACTGGGTGTGTGGTCACGACTATCAGCCGGGACAGGACGACCATCTCGACCTCATCGCCTTTCCACCGCCCTGCTCCTGGCGGCAACGGATGCTGGAAGGACTGGCCATCCACGGCCGCGACTATAGGATCGTCTTCACCAGCTCCAGGATTGCCGCCATTCAGGCCGCGGTGGAGAGCGGCCTCGGCATCGCTCTGCTGACCCCGGATTGTATCCGCCAACCCTATATGCGCAGCCTGCCGGCGGCGTTCGGCCTGCCGGAACAAATGACCGTGCGCTATGGGCTCTACGCCCGGCGCCGGCGCAACGAGGCCATCGAGGCCGTCGTCTCGACATTGCTCGATTGTATCAACGGCCAGGACTCCATCAAGAAAGCGAGGTCCCGGTGATCCTGTCCCCGTCTGCCACCCGCCCGGAGCGGTGCCGTTTATCCCGCGTCACCGCGAAACGATATCGCTCCCGTACCGTTCCGGCCGCCCCCAAGGGCAGAGATCACTGACGGACGATGCCCGAAAGCCGTGCGAGAGCCTGCTCCAGAACCGGCGACCACGGGCATCCCGCATTGAGGCGGATGAAATTGCGATAGCGCCCGGTCGCGGAGAAGACCGGTCCCGGACAAACCCCGATCCCCGCCGCCAGGGCCCTTCGGCTCAGGTCGATGGCGTCAACTCCGTCGGGCAGTTCCACCCACAGCAGGATGCCGCCATCGGGCCGCGTGACCCTGGTCCCCGCGGGGAAAAGGGCGCCGATGGCGCCCGCCATTCTTCGGCACTGATCTCCCGCGGCGCTTTGCAGCCGGCGCAGGTGACGGTCATAGGCGCCGCTTTCCAGGAATCCGGAGACCGCTCTTTGGAAAATGCCGGGCGCCGCCAGCGTGGAGGCGAGTTGGAGGCGTTCGACGCGATCTCTGAACCGTCCCGGAGCGACCCAGCCGATACGATATCCGGGAGCCAGAATCTTTGAAAAGGACGAACACAGCATCACCAGCCCATCGGCATCGAACGCCTTGGCTGGCCGGGGACGCGGCCCTCGATGACAAAGCTCGCCGTAAGTGTCGTCCTCGATCAGGGGAATGCCGCGGCGACGCAGCATTGCGACGAGATCGCGCTTGGCCCCGTCCGGCATCCGGCTCCCCAGGGGATTGGAAAAACAGGGGGACAGAACGCACGCCCGGATATCATGCGACGCCAGCGCCGCGGCAAGACTGTCGAGTCGGATGCCCTCCCCGGAATGGGTCGGGATTTCGATCACCGGTAATCCCAGCGCCTCCAGCAGAAGCAGGATGCCGAAATAGCAAGGAGACTCGACCGCGACAAGATCGCCCGGTCCTGTCACCGCGCGCAGGCAGAGATCGATCGCCTGCGTGCCACCCGCCGTCACCAGGATTCCGTCGGGATCCAGTCCTCCCCCCCATTCCAGCGACCGGCGGGCGATCTGACGTCGCAGGTCGGGCTCTCCAGGAGGAAAACTGCTGTCCGGCTCTCCCGCCCGGCCGGAACGGCGGATCGCGGCCGTCAGCAGCCGGTCCATCGCGCGGCGGGGAAGCAGATCGCCCCCCGGGGTGGCCGCGCCCAGGGGGATCAGATCGGGATTCTGCCCGCCGCGCAATAGGTCGGCGACCAGATCGCCGACATCGACAGGGGCCGACCGGCCATCCGGAACGGAGGTCGCCGGCACCTCCGGCAGCGGCCCTCCGGTGTCGCAAACCCGGTAGCCGGATCTCGGACGGGCCTCGATATATCCAAGACTTTCAAGGACTCCGTATGCCTGGAGGGCCGTCGTCAGGCTGACACGCTCGTCACCGGCGATGCGACGCAACGACGGCAACCGTTCCCCCGGCCGCAGCACCCCCCGATCGATCAGCCCGGTCAGCTTGTCGACCAATGTCCGATAAAGAAAGCGGGGCGGTTGTCCGGTCATGACAACTGTTATGCCATCATTTCGATCCGGCTGTATCTGTTATCCTTTTCCTGCCATGCCTAATCTCGGCCGGTCCGGATCGGATGACGACCCGTCCGGGGACCCCGGAGACCATGTTCGGAAAGGCGGAATGAATGACGACGATACCCGATGGACCGGCAGGAAAACGACAGGAGACGGTCCTGGTCGCGATATTGGGTGCGGCGGGACTGGTATCCGCCGCGGACAACTGGATCGTGGCGCCGATCCTGCCTCCGATCGCCGATGATCTTGGCGTGACCGTCGCCCGTGCGGTCACGGTTCTGACGGCCTACATGATCCCCTATGGACTGCTGCAACCCCTGCATGGATTCCTCAGCGAGGGATATGGCCGCCTCCGGCTGTTGCGCCGGTTGATGCTGGGACTGGCGGCCGGGACGATGGGTTGCGCCCTTGCGCCGTCCCTGTCCTGGCTTTGCGCCGGCCGCTGCCTGACCGGTCTTTTCGCCGCCGGCCTGATCGCCGTCTCTTTGGCCGCGATCGGGGACCGCGTACCGCCCGACAGACGCCAGGCCGCCGTCGGACGGTTCATGGGAATCGTGTTTCTGGGACAGGCAGTCGCTGTCGGTCTTGGCGGCATGGTCGCCGAATTTCTCTCCTGGAGGACGGTATTCACCCTGTTCACCATGCTGGCCCTGCTGGTTTTCGGGCTTCTGTTGCGCCTTCCCGCCGACCGCCCGCGGCCGCCGACGACGGGATTTATCGCCGAACTGGTCCGCGCCCTCAACGATCCCCGGGGACGCCTTGTCTATTCTCTCGCCTTCGTCACCGGATATCTGCTGCTGGGCCTCTATGGCTTCGCCGGCGCCTATCTGCAACAGGATGGCGGGCTCTCCCCGCTCCAGGCCGGCGCCGTCCTGATGCTGTTCGGCGTCGCCAGCCTGATGGCCGGATCTGCCGTCGGCCACGTGTCGCGTCGTGCCGGCCGCCAGGGGGTGGCGCTTCTTGGCGCCACGCTTGGAATGACCGCGGCCGTCATGCTGGCCTGCTCATCCGACTGGAGGATCGGGATGATGGCCGTGATGGCGCTTGGATTGGGATATGTCTTCGTCCAGTCGACCCTGGCCACGCTCGCGTTCGATATCGGATCCAGCGGCCTGTCCTCCGGCCTGGTGGGCCTCGGCCTGTTTGGTGGAGGTGGTATCAGTTCGGCGGTCGGCGGGGTGATCCTGGCAACCGCCGGATATCATCTGCTTTGGATCGCGGCCACCCTTGGGGCGGCGGTTCTGATCGCCGCCATTCTCGGGTGCCGGCGGGCGTTTTCCTGACCCCCTGATCCGGCCCACCCGCGGCCGATCACGGATCCGGGGTTCTCGAAGCGTTGCCCGACCGCTATGGTAACGGCGGGCGACAAGGTCCAGGACGCCCCCAAAACTCAAATAGCCCCCCCGCAAACCATAAAGGACCGAGACCGTGCCGGACAGTTTCTCGCCCCCCGTCCTGGAAACTCCGCGCCTCCTTCTGGCCGGACATGAGCCGTCCGATTTTGAACCGCTGAGTGAGATGTGGGCCGAGCCGGCCGTGGTTAAACATATTTTCGCAGGCAAGCCATCGCCCCGCCGGGATTCGTGGATGCGCATGCTGGCCTATCGGGGACTGTGGCCGCTTCTGGGGTACGGATATTGGTCGGTTCGGGAAAAGACCTCGGGACGGTATGTCGGGGATCTTGGATTTGCCGATTTCCACCGCAACATGACCCCCTCGGTCCGGGGAATTCCCGAAGCGGGATGGGCCCTTGCCCCCTGGGCGCATGGACAGGGTTTCGCGACGGAAGGCCTCGCGGCCGCGCTTGGCTGGCTCGACCGGCAGGAAAACATCGACCGGTCCGTCTGCCTGATATCCCCCGCCAACCTGGCATCGATCCGGGTAGCCGGGAAAGCCGGATATAACGAGTCGCAGGGGGTTGTCCTGAACGACCGGCCCTCGCTGCTGTTCACGCGGATGCGCCTTTCGGCCTGTCCGCCGGCGGGTGCTGGCGAAACCGTCCGATGAGCGGAATAGAATCATCCGGACTGCGGGAAACTGCTGTCGGCGGCAACGATCTGGGCCGGTTTCTCAAGGACCGACGAATGAGGCTGGATCCTGCCAGCTTCGGCTTTTCGCTGTCGCGCAGACGCACCCCGGGGCTGCGCCGCGAGGAGGTGGCGCAGCGCGCCAATATCAGCGCGACCTGGTATACGTGGCTGGAGCAAGGCCGGGGCGGCGCCCCTTCGGCGGATGTCCTGGAACGAATTGCCCGCGCCCTGATGCTGACCGGGGCGGAGCGGGAACATCTTTTTCTGCTGGGGCTTGGACGTCCGCCGGAAATTCTCCGCGACAATCCGGAAGGTGTGACACCGCGTCTTCAACGGGTATTGGACGCACTGCCGCTGAGCCCCGCCATCGTGAAGACAGCCACCTGGGACGTCGTTGCCTGGAACCGCGCGGCGGCCGCGGTATTGACCGACTACGCCACCCTTCCGGTTGAGCAACGTAACATTCTCAACCTTGTCTTTTGCGATCCGCGCGTCCGGGCTGCGCAGTTCGACTGGGAGGACATGGCCCGGTTCGTCGTCGCGGCTTTTCGGGCCGACGCGGCCCGCGCGGCGGATCCTGCGAAGGTTGCCGCCCTGGTCGACGCCCTTTGCCGGCGCAGCGCTGAGTTCAGGACCATGTGGAACGAAAACGATGTGCGCAATCACGGCAGCGGCGTCAAACGGCTGCTCCACCCTGACGCCGGTCCCATCGCGTTCGAGTTTTCCGCCTTTGCGGTCGACGGCCGGCCCGATCTCGGCATGGTGATCTATAACCCAGCCACGGCAGCGGACAGTGTGGCCGTGGAAACCCTTCTCGCGAAATCCTGTCCCTGATCGCCACTTGACACCTCCCCTGCGAACGGAAGAGGTCGGTTCCCTTTGGCTGTCCCTCGTTTTGCGATGGCAAGGTGCGGACGGTGCCCTGCTCCAACGGACTCATTCCTGTCCCGGGGACAGGAACCGACCGGCGATACCCGCACGCCCCGTCGGGGATTCGGCGATATCGGCTGTTTCCCCAATGATGCCCGGCGGAAAAATCGCTTAGAATGACCGGCACCATATCCGGGAATCGGAAAAATTCAGGATCAATAGCCGACGGGCGTTCCGTCCGGAAAGTTGTGCAGACAGACCTCCTTTATGATCATCCACTAAGGACTCGCAGCATGACGGCCCCGAATCAGCCCGACCTGAGTGACATTCACCCCGGCGACTGGGTCGATCGCCGATTACCGGCATCCTGGCGCCCTTATACCCGGCTCGCGCGCCTGGACCGGCCCGTGGGAATCTGGCTGACCCTGTTTCCCTGCCTCGCGGCGCTCATTCAGGCGTCGCACGGATTTCCCGCGCCGTGGCTCCTGATCGTCTTTTCCCTGGGCGCCCTGCTGATGAGAAGTGCCGGCTCCACGGTCAACGACATCGCCGACCGCCGGTTCGACGCCCATGTCGAACGGACCCGGTTCCGGCCCTTGGCCTGCGGCCAGTTACGGATCGATCAGGCCGTCGTTTTTCTGTTTGCGGAACTGGCCGCCGCCGCCGTCCTGTTGTTTTTTCTTAATCCCTATACGCGGATGCTGGCGGTTTGTGTCCTGCCTCTTGTCATGATCTACCCCCTCTGCAAGAGGATCACCCATTGGCCGCAAGCCATCCTGGGAGCGGCATTCAACTGGGGCATGCTGATGGCCTGGACGCAGGTTGCCCGCGACCTCCCCCCCGGTGCGATCGTCATGTGGCTTGGCGCCATCACCTGGCAGATCGGCTACGACACCGTTTATGCCTATGTGGATGCGAAAGACGATGCGCGGCTCGGGCTCAAATCCACCGCGCTTCTGTTCGGCCGCAAGGGGAAGACCTGCGTCGGAGGCTTTTACGCTCTCACCGTCGCACTCTGGTCGGTGGGCGGCTGGTTGTCCGCGATGTCGGCCCCCTATGCCCTCGGCATGGTGATCATCGCCTTCCACCTTGCCCTACAGGTCCGCCGGATCGACCTCGACCGTCCGGAACTGAATTTCCGGCTGTTTCTTTCCAATATCGTGACCGGTTTTCTTCTGGCCTGCACCGCGCTGGCCGGAACCTGGTAGCCCCTCGCGAGGCTACGGTCGGACCGCGGCAGGATCCTGCGCGACATCGACCCATTGGGCTCCGACCAGACCGGCCATCCGCCGCGGCGCGATCCGGACGGCCGCGTTGATCGCCCCGGCGGCCGGAATGACGATGTCGAAACGCGTCAGTGTCACATCGGCGAAGACCTTCAAGTCATGGGTCAGGCCGAACGGGCACACGCCGCCAACCGGATGACCGGTCCAGGCCACCACCTCGTCGGGGCCCAGCATGCTGGCTTTGCCCCCGAAACGATCCTTGTACTTCCGATTGTCGATCTTCGCATCCCCGGCCATCACCAGCAGGATCACCTCGTCTTTCAACCGCAACGACAGGGTCTTGGCAATCTGCCCCGGCGCGACCCCGTGGGCCTGCGCCGCCTCCGCAACGGTTGCCGTGCTGGTTGACTTTTCCACAATGATGAGATCCGGGGCATGCCGGGTCAGAAAGGCGCGAACGGATTGCAGACTCATGAGACAGCCTCCTTGACCTCGTCACCGGAACACCGGTCTGTCCGGGTTCTGGCAAGAGGATCAATAGGCCAGCGAACAGGCCCGGCCGTCAACGGCCTGATCGCCGTGCCGGCGACGATACCGGCGCCCAGCCATGATACGACGGTCAGACGAAAAAAGGCCGCCCCCCCCTGCCACGGCGGATCCGGCCTCTCGCAAGGACCGTGCGTCAACCGGCGCGAATTCGGGTGATGAAGCTGTTCACATCCGTTTTCAGACGATCCGACTGCTCCGAAAGCTGCTGTGCCGCCGTCAGGACCTGCGCCGACGAACGGCCGGTCTCGGTCGATGCCTCGGTCACGCGACCGATGCGCGACGTCACCTCGCCGACACCGTCCGATGCCTGAGAGACATTGCGGGCGATCTCCTGTGTCGCAACACCCTGTTCCTCCACTGCGGAGGCTATGGTCGCGGAAATCTCATCGATGCGATTGATCGTTGCGGTGATTGCCTGGATGGCGGCCACGGCCTCCCGGGTCGCCTGCTGGACGCCGCCGATCTGCGAGCCGATTTCGTCGGTCGCCTTGGCCGTCTGATTGGCGAGGGACTTCACCTCATTGGCGACCACGGCAAAACCTTTCCCGGCGTCCCCCGCCCGGGCCGCCTCGATGGTGGCGTTCAAGGCAAGGAGATTGGTCTGGCTCGCGATATCGTTGATCAGGTTGATCACCTCGCCGATCTTCTGTGCCGAAACGGCCAGATCGGTGACCATCTGGTTGACGCGACCGGCCTCCGCCACGGCGGAACGGGCGACATTGGCCGATTCGGTCACCTGGCGGCCGATTTCCTGAATGGCCGACGACAACTCGGTACTGGCACTCGCCACCGTCTGGACATTGGCCGAAGCCTGCTGGGAACTGGACGCAACCGCCGCCGCCTGCTGTTCTGTCTCCCGGGCCAGGGCGGACAGCGACTGGGCGGCGCCGTTCAACTCCGTCGAACGGGAGGACACCGCCTGGACCACCCCCATCACGCTCGCCTCGAAATTGGAGGCGAGCTCGTTCATGGACCGTCGGCGTTCCGCCTCTGTCCTTTCCTCCTGAATTTTCTGCTCGGACCGCAAACGTTCCATTTCGATGGCGTTCTCTTTGAAGATCTGGACCGCGCCGGCCATCTGGCCGATCTCATCCCCGCGATCACGGGCGGGCACATCGACTGAGTGGTTCCCCGCCGCCAGGCTTTTCATGGCATCCGTCATCGACACGATGGGCCGTCCGACGCCGCCGGCCACAATCCACATGGTCCCGATGGCACCGACCAGAACAATCAGGCTGATGATCATCTGCGCCGACGTGGAACTGTCGGCCCGGTCTTTCAAGGCCGTCGTCAGTTGGACCACTTCCGCCATGACCACGTCCCTCGGCACCGTGATCAGAACCGACCAGGGCTTGCCGGTCTTGCCAAGAGTGATCGGGGAGAAAATCCTGAGAGTCCCGGTTTCCTCCTGCCAGGCAATGGATTCCCTGCCGCCTTTGATGACGTCGAGATCCTGGGTCCATGTCCGGCTTTGTCCCGAAAAGGTCTTGCCGATCATTTCCGGTCGGCGGCTATGGGCGACGACAAGGCCCGCGTCACTCAAAATGACCACTTCACTGTTACCATTGAAGATGGCCTTGCTGACATCGGTCGCCAGTTCCTGAACGAAATCGAGGTTGAAGTCCGTTCCGGAGACGCCGGCGAACTTGCCATTGACGACGATGGGAACCGATATCGTCGCCAAGAAGACGTCTTTGCCTTGCACGATGTAAGGCAACGGCCCCAGAACGCTTTCCCGGCCTGTCTCTTTCGGGCCGATATACCATCCGCCCTTCATGACACCGTTAGGGTGAAGCTCTCGACTGTCATATTCTACCAGCGGCTGAAGTGCGATATTCCCGCCCGTGCCCCGGGTCCAATAGGACAGGAATCGTCCGGTGGCATCGGCGCCGGTCTCTTTCTTGTTTTTATAGGCTTCATCCATCCCATCCATGGCATTGGGCTCCCAAGCCGAATAAGTGCCATTGAATTTCGGGTTCGCCTCCAGAAAAAACTTCAACATATCATTGAAATATATCCGGTATTCTCCCTTTTGAATCCCCTCATGACTGGATGACCCGACCACATTTGAAAATCTCAACGCCTGCATTCGCGCAACATTTAACGCATTATCAAATTCAAATTGCAGACGACTTGCCTGCCTGAGGCCAACCGCCTGCATGTAATCCTTTGTCTTTCGATCCAAAAGACCAGCGACGTTTGTTTCAACATATTTATTACTGTCCCTTGCAACATATATATTGGCAAAGATCGAAACTGCCGCCATGGCAACCAAGCACAGGCCGGACAGCGTTGCGACCGTGGTCTTTACGGATCGAAAGTGGAACAGCATGTCGCCCCCCGAATTTCCGGAATCATGTTGAGCCGATCAAATATATTATAATAAACAAATGAATTCATCATATTTAGAGCATATTAATAAATTTATATTTCCATATTTACTAAAACATTTTTGCATTAACGGGATTTTTACATAAATTTACATTATTAAATGTGAAATTAATATTTATGCATTAGAAGTGAATATCGAATTTATCTCGGGAGAGAAACACAACGCACGGCATTGCCCTATCCTCAAATAGGGACAACACGGACAGCTTTGTTGCCATACCAACCGTCGATGAGGGATCCTGGGCGGATAGCGGACGATCGCTGAAAGGTTCCAATCAGTGCACGTCCATCGGCCCAAAGGCCTATCCAGGATTACTTAGTCCCGGTGGTCGCCCGGTGCGATGGCGGCCAGCAGTTGCGCCTGGTCAACGCCCACCATGACGAATACGGTTTCCAGCCGATCGTCGTCTTCGACGGCGATGGCCGGTTCGTTGCCGCCATGCTCCACCAAACAACCATAGGTAGAAAAACCATATTTTACATTAATTAAATGTAAAAATTAGTGAATAATCCGAGTTGGGTCTCCGCAATTCCGCGCCGTTCAGGTCGCATCGACAGCGACAGCGACACCGGCTTCGCCCTCGGTCCGCTGACCTGCGGACAGGACGCAACCCAGAATGGTCTGGCGCAGCAGGTCCGCCGCCGGAGACAAACCGCGGTCCCGACGCCAGACGATGGCGAACCGGGTTTGCAGCGCGGATGGAAGATCGAGATCCAGAACAGACAGGGCTTGGCAATCGCACAGATCCGACACCGCGCTCAGGGGAGCGAACAGCACCAGATCCGAAGACGTGGTCACGGCTCTCAGCAGGCTGAAGTCATTGGCAACGATCATATCGGAACCACGGGCCGGAACATCGGGAGATCTGGCAAGCAGGCGTTCCAGTTCGCGTGGAAGTCGGCTGAGGCCGGCGACGGCATGACCGTCTAGATCAGAGGGCCGCAATGCCTGCCGTCGTGCCAGGGGATGACCTGGACGCACGAACCCGCGGATCGGCTCGGCTGGGAGAGGCGTGAAATCGAACAGGTCGACGTCTTCCAGCTCGCGCGCATCGGCCACCAGAAGATCGATATCCCCCTTCAACAGCATCACCCTGTGATCATCCCAATATCCCGCATCCACCCTGACTCGCAGACCGGGGGCGATGGCGCGCAGACGAATCAGGCTGCGCGGAATCAGGGATGCGCACAGAACCGTACCCGCGGCGACGCTGACCACGCTGTCGGCGTGGCGCCGGATCAGATCGATCTCGGCGCGCAGCCGTTGCACGTCGGCCAGCAACGAGGCCGAACGGGACAGAAGCCAGGTACCCGCGGGCGTCAGTCGCAATCCCCGTCCCAGCCGTTCAAACAGCACCACTCCCAGATCATCCTCCAGCGTCCGGATGCTTTTCGACAGGGCAGGCTGGGTCAGATTGAGCCGGGCGCTGCTCTGGCGGACGTTGCAGGTATCGGCCAAGGCGACGAAATGCTGCAACTGGCGCAGGTTCATCCGATTACTCCAGGTTATCGATCGGCAAAAAAGAAGTCATTGGACAGGGAAAATTCGAAAAAACGATAATTAGAGCGTTACCTTAATAAAAATAATGGAATAACAATAATAGACAATATCAGAAAGACCTGAAAAACAGAACATCAGGTGGAAGCATGTCCGGAAAGCATTACGCGGCTGACAGCATCATCGTTGGCGGAGGGTTGGCCGGCATCGTCGCCGCGCAAGAGCTCCTCTCCCGCGGGCGCAGCGTTCTTCTGCTGGACCGCGATGGAGAGGAAAATCTGGGCGGACTGGCCCGGGAGAGTTTCGGCGGCATCCTGGTGGTCGGCACGCCGGAACAACGGCGGTTCGGCATTTCCGACACCCCCGGTCTGGCCCTGGCGGACTGGCTGAGTTTCGGCGCCTTCGGCCAGGACGAACAAAGCGAATACTGGCCCCGCCTCTGGGCGGAGGCCTATGTTTGCGAAAGCCGGGACATGATTTACGACTGGCTGCGCGCACGCGGTGTACGCTTTCTGCCCATGCCCCTATGGGTCGAACGGGGCCTCCATGGCGGCGGCAATTCCCTGCCGCGCTGGCATGTCGTATGGGGCACGGGACAGCATCTCGCAAGCACCCTGATCCGCCATCTTCTGAATCATCCACGGCGTGATGCCCTGACAGTGTGCTTCGACCATAAGGTTGTCGGGCTTGAGTGGCGGGACGGCTGCGTCGTCGGTTGTCATGGCGTCGATATCAGGAACGTTGGCCTGCCCGACGCGACAACCTTCACCGCCCGAGCGCCGCATGTGATCGTCGCGGCCGGCGGCATCAACGGAGATCTCGACCGGGTGCGCAGTCACTGGCATCCCGACTGGTCGGGACCGCCTGCGATCCTGCTGAACGGATCCCACCGTTTCGCCGACGGCCTGATGCATGACGCCGTGGCCCGGGGAGGCGGCGTCGTCGCCAATCTGGACCGCATGTGGAATTATGCCGCCGGGGTCCGCCACTGGCGGCCGCGCAAGCCCGGTCACGGCCTGTCGCTGGTACCGCCCAAATCGGCCCTGTGGCTCAACTGGCGGGGTGAGCGGATCGGCCCCTCGCCACTGGTCAGCGGCTTTGACACGCGCGATCTGGTGACGCAGATCTGTCGGCAGGACCGGCAATATTCCTGGCAGGTGATGAACCGTGCCATCGCGCTGAAGGAGCTGGCGGTGTCGGGGGCCGAGTTCAACCCGGCAATCCGCGATCGCAACGCCTTCGCCTTCCTGCGGGATGCGTTGCTGGGCAACCGCTGGCTGCTGCGGGAAATGACCGAACAATGCCCTGACATGGTGACGGCGCGCAGCCTGCCGGAACTGGTCGCGAAGATGAATGCCCTGCAAGGGGACGATGCCGTCGAACCGGCCGTCGTCCGCGATGCCATCGAGCGCTATGACTCTGAAATCCGGCGGGGCCCGAGATTCCATAATGACGAACAATTGCGGCGCATCGCCCATTTGCGACTGTGGCGCGGCGACCGCCTGCGAACCTGCCGTTTCCAGCCGATCCTGGACCCGGACGCCATGCCGCTGATCGCCATCCGTGAATTCATCATCAGCCGCAAGAGCCTGGGCGGCATCCGCACCGATCTCGACAGCCGCGTGCTGACCGCCGACGGCACGCCGGTTCCCGGCCTTTACGCTATCGGTGAAGCGGCCGGATTCGGCGGCGGCGGCGCCAACGGCCTGCGATCGCTGGAAGGAACCTTTCTGGGCGGCTGCGTCCTGACCGCGCGCCATGCCGCCGCTTTCATCGCGGCCCACTGCTGAGGAAAGGAAACACGCATGAAAAAGACCGCGGCCTGGCTGGCGGTTTACGCCCTGGAACAATTGGGGGTGACCCACACCTTCGGCATTCCCGGCGTGCACACCACCGAACTCTATGACGAACTGAACAACAGCGCTTCGATCTCTCCGGTTCTGGTCACGCATGAAGGCGGCGGAGCCTTCATGGCCGACGCCGTCAGCCGGGTTTCCGACGGGGCCATCGGCACCCTGGTCATCGTCCCCGCCGCCGGCTTCACCCATGCCGCCAGCGGTATCGGCGAGGCGTTCCTGGACGGCATCCCCATGCTGGTCCTGACCGGAGGCCCCCGCACCGACACCGGACGCCGCTTCCAGCTGCATGGCATCGACCAGTTGGCCCTGGCCGCCC
This sequence comes from Telmatospirillum sp., assembly GCA_009712185.1. Taxonomy (GTDB): domain Bacteria; phylum Pseudomonadota; class Alphaproteobacteria; order Rhodospirillales; family Magnetospirillaceae; genus Telmatospirillum. The sequence goes on along the minus strand of WASQ01000018.1, from coordinate 3,614 downwards.
CTTTGACCAAGGCCGCGTTCCGCATTACCCGGCATGACGACGTGGTGCCGACGATTTTCGAGGCTCACCGCATCGCAACCAGTGGCCATCCCGGCCCGGTCCTGGTCGAAATCCCCGTCAATCTGCAACTGTTCCCCGGCGAGGTGGGGGATCTGCCCCGCTGGAGCCCGGCTCCGCCTCCTCCGGAACCGGATCCGGCACTGATCCGCGAAGCGGCCGACCGGCTGCTGGCGGCCAGGCATCCCGGCCTGTTCGTCGGCTGGGGGGCACGCAACGCCACCGATGAGCTGATCCGGTTGGCGGAAGCGCTGCATGCCCCGGTCGCCACCACGCTGCAAGGTCTGGCCAGCTTTCCCGCCGACCACCCGTTGCATGCCGGCTTCGGCTTCAGCCCGTCGGCGGTTCCCGCCGCCCGTAATGCCTTCGCCGATTGCGACGTCATGCTGGCGGCCGGCGTGCGCTTCAGCGAAATTCCCACCGGCAGTTTCGCCGCCCGGGTGCCCGCCGCCCTGATCCATATCGACATTGACCCACAAGTCATCAACGCCAACTATCCCGCCGAAATCGGCCTCGTCGGCGATGCCCGGGCGGCGCTCGCCGCCCTGTTGCGCGACATTCGCGGGCGCCCCGCCCTCTCCCGGGACGGGGAGGACCTGAGGCGGAACATTGCCTCCGACAAGGCGGCCTGGCGGGCCGAATGGAACGCCCACGACAGCAAAGACCGGGTCAATCCCGCCCGTTTCTTCGACGGTTTGCGCCAGCAGACCCCTGCCGACCTGATCACCGTTCTGGATGATGGCAACCATACCTATCTGGCGGCGGAACTGTTTCCCATCCGGGCCGGCGGCCGGCTGCTGACTCCGACCGACTTCAACGCCATGGGCTATGCCGTGCCCGCCGCCATCGGCGCCAAGCTTGCCCGCCCCGACCACGAGGTCTGCGCCATCGTCGGGGACGGCTGCTTCATGATGACCTGCATGGAAATCGCCACCGCGGCCTCTCTCAAACTGGGCGTGGTTTTCTTTGTCTTCCGCGACGGCGAATTGTCGCAGATCGCCCAGGCGCAGCGGATTCCCTATAACCGCACCCCTTGCACGATTCTGGGTGGACTGGACATCGGGGCCGTTGCCCGGGCCACCGGTGCGGCCTATGTCGCCCTGCCCGACGACAGGTCGATCGGGACCGCCATCGCCGAAGCCCGTTGCGAGGCCGCCACCGGACAGCCTGTGGTGGTGGAGGTGGCGATCGACTACAGCCGACGCACAGCCTTCACCTCCGGCACCGCGAAATCGACGTTTCAACGTTTTCCCCTGTCGCAGCGCCTCCGCTTCGCGGGGCGCGCCCTGACGCGGCGGGTCATGGGATAGCGGATTGAAAACCGCGTCGTTGCCGGCGGACAGGCGATATCATTCCCCGCATCGGAGCGACCGCCGCCGATTTTCCCCGAAACGCGAGGATTTGCGGTGGCCTCGATCACCCGATCGGCATTATTGCCTGTCGATGGCGGCATCCGGCGGGAAAGACGGGCTCCCGAACGGGAATTGTCCAGCAAGGAGACCGGGACACACCTGATATTTCCAGTATCGGGAGAAAAAAATACGCGGAAAACAATGAATATTCCCGAATCAAACCGTCACCAACTTGTCTTTTGCAATGGAGCCACATCTCCCCTATGACCTTTCGCAGGGAGAAAACAACAGACTCGTCATCGGAACAAATTCGTCGGGAAAACCACCATGCCACCATTTCTTCGTGCCTTCCTGTTTGTTTTTCCTCTGACGACGACGGCGCTCCAGGCGGCCGACGATACCGGATTGAAGCCGGGTCTTTGGGAAACCCACCCCAAAACACTCCTGAGAGACGGAAACGACCTTTTGTCTGTCCGGGCCGCACAAAGGGCAAAGATGGAAAAGACGGCTCAGGCCCTGCCACCGGAACAGCGCCGCCAGATGCTGGAAATGGCAAGCGGCATAGGACGCTTCTGCGTCTCCAAGGGCGATCCGTCCATCACACCCGGACTTGAGCAACCGACCTGCAAACCGACCATTATCGACAAATCGACGACCAGGGTCAGCTTCACCTGGGATTGTACGGTGCAGGGAATCAGAACGGCGGGCAAGGGCGAGAGGACGATCGATGGCGATATCGTCCACACCCGGATGGAATCGACGCGCGTCGACCTGGCCGGGGCCCGGCACGAGACACTGATGGAAACCGACCTCGTCTATGTCGGTGCCGACTGCGCCGCGACCGGATCAAAATAGCCGGCCTGACGCCATGCCACCCTCCGGAAGCCTGCCGATAAAATTTGGATTGCTCATCGCCGGTTGGCTGCCCCCCGGGCCCGCGAGCGGATAGCGGGCGGGGGACCCAGGGGTTTCTGAGAAACTTGGCTCAGGGCCGCCTCTAGGCCTGCGCTGATTTTGTTCTTTTCCGCAAGGAAGCGGGACCAATAAAAAAGCGCCGCGGGCTTTTGGGGCCGGGCGGCGCTTTTTGTGGGATCTGGTTGCGGGGGCACGCAACACCCGATTCCTGCGATTAGTCGAAAGAGCCATTCCGAAATTGGCGGCGTAATCGATCGCGCTTCTTCGTATGCCGAGGAATGTCAATCAGAGCAACGGAGATCACCCGACGGCTGGGAATCGGAAAGGCGTCGGTGTATCGGGTACTGGCCGAGGCTTGGTGAGAGTGATTGACTTCCAATTCGACGTGACCACCATACCTCGGACGCGCGGAACGTTATGGCCCGCAGGCGATTGATATTTGTATCACAGAGTGATATAAGTTGACTCTCCGAGTGTTCAAAGACCTCGGCTTCGACGACGAGGATATGACCGACGCCATCCTGATGGCGGCTGCCCTCGAAATCGACAGCGGCCTGATCGACGCCCGCCTTGGCGGTTTCCTGCTTAAGAAGCGGGTGGCCATGCCGGGGCGGGGCAAGAGCCGGAGCTGGCGGGTCATCGTCGCCTGGAAACAGGGTGAGCGGCTGTTCTTTCTCCACGGCTTCGCCAAGAACGAGAAGGACAACATCACCAAGAAAGAGAAGGCCGCCCTGATGCGGTTGGCCGAGGTGTACATGGGTTACGACGACGCCACGCTCGAAGCCATCGTGGCCGACGGCGACCTGTTGGAGATTGCGCCATGAGCAGGATACTCGACAACGTCCACGCCGCCGCTAAACGGCTTCACGGCAAGGGACGCATCGACGACCTGACCATGTGGGAGTTCGACAGCCTGTGCCTGCCGCCCAAACGGACGTTCACCGCCGAGGACGTGCAGCGCATCCGCGCGTCGGCGCGCGTCAGCCAGTCGGTGTTCGCCGCCTTCCTCGGAGTCGGCAAGACGACGGTGGCCCAATGGGAACAGGGAGTGAAGAAGCCGAGTGGCTCGGCGGCCAAGCTGCTGGATCTGGTTGACCGCAAGGGCATCGGCACACTGGCGGCAGAATGAAACCACTGAGCCCTCATCCTTGCGGAGACAGGTTCTTGTTTTGTTCTTTTCCGCTTGTATTTTGGCCAGCAAAAAGCCCGTAAGTCGTTGAACTTACGGGCTAAATCTTGGTTGCGGGGGCAGGATTTGAACCTGCGGCCTTCAGGTTATGAGCCTGACGA
>WASQ01000063.1 GCA_009712185.1 Telmatospirillum sp. | reverse complement strand
CTCCCGCTCGCGGGCGAGGGAAAAATGTCCGGAGGCTTACCCGGACAGGGCTCCTGGTGGTCGGAATCCAACATTTGGACCCCTTGCGAGTGGGGCTAGGCATCCTGCCCGCCTCCGATGCAAAAGGGGCGGAAATGCTGGCATTTCGGCTTTCTCCGAACGGCAGGCGGGACGCTTGGCCCCACTTCTGACTGAGGGACTCGTCTGTTGGATTTTGACCACCAGGAGCGGGACACGTCCCAATGGCTCGGGCGTCCCCGCCGGAGTCGTCACTCAGCCGGGCGCGGGCAGCCGCCGGGCCGCGCCCGGCCATCGGCAGAGCCCGTCATCCCTCAGATATCGTAGTTCAGGACCGCGGGAGGCCTGGGCGCCACCGCCATGTCGCGCAGGCTGGTGTTGTCCAGGATTTCCGCCGTGGCGTCGCGCACCCGCTGCATGACCCGGCGGATCAGGCAGGCCTCCTCGTCGGAACAATCGGCGCAGGGCCGATAGGCGGTCTGGCTGACGCAGGAGACGGGCGCGATCGGGCCGTCAAGAATGCGGACGATCTGTCCGACCATCACCTTGGCGGCGGGACGCGCCAGCATATAGCCACCGCCTTTTCCCTTCTTGCTGGTCAGCAGCCCCTTGTTTTTCAGTTCCAGCAGGATGGTATCCAGGAACTTCTTGGGGATTCGCTGACTTTCAGCGATGTCGGACACGAGAATGCCGCCCTCCCCTTCCCGTTCTGCGAGATAGAGCGCCGCTTTCAGTCCATATTTCGCTTTTGCCGACAGCATCGTCCGGTGTCCTTGCCTTCTGGCCGCAGAGAGTGCCGGGAGGCGGCGTCGCTGTCAACGATCGAGGACACCGGTCGTGATCGATAAACCTTTCGTCGTCAACATCTTATGCCAACCGGCGGTGAGGATTGCCGATCGCCGGCCGGCTGGCCCGCCGGGCGGGCCGGTTCCGCCGGTCAGCCGGCGGCGGCCTGACCGGCCAGGGACGCGCCCCCGCGTCGGATCTGCCGCCAGGTGTCGAGGGGACCGCCCGAAAGGTCGTCGGGATCGGCCCCGTCCAGTTCGTCATGCGCAGCGGGAAGATTGAACCAGGGAACGGCGGGAAACCGGTGATGGGCGGCGTGATATCCCTTGTTGTGCTGAATCCAGTTGACCAGCCGGTTGAGGCGGGTCCGGGTACCGCCCCGGGTATTGTGATGATCGGCGATTTCCGACCAGTAGAAATAGGCGTAACGGCACCACAGCAGGGGCAGCACCCAGTAAAGCAAAAACTGCGGAAGAACGCCGGCAACGGCCGCCAGCGCCAACGCGCCACCCCAGGCCAGCGCCAGGCGGCGCAGGCAGGCCGGCGGATAATGGGCGATCCGGCGCAGGTAATACCAGGCAGGCCAGCCGAGCAGCGGTCTCAGAAACCACACGACGACCGGGGAATGCGGGCCATCCAGTCCGAATTCCCGATAGTCCCGCACCAGATAGTCGCCGTCGCGTCCCAGTTGCCCATGGTGGCGCAGATGCTCCGTCTTGAACGAGGCCATGGTCCTGAGAAAGGGCAGCCCATAGAGGACATCCAGACGGTCGTTCAGTTTGCGATCCTGGAACAGATTGCCATGCGCCCCCTCATGCAGCAGGGCGTCCCCCAGCGCATACTGGAACGCGCCGATCACCCAGAGGCAGGCCACGGTGACCAGCGGATTGCCGATCGCGACCGAAAAGGCGATCGTCGCCGCGATCGCCATCCCGTCGCGAAGGATGGCGAGGACCGCTTTCCGCCCGTCGCGTCCCGTCAAAGCCTTGATCGCCGCCGCATCCACCATTCCCGCCTCCGTCTCTCGTCGCCAGCGCCCGCATCCTGTGGTCCGCCTCATATGGCCCTCTGGTGCCCTGGAAAAAAGAGCCGGCGGATTGCACCCCGGATCAAGCAACGGTAAACAGGACGCATGGAGATCGCATCCGGCATACCGTCCCCGGACGGCCCAGCACGGCCCGAGAGGCATCCGGGGCTGAAGGCCACCTTGCGGCGTTGGATCTCGCCGATGACAGTGGCCTCCTGGGCCATGCTGATGCTGCTGTGGATTGGCGCCTTCGCGCTGCTGATCTATCTGCGCAATGCCGAATTGCGCGATACCGAGGTGGAACTCAACAATCTGACCCGCGTGATGGCGTCCGAAAGCGAAATGGTCTTCCGCACCGCCGAGACCATCATGCTCTATATGCGAGAGACGATCGAGGAGGGCGACCGCCTCGAACGCGAGACGATCGAGGACTTCCTCAGCTCGGAAACGCCGCGCATTCCGTTCCTCAGCACCGTCGGCGTGTTCGATGCGAACGGAGCGCTGCGTTATCTCGCGACGCGCCAGAACATCCCGCAACCGGCGAATGGCCAGCTCGACGTCTCCACCCAGGACTGGTTCGCCGCGACGCGGGACGCCGACCGCGGCGCGATGGTCGTCTCTCCTCCGTTCGAAAGCCGCCTCAAGCCGGGAACCTGGCTGATCCCGCTCAGCCTCAGGATCGAAGGGCCGGATCACCGCTTCAAGGGCGCGATCGTTGCCACCCTGGATCCCAGCTATTTTGACGCGTTGTTCCGGGATCTGGACCTCGGCCCCGACGGAACCGTGGCGCTGCACCGGTCCGACAGTGTAACGCTGGCCCGCCAGCCACTGATCGGACCGCTGATCGGACAGCCGCGTTCGTCGGGATCGGTTTACCAGTTGATGCGACGCCAGCATGCCGGCGTCGTTCATGCCCGCAGCGCCGTCGATGGCGAAAAGCGCATCATGGGCGGACGGATGCTGGACAGTTTTCCTGTCTATGTGGCGATTTCCAGGACGGAACGATCGGTTCTGACCGTCTGGAAGACCCAGGTCATCATCATCCTGGCCGCGACCGCGCTGATTTCATTGCTGCTGGTGGCCGTGGTCCGTCAATCCGACACCGCGGCCCGCCTCGAAGCCAAGGACGAGACGGTTCACGCCCTCGTCGATGCCAGCCCCCGCCCTCTGGCAACGTTGAGGCGGATGGCCGACGGCGGCCTGGCGGTTGAAAGGGCCAATCAGCAGTTCGCCACTTTGCTGGGCCTTCCGCTGTCCGGCATCCTCGACCGGCCGCTGAACGACGTTCTGGCGGAGGCCACCGGCTCGCCGCTGCCCCCGGTGGTGCAGGACCCGTCCGGATCGAGACTGCGCCTGACCCTGAAGACGGACCCGGAGCCCACCGAGGCGCAAATGCTGTTCACGCCGATCAGCGCGCGGTTCGGCGCCCTCGACATCATCCTTGTCACCGGTGTTGATCTGACCGCCCGACGGGTGACCGCGCGGCGCGAGGCCGAGCGTCATCTGCTGGAGGCGCTCGGCCGCATGGCCGGACGCATCGCTCACGAAATCAACAACGTCTTTCAGCCGATTCTCAGCCATTGCTCGCTGGCTCTGCACGCCAATACCGGAAACGCGGCGGTGGAGGAGCATCTCCACGAAATTCAGACGGGGGTGCGCAGCGGTCGCGACATCGTCCGGTCGGTCCTCAATCTGGCGGGCGGGCGCAATGCCGACCGCCAGCCGCGGTCGCTGGCGGCGGAGCTGACGGCGGCGGTCCAACTGATCCGGCCGGCGGTCCCTGACCGGATCACCCTGTCGCTGACCCAGTCCGCTCCGGACGCCCGCATTTCACTGGCGGCGGGTGAGATGTTCCAGATTCTCGGCAATCTGGTCGGCAATGCCGTTGACGCGATCGAGGGACCCGGCCGGATCTCGATCGTCGTCGAGCGATATGCCGTCGATCTGACCTTATCGGCGGATCTCGACATTCCGCCGGGACGCTATCTGCAAATCCAGGTCAGCGACGACGGCTGCGGCATGCCGCCCGAGGTCTTCAGACGGGCGCTGGACCCCTTCTTCACCACCAAACCGTTCGGCCATGGCGCCGGACTGGGCCTGCCCACGGTGCAAAGCGTCGTCTCGGCGCTGAACGGATGCATCACACTGTCCTCCACCGCCGGCATCGGAACCACCATCAGGATCCTGCTGCCGGAATATTTCGATTGATCGGGACCGGTCCTGTGATAGTCCAGACAGACGGGACGTGAAGGAGGGAACCCATGGCGCGCATTCTGGTCGTTGAGGATATGGAGCCGGTCCGCAAGGCGATCGTCGCCGTCCTGTCCACCCTGGGCGGCCACGAGGTGATCGCCGCCGCCGACGGCAAGGCCGGTCTTGAAGCGCTGGAGAGCAACCCTGTCGATCTGGCCGTCACCGATATCTGGATGCCGGGCGAGGACGGCATCGCCTTCCTGCGCCGGGCCAAGGAGGAACGGCCCGGTCTGCCCGTGGTGATCATCACCGGCGGAGGCCCCTCCTTCCCGCCGATCGAGCTGTCCCTGTCGGTGGTCGAGGCGCACGGCGCCGCCGCCGTCCTGATCAAGCCGTTCGAGGATGAGGACCTTCTTGCCACCGTCGCGCGACTGACCGCCTAAGCGGGAGCGCCGGTTGAAGGCGCCCCCCTCTGACGGTCAGGCTCTGGCATCTGGAGCCCGATACCGTTCGGTCTCGTACTCGGAGACAAGCACACTCTCCGCCAGCCTCCCGGCTTATTGCCATGGCTAACGTAGACTTACAACGCCTGTGCCGATCGGTTTCGATCAGCGCAGGCTGGTATAACCTGTCTTTCGCGTACATCAAACTTCCAACCGACGCCCACAAACTGCACAGCGAAACCTATCAATTGACGAAAATATATTGAACATTTACAAATAAGTGTTAATGTCTTTAAAGAAAACCAAATAACTTTGGAGAGAAAGATGCGTTTCAACTTTTCGGTTTTTGCCATTTTTGCTCTTATTGGTTTTTCGGCTAACGCTGCCGAGCCAATTGGGGGAACCGCTTTCCAAACACCGACCGCGTTTACATCTACCACACTGTCAATTATCCCCGCCTCAACCAATGTAAATGGAGTTAATATTCAGACGTTGACTATGGGGTGTAACAGTTTCACGACGCTAGTTGTGGTCGGTTCTGATGGGGTGAGCAAGGTTATCTTGGCATGTGGTGGTGGCTCCACGGCTCAATCGGCAACTTTACCGTTTCCTATTTTCCTGAGACCAGGAAGTTCTCTCAGTATCTCCAATCCCAATGGCACCTATACATCTGTTTTTGTTACATATGATGTTGCAAAATAAAGGTCATTACCAAGTCACGAGGAGGAGTCTTGTCGAGACTTGGGCATGTGCATTGCGTGCCTGCGCCATCGTTGGCGCGAAGCGAAAGGATACGGATGTGCCCCATCCGGCGCTTGTGTTTTGAGGATTCGGTAAGACTGTCTGTCCGTACCGATGAACGCAGGGGATAGTTATTCCCTGCGTTCATCGGTACGGAGCCGATGGAACCTGCCGGCGATAGGGGTTGAAGAACGTCCTTCCTTGCGGCGGCGGCAAGCCACCGGACGTGCCGGTGGCGGCAGGATCTTTGGTGGGAACAAGAATCATGGTTCCTCCGGAATTTTGCACGACCACTGACTTGAGGTCGATCTTCTTGATAATCCAGATGCCGATCCTGTCGCCCTCGGACAGAGATTTTGGGTTTTCTCTATGGACCTGGAAAACCGCTATTCTCCGATCAGGGGCGAAAACAATTCCTGTTAAGAGCCTGACTCGAAACTCGGATTAGGCATGACGCAGCCTGCCCATTCCGCGGACCAGGAGGAGGATTGACGCGATGAAGATCCATGCCTCGACGCTGGCGATGGTTGCCTCGAAGCCCTTGGACAGTCGGCGTCAGCGCCCCAGTCAAGCCAGAGTGCGCTCGACCACCCATCGCCTCGGCAGCAGCTCAAACCCTTTGGCTGTGTCGGAGCGCTTGATGATTTCGACGGTCCAGGTACCGAGATCGGCCAGGGCGCCCGTAGTTTTTCTCCCGACCTGTCGCGCAAGCTGGCGCTCATCGGCACCCTTGACGATGCTAGCGGCAGGTTGATCGCGCACCGCTCCAGCGGCGACTTCATCGCTTTGCTGGAGAGGCTTGACACGCTCTATGGCCCAAGACCCGGGCACGTTGAAAAGCCGGTCGTGCTAGTGCTCGACAACGGACCAATCCACACCAGCAAGCTCAGCCACGCCGCCCTCGACAAGGTCCCATGGCTGACCGTCGAGTGGTTGCCGAACTTCGCTCCCGAACTCAACGACATCGAACGATCCTGGCGCAATTTCAAACGTCATTTTCTTGCCCACCAGACCTTTCGCTCTGTTGACCACCTCTACAACGCTGTTGCCCATGCTGTTGATCTGCTTCATCAGGAAAGGTGCAGCCATTTGTGTCACGATCGACGAATCGCTGCCTACTCCTGCTGACCGTCCTGCTTGAAGGGCTTCGGGAACAGCGCGAACAACAGCTTTTCCAGCAGATCCCGGAGGTCGGCCCGTTCGGCCTCGTCCAGGGTGCCCACCGCCGCCGACAGCGCCGTCAGCGGATCGCGCTCCAGAAGAAGGGTCCCGGCGTCGGTCAGTGTCACGACCTTGATCCGGCAATCACCCAGATCCGTTTCCACCCGCACCAGGCCTTTGCCCAGCAGAAGCTGAATGGTCCGCGACGCCGAGCTGACATTCACGCCCGTGTAGGCGGCCAGGCCGCTGACGGTCCGGGCGGCGCGACCGGCCTTGGCGAAGTAGCGCAGCGCCGACCATTGGACCGGAGCCAGATCCTTGGTGAAGCAGAGGTTCTGCACCTGCCGGCCCAGCTGCTCGACCAGGGCGGCGATAGCGAGCGAGGAGGAATTTCCGATTTGCAAGACGTCCCCAAGCACTGTTCCGCATCACTCATAGCACCGGACGATCCCCGGCGCATCCGAATGCCGTTATGTCACAGGCGCAACTCATAGTCACTTGTTTGCATATTGCAAGCATCTCCGCGACGCGCTATTGTCCCCATAGGTATTGTGATTGCGGGGCTCTCACCCTGCGGTCGGATGAGCAGCGTCAACAAAGGACGCCGGACAGGGATCACCGGTAGCAATGCCGGGATCGGCCCGAGGACCGGCGAGGGAAGGCGATAAATGACCAAAGCAACTCCACGTCCCAGAGCCAACGACGCCGATCACTTCGTCGGCGCCCGGATCCGCGAACGGCGAATCATGATGGGCCTCTCGCAGCAGCAGATGGCCGATCTCATCGGCGTGACCTATCAGCAGGCCCATAAGTATGAGCGCGGGATCAACCGCATCTCCGCCGGCCGCCTGCACCAGACCGCGCAGGTCCTGGGCGTTCCCGTGGGCTATTTCTTTGAAGGGCTGGACAAGCAGAACGAGAAGGATCTGTCCGACCGTCAGCGGATGTGTCTCGAACTGGCCCGCAATTTCTCCAACATCACCAATGAGCGCCACCAGGAGGCCCTGAGCCAGCTTGCGCGCGCGCTTGCCAACGAAAACCACCCCAAGGCCTGACCGGGCGGCGCCCCCTTCCCCCGCCAAGGACGGCCCCGGCATCGGGGCCGGGCCGGCGGGCGGGGGCGGATCAGTTCGGATTACAGGGGATGGTTGAATTGGAAAAGGCGGGCGGGAGTCTCGGACAGGACGACGATCCGATCGTCATGGTTTAGAAACCATGAGTTGAATTCGTCGCGCAACCGCCACGTTTCGACCCGGCCTTCAAACTGGGTGTGAGGCCAGTCGCTTCCCCACACCAAATGGTCGAGCCCGAGATGGTCCCTCAGCATCGGGATCGCGGCGGCGGCGATCGCGCCCCCCCGGGGTCCGTTGCGGTAAGGTGCTGACAGTTTCACCCAGACATGCCCCGTGGCCCCGGCCGCCAGCAACGCCTGAAACCCGGGATCCCGCACGCCGAGATCGGGATCGGGCTTTCCGAAATGGTCGATGACCACCGCCAGGCCGCGATCAAGCAGTGGCGGCAGCAGCCCCGGCAACCGGCGGGCTTCCACCTGGATTTCAACCTGCCACCCCAGCGCCGCCAGCCGGTCGAGATGCCGGCGCCAGACCGGATCGGCGAGATCCGGATCCTGCCGGCCGATCAGATTGAGGCGCACGCCGACGGCGCCGGCTGCGGCCATGTCCCGCAGATCGGCCCCGGCAATGTCGGGGGCGACGACCACGATCCCGCGCAACCGGTCCGGATGCCGGCGAAGAACCGCCAGAAGAAAACTGTTGTCGGTGCCGAGGAAGCTGGGCTGCACCAGAACTCCGCGACCGCTTCCCAGCGCGTCCAGCATGGACAGATAGTCGCCAGGCCCGGCGTCATAGGCCGGCGCATAACGCCGGTCCCCCACCAGGGGAAGATCCCGTGTGAAGACATGGGCATGACAGTCGACGCGGGAGCCCGGAACCGCCCCGGAGGATCGCCCCCCGGGAGCCAGGGCGAAAGCGGCCGCCCCCAGGATCAGATGGCGACGGGTGATCATGACGGATCTCCTGAACGGATCGGCCCAGCGGCCGTGGCGGGAAATGCAGCGGGCAACGGACCGGTGGCGCCGGGCACCCCGTCGAGCTCGATCCCCTTCGTTTCGGGCAGCAGCAGGACGGCCAGGACGACCAGCGCATAGGCGAGGCCGGAGACGGCGCCGATCGCGGTCCCAAGAGGCATGACCTCGGCCAGATGGCCGACCAGCACCGGCAGTCCGGCGGCCACCAGCCGCCCGGCATTGTAGCAAAAGCCAACCCCCGACCCTCGCAGGCCGGCCGGATAAAGCTCGTTGAACAGGGCGCCCATGCTGGCCGGGATGCCGGCGGCGGCAAAGCCCAGGACGCCCCCCAGAATCGTCAGTCCCGGTTCCGCCAGACGCACCATCGGATAGCAGACCGCGAGGATGGCGCAGGTGGTGGCGAAGAGGATGACCGTCCGGCGCCGTCCGATCCGGTCCAGCAGGCCTCCGGCCACCAGACAACCGGTCCCGAAGGCGGCGACCACCACGGCCAGCGACAGGCCGGTCTCCGCCACCGAAAGCCTCCGTTCCGACACGAGAAAGGTCGGCAGCCAGGTGAACAGACCGTAATAGCCCCCGTGCGCGCCCAACCCGAGCAGTCCGCCGACCAGGGTCGCGCGACGGGTGGACGGTCCGAAGATTCCCAACAGCGCGGCCCGGTACCGGACCGGCCGCGGGGCCGCGGACCGGCGGACGGGGCCGGGAAGTCCCCGCAGGGCCAGCAGCACCGGCACCGCCGGCAGCCCTCCGAGAGCGAACAGGATCCGCCATCCGGGATCCGCGGAAAACAGACCGAAAACAGCGCAATAGGCGGCGATCGCCGCCCCCCCCCCGGCCGCCCCGCCGCGGTGGCCGGCACCCAGGCCCTTGCCGCGCTG
>WASQ01000147.1 GCA_009712185.1 Telmatospirillum sp. | reverse complement strand
CCCCCCCGTACTCCCCCTCGCGGACGGAGATCGAAGATGGTGCCCGGCAACAAAAAAACCCTGCCGGACATTAAGGCCGGCAGGGAAGATAGGCGGAGGGCTATCCGTCCATTTGAGGAATAAGGGAACGACAAGGAAAACAGAAAACACTGATGCTTCTTCCGCCGGAACGCGGTGTGCCGTCCCCGTCCCGGCGGATCAATCCCAGAACCCCTGTTTAGCCTGGACTCCTGGGAAAGCCCGTCAAAAACCTCTCTCCACCCCGGAGGGCGCTCCCGGGATCATTTGACTTGCGTCACGCGGGAGCGACGTTCCGGAACGGATCAGAAGCGGTAACCGATGCCGACGCCGACCAGCCACGGATCCAGATCGGTCCGCGCGTGGGTGATCTGCACGCCATTCAATTTGACGTCCGCCGAGGTGGTCAGGAACAGCTTCTTCACATCGATATTGGCGAACCAGTTGCCTTGAACCTGATAGTTCACGCCGAACTGGATGGCCGTACCGAAGGCGTTCTTGTAGGAGACCTTGGTCGCCTGACCGCCGATCGGTTGTGCGCCGCTGGAACCGTAGAAGAAGGTATAATTGACGCCGCCACCGAAATAGGGATCGATGCGAGACCGGCCCAGCGGGTGGATTTGCGCGGTCAGGGTCGGGGGCAACAGCCAGACATGGCCCAGCCCGAGCTTCGAGGTGCCAAGATTGTCCTTGATATCGTGCTTGGTGGTGCCGGCGATGATTTCCGCGGCGAGATAATTATTGAAGAAATAGGACGCATCCAGTTCGGGGATGACGTAGTCGCCCGCCTCGACCTTGCCGTTGAGCAGGGTGTCATGCCCGCTCACATCCGGCAGGACGCCGACGATTCTGGCATGGACCAGCACATTGCCGGCACCGACACCGACCTGATCCTCAGCGGCGGACGCTGCGGACAGTCCCGCCAACAGAGCGACCGCGGAGACGATACCGAGCTTGAACGATGACCTCATGGTGTTACCCCCACTGGAAATAGGTTGTTGGGCCAAGCTCACCCAGCTCGTCGCCTCGATCAACGCAACCTTTGATATACGTCAAAGGCTGGCTCAAAATGTTTCCTCTGTAACATTTTTGCCACAGGACTTTTGGCCACACTACCCGCCCGGTTATCGAAAATATCAAACGATAAATCGATTGAAAAAACCAATCAGTAAATAACAATTACTAATTGACCCGCCCCATTCATGTTAGTGAATTTTTTGGAAAATCAGAGGTATATTTTTCCACACCTAGAAAAAGTGGGCGAGGAGATAATACAATATGGGGAAGATTTTTCATCTTCGGCTTAATCAAAAACTGACACTGCTCAATGTGGCCGGCCTGCTGATTCTATCCACCCTGTTGACCGGACTGACCGTCGTCGAGGTACAGAATGGCATGGAAAGACAGGCGATCGAACGGCAAGCCAGCAATATGGCTGTGGCTTGGGACGTCCTGAAGGCAAAGGGCACCGCATTCACGATCAGGGACGGCAATCTTTACGCAGGCGATACGCTTCTGAACGGCAATGAGGCGCTGGTGGACCACATCCACGACCTGGTCGGCGGCGCCGCCACGATCTTCATAAAGGACGTCCGGGTCGCAACCAACATCCGCCGGCCCGACGGCAGCCGTTCGATCGGCACCGCGCTCGAACGGGGACCGGCCTGGCAGGCCGTTTTCGAACAACGGCAGACATTCCACGGTACGGCCGACATCCTGGGGAATCCCTACTATGCCCGCTATGATCCGATTCTCGATCCCTCGGGCAATGTGGTGGGCTGCCTGTTCGTCGGTCTCGCCAAAGCGGAGTTCCAGGCAGTGGTCCGCTCTCTGGTCTCACGGATCGTCCTTTCCTCCGTCATCGCCACGCTGATCCTGGGCGCCCTGACATCGCTGGCCTGCCGGAAGAGCTTCGCGGCAATGGCTTCCGTCCAGACAATTCTCACGCAGTCGGTCAAGGGAGACCATTCCCAGGCGATTCCCCATCTCGACCGGACTGACGAAATCGGTGAAATGGCCGCGGCGGTCCAGGTGTTCCGCGATGGGGCACAGGAGGTCGAACGCCTGCGCCTGGAACAGGAGCGCCAGAAGGAACTGGCCGCGGCCGACCGCCGACGCGTGCTGGATCAACTGGCCGGCACATTCGAAACCCGCGTCATGGATGTCGTCAACACCGTCTCCAGTTCGTCGACGAGCCTGCGCGACACCGCCCATGCGCTGTCGGAAAACGCCGCCCGTGGCATCGAGGAGGCGACAACCGTCGCCGCGGGCTCCGAGCAGGCGACCCTCAATGTCGAAACCGTCGCCTCCGCGGCGGAGGAATTGTCGGCCTCCATTGCCGAAATCTCCCGGCAGGTCGGAGAATCGGCCAAAATCGCCACCGAGGCGGCGACCGAGACCGACCGGGCAAGCGTTATGATGACGGACCTTTCCGGAGCCGCTGACCGGATCGGCGACGTTCTCCGCCTGATCGCCGATATTGCGAGCCAGACCAATCTTCTGGCGCTCAACGCCACGATCGAGGCCGCCAGGGCCGGAGACGCCGGCAAGGGCTTCGCCGTGGTCGCGGGAGAGGTCAAAAGCCTCGCCAACCAGACAGGACGAGCCACCGAGGAAATCAGCCAGCATATCGTCGCCATTCAGGACGAGACCCGGGCGGCGGTCGGCGCCATCCAGGGTATTCAGACCGTCATCAACAAGGTGCGGGAAATCTCGTCGGGCATCGCCTCCGCGGTCGAGCAGCAGGGCGCGGCGACCCAGGAGATTGCCCGCAATGTTCAGGAGGCGGCGCATGGAACGCGCGACGTTTCCCACCATATCGGCGGCATCAGCCAGGGCGCGGCGGCAACCGGCACCGCGGCGCAACAGGTGATGGCATCGGCGGACCAACTGGCCGCCAATTCAGAGCGATTGCGCGACCAGGTCACCGGCTTCCTGGCAGAAGTCCGTACCAGTTGATTCGCGATCCGGACGCGGCGGCGCCGAGCGGTGCCACCCGACACCACGTCTCGATGAGGACGCTCATCGAGACGTGCCCCGTCCGCCTTCCGGCTCAGGAGAACGCCGGGCGGGTTTGCAAATTTCTTATGGCTCCCTATTTAGTAGGTATGCAATAAATAGCTCCGCATTCATTTGGAGTGAGCCATGGATCAACAACGGCTCCGGGACCAGTTCGGATCGCATATGGTGCGATTGTCCCGCCTCTGGCGGACCCGGCTTGACGAGCGCCTTTCCCCGCTGGGCCTGACCCAGGCCCGGTGGACCATCCTTCTGCATCTTCATCGGGGCGGGGGGCATCTTCCGCAGAAGGCGCTGGTGGAGCGGGTCGGCGTCGAAGGCCCGACCCTGGTCCGGGTCCTTGACGGCCTGGAGCGGATGCATCTGATCGAACGCCACGATTGTCAAAATGACCGTAGAACCAAGACCGTTCATCTGACGGCCGCCGCCGAACCGATCATCACGGACATCATTGCCATCGCCGCCGACCTCAGGGCCGAAGTCCTGGATGGTGTGACCGACGAGGAGCTGGCCACCTGCGCCGCCATCCTGTCGCGGATCGCCCACAATCTCGGCGAGGACTTCTGGGACGATTTGCCATGAGTGGACCTGTTCTTGCCTCCGCCCGCCGGATTGCCATTCCAGGCCTTGGCGGGACAACACATCCTCCATCTCTGCGGCGTGTCGCCATGGTAACCGCCGGCATCGCCCTGCTGGCCGGCATCGGCATGTGGCAATATGACCGCCTGGGACATATCTCCGAGAATGACGCGCGGGTCATGGCCGACATGATCACCGTCAGCAGCCGGGTCGACGGCTGGATTGAACGGCGGCCGGTCACCGACGGGCAGCGCATCACCACCGGGGAGGAGCTGGCCGTCATCGACCAGCGGGAAGCCGAGCAGCAATGGACGGAACTGACGGCGCATGCCGCCTCGATCCGCAAGGCGCGCGAGCGTGCCCAGACCCAGTTGAGGATCGAGGAGGCGACCTCGGCCAGCGCCGTCAAGGCGGCCGAGGCGCGCCGGATCGCGGCGATCGCCAATGTCCGGTCCAGCCAGTCGGAACTGCAACGGACCCGTCTTGACTTTCAGCGCGCGGATACTCTGCTGTCGCAGGAGTTCGTCTCGCGGCAGACCTGGGACCTGAGGCAGAGTCAGCGGAAAAGGGCCGAGGAGGCCTTCAACGCGGCCCAGGCCCAGCTTTCGGAGGCGGAGGCTTCGCTGATCGAGGCGCAGGCGAGACTGGGCGACGTCGATGTGCAGCGCAAGGAGGTCGAACGTCTGTCCCATGACGCCGAAGAGGTTGACGCGCAGATCCGCCAGCGGGAAATCGAGGTCACCGACCGGGTCGTCCGCAGCCCCATCGACGGGATCGTGGATCGCAAGTTCGTTGAGCCGGGGGAATATGTGATCCCGGGACAGCGCCTTCTTCTGATTCACAACCCCAAGACGATCTGGGTTGAGGCCAATGTCAAGGAAACCAAGCTGGAGGGCCTGCGTCCCGGCCAGCCGGTCGAAATCAGCGTCGATGCCTATCCGGACCGGGTTTTCACCGGGACCGTCGAGCGCATCGGGAACAGCGCGACCAGTCAGTTCGCCCTGCTGCCCTCCCCCAATCCGTCGGGGAACTTCACCAAGATTTCCCAACGGGTTCCCGTCCGCATCGCGGTGACGCAGCCGGCCGATAATCCGCTGCGGCCCGGCATGATGGTCGAGGTCGACATTGACACCCGTCACCGCTGAACAACTGGTGGAGCGCTACGGCGACCGTTACAAATGGTTCGCCACCGGAACGGTGATGCTGGGGACCATCGCCATGGTGCTGTCGGCAACCATCGTCAATGTGGCTTTGCCGGACATCATGGGGGAGTTCGGCCTCGGCCAGGATCAGGCCCAGTGGCTGTCCACCGCGTTCCTGGCCTCGATGACCGCCAACATGCTCGCCGCCGCCTGGGCAATGGCGCGTTTCGGCGTCAGGGCCACCTATATCGCCGCATTGCTGGCCTTCATAGCCGGATCGATCCTGGGCGGCTTCAGCCCCTCCGACACCGCCCTGATCGTCGCGCGCGTCATTCAGGGCACGGCCGCCGGCATTGTCCAGCCTCTGGCGATGGTGGTGATCTTCCAGGCCTTTCCGCCGGAACGGCGGGGAACGGCGATGGGCATTTATGGCGTCGGCGTCATTCTCGCCCCGGCGCTTGGCCCCACCATCGGCGGCATGCTGATCGACAATTATTCATGGCGTTATGTCTTTTTTCTGGGACCGCCCTTCTGCCTTGCCGGGCTGGTCCTGGCCCCGACTTTCCTGGCCTGCAACCGGGCACAGAAATCGCCGGTGTTCGACTGGCCGGGATTTCTCCTTCTCTGCCTGGCGATTGGCGCCGCCCTCACCGCGCTCGCCAACGGACAGCGTCAAGGCTGGGACAGCCCGCTGGTCACCGGCAGCGGCGTCGCCACCGTGGCGGCCGCCGTTGCCTTCGCGCTCCGGGAGAGGCATACCGCCTCTCCGATCCTGGCGCTCGAGGTCTATCTCAATCCCCGCTTTCTGGCCGCTTCGGTGGTCGCCTTCATTCTGGGCCTGGGATTGTACGGGTCGACCTATCTTGTTCCCCAGTTCGTGCAGACCATCCAGGGCTACAATCCGACCGAATCGGGTCTTCTGCTGATGCCGGCGGGAGTGGCGCTCGGGATCGTCTTTCCGCTGGCGGGACGGCTCAGCGACCGGCTGGAGCCACGCGGCATGATCATGTTCGGGCTGTTCCTGTTCGCCCTGTCCAGCCTGCTGATGGCGCGCGCCGACACATCGACCGACTTCTGGGTGTTCGCCGGATGGGTCGTAGTGGGCCGCATCGGACTGGGATTCATCCTGCCGTCGCTCAACTCCGGGGCCTTGCGGGTTCTGGATCATGCCCTGGTCAGCCAGGGCGCCGGCGCCATCAATTTCACGCGACAATTGGGAGGGGCCCTGGGGGTCAGCCTCCTCACCGTCGCCCTTGACCGGCAAACCTCGCTTTACGCCAACGATTTCAGTGCTCTGCAAATGGGACAGGGAGCAACGACCGATACGCTCGACGCTCTCATCCTGATGCTGGGTCGCGCCGGCGTTGTCGACAACATCCATGTGGCTTTACACAGTGAAGAGGCCTATCAGTTCCTGTCGCGCATGATGTCCGCGCAGGCCAGCGTCATGGGTTTCCGCCAGAGCTTCCTGCTGGTGGCGGTCATCTTCTTCAGCGCCCTGGTCCCGGCCTGGTTCATGCGTCCCCGGCGCAAACCGTCATGAAAGGGCCCCCGATGTACAAGACGATCCTCGTCGCAGTCGACGGCTCCCCCCAGACGGCCTCCGTGCTGGCCGAGGCAGCCGATCTGGCCCGGACGCAGTCCGCCGAGGTGCATGTCATTTGCGTCAATGACGCGGCCCGATACTGGGAGCTGGGAGCTTCGGGACCGGCGCCGGCGGTGTTCGACGTCCTGGACCAGTCGCAGTTCGATTGTCTCGACAAAGCGCAACGCTTCCTGAGACAACAGGAGATCGCCTGCCAGAGTCACGCCCCCAGCGGCATGCCGTCGGAAGAGATCTCGCGCGTTGCCAGACAGATCGGCGCGTCGCTGATTGTCATCGGCCATCGCCATTTGTCGTGGTTGAGCCGGTTGATGGTCGAATCGGTCGGGCGCAATCTTCTGGCGGATGCGCCCTGCAGTGTTCTTGTCGTGATTGAAACAGGAGAAAAAGAGTCTCATCTTAGGTAGCGGTCCCGGCCCGCCTCGGGAACCCCACCAGACAACGACAGCGGATCACCTGATGCCTGACATCTCTCGCCGGTTTCACAGGTGTCATCTCTGAGCCGGGATCATGGCGCTCCTCCACCGACAGCGGGTGGCGAAGCTGTCGGGCCATCGCTGCCGGTGACGCGGGAATCGGAGGATGGATCGCAATGACCGGCCCGTCCGGAGACCTTTTCCGCACAGTGTTCGAAGCCTGTCCGCATCCCTATCTGATATTGAGGGCGGACCCGGACCTGACCATCGAGGCGGTCAACGACCGTTACCTCGAGGTCACCGGAAACGACCGGGACGCCATCCTCGGGCGCGCCCTTTTCGAGGTTTTTCCCGACGATCCGCACGACCCGCAGGCCAGCGGCGTTGCCGAATTGCGGGCGTCGCTGCAACGAGTCCTGACCCATCGCCGGCCCGACACCATGGGGCTCCAGCGCTATGACATTCCCCGTCATGACGACAGCGGCACCTTCGAGACCCGCTATTGGAGTCCCGTCAACACACCGGTATTCGATCCCGACGGTGCGGTCACCCACCTCATCCATCATGTCGAGGACGTCACCGAATTCGTGGTCGGTCGCCAGTCCGGGCAGGCCGACGAAAAGGAGGTTCCTCACAAGGTCGAAACGAGGATCGCCCGGCGGCACGCCATCGAGGAGCTGACCCGCGGCGCCGAACGTCTGCGCCGGCTGGCCGAAATCGTGGAGGAGATTGCCGCGGTCCGCGACCTGCCCAGCCTGACCGGACTGGTCGTGCGCGCCGTTCGCGACCTGACCGGCGCGGACGGCGCCGTTCTGGTCATCCGCGAGGGCACCCAGGTTCATTATCTGGACGAGGATGCCCTGGCGCCGCTCTGGCGCGGCCGACGGCTGCCGATAGACCAGTGCGTCTCCGGCTGGACGATCGCCAACGCGCAGCCGGTCGTCATTGAGGACATCGCCCAGGACCCGCGCATTCCCGGAGAGTTCTATAAGGGCACCTTTGTCAAAAGCATGTCGATGGTGCCGATCGGTCGCGCCAACCCGACCGGAACCATCGGATGTTTCTGGGCGGAACCCCACCGCGCAACCGCCAATGAACTGGAGTTGCAGCAGGCCCTGGCCGACGCCACATCTGTCGGATTTTCCAATCTTGACCTTTATCAGGAAATGGAAAGCGCCCGAAAGGCCGCGGAACGGTCCGCGGCTCAGGCCCGCCAGAGCGAAAACCGGTTCCGGCGCCTGTTCGAGGAGGCTCCGATCCCGTTGATCATCGTCAACGAGGACCTTGGCGTGTTCGAGGGCAACAGACGGTTCCTGCTGCAATTCGGATATGATCCTGCGGATGTCACCACTGCCGGTCAGTGGTGGGAACGCGCCTATCCAGACCCCGATTACCGCAGAAAGACCCGGAACGACTGGCTGTTCTCGATTGCCGGTGCCGCCTTGGGAAGCGGCGAGATCGAGCCCGTCGAGCACAAAGTGACCTGCCGGGACGGGACGCAAAGAATCGTGGAACTGTCAGGCATCATCATCGGCGAGGACGTCCTGGCAACGTTTGTTGATGTTACCGAGCGCAAGCTGGTCGAGGACAGTCTGCGCAAATCCAAGGCCCAGTTGACCGCCTTCATCCGTCACGCGCCGATTTCCATCGCCATGTTCGATCGCGACATGACCTATATCGCGACCAGCGACAGATGGCTCGGGGAGTATGGCGGCGATCGGGAGGATCTGACCGGCATCAGTCATTACGACCTGTTGCCCGATCTTCCCGGGGAATGGCGCAGCATCCACCAGCAGGCCCTCGCCGGCGCCACCATCCGCAATGATGAGGATGAATGGCCTCGCGCCGACGGAAGCCGTCGATGGCTGCGCTGGATCGTCCAGCCCTGGATCGACGATACCGGCGCCATCGGCGGCATCATCATCGCGACCGAGGACATCACCCTGGAGCACGCCGCCCGGCAGGCCCTGGAACGTGACAAGGAACAACTGGAGGCTCTGGTTGCCGCCAGAACTGCGGAACTGGCCGGCGCCCGCGATATTGCCGAGGCGGCCAGCAAGGCGAAAAGCTCGTTTCTCGCCAATATGAGCCATGAGATCCGCACGCCGATGAACGCGATCATCGGGCTGACCCATCTGTTCCGGCAGGGGACGTTGACAGAGGATCAGATCGACCGGCTCGACAAGATCGATCAGGCGGCCCAGCACCTTCTGGCCATCATCAACGACATCCTCGACCTGTCGAAAATCGAGGCCGGACGTCTGTTGCTGGAACATACGAACTTCGCCCTGGGGGCGATGCTGGACAATGTCCGCTCCCTGGTTTCCGATGCCGCGCGGGTGCGCGGATTAACGATCGTGATCGACGCCGACGCCGTGCCTTTGTGGTTGAAAGGAGACCCGACGCGGCTGCGCCAGGCTTTGCTCAACTATGCCTCCAATGCCGTGAAATTCAGCGAACATGGCACCGTCTGGCTGCGGACCCGGCTGCTGTCGGAAGATCGCGAGGGGCTGGTTGTCCGGTT
>WASQ01000067.1:143153-166217 GCA_009712185.1 Telmatospirillum sp. | reverse complement strand
CCGGCTTTCGGCGACCCTGACGAAGGCTTCCATGCTGTCCAGGCGATCCAACGGGCCATCTCCATGATTGTCGTGAGATTTGCAACAGTATAGTTCCCGCGGGGGAGATTGTCCCCAGTTCGTGGCGGTTTTACCTGTTGACGCGGGGGACCCGTCCCTTCGCCCGTCCGCCAAGGCGCCGGCCCCCGTTGTTCCGAACCAGGAGGCTTCCATGACCGTCACTCTTCGCCCCTCGGCGGCCCGCGGCCATGCCGATCACGGCTGGCTCGACAGCCGGCACACCTTTTCCTTCGCCCACTATTTCGATCCGGAGCAGATGGGTTTTCGCGCGTTGCGGGTCATCAACGAGGATGTCATCGCTCCGGGAACCGGATTTGGCCCCCATGGGCACCATGACATGGAGATCATCACCTATGTCACGGCCGGTGCCCTGGAACATCGCGACAGTACCGGCGGACATTCGGTCATCCGTCCGGGCGAGGTTCAGCGCATGTCCGCGGGAACCGGGGTCCGTCACTCCGAGGTCAATGCCTCCCGCGAGGAGCCGGTCCGTCTGTTGCAGATCTGGATTGTCCCCGCCCGCGAGGGACTGGCGCCTGGATATGAGCAGGCCCTGTTCCCGCCGGACGGGAAGCGCAACCGCCTCTGTCCCATCGCGGCGCCCGGCGGGCGCGACGGTGCCCTGACACTGGGGCAGGATGCGACGGTCTATGCGTCGTTGCTCGATGCCGGCGTCCGGCAGGAGTTGCCGCTGGCGGCCGGGCGCGGCGCCTGGATCCAGTTGATTTCGGGCCGCGCCATGGTGAACGGGGGGGAGCTCGCCGACGGCGACGGGGCCGCGGTGGAGGATGTCGGGACCGTGACATTGGAGGCCTTGGCGGAATCGGAATTGCTGGTGTTCGACCTTCCTTGAAGGCAACTCTGGATTGTAATGTTCTCGCTGATTTTTCTCGAAAAGTTCCCATCTGTTCGCCAAAGGTTCGGTCACCAACGGGGAAAAGGGGAGGATGTGCATACTTAGGGATGCGCAGCTCCCGTGCCGCCCCCTGATCTGTGAGTCCCCGCGAGTGGGGCGGGCATCCGAGGGTGTGAAAAAATCAGGAACATAGGCCTCCGCGCCTGTGTTCCGGCGGAGCCGGAGTTCGGCAATTCCGCCGCTTTCGCGACGGACTTCGGCAGGGACGCCGGCGCCACTGGCGGGTTTCCGCCACACGCTCTCTGGCCCGCCGCCGGCGCGCAAGCGACGGAAACGCGGAGCGCTCCGGCTTTGCCGAACGGCGGACGGGGACGCTTGGCCCCACTCCTGAAGTCAGGAGCATCCGCCAGATTGTCATCATTCCTGTGGTGACGTTGAGGTGGGCCCGTCCAGCTTGCTTCTCGCTATGACGACGTGACGGAGTTATCATTACGTTAATGAATGCCATGCCCGGTGGATGCCATGGTTGAACGGGCCGTGATCGAAGCGGCGGTTGTCCAGTCGGAACATGGGCCGATAAGCCGGGGTCGATAAGCCGGCTCAGGGGGCCAACGGACAGAAAGCGGAAAACGGTGCCGGGATCCGGCGCCGGGGGCCCGTGTTTCGTCCCGGCTGCCCGGTTGTCTCGTGAGAGGGAGCTGCTTCATGGTTGCTGACGTTCATTTATTCGAACCTTTGACGGTGCGGGACGTGACTTTCGCCAATCGCATCGCCGTGGCGCCGATGTGCCAGTACAGCGCCGTCGACGGCGTCGCACAGGATTGGCATCTGCAACACTACGGCAGTCTGGTCGCCTCGGGCCCCGGACTGGTGGTCGTCGAGGCGACGGCGGTGGCGCCGGAGGGGCGGATCACGCCCGGATGTCTCGGGATCTATTCCGACGCGGCGGTTGCCGCCCTGGCGCATCTGGTGGCTACGATCAAGCGCTTCGGCAAGGCCAGGATCGCCCTCCAGATCGGTCATGCCGGACGCAAGGCCTCCGCCCGCCGTCCCTGGGAGGGGGGAACCGCCCTGCCGGTGTCCGAAGGGGGGTGGGCGACCATCGCCCCGTCGGCTCTGCCGTTCGGTCCGGGATGGCCTGTTCCCGCGGAAGTCGGCGCCTATGACGTGGACCGGCTGCGCCACGCCTTCGCCGACGCGGCGATCCGTGCCGACGGGGCCGGATTCGACGCTCTCGAAATCCATGCCGCGCATGGCTATCTGCTGCATCAGTTTCTGTCGCCCGTCACCAATCACCGGGGTGACGTTTATGGCGGGCCGCTGGATGCGAGGATGCGGTTTCCGCTGGAGGTCGTGCGATCCGTCCGGCGGGTCTGGCCGGCCGGGAAGCCCCTGGGAATCAGGATCTCCGCCACCGACTGGCTGCCCGACGGTTTCTCTCCCGACGAGGCCGTGGCCTTCGTGGCGGCCTGCAAGGGAGAGGGCGTCGATTATGTCTGCGTTTCCTCGGGTGGCATCTCAGGCGACGTGCGGATCCCCGTCGCGCCCGGGTACCAGGTCGATCTGGCGGCGCGGATCCGGCACGAGGCCGGGATTCTGACAAGGGCGGTTGGATTGATCGCCGATCCCAGGCAGGCGGAGCAGGTGCTGGCGACGGGGCAGGCCGACATGGTCGCGCTGGGCCGCGCATTCCTCGACGACCCCCGCTGGGTCTGGCGGGCGGCGAGGGTGCTGGGA
Organism: Telmatospirillum sp.; assembly: GCA_009712185.1. Classification (GTDB taxonomy): domain Bacteria; phylum Pseudomonadota; class Alphaproteobacteria; order Rhodospirillales; family Magnetospirillaceae; genus Telmatospirillum. The sequence continues at coordinate 163,564 of WASQ01000067.1, read as the reverse complement.
GCGGTTCCGGCCTATCCGCCGCAGTATGTGCGTGTGCGTCCCGATCTCTGGCCGGGAGCCCGCCCGGGCGGGGCCGCCGCCGCGGACAGGCCGTCGGTCTGACCGGACCCGTTTTCGGAGGGGGGCGGGGCGGGACGGCGCAGCTCCGCCCCCTTCATTTCCCTTCGTCTTCCCCTCCTCCCTGCTCCCTCCTTTGTTCCCCGGGCGCCGGCCCCTGCGGCCGAAGGGCCCGGGGGGCCTTTCCGGACCGGGCATCCGGCTCTGAAAATGAAAACTTTCCTACCTCGCGATCACGGAGTTGCGAATTAGTCGCACCAAAAAATGCCCGTAAAAATAGCTTATTATAATTACTTATATCGCCAATGGTGAATTCCCCTAAATTTTATGATGAAAATTTAGGCTTTCTGCCTGGACTTCAGTCATTTGCCTAAAATCTGGTGGCAGGCCCTTGTCACCCCCGTCCGCGCGGGTCATCATGGCCCTGAGATTGACTGGCGTTGGCTGAAACTCTGCCGGAGGGTGCGGGGTCCGGCGCCGGCCGGCGGCCACCGTCATCCATCGCCTCGGACGGCCGCCGATGCCCAATCTGCGTGGAGGAAGCAAAGAATGAAGGTCCTCTTCTCTCTTGTGGTTGCGACGGCTTTGTTCGGGGCAGCGGGAAGCGCCCGGGCGGGGCAGACATTCGACGCGGTGAAGAACAGGGGGCAGGTGGTCTGCGGCGTCCACACCGGGCTCGGCGGTTTCGGCGCGCCAGACCAGAAAGGTACCTGGGCGGGGTTGGACGTCGACGTCTGTCGCGCGGTCGCGGCCGCCATGTTCGGCGACGCGACCAAGGTCCGCTATGTTCCCCTGTCCGCCCAGCAGCGCCTGCCCGCGCTGCAATCCGGGGAGGTGGATCTGCTGTCGCGCAACACCACCTGGACACTGACGCGCGAAGGGTCCAACGGCCTTCTGTTCACCGGCGTGGATTTCTATGACGGTCAGGGCTTCCTGGTGGCGAAGAAACTTGGCGTGAAAAGCGCCAAGGAACTGAACGGCGCCACGGTTTGCGTGCAGACCGGGACGACGACGGAACTCAATCTGTCCGACTTCGCCCGCGCCAACAAACTCGACATCAAGCCGGTCACCATCGAAAGCTTCGAGGAGGCCGCCAGCGCCTTCATCGCCGGCCGTTGCGACGCGATGACCTCGGATGGATCGCAGCTTGCCGCCATCCGGGCCAATCAGACCCCGGTGCCCGACGACTATGTGATCCTGCCCGAACGCATTTCGAAGGAGCCGCTGGCGACGGCGGTGCGCCAGGGCGACGACCAATGGTTCAACCTCGTCAAATGGGCGTTCCAGGCGATGATCGACGCCGAGGAACATGGCCTGACCTCTGCCAATGTCGACGCCCAGCTCAAAAGCCCGGCCCCGAACATCCAGCGCCTGCTGGGGGTGACGCCCGGCATGGGCAAAAGCCTCGGTGTCGACGAAAAATGGGCCTATTCGATCATCAAGCAGGTCGGAAACTACGGAGAAAGTTACGATCGCAACGTCGGCAAGGACTCCAAGCTGAAGCTGGATCGCGGGTTGAACGACCTGTGGAACCGGGGCGGCCTCATGTATGCGATGCCGATCCGTTGACGATGTCGCGCGACACGGCCGCTCTGGACCCGTCCCGGCAGTTCCATCACTGGTGGAACAATGAACGGTTCCGGGGCATTCTGTACCAGGTGCTGCTGTTGGCGGCGGTGGTGGGCGTGGGGTGGTTCCTGGTCTCCAACACCCTGACCAATCTCAATGCCCGCCACATCGCCACCGGCTTCGTCTTCCTCGACCACGAGGCCGGGTTCGGCATCAGCGAACATCTGATCGACTATGTTCCGTCGGACAGCTACCTGAGGGCGTTCGCGGTCGGTCTGATCAACACGGTCGAGATCGCGGTTCTCGGCATCGTGCTGACGACCCTTCTCGGGATCGTCATGGGCGTGCTGCGTCTGTCGTCGAACTGGCTGGTGGCACGACTGGCCGCCGCCTATGTCGAGGCCATGCGCAATGTGCCGGTCCTGTTGCTGCTGCTGTTCTGTTATTCCGGTATCACGGTCAGCCTGCCGCTGGCCCGCAACGCCTATTCCCTGTTCGACTGCATCTATCTTTCGAACCGGGGGTTGAAGCTGCCCGCGCCGGTCTGGGACGCCTCGACCCAGGCGGTGACGGCGGCCCTGGTGGCGGCCCTGGTCCTGGCGACGCTGGTGTCGGCCTTCGCGCGCCGGCAACTGGACCGCACCGGCCGCTCCCTTCCTGTCGCCCGGATCACCCTGGGGCTGGTCCTGGGGCTTCCGCTGGCCGTCTTCCTCGCGGGGGGCGCCCATCTCTCCTTCGACGTGCCGCATCTCGCGGGCTTCAATTTCGCGGGCGGCGTTACCGTCAGTCCCGAATTCGCGGCTTTGCTTCTGGGGCTTGTGGCCTACACCGGCGCCTTCGTCGCCGAGATCGTGCGCAGCGGCATTCTGGCGGTGTCCTACGGCCAGACGGAGGCGGCCCTGGCGCTTGGCCTGACGCGCATGCAGGTCCTGCGCCTCGTGGTGCTGCCCCAGAGCCTCCGGGTGATCATTCCCCCGCTGACCAGCCAGTATCTGAACCTGATCAAGAATTCGCCGCTGGCGGTCGCCATCGGTTTTCCGGATCTCGTCAGCGTGGCCAACACCGCCATCAACCAGACCGGTCAGGCGGTGGAGGGGGTCACGATCATCATGACCATCTATCTCGGGTTGAGCCTTCTGATCTCCGTGCTGATGAACTGGTACAATCGCCGGGTCGCCTTGCGGGGAGGGCGCTGAGATGACGCGTCTCGCCCTTCCGTCCGAAACCGGCGAAGGCCTGCTGGGAGGGCCCGTGGCCTGGGTCCGGCGCAATCTTTTCAACACTCCGGTCAACATCGCCGCGACCCTGGTGGCATTGTGGGCGGTGGTCCGGTTCCTGCCCCCGGTCGTCGACTGGGCACTGGTGCGCGCGACCTGGGTTGGCGACCCCGCCGCCTGCCGGGCGGCCGGCGGCGCCTGCTGGGCCATGGTGGTGGAAAAGTACCGCCTGATCCTGTTCGGTCTCTATCCCTATGACCAGCAATGGCGGCCCTTGCTGGCGATCGTTCTGTTTATCGCGGCGATCCTGGCCGCCGCCCATCCGAAATGCTGGCGGCGATGGCTGATCTATGCGATCCCGGCGGTGCTGGGTGTCGTCGGCGTGCTGATGTGGGGCGGGCTGTTCGGGCTGCCCCTGGTGACGGACGACCGTTGGGGCGGCCTGCCTCTGACCATGATCCTGGCGATCAGCGGGATCGTCCTCTCCTTTCCGCTTGCCGTGCTGCTGGCGCTCGGCCGGCGGTCGCGCCTTCCCGCCGTGCGGGCGTGGTGCGTCATCTATATCGAACTGTGGCGGGGCGTGCCGCTGATCAGCGTGCTGTTCATGGCCTCGGTGATGTTCCCGCTGTTCCTGCCTGAGGGCGTCACCATCGACAAGCTGCTGCGGGCGCAGATCGGTATCATCCTGTTCACCGCCGCCTATCTGGCCGAGATCGTGCGCGGTGGATTGCAGGCCATTCCGCGCGGCCAGTATGAGGCGGCCGACGCCATCGGCCTGTCCTACTGGCAGAAAATGCGCCTGATCATTCTTCCCCAGGCCCTGCGGCTGGTGATCCCGCCCCTGGTCGGGCAGTTCATCACGACCTTCAAGGACACGTCGCTCGTCATCATCATCGGGCTTTATGATCTGCTGTCCAGCACCAAGGCGGCGCTGTCCGATCCGCAATGGCGGGCATTCTACGTCGAGGGCTATGTGGTCGCCGCGATGATCTATTTCGTCTTTTCCTACCTGATGTCTCAATATAGCCAGTATCTTGAACGGCGCCTTTCCGCCGGAACGCGCCGTGGTTGATGGGAAACCGCCTTATGCCGAACGATGACGCCGTCATTTCTCTCAAGGATGTCAATAAATGGTATGGATCCTTCCATGCCCTTCGCGACATTTCTCTCGATGTCCGGAAAGGGGAACGGGTGGTGGTCGCCGGTCCGTCGGGATCGGGAAAATCGACGATGATCCGCTGTATCAACCGTCTGGAGGAACATCAGAGCGGCACCATCACCGTCAACGGGACCGAGGTGTCGAACGACGTCAAGGCGGTCGAAAAGGTCCGCCGCGACGTCGGTATGGTGTTCCAGCAGTTCAACCTGTTCCCCCATCTGACCGTGCTCGAAAATCTGACTCTGGCGCCGGTCTGGGTGAAGCATATGCCCAAGGCGGAGGCGCGTGACATCGCCATGCGCTATCTGGAACGCGTCCGGATTCATGAGCAGGCGAACAAATATCCCGGCCAGCTTTCCGGCGGACAGCAACAGCGCGTGGCCATCGCCCGCAGCCTTTGCATGCGCCCGTCGATCATGCTGTTCGATGAGCCGACGTCGGCCCTCGATCCGGAGATGATCAAGGAAGTCCTTGACGTCATGGTCGAATTGGCGGAGGAGGGGATGACGATGGTCTGTGTGACCCATGAGATGGGATTCGCCCGGACCGTCGCCGACACCGTGGTGTTCATGGCCGACGGCCAGATCGTCGAAAAGAACACGCCCGCGGAACTGTTCGGAAACCCCAGGGAAGAACGGACAAAACAATTCCTGAGCCAGATCATCCGTCACTGATGCCGGACGACCTTTGGGTGTTCGGCTATGGCTCGCTGATGTGGCGGCCGGGCTTTCCCTATCGCGAGGCGGTGTCCGCCACCCTGGACGGCTATCACCGGTCCTTCTGCATCTATAGCCACCACTGGCGCGGCACGCCGGACTGCCCCGGGCTGGTCCTCGGCCTGACGCCCGGCGGGCAATGCCGCGGAACGGCCTTCCATGTCGATCCGGAAAAGCGCGACACGGTCATTTCCTATCTGAACGAGCGCGAACTTGGTCCCTACGCCTATGTTCCGCGCTTCCTTCCGGTAACGGTGCGGGACCGGCCGGTTCCGGCCTATACCTTCGTGGCCGACGAGACCCATATCCATTACGCCGGCGAACTGCCGGCCGACGAGGCCGCCCGCATCATCATGGAGGCCGAAGGGGCCGCCGGCCTCAACCGCGACTATCTGATCAACACGGTCCGCGAGCTGGAGGCGAAAGGCTTCGGCGAGCCGTCGCTGCATCTCCTGCTGAAAACCGTCGAACGGCTGACCGGCGTCATCGAAAGCGGCGGCGGGATTTAAAGACCGCGTCGTCGTGATTCCGATGGTTCAGGGAGTTTTTTCCATATTTCGGTGACAGTTTACTTATCCCAGCTCATGGCACGAGGCTGGTGGGGCGTCTCCCGGTCGGCACCAAAGGGGGTGCTCCAGACACAGCCGTATCGAGGCTTTCCAGGGCTTCAGGCGATTGCCGACAAGCCCCTCGCGGCAACGATGGACAAAAGTTTGGCCGCAGGTCCGGCGGGCCGCTTGTCGCCGCGCTCCCATTGACTCACCGAATCCTTGGTGACGTTGAGATACATGGCAAACACCGTCTGGCTGGCTTTGGCGTATTGCATAAACTGTCGCTGTAATCCAGGAGTGCCGCCGTTCACAAAAGATCATTTCAATTTCAAGCTGGTGACCAAGGCTTCGGCTTCCGACAATCTGGCTTGGTAAAAGGTCACGTAGTGTGGCTCACCCCCATCGCGAGACGTCTCCAAGGCCGTGCGGATAGCCTCGACGGCCGCTTCCGCTTTTGCCATATCGCGAAGGCGTCTGGCGAGACGCATTAACGCTATTCCCTGATTGCCCGTGCTTTCTGCCCAATCGATCGGCTGGCGCTCGCGGGTTCTTTCCTTGAGGACTTCCCGATAGGTGGCGATGGCTTCCTCCAGATGCACCGTTCCGCTCTCCCACTGACTAAGGTCCTGGAGCGTATTGGCGAGACCGTCCTGTGTCGCCGCCCATTGGAGCGGGACGCGTTCGCGGGTCCTTTCCTTGAGGGCCTCCCGATAGGTGGCGATAGCCTCCTCCAAGAGCGCTGTGTTCTTTTCCCGCGCACCGAGCCAGGACAGCGTGGTGCCAAGTCTATGCAGGGTCTCCGCCCATTGGAGCGGGACGCGTTCGCGGGTTCTTTCCTTGAGGGCCTCCCGATAAGCGGCGACGGCCTCCTTGAGGCTCGCCGTGCCGCTCTCCCGCAGGCCGAGCGTTGAGAGCGCGCTGCCGAGGACGTGCTGTGTCATCGCCCAATCGAGCGGGACACGTTCGCGGGTTCTCTCCTTGAGGGCCTCCCGATAGGTGGCGATGGCTTCCTCCAGATGCACCGTTCCGTTCTCTCGCTCACCAAGATCCTGGAGCGCTTTGGCGAGAAAATTCATGGTCTCCGCCCAATCGAGCGGGACACGTTCTCGGGTTCTCTCCTTGAGGACCTCCCGATAGATGGCGATGGCTTCTTCCAGATGCACCGTTCCGCTCTCCCGCTCACCAAGTACATGGAACGTGTTGGCGAGACAGGTCAGGGTCTCCGCCCAATCGAGCGGGACGCGTTCACGGGTTCTTTCCTTGAGGGCCTCCCGATAGGTGGCGATGGCCTCCTCGAAGCGTGCCGTGCTCCTTTCCCGCTCGCCAAGCCAGGAGAGCGTGATGCCGAGTCTGTGCTGGGTCGCCGCCCATTGGAGCGGGACGCGCTCGCGGGTCCTTTCCTTCAAGGCCTCTTGATAGGCGGCGACCGCCTCCTCGAAGCGCGCCGTGCCGCTCTCCCGCTCGCCGAACGCCCGAAGCGCGTTGCCCAGTCTGTGCTGGGTCCCCGCCCATTGGAGCGGGACGCGCTCGCGGGTCCTCTCCTTCAGGGCCTCCCGATAGGCGGCAATGGCCTCCTCGATGCTCGCCGTGCCGCTCTCCCGCTCGCCCAGCGCCCGAAGCGCTTGGCCGAGGTTGTCCTGTGTCTCCGCCCATTGGAGCGGGACGCGCTCGCGGGTCCTCTCCTTGAGGGCCTCTCGATAGGCGGCGACGGCCTCCTTGAGGCTCGCCGTGCCGCTCTCCCGCTCGCCGAGTACCCGAAGGGCGTTGCCCAGTCTGTTCTGTGTCTCCGCCCAGTCGAGCGGGATGCGCTCTTGGGTGTATTCCTTGAGGGTCTCCCGATAGGCGGCGACGGCCTCCTTGAGGCTCGCCGTGCCGCTCTCCCGCTCGCCGAGCGTCGAGAGGGCGTAGCCGAGGCTGTTCTGTGTCGTCGCCCATTGGAGCGGGATGCGCTCTTGGGTGTATTCCTTGAGGGCCTCCCGATAGGCGGCGGCGGCCTCCTCAAGGGTCGCCGTGCCGCTCTCCCGCTCACCGAGGATTGAGAGCACCTCGCCGAGGCTGTTCTGCGTCATCGCCCATTGGAGAGGGACGCGTTCTCGGGTTCCTTCCTTCAGGGCCTCCCGATAGGCGGCGACGGCCTCCTCAAGGGTTGCCGTGCCGGTCTCCCGCTCACCGAGGACCCAAAGCGCGCTGCCGAGGTTGTTCTGTGTCGTCGCCCAATCGAGCGGGGCGCGCTCGCGGGGGGTCGTTTCCAGTGCGGATCGATAGGTGAGGATAGCGTCCAATAACGCGAAATTGTCACCGAGTCTGACGCTTTGAGCGAGAAGTGCGGCGGCGGCATTCAATCTGTAACCCAGGGATGTATGGGCATCGAATGTGGTCGAATCGGCCGCTTTCATATAGAGGGCCGAGGCCTTTGGATATTGCAATTGCAGCCGGGCGATCCGGCCTCGTTCGGCCAGCAAAGCGGCCCGTCCCCAGGCGCGGTCCTGGTCTTCCGGCTCGACCTGTGCCAATGCCGCCTCCACCATCTGGGCGGCATCGGCAAATTTGAGTTCGGCCTCCTGTGCCTGTGCCTGCGTCAGCGCGCGTCTCACCACGCCGGAAAAATTGTCTGGTCTGACGGCGGGGCTTTGCAAATCCTCGATGATCTGTTTCACGAGACCCGGCAACTGCTCTGCGGAAAAATTGTCGATCTCCGGGTTGCCGGGCCGCAACAGATCACGGATTTCGGAGAGCGCGTCCGCTGCGGAGGCGCCCCCGGTTGCGGCATCCACAACCAGTCTTTCCAGTCTTTTCTGCTCGGCGACGGCCTTCGCCTGGCGTTGCATGGCGCGAACGGACTCCTCCTGCTGGGTTTCCCGCAATGTCCGTGTGGCCTCGCCCTCCTTTGACGGTAGGGAGGCCAGCAGTTCGTCGTGAAGCTTGCTGGCGACGGGTATGCGCCGGGCAATAGAGCCATGGTCCCCACCGGACCTGTTTTCCGCGCCAATCGCGATAGAGGAACACGGTCCAATCAGAGCGAATAATGCAAATAATAACGAAATAATTTTCCGCATTTCTTTATCATTTTTCATAACAAAAAGAGAAATGAGTGGGGATTTCAGCTTGATACCATCTTTTAAGAATGCAGATGGTATCTCTATACTATCTATCCAATGGGTCATTTGTTTCAATGAATTGCCGGTGAATCCGTCTTTCTTGTGCAGCAGAGGTGTTGCCGGAGAGGTGAAATTGCGCACTGCGCTGGCGATCGCAGCAAGAATTGCTCTCACAGCAGACCTCTCAAAAATCATTAGTCGAAGAGAAAATACACTCTATACTTATTGCTTAGAACGAAAAGATCAACGCATGCGTCGATTTTCCGCCATCGCAAATGACGTCATGGCGGCGCGCGGTTTCAGGATTTTGCAAAATCTCTGGAGAGCGGACTTGCGTTTATCGCGGAACAAAGCGTGGAATCGCGCGTTGCTCATCCAAGGGACAATGCTCGTCTTTATTGTGATTTTTATACCAGCCTCTGCTGATCGGAACCGATCAGCAGAGGCCTCAGGCTGCCTAAGCGGGTTTCTCCGAAACCCTTGGCTTCGCTCGCTATCCACTCGCGGGCCCGGGGTGGGCCGACCAACCGGCGATGAGCAATCCTCATCGCCGGTTGGTATTAGGAGAATCGCAGCCAATAAGACCAAAGGGGATCGTGCCCCGTTGAGCGGTGTCACAGCGCGGACACCGTCTTGACCTCCGGCAGGGTTTGCCGGGGACTCCGGGCTGTCACGATGCCGGCAGGGCGGGCGGTCCGTCAGCCCTGCGCGGCGGGGGTTGGCAGGTTCCAGAAACGGGCGATGTGCAGCCAGGCCTCCTCGGCGGTTTCCACGAACTGGAACAGCTCCTTGTCCCTGGGCGCGATCATGCCTTCGCTCGCCATGGTGTCGAAATTGATGACGCGTTCCCAATATTCCTTGCCGAACAGCAGGAAGGGGATGCGTTCGATCTTCCCGGTCTGCACCAGCGTTGCCGCCTCGAACATCTCGTCCAGGGTGCCGAAACCTCCCGGGAACACCACCAGGGCCTTGGCGCGGGACAGAAAATGCATCTTGCGCAGGGCGAAATAGTGAAACCGGAAGCTGAGGTCGGGCGTGACATAGGGATTGGGCGCCTGCTCCATCGGCAGAACGATGTTCAGGCCGACCGTTTTGGCGCCCGCCTCGGCGGCGCCACGGTTGGCGGCCTCCATGATTCCCGGTCCGCCGCCGGTGAGGACGACGAAGTCGCAACCGCCGTCGGTCGCAAGGCAGGAGGTTGAGACAAGGCCGCCCAGACGGCGGGCCTCTTCGTAATAGCGGGCGTTGGCGAGCATGCGCCGCGCGATGCCGACCGCCCGGGCGAGGGCGGCATTGCCGGGATTGGCGCGGGCGGCCGCCGCGGCCTCGGCCAGATGACGTTCCGCCGTTTCCTGATCGGCAATACGGGCGCTGCCGAACACCGCGATGGTGGACCGGATGCCCTGTTCCTTCAGCAACAGTTCCGGCTTCATCAGCTCCAACTGGAAGCGCACGGGCCGCAGATCGTCGCGCAGCAGAAATTCCTCGTCCTTGAAGGCGAGACGGTAGGCCGCCGATTGCGTCTGGGGCTGGTCTGGCGCCGGATGGGCCTGACTGGCATCATCACGCGCGGTCGGAAAGGGGCCTTCGCCTTTTGGTGTCATCAGATCTTATCCACGCTCTTTTGCCGCAGACCCGGCCGGCGATACCCATGCCATTCGTCAGGTCTTCGAACAAATTTCTGAAAATTGGCGGGCGTCCGGGCCGGCCCACTAGCCAAAAGCAATATATGGGACTGGCGGCCGTCTTCGCCAACCTGACGGCCGGAGCGGGCCGGAGACCCGTGTGAAAATGCCAGGGACACCGGACCCGCGGACCGATTGTCTCACGGGCCCCGGACGCCCCCTCCCGGCTGTCACCGGCCGTCAACCGCCGGCCGTCAGTCGTCAGCGACCGCAGCAATGCTTGTATTTCTTGCCGCTGCCACAGGGACAGGGCTCGTTGCGGCCGACCTTGGGGGTGGACCGGACAACGGGCTGATTGTGCATCTTGCCGTCCACATAGACCCATCCATCGTCCAGTCGCCGGAAGTTGGCGGTTTCGTGGTGGCTGTGGTCGGCCCCGTTCTGGCGGAACTTCGCGATGAACTCCACCATGCCCGTCTGATCTCCGGCGGCGCCGCCCTCGGTGCCGACGATGGACAGACCCTGCCATTCCACGGACCTGGACCACTGCTCGGCGGCCTTGCGGTCATGGTCGGTCCGGGCCTCTGGCGCGAGGCTGCGTTCCAGATGGTCGACATTGCACAGCACATAGGCGCTGTAGCGCGACCGCATCAGGGCCTCCGCGGTGGCTGCCGGCGCACCGGCGAGAATGGGGCCGCAGCAGCCGTCGAGGGGAAGGGCACTGCCGCAGGGGCAATCGGTCATGATCGTGTCTTTCCTGGATTGGAGACCAAAAGCCGCTTGTTACTCCAATCCGCGTCCCGGGTCCAGACGCCGATGTTGCCTTTGCAGGACGACGATGAGCGCCGTTGTTGCCAGAAACAACAGGACCGCGGCGCCATTCAGCGTCCCGCCCAGACGCCGCAGGTCGTCGCGGCCGCCGAGGTCGCCGGCAATACGGGCCAGAAGAGAGGTCTGTAGCAGGAGGAGTGGCAGATAGAGCACGGGATGATAGGGGGATCCGATGCCCAGCAGAGCCGGCAGGATGATCGGCATATGACCGAAAACCATGGCGAAGACGAAGCCGACGAACAGGCTGTGCAACAGCGTGTCATAGACCGGTCCGCCGTCGGGCAGGCCGAAGGCCAGCCCGATCGCGCCGGCAAATCCCAGCCACAGATAGCCGCCGGCCAGACAGACGGCGCTATAGCGGGGCAGGCCCCGCTGGCGCAAGGTGTGCCGGATCACGTCGAAGCGGAACAGCCACAGGGTGAGGCCCAGCAATCCCAGCGAAAACAGCGCGATTCCGTCGGCGACCCCGGCCGCGGCCGCCAGTCCGCCGGCCAGAAGGGCGACCGCGACAAGCGCTGCGGCCGGTCCCCGGGCGGGGTGGGGTGGCAGGAAACGCGACAGTTCAACCCTTTCTCCGGCGATGGTGAGGATGAGAAAGGTGGCCCAGGCGGGGACGGCGGGAAGAATGAGGCCGGTGGCGATCCAGGCGATGATGCCGGTCGGCCATGCGGCCGCGGCGGCGGCCAGCGCCGCGGTGTCGAGCCCGGGGCGGCGGCGCAAACTCAGGATCGCGCCGGCCAGAAAGACCAGCGAGCCCATCAGGAACAGGATCTCCGGACCCGGGGACGCCAGTGAAAACAGCAGTCCCCAGGCGCCGGCCACCGTCAGCGTCGGGGCCGCCCAGACCCAGCCGCGATCGAGCGCCGCCGCGCGTTCGAATCCGATGACCGTGCCGAAAAATCCGGACACCATCAGCGCGCCATGGTGCGGCCCCCACAGGTCGGTTCCGGGGACGAAGGCGGCCTCCAGCCCCAGGCGCTGGAGGCCGGCAAGCAGTCCCGCCAGCAGGGTGGCGGCGGTCATCGAGGCCAGGACGGCGCGGCCCGCGCCCATCATTTCCACCCCAGCCGGTCCCGCGCCGCGCGGCTCATCCGGTCCGGCGTCCAGGCCGGCCGGTCGGCCACGGTGACGCGCACCGGGGTCGGGGGCAGCGACTTGCGCAGGGCCGCCTCCGCCTCCCGCGCGAGAAACCGGGACTGCGGGCAGGAGGGCGAGGTCATGATCAGGGTGACGGTCAGAACCCCGTCGACCGTATCGATCCGGTCGATCAGGCCGAGGTCGACGATATTGATCCCGATGTCGGGATCCAGGATGCCGCTGAGGGCGTCACGCACCAGCTCTTGCATCGGGAAGCCTCCGGTTGTGGAGATCCGGGCGCCGACGGCCGGCGCCCCTGGATCGTCCGGAGGCCAGTGTTCGTCCTTTCCCCGCGGTCGCGCCTTGCCTTTGGGCAAGAGCCACGGGGGGTGAGGGGGGTCACGCCACCTGTTCGGCATCCTCCAGCCGCGAGGACAGGGCGTAGGAGGGGACCTCCTCCTCGGGATAGGCGCCGATCTGGTGGATGGCGATATCGGCGCCCCGGAATTCCTCCTCCTGCGACAGGCGCAGTCCCATCGTCGCGCGCAATCCGCCGTAAACGAGGAATCCGGTCGCCGTCGCGGCCGCGATTCCGGAAAGCGTGCCGGTCACCTGCGCCGCCAGTGAGACGCCGCCGATGCCGCCCATCCATTCCTGCCCGAACAGTCCGCAGGCGATGCCGCCGAAGGCCCCGCAGAAGCCGTGAAGCGGCCAGACGCCCAGCACATCGTCGATCCGCCAGCGATTCTGACAGCGGTTGAAAACGGCCACGAAAAGCATGCCGGCGATCGCGCCGGTGGCTAACGCTCCCAGGGGATGCATCACGTCCGACCCGGCACAGACCGCCACGAGACCCGCCAGGGCGCCATTGTGGATGAAGCCGGGGTCGTTGCGGCTGATCACCAGGGCGGACAGGATGCCGCCGACCATGGCCATCAGCGAGTTCAGGGCGACCAGCCCGGAAATCCCGTCCATCTTCTGGGCGCTCATGACATTGAAACCGAACCAGCCGACCGACAGGATCCACGCGCCAAGAGCCAGGAAGGGGATGTTCGACGGCGGAATGCCGACCACCGAACCATTGCGGCGGTACCGGCCCTGACGGGCGCCCAGCATGACGACCGCGCCCAGGGCCACCCAGCCGCCGAAGGCATGAACGACGACCGATCCGGCGAAATCGTGGAACTGGCAGCCGAAGGTCGCCGCCATCCAGTCCTGGACCCCCAGCCGGTTGCCCCAGACCAGCCCCTCGAAGCCGGGATAGAACAGGGCGGTGATCAGGCTGGTGGCGATGAATTGCGGCCAGAATTTGGCTCTTTCCGCTATGCCGCCCGAAATGATGGCGGGGATGGCCGCCGCGAAGGTGGCAAGGAAAAAGAATTTGACGAGATCAAATCCCCTGGGGGCGAACCCCCCGCCGGCCGCGCCGGACAGGACCTTGGCCGACACCAGGAAGTCGACGCCATAGGCAACGGAATAGCCGACGAAGAAATAGGCACAGGTCGATGCCGCGAAATCGGTCAGGATCTTGACCAGGGCATTGACCTGATTCTTGCGCCGGACGGTGCCGACTTCCAAAAATGCAAAGCCGGCATGCATGGCAAGCACCATGACCGCGCCAAGCAGCACAAAAAGAACGTCCATTCCTGCGGAGGAGGACTCCATGGGGACCTCGCGATCTCAATCTTGATCAATGGCCGGCCCCAATCAAAACGCGTGCCATTTCCCGATCGCGAGAAATATATGTATTACAATCAAATGGTTATTTGATTGTGATGCAACTTTTGCGCTTTCGCACGTTTCGTGCACGCCAAAATAACAGGCAACATCGACAGTGCCTGCACAAAGATCGCGCACCGACCCGGATGGATCTTTCTCGAAGCAAGAATGATTAAATTTTCATCCATTGTCAACACTGCATATTTTTTAATCTTTTGTTATGGTGCACTGCCACCAGGGCGTGGCTATCCCCCATATGGCGCCTGTACGCCGGGCCGGAACTCCCGTATCTTCGCCGTTCCCCTTTGCAGTCGAGGCTACTGACGTGGTCAAGCATTCTCTTTCCAAAGACAAGATCCGCATCCTTCTTCTGGAGGGCGTTCACGACAACGCCGTCCAGGAGTTTCATGCGCGCGGTTACACCAATGTGGAGCTTCTGCCCCACGCCCTTGAGGAAGCCGAGCTGATCGAGAAGATCCAGGGCGTCCACATCGTCGGAATCCGATCCGCCACCCGGCTGACCGACAAGGTGCTGGCCGCGGCCAACCGTCTGATCTGTGTTGGATGTTTCTGCATCGGGACCAATCAGGTTCGCCTGGACACAGCCCGCAAAGCTGGAATCCCGGTGTTCAACGCGCCCTATTCCAATACCCGTTCGGTGGCGGAGCTGGTGATCGGCGAGATGGTGATGTTGCTGCGCGGCATTCCGGAACGCTCCCACCTCGCCCATAACGGCGTCTGGCGCAAGAACGCCAAAAATTCCTTCGAGATGCGGGGAAAGACGCTGGGAATCGTCGGCTACGGACATATCGGCTACCAGCTTTCCATCATGGCCGAGGCCATGGGCATGCGCGTGCGCTATTTCGATATCGAGAAGAAGCTGGCCATCGGCAATGCGGAACCCTGTTCCAGCCTTAAGGAACTGCTGGAGGTTTCGGATGTCGTGTCGCTGCATGTTCCCGCGACCCCGCAGACGAAGAACATGATCGGCGAGGCGGAAATCCGGATCATGCGCAAGGGGTCCTATCTCATCAACGCGTCGCGCGGCAATGTCGTCGACGTGGATGCCCTTGTCCGCGCATTGGAGGACAAGCACATCCTGGGCGCCGCCATCGACGTGTTCCCGGCCGAGCCCGGCAGCAATGACGAGGAATTCGTAAGCCCGCTGCGCGCCTTCCACAATGTCATCCTGACCCCGCATGTCGGCGGATCGACCCAGGAGGCCCAGGCCAACATCGGCGTCGAAGTGGCGGAGAAACTGATCAAATACTCCGACAACGGCTCGCCGGTCGGCGCCGTGAACTTTGTCGAGGTGGCGCTACCGGTGAAGGCCGGGGGCACGCGGTTCCTGCATATCCACGCGAATGTGCCGGGCGTCCTGCGACGCATCAACGAATTGTTCTCGTCGCGCAACCTCAATGTGTCGGCCCAGTATCTGCAAACCGATCCCGAGGTCGGTTATGTGGTCGTGGATCTGGACGGCGACGTGGATGAGGTCGAATTGATCGGCGAACTTCATGCCCTGGATGGCACCATCCGGGCGCGATACCTGTACTGATTCCCTCGTCCGGTCCCGCGTCCTGAGGGTGATCCCCGCGGGGCGGCCAATTCGCCGCCCCGCGGGGACGTCCGGCAGGGATGCCGGATCCGCCGATGGGTTTCTTCACGAGTCCGGTCTGGCGGATCGGGGCGCGGGGTCAGTCGGAAATCGGCTCGACATCCACAGCCACCTTCAGGGACTGTTCGCCGCCGCCCAGCATCACTCCCTTCAGCGGGCTGACGTCGTCGAAATCGCGTCCCCAGGCCGTGGTGATATGTTCCATGTCCGGGATGGTGTCATTGGTCGGATCGAAGTCGATCCAGCCATGTCCCGGAACGAAGACCGACAGCCAGGCGTGCGACGCGTCGGCGCCGCGAAGCCGTTCCCGTCCCGGCGGCGGTCTTGTCAGCAGATATCCGGACACATAGCGCGCCGGCAGGCCAAGGCCCCTGAGACAGGCGATTCCAAGATGCGCGAAATCCTGGCAGACGCCCCGGCGTTCGGTGAAGACCCGTTCGAGGGGCGTCGCGATGGTGGTGGCGGTCGCGTCATAGGTGAAGTCGGCATGGATGCGATGCATGAGATCGCGCAACCCGGCCAATATCGGGCGGGCGTCGGCGAAGGACGGCATCGCATAGGCGGTCAGTTGCGCGAACGGCGCGGCCAGGGGGCTGGCATACCGGAATTCGGCGGTCTCGACGGCGGTTTTTCCGATCTCCAGCGCCTCCAGCGCGACGGACAGCGGCGGGGTATCCCCTTCCTCCGGGCAGGGCCGGTGCAGCAGCTCGACACGGCTCAGCGTCTCCACGGTGAGCGACCGGTGGGCATCCGCCAGGGTGAAAAAATGAACGGCATTGCCGAAATAGTCGGTGCCGTCCCGTTCGCCGCCGGTGGGCTGCGGCCGGATCCGGAGATTGGTGCGGCGGCAGTGCTGCCAGGGAAGCGGCCTTGGCATCAGATGAGCCATGTGATGGGCCAGAAGAACCGGCTCGCTGTATCCATAGCTGGTCACATGGTGAATGCGATAGATCACGGCATGGGCTCCCTTGCGGTGCCGCCTCCCGGACGGCGGCTGACCGCATGGGTGAAATACTCCCGGGTCAGGGTTTCCGACAGCTCCCACAGCTTGGACCGGAGAACCTCCAGGAATGTCGCGAGATTGCGCCGACCGCCGTCGTCGTCGGCCCGCCCCAGAATATCGATGTCGGCGGTCCGGACAGCCCCGGTCAGCCAGACCGTGAGACGCTGGTCCGGGCCCAGGAACGCCGTGCGGCGCGCCAGCGCGACCTGATCCATATGCTGTCCCAGCGCGGCGTTCTGAAACGCGAGCGAGCGGGGATTGCTTTCATCGGCCAGCAGAAGATCGAGAACCGGGGCGAATTGCGGCGATGACAGATAGCGCGACCGGTAGGTCATGGAACTGTCCGACACCTCCAGCAGCACGTCGAGGGCGGGGGATCCGGCATGGCCGACCGATGGCAGGACATTCGCCAGAATGTCGATGGCGTGCAGTCCGCGTTCCAGCCGCCGCCCGATATCGACGAATCTCCAGGCCAGTCCCCGTGTCATATTTTCCATGGCGAGACCGTTCAGCGCCTCGCAGGCCAGAACGACGCCGTTCAGCAGACTGACCAGATCCTCGGCCGCGGGTTCGTCGTCCAGGGTCACATGGGCCAGTTCGTCATGCAGCCGGTTGACGGCGCGCCAGGTGTCGAGCGAAAGCCGGTCGCGGGCCATCGCCGCCATCCGGTGCACCCGTTCGGCGTTCGCCTTGAGCCCCAGGGCCTGGGAGGCGTCGAAACTCTTGCGCGCGATCATCATCGCCGCCGCTTCCGGGGGGGCGTTCGGCGGGACACGATGGATATGCCCCATCAGAGCCAGGGCCGCCGGAAGTTCGGATGACGCGCCGAAGCCGGCGGCGTCGCCGACCCGGGACATCACCGAGCGGAGCAGGCGGGCGGTCTCCTCCGTGCGTTCGACATAGCGGCCGAACCAGAACAGGTTGTCGGCCACGCGGCTCGGCAGATCATGGGCGCCCCGCACCAGTTTTGCCGGCGGCTGGACTGTCCGCCGGGCGGAGGCTTTCCGGCCGGGGTCTCCGGCCAGGACCCAGGTGTCCTTGCTGCCGCCGCCGGCCTGCATCGACACGATTTTGCCGTCGCGGTCGGCCGCGATCCGGGTGAGCCCCCCCGGCATCGCCACGTAACCATGTCCATGCGCCGTGACGAAGGCCCGCAGCATCAGGACGCGCGGATCGAGCCGGCCGGACGTCCAGACGGGCGCCGTCGACAGACGCAGGCGCTGCTGCGCGAGAAAGGCGTGCGGCGCCCGGCCGATCGCCGCCATCAGGGCGTCGCGCCGGGCAGCCGACAGCATGTCGCCGAACAGCGGGTCGGCGCCGGAGCGGCCCGGATGAGCCCGTTTGATCACCAGATCGTCGAGATCGTCCCGCAGTCGTTCCCGTTCGCCGGGGTCGCCGCACCAGGAGGTGGGAACGGACGGAAGCTTCAGGTCCTGGTCCAGGAGCCGCCGGCACAGGGCCGGCAGAAACGGGGCCATGACGCCGCTTTCCAGAAGGCCGCTTCCCAGGTTGTTCGCCACCGCCACGGTTCCGCGCCGGACCGCCTGGACAAGACCGGCCACGCCCAGCGTCGACTCTCCCAGCAGTTCCAGGGGATCGCAAAAGGGGCCGTCCGTCCGGCGCAGGATGACGTCGACCGGCTGCAATCCCTCCAGCGTCTTGAGAAAGACCCTCTCGTCACGGACCGTCAGGTCCTCCGCTTCGACCAGGGTGTAGCCCAGGAAGCGGGCCAGATAGGCGTGCTCGAAAAAGCTTTCGTTGTAGGGGCCGGGCGACAGCAGCACGATCCGCGGGATGTCGCGGTTGCGCGGCGACAGACCCTGAAGGGTTTCCCGCATTTTCTGGAAAAACGGGGTCAGTGGCTCGACCGGACGATGGCGCAGCATTTCGGGCAGTGTGCGGGCGATGATCGTCCGGTTTTCCAAAGCATAGCCGGCGCCGGAGGGGGCCTCGCCCCGGTCGGACACGACCCGCCAGCCGCCGTCCGGCGAGCGGGCCAGGGCGGCGGCGTAAAAATGAAGGTGAATGCCGCCGGCCGGAACGATCCCGGACAGGGGACGCAGGAATCCGGGATGGGACAGGATCAGCGACGGCGGCAGAAGTCCTTCGGCAAGCAGGGTGCGGCTGCCGTAAAGGTCGGCCAGAATCAGATCGAGAAGGGTGGCGCGCTGCACCAGCCCCTGTTCCAGGTCGTCCCATTCTCCATCGGACAGGATCAGCGGCACCGGATCCAGGGGCCAGGGACGGTCGAGGCCCCGGGGGTCGCTGTAGACATTGTAGGTGACGCCGTTTTCCAGGATCAGCCGTTGCGCGCGCTCCCACCGGGCCGCCATATCTTCCGCCGGCAGCGCCGTGAGACCCGACATGAAGGCTTCCCAATGGGGGCGCAGGACGCCGTCGGGCGCGACCATTTCGTCCCAATGGTCCCTGTCGACGGGATAACCGAAGCCGCCGGTGCCGGGCAGGGTTCCCTGGCCGGCGACCGGTCCGGCCGCGGGATCAGCGGGGCCCTGATGGCGGTCCATGGCGGCGACGGCAGTGGGACGGAATCATGGGCGGGCTCTCCAGCGCAAATCGAGCGTTGCCGGGAATTCCGGATTGGATGTCGCCGGCGGCGTTTCGATTGTACCCGGAGTATGACCGATATCGAAGAAGCGGGACAGCCGCCGGCTTTCCGCCTCATTGGCATTGACCGGGAAGGTATCGTACGCCCGTCCCCCCGGATGGGCGACATGATAGGTGCATCCGCCGATGCTGCGCCGGTTCCAGGAATCGAGGATGTCAAACACCAGCGGCGTATGCACGCCGATGGTCGGATGGAGGCAGGACGGCGGCTGCCAGGCGCGGTAGCGGACACCGGCGACGAACTCGCCCGGCCGGCCGTCCGGCACCAGGGGAAGGCGGCGCCCGTTGCAGGTCACGACATGGCGATCGGGCGTCAGCCCGCTCACCATGACCTGAAGCCGTTCCACGGACGAATCGACATAGCGGGCGGTTCCGCCGGCGCCGGGTTCCTCCCCCATCACATGCCAGGGTTCCAATGCCTGACGGAGCTCGAGTGTCAGCCCGGACAGGCTGATTTCCCCCAGCTTCGGGAAGCGAAATTCGAAATGGGGCCGGAACCAGTCGTCCTGGAAGGCGAAGCCGGCATCGCGGAGGTCGTCCAGGACCTCCCGGAGGTCCTTCCAGATGAAATGCGGCAGCATGAACCGGTCGTGCAGGGCGTTGCCCCAGCGGATCAGCGGGGTGGTGCAGGGGGCGCGCCAGAACCGGGCGATCAAGGCCCTCAGCAGAAGTTGCTGGACACAGCTCATCCTGGGATGCGGGGGCATTTCGAAAGCGCGGAACTCCACCAGTCCGAGGCGTCCCGCCGGTCCGTCGGGCGAATAGAGCTTGTCGATGCAGATTTCCGTCCGGTGGGTATTGCCGGTGACGTCGGTCAGCAGATTGCGGAAAATCCGGTCGACCAGCCAGGGCGGAACCTCGGCGCCGGGCGGATTGACGAGGTCCAGCGCGATTTCCAGTTCGTAGAGGCTGTCCAGGCGGGCCTCGTCGATACGCGGCGCCTGGCTGGTGGGGCCGATGAACAGGCCCGAGAACAGATAGCTGAGACCGGGATGGGTCTGCCAATAGCGCAACAGGCTGGCGAGCAGGTCCGGGCGGCGCAGGAAGGGGCTGTCCGGGGCGGTCGGGCCTCCGACCACGATATGATTGCCGCCGCCGGTTCCCGTGTGCCGGCCGTCCATCATGAATTTCTCGGCGCCAAGACGGGCCTCGCGCGCGCATTCGTATAAAGCGAGCGTGGTGTCCCGCAACCCGGACCAGGTGGCGGAGGGATGGATATTGACTTCGATGACGCCAGGATCCGGCGTGACCCGGATCACATTCAGACGATGGTCCGGCGGCGGTGGATAGCCTTCGATGTGAACGGGAACGGCCAGATCCTCGGCGGTATCCTCAATCGCGGCGACCAGATCGACGAAGTCGTCCGCGGTTTCGAGAGGCGGCATGAAGACGCACAGCCGTCCGTCCCTGGGTTCCAGGGCGAGCGCGGTGCGGACGGTGTCGGATACCGGTCCGTCACCGCTGTCGCGGACCCGGGCGGGGACGGCGGGCGCCTGACCGGTGATCCCGGGGGGCGCCGACGGTCGGGCGCCCGCCGGGATCACCG
>WASQ01000067.1:133210-143143 GCA_009712185.1 Telmatospirillum sp. | reverse complement strand
CCCCCGGCGCCCCCCCCCCCCCCCCGGGGCCGGGGCGACCCGGCGCAACGGGGGGGGGAAGGGAAGCGGGCCCCGCGGTTCGAATGGATCCTGCGGGATCGGGCCGGCGGCGAGGTCGGCGGCAACCGGGGGCAGGGAATCCAGGGGCAGGCGGAATCCGATCGGCGACGAGCCGGGGATCAGGAACAGCCGGCCGCGGCGCAACGGCCAGCGCCCCGAGATCCAACCGGAAGAGGCCCAACCGGGGCGCGCCCGGCTGTTCCACCGTTGGATCGGCAGCACGAATCCGACCGGCCGGTCGAGACCGTGGCTGAAAGCGCGCGCCAGCCGGGCCCGTTCCTCCGGGTCGCCCAGATGGCAGTCGAGGGGATCGACATTGACCGGCAGGGCCTGTTCGCGGCCGATGTGATGCAAGGGGTCCTCGTAGGCGGCCACCAGGAAGACCGGCTCAATCCCGAGGCGGCGCGTCAGACGTTCGCCGAAAAGGCGGGCGGTCTCCTCGTCCGGCTGATCCGGGGTGTCTTCGCGCGCCACCAAGTCCGGGTTGTTCCACAGCGGCTTGCCGTCGCCGCGCCAGTAAAGCGCGAACTCCCATCGCGGCAGGCTTTCGCCGGGATACCATTTCCCCTGGCCGAAGGTCAGCAATCCACCGGAGGCGAAACGGTCGCGCAGTCGGCAGATCAGGTCATGGGCGAGACCCCGTTTGGCCGGTCCCATGGCCTCGGTCGTCCATTCCGGGGATTCCATATCGTCGATCGACACGAAGGTGGGCTCACCTCCCATGGTCAGTCGGACGGCGTCCCCGTTCAGAGCCTCATCGACCGTCAGGCCCAGGGCGTCGAGCGCCGCCCACTGGCTGTCGCTGTAGGGACGGGTCACGCGCGGGCTCTCCTCGACCCGCATGACCGACATCCGGTGCGAAAATGTCACCTCGCACGGGTCGACGGCGCCCGAGACCGGGGCCGCTCCCGCCGGCGACGGGGTCGCGGCCAGTGGAATATGCCCCTCGCCGGCCAGAAGGCCCGAGGTCGGGTCCAGACCAATCCAGCCCGCACCCGGCAGATAGACCTCGGCCCAGGCATGCAGGTCGGTAAAGTCATGCTCCGGTCCCGCCGGCCCGTCGAGGGAACGGACATCGGGGGCAAGCTGGATCAGGTAGCCCGAGACGAACCGGGCCGCCAGCCCGAGATGGCGCAGGATCTGCACCAGAAGCCAGGCGCTGTCGCGGCAGGAGCCGGTCCCCTTGTCCAGCGTTTCCTCGGCGCTTTGCACACCCGGTTCCATGCGGATGACATAGCGGACCTTGTCCCGCACATCGCGGTTCAGAGCCACCAGCATGTCGACGGTGGGACTGGGGCCGCGATCGATCCCTGACAGAAGGGCCGCCAGCCGGGGGCCGGGGGGCGGTACGGACAGGAAGGGATCCAGTTCGGCGGACAGGTCCGGGTCATAGGCGAACGGAACCTGTTCCGCCGCCGGTTCCAGAAAAAAATCGAAAGGATTATGGACCGCCAATACAGCCGTCAGATCAACTTCAATGCTAAAAGAGGACACAGGTTCGGGGAAAACCAGGCGGGCCAGGAAGTTCCCGTGAGGGTCCTGTTGCCAATTAATGAAATAATTCGTCGGAGATATTGTCAGGGAATAGGATGAAATCCTTGTCCGGGCATGTGGTGCCGGCCTCAGACGGACGATCTGGGGCGATAGTCGGACGGGGCGGTCGTAAGTGTAATTCGTCTTGTGGTTGAGGGTGACATGGATACTCATGCGAAACCCCGGCAGCGCTGTTCGATTGATCAATGACGCAAAGCCATCATCATCGCAAGGTCCGTTTTGATTGTTTCTTGAGCATTAGGCGAAAATGCCTATGATTTGCTCTGGAGCGGGAAGACTCCAGGTTGGGTGCGACCTTTGGCCTGTGTTACCCCTGTTGCAACACCGTAAAGTCGGTGGCATATTCGGATATAGGGTCCCAAGAAGTAAATGGTTGCCCGTCGGTTCTTCCGAGCTTCTTCATTTGGCCAAAGAAAGGCAAGAAATGGGCAGGGACTACCATATCCTGGTATTAGAAGACGAACCGGCCACCTGCGCGATGCTGGCAACTCTGATGGAGTCCGAAGGATTCCGTGTCAGTACTGCCCAGCGGGCGGCACAGGCTCACGATCTGGTTGCACACCACCGGTTTGATCTGATCCTGCTCGACCTCAATCTCCCTGACGAGGACGGCCTCTACATCGCGCGCGAAATGCGCGCGAAGTCGGATGTGGGCATCATCATGCTGACGTCGCGCAAGGAGGACATCGATCGTGTGATCGGTCTCGAGATGGGGGCCGACGATTATGTGACGAAACCCTTTTTCCCGCGCGAACTTGTTGCTCGTGTCAAGAATCTGCTGCGCCGTCTTAACATGCCCCGATCCGGCCGACGCGTTGACGGGCCTCCCGGCAGCGAGGTCCGGCGTTTCGACGGCTGGGAAATGGATCTTGCCAAGCGCAGCCTGATCGATCCGACCGGTCAGGAGGTCAATCTGACCCGGGCGGAATTCGATCTTCTGACGGCGTTGGTGAATTCCGCCGGCCGTGTCCTGTCGCGCGATCAATTGCTGGATGCGATCGGAAGCCAGTTCTGGACGCCGGTCGATCGCACGATCGACGTCCTGGTCAGCCGGTTGCGCCGAAAAATGGAGACCGATCCCAAGTCGCCGGCCATGATCCTGACCAGCCATGGTTTCGGTTATAAATTCGCTCCATCGGTGACGGTCGGCTGAACCGGCGGATATCGGTCCGGTCAGGGAGGGGCCTTCCCTTCCAGGCCCTG
Organism: Telmatospirillum sp.; assembly: GCA_009712185.1. Taxonomy (GTDB): domain Bacteria; phylum Pseudomonadota; class Alphaproteobacteria; order Rhodospirillales; family Magnetospirillaceae; genus Telmatospirillum. Next base: position 140,326 of record WASQ01000067.1, on the reverse strand, counting down.
TCCCGGTCCCGGCGCGGGGTTGGCGGTTCTGTCGTGGTCCCGCGTCGCCGGGCCGGGAGACGTCCTCCTGTCCCGAAATCCTTCCTTTCGTCCGGCTGTCGCGCCCGCCCGCCCATGCAGCGGCGGACGGAACAGGAGGGCGCCTCCATCTCTTGAATGAGTCTCCGTCCCGGATCGGGTATTTTGACCTGTGGTTGCCCCAGGTGGCGGGCGGATCGCGAACGCAGGATGGCGGGCAGGGGGGGCATGGTGCGGTTCGATTGGACGCCGTGGCGGATACTGATCGTGGATCATGACGATCAGTTCCGGTTTTTTGCCAGGGGACTGTTTCAGAATCACCGGGTCAAGGATGTGATGACCGCGTCCCTTGCCGAAGACCTTCCCCGCATCGTCGCCCATCACACCATCAATGTGGCGTTCGTCGAGCTTCAGTCCGATGGCAGCCGGGTGGGGCCGGTGCTGTCCTGGTTGCGCGATCCGGACCGCAGTCCCTGTCCCGATCTTCCGGTGGTTCTGATGGCGCGGACCCTGGACAGGAGTCTGCTGGCGCGGATGTGCTCTTTCGGCATTCACGGCGTGCTCGAAAAACCGGTATCGGGTGAAAAATTGCTGCGCGCCGCCGTCGGTGTGCTGACCAACCCCCGCATGTTCAAATCCGAGGGCGAAGTGCCCAAGCCCCGGAGGACCTCCTTCAGCACCTCGCCCCGTCCGGCGGACGGACCCGCGCCCCCATCCGCGGCGATCAGCCCCGGGCCACTGCGTCCGACAATGCCGGCGGTTCGTGCCCCCGGTCGGCAAGCCCGTTCCCGCCGTCGCGATCAGACGCGTCGCGGACGGAGAGGGCAGCGGTCCGATACCGCCCGCGACGCCGGTCGGAGCCGGGGCGCCGGACTATTCGCTTCTGGACGATCTTCCGGCCAGGCCGGCGCCATCGCCCGGGATCGAGCTGGCATCCGCCGCCGCAGAGCCCCGGGAGACGGCCATTTCCGCCACTGTGGACGACGACACCGGCCTTCCGGGCAATCGGGCATCCCCTCCGCTAGAAGTTTTGCCGCCGACGGAGCCCTCGGGGACAGACGGGCTGGAGGTGCGAACACGCAGGAAACGGGAGCCGGGGGAAAGCACCGGCGACGCCGATATCGACGCAATCCTCGCCCTGCACGCCCAATGGGTCGAAAGCGGCGGTCAGCAGGGGCGCCGCGCGAAGCTGGAGGGGCGGGAGATCGCGGGGCGAAGTCTGGCGGGGGCCGTCCTGACCTCCGCCCTGCTGAGGCGTGCCGATATTTCGGCGTCGGACGCCACGGACGCGCTGATGCATGGCATCGATCTCCGCAATGCCGATGCCACCGGCACCCGTTTTGTCGGTGCCGACCTCGCGGTGGCCCGCCTGCGCCATGCCAGGCTGTGCGGTTGCGATCTGACCGGAGCGACGCTCAAGGGCGCCGATCTGGCGGGGGCCGACCTGACCGGCGCGCGGTTCGGCCATGCCGATCTTGCCGGAGCCATTCTTCTGGGGGCGCATCTCGCCGGGGCCGATCTGTCCGGAGTGGCGGGTCTTACTCAGGCGCAGCTTGAAGGCGTCGACGGCGACGCCAGGACACGGCTGCCGCCCGGCCTCAGGCTGCCGGTCGGGCCGGAGGACTGATGCCGGCCGGCGGTGAGTGCCCGCGCGGATCGGTTTTCGCCGCGGGCCGATCCGATCCGGGCGTTTCCGACCCGGGAGGGCCGGGATGTGCCGGTCGTGCCGGCGCCTCATTCGCCGTCCACGGCAGAGGCCTTTCCCGGCGTGCCCGGTGCCCCTATATGAAACGTCGAAAGCCACGATTTCTCTCCGGTCGGACCCCTTTCAGATCACGATCCTGTGGATGACGGGGGCGATGCGTGATATTGGGCTTACCTTGGACATAGTTGGAGGGCCGCGGTGATGGATGCGGTCCCGCCAAGCTCAGGGAGCGTCCGGGCCGTCGCGGCGGCCGCCTGAGTCCGGATAGAATTTTTGAGGAACCCATGTCGTCTTCCGTCGCTGCGCCCCGCCCCTCCGCCTTCGCCACCTGGCTGTTGGCGATTCGCCCAAGGACTCTCAGCCTTTCCGCGGTCCCCGTCGTTGTCGGATCCGCGGTCGCCTGGTGTGCCGACGCCCGGGTCAACTGGGCGGCGATTCCGCTGGCCCTGATTGCGGCGATGGCGATCCAGGTCTGTTCCAACCTGTACAACGACGTCGCCGATTTCGAGCGGGGCACCGATGGGCCGGACCGCCTGGGACCCCTGCGCGTGACCTCGGCGGGCCTGCTGACCGCGGCCCAGATGAAGCGGGCCGCGGGGATATCCTCGCTGCTGGCTACGCTGGCCGGGGTCGGCCTCGTCTATATGGGCGGATGGCCGATTCTGATCCTGGGGCTGGCCAGCCTTGTCGCCGCCTGGGCCTACACCGGCGGTCCCCGTCCCATCGCCTATACGCCCCTGGGCGAGCTGTTCGTCATGATTTTTTTCGGTCTTGGCGCGGTCGCCGGCACGACCTGGCTGCATGTGGGGGCGGTGACGACGGCGTCGCTGACCGCCGGAATCGCGGTCGGCTGCTTCGGCGCCGGCGTGCTTCTGGTCAATAATCACCGGGACGCCGCATCCGATACCCGGGCCGGCCGCAGGACGCTCGCCATCGTCGCGGGACCGCGCCTGACGCCCTGGATCTATGCCGCGCTGATGGCGCTTCCCTATGTCCTGCTGCCCCTGTTCGATCTGGTCCTGTTGAAGGGCGGCCATGCCTGGCTGGCGTTGGGCGCCCTGCCGCTGTCGGCCCGGATGGTGATGCGGTTTTTCCGCGAGCCGCCGGGGCCCGCGTTCAACCAGCTTCTGGGCCGCACGGCGCAGGTTCAGCTCGTTTATGGGCTGCTGCTCAGCCTCGGGCTCGCGCTATGACGGCGCGGTGGAAACGGACCCTTCTGGCGGCGTCGCTGCTGCTGGCCGCGGGCGCGATGCCCGCGGCCGGACCAGTCGCCGCCGCCGAGCCGCGGACGCTTCCCGCCATCACCTTCCTGGACCGCGACGGGCATACGGTCACCCTGGACGCCTTCAAGGGCAAGGTGGTGATTCTGGATTTCTGGGCAACCTGGTGTCCGCCCTGCCGCGAGGAGTTTCCGCAGCTTGACGCCATGCAGGGGCATTTGTCCGAAAAGGGCGTGGTGGTGGTCGCCGTGTCGGTGGACCGGGGCGGCCTGAAGGCGGTCGATCGGTTCTTTGCCGAGACCCATGTGAAAAACCTCGACAAATATTATGATGTCAGCGGCGCCAGCGCCCATTCCCTGGGTATCGACGGACTTCCGACGACGCTGGTTCTCGACCGCCAGGGGCGCGAGGCCGCCCGCTATGTCGGCTATATCTCCTGGAGCAGCCCTGAGACCGTGGCCCTGTTGCAGCGTCTTCTGGCCGGCGGCTGACGCCGGCCTCCCCGGCCGAACAGCCGCGCGATCCGGTGGGCGTCTCATGATGGGAAACAGCGTCCCTCCGGGCCTGGAATGGTTCTGACAACCATACGTCTCTTCGCGGAGGGGCGACCTTTTCCGCGGTTCCAGAGTGAGAACTTCTGACGGAAGACCGCCATACTTGACGGGTGCCGCCGACGGGTGCTTTCCTGCGTCTTTAACGCACAAGAACACTGGGGTTGTCATGCCGAACCCGCCCGCGGAGCGTTCCCGCCCCGTCGATCCTCCGTTTTCGCCGATTCTGCTGGCCGGGCTGGCGCTGGCGCCGGTGCCGCCGCGCCTCCTGCAACCGCTGTTCGACGCCGCGCTGAATGTGGTGCGTCGGCGTCATCCGGACATTCTCGACCGCCTGTCGGATTATCCCGATGCGGTCATCGGGATCGAGCCGGTGGATCTTCCTTTTGTCCTGCTGTTCGAACCGCGCCCGGACCGGCCGGTCCTGACGGTGCTGCGCGATTTCTCGGGCGTCCGGTTGTCGGCGGTTGTCCGCGGGCCTCTGGCCATGCTGTTCGCCCTGGGAGAGGGACGTCTGGACGGCGATGCCGCTTTCTTTTCCCGACAACTTGTCATCGAGGGTGATACCGAGGTCATTTTGGCTCTGCGCAACGCGGTTGACGGGGCCGGGATCGATCTCGAAGCCGATTTCCGGGCGACGCTGGGGCCCATCGCCCGACCCCTGATCGAGGCGGCGCGGGTTGGCGGACATCTGTTTCGCCGCCTGTCGCGCGACATGTCACTGATCCGTCAGGCGCTGATCGGACCGGCGCTGAAAAGCGCCGATGCCCAGTCGGCCCGGATCAACGATCTGGAAAGGGACGTGGCGGCCATGCGGCGCAGCCTGCGCGCCCGGGAGCAACGGTCATGACGGCGTTGTCCCGGCCGGTCGAACTGGTCTGCCCCGCGGGCACCCCGGCCGCGCTTCGGGCGGCTATCGACGCCGGTGCCGACAGCGTCTATCTCGGTTTCCGCGACGAGACCAACGCGCGTAATTTTCCCGGGCTCAACTTCAATCGGGAGGAGTTGGCCGCGGGCGTCGACTACGCCCACGGGCACGGCGCCAAAGTCCTGCTGGCCATCAACACCTTTCCGCGCGCCGGACAGCCCGAGGCCTGGCATAAGGCGGTCGATGACGCTGCGCGGTTGAAGGTTGACGCCATCATTGTCGCCGATCTCGGGCTTTGCGACTATGCCGCCCGCAAACACCCCGATCTGCGGCTTCACCTGTCGGTTCAGGCCTCGGCCTCCTCGGCGGAGGCGATCCGGTTCTACCATCGGGCCTTCAATATCCGCCGCGCCGTTCTGCCCCGCGTCCTCACGGTTCAGGAGATCGCCGCCCTGTGCGCCGATGTCCCGATCGAGATGGAGGTCTTCATTTTCGGCGGGCTTTGCGTGATGGCGGAAGGACGCTGCGCTCTTTCGTCCTACGCCACCGGAAAGTCGCCCAACATGAACGGCGCCTGTTCGCCGGCCAGCCATGTGCGCTACATCGAGAAGGGGGACAAGGTCGAAAGCCAGCTTGGCGGCTTCACCATCAATACCTTCGGTGCGGGCGAGCCGGCCGGCTATCCGACCCTGTGCAAGGGCCGGTTCGAGACCAACGGCCGCCTCAGCTATCTGTTCGAGGAACCGACCTCGCTCAACACCTTCGCCATCCTGCCCGACCTGATCGCCGCCGGCGTCACCGCTTTCAAGATCGAAGGGCGGCAGCGCGGCCGGGCCTATGTCGCCAATGTGGTGACGGCCTTCCGCCAGACGGTCGACGCGATTGGCCGGGGCGAGGCGCCGCCGGTTTTCGATCTGGACGGCATCACAGAGGGCGGACGCCAGACGGCCGGCGCCTATGAGAGGAACTGGCGATGACCCTGCCACCGCTCCGCTTGATCCCCCCTTCGCCGGCAAGGCAGCGGCCGGCCGGCGCCTTGTCGATGGGACCGGTCCTGTTCAACTGGTCGCCGGACCGCTGGCGCGATTTTCATTTCCGCATCGCCGATGAGGCGCCCGTGGACACCGTTCATCTGGGCGAAATGGTCTGCTGGAAACGCCAGCCCTTCATCGCCCCGCATCTCGCCGAGGTCGTGGACCGGTTGCGGGCGGCCGGCAAGGAGGTCGTGCTGTCCTCGCTGGCCCTGGTGATGTCGGAGCGTGAGCGCGAGGCGATGCGCGATCTTGCCGCCGGCGCCGGTGATCTGATGGTGGAGGCGAACGATCTCGCCATCACCGCCGACCTTGCCGGACGACGCCATGCCATCGGCCCTATGGTCAATGTCTATAACGAGGGAACGCTGGCCTTCCTCAGCCGCCAGGGGGCCTGCCGGGTCTGCCTGCCGGCCGAACTGCCGGCGCGCGCCGTCGGGGTTCTGGCGGCAGCCGGACTGGCGGACATCGAAGTCCAGGCGTTCGGGCGTCTTCCCCTGGCCCTGTCGGCCCGCTGCTATCACGCGCGGTCGCGGTCGCTGCACAAGGACGGATGCCAGTATGTCTGTGCGCAGGACCCCGACGGGATGCCTGTCGACACCATGGACGGGCGTTCCTTCCTGACCGTCAACGGGACCCAGACCATGTCCTCGCGCTATGTCGATCTGCTGGCCGAACTGGCGGCGCTGAAGGAGATGGGGGTCGGCCGGTTCCGGTTGTGGCCGCAAAGCTGCGACATGGTCGCGGTCGCGCATCTGTTCCGGGACTGCCTGGACGGCCGCATCGATCCGCAGGAGGCCGGGGAAAGGCTGGCCGACCTTGTTCCCGAGGCGGAGTTCGCCAACGGCTACATCCACGGACGGGAAGGTCACGCCCGCGTCGCCGAACCGCTGGGCTGAGGCCGGTGCTGGCAGCGGCCTTCGCCCTTGCCGGCCTTGTGATGGGCAGCGTTGCCGGCTGCCTGTCCTACCGCCTTCCGCGCGGGATTCCAGTGATCCTGGACCGGTCGCGGTGTCCCGCCTGCGGGACGGTGCTGGCGGCCCGCGACCTGATCCCTGTCCTCTCCTGGCTGCTTCACAAGGCACGCTGCCGGCATTGCGGCGGGGCGGTGTCGCCGCGCTATCCGCTGGTCGAAATCGTCACCGCGCTGCTGTTCGTTCTGGCCTTCCGCTGTGCCGCAGGCGATCTTCCCATTGCCGTGATCACCAGCGTCGGCGCTTTTGCCCTGGTGGTTATCGCCCTGGCCGACTGGGAGACCCGCATCATCCCCGACGCCATGCTGTTGCTGTTGTTGCCGGTGGTGGTGGCGTGGCGATGGTCGGTCGGCGGGGACTGGGCCGACGGCCTGGCCGGCGCCTGTCTGGCCGTCGCCGTGGGGGGCGGTCTGCGCTGGGCCTTCCGGCGCTGGCGGGGTAAGGATGGTCTCGGCTTCGGCGACGTCAAATTCCTGGCGGTTGCCGGGCTGGCCGTCGGCCTGTCCGGACTGGGGGGATATCTGGTGGCGTGCGGACTTGCCGGCATCGTTTTCGGGGCCGTCTGGCGCGCGGCGGGGCGGGGCGCGGTTTTTCCCTTTGGTCCGGCCCTGTCGGCCGGATTGCTGGCCGGCCTGCTGATGCCCGATCTGTTTTCATCAGGCCTGTTCGCCGTCGGGTCTTTCTGAAGGGGAGCGGGGCGGGCATCTTGCCCGCCGCCGCGACAGCGGCAGAAATGCCGGATTTTCGGC
>WASQ01000067.1:66984-133110 GCA_009712185.1 Telmatospirillum sp. | reverse complement strand
GGGGCGGGCATCTTGCCCGCCGCCGCGACAGCGGCAGAAATGCCGGATTTTCGGCTGGCGCCGAACGGCGGGCGAGGACGCCCGCCCCACTCCCGGAGCCGGGAACGATCCTCATCGGGATCTGACGTCATTGCTGGGCCTGGTGCGCCGCTTTTCCGCCGGTCCCGTCGGAGAGTCTCATCCGCATGTCGATGGTGCCGCCCCCCGATCCCCGCCTGAGACCCCGGATCGGAGCTGTATCGAAATAGTCGAGGCCGACGGCGACACGGACATGGGCCCGGGTATTGGACATCGGAGTCGAGGAATCGAAGCGCAGCCATCCGGCGCCGCTGCCCCAGGCCTCCGCCCAGGCATGGGGGGACAATCCGCCGCGGTCGCGGGGTTCGCGGCAGACAAAGCCGCTGACGAAACGGGCCGGTACGCCGAGGCTCCGGCAACAGGACAGGAACAGATGAGCCCGGGTCCAGGAGCCGCCGGTCCGGCCGCGCAGGGCCTGACTGGCGGTGACGGTTTCCGGCTCGGGAGGGGCGGCCCCGTCGACGCTGTCGTGGATGCCGGTCATCAGCGAATCGAGGCCTTTGCGGACATTGGCCGCCAGGAATGGCCTGAACCCGCCCGCGAAGCGAAGGATATGGTCATCGGCCTCAGTCAGGCGGGTGGGGCGCAGAAACAGTTCGGGCGGATGAGGATCGGTATCCGCCGGCAGAGGGCGGCCCGCGTCGGCGATATCCACCTCGCCCACAGCCCTGACACGGACTTCGTTATGCGGTCCCTCGACCACCAGAACATGGGCGGCATTGCCGAAGCCATCGGTCCAGGGGCGCAGGCTCCCCGGACCGGCGACCCGCCAGGATAAAACCCGCTGATCCGGTCCGGTCATCGGGCACAGCCGCAGATACTGGATCGAATAATTGCTTTCGGCGGGGTAACGGTAGATGGCCTCCTGGGTAATGGCGACACGCATCGGGACCTCCTTTCCGCCCGTTTCCGTCGGGCTTTTGCCTCGGAAACCGGGAATTACACCGTCATCATGAAATCGCGGGAAATCTGAGCCGACAGGCCGGCCACATGGTCCAGGACCTCCATCAGGACGTCATGAAGGCCCCGGGCCTCGATCCGTTCGATCCGCCCGTAACGCAACTGTGCGCAAAATTCGCCGGCCATCCGTTCGCATTCCAGCCGCCGTCCGGCGCAGAGCGTCTCCAGAAAGTCGCTGACATGATCGAAACAGAAACGGAGGGAACGCGGCATCTGCGGGTTGAGGATCAGGAGTTCCGCCACCCGGATCGGAGTGATGACATCATGGTAAAGCTGGTGATAGGCGCGAAAGGCGCCCACGGCCCGGAGGATTGCTCCCCACTCGTAATAATTGGCGGCGGGATCGGTTCCGCTGTCGGCCAGCAGGTGGAATTTCGAATCGAGAAGACGGGTGGTGCTGTCGGCGCGTTCCAGGAAAGTGCCGAGCCTTGTGAACGCAAAACCGTCGTCATGCAGCGCGGTCGTGTAGGACGCGCCGCGAAACAGGTGGGAGCGGACCTTGATCCAGTCGAGAAATTCCCTGAGGCCCTGCGTCTGAAGGTCGGTGTCCGTCATGTCGCGGATGGCGAGCCAGGAGGTGTTGATGCTTTCCCACATTTCCGACGAGATGTTGGAGCGCAGCGCGCGGGCGTTCTCGCGGGCGGTCCGGATGCAGGAATAAATCGACGACGGATTCTCCCGGTCCAGCGTCAGGAAGGTGACGACACCCGCCTCGCCGACGTCGCCATAACGCGCGTTGTAGGCCTGTTCCGCGCAGAGAATGTCGAGCGCGGCATGCCATTCGCTGGCGCCCTGGTCGCGCTGGCGCCCCTGAACCGCCAGCCTTTCGGTGACGTCGAGGATGCGCGCCAGGTTTTCGGCGCGTTCCATATAGCGCCCGGTCCAGTAAAGCTGCTCTGCGGTTCGCGACAGCATGGCGTCTAATCCTCCAGGACCCAGGTGTCCTTGGTGCCGCCCCCCTGCGAGGAGTTGACCACCAGGGATCCCCGGCCAAGCGCGACCCGGGTCAGGCCGCCCGGAACAACCGCCATACCGTCCCGTCCGGTCAGGACGAAGGGCCGCAGATCGACGTGGCGGGGGGCGATGCCCTCCTCGACAAAGGTGGGGCAGGTGGACAGCGCCAGCGTCGGCTGGGCGATGTAGCCGTCCGGATCGTCGGAGATCAGCCGGCGGAACCGGTCCTGTTCCTCCTTCGTGGATTTCGGGCCGATCAGCATTCCATAGCCACCGGATCCCTGCGTCTCTTTCACCACCAGATCCGCAATATGGTCCAGGACATAGGCGCGGTCGTCCGGCCGGCCGCACCGGAAGGTCTGAACATTGTTCAGGATCGGTTCCTCACCCAGATAGAAGCGGATGATGTCGGGGACGTAGGGATAGGTCGATTTGTCGTCGGCAATGCCGGTGCCGATGGCGTTGGCGAGCGTGACGCCGCCATTGCGGTAGACCGACAGAAGGCCGGGAACGCCCAACTGGCAGTCCGGGTTGAAGGCCAGGGGATCGATACAGTCGTCATCCAGTCTCCGGTAGAGCACATCGATGCGCCGGGGGCCCTCCGTCGTCCGCATCCAGAGCGCGTCGTCGCGGACAAACAGGTCCTGGCCCTCGACCAGTTCGACACCCATTTCCTCGGCCAGGAAGGCATGCTCGAAATAGGCGCTGTTGTAGGGGCCGGGTGTCATGACCGCGACCGTCGGATTATCCGGCGCGCCGGGTGGCACGACGGAGCGCAACTGACGCAGCAGCAGCGACGGATAGTGATCGATGGGCGCCACCCGGTTGTCGGTAAAGAGATGCGGAAACAGGCGCATCATGACCGCCCGGTTTTCCAGCATGTAGGAAACGCCGGAGGGCGTGCGCAGATTGTCCTCCAGAACATGGAATTCGCCTTCCCGGACCCGGACCACGTCGATTCCGGCGATGTGGACATAGACGCCGCCGGGAACGTCCACATCCTTCATCTCAGGCCGATAGAGGGTGTTGCGCAGCACATGCGCGGCGGGGACGATCCCGGCCCGGATGATCTCCTGTCCGTGATAGATGTCGGCCAGGAACATCTGAAGCGCACGGACGCGCTGAAACAGACCCCGCTCCAGTATCCGCCATTCGGGCTTCGTGAGAATGCGGGGGATGATGTCGAACGGAATCAGGCGTTCGGTTCCGGCCGAATTGCCATAAACCGTGAAGGTGATGCCGATCCGCTGGAACAGCAGGTCGGCCTGCTCGCGCTTGGTCGCGAACGTGGCCGGGCCGGTTGCGGCCAGCCATTCGGCAATGCCGTCGTAAGGGGATCGGATGGTGCCGTCCAGACCATACATTTCATCGAAAATGCTGTCCGCCGCCATGGATCGTTCTCCTATCGACCGGTCCTCTCCGTGGATAAGCAAATTGGATGCCAGCAATGGCAGGTTGTGGTGCTGTGGCTTGTTGCGACGCGCTGGGGGTAAGTGTGATTATTAATTAATCATTATTGGGAGGAGGCTAGCGCACAAGATTAAAAAATACGCATTTTTCTCGCAAGTGCGAAAAGCCGTGAGCCGGCACGGACATCGAGACGATCGCGGGCAAAAGAGGGGGCTGTTGTTTCAGGCGACGGTGATCCGTGATCTGATCAGCCGGCCGCTCAGCGCCTCCCGTCCGCATGAGTGGAGGGGAGGCGCCCCATGAAAACCCGGGATCTGGAGCGATGATGTCGCGACATCCTTGGAGCCCTCGCGGCGCACGCGCGTCCCCGATGTCTGGCCGCCTCAATGGCTGCCGAAGCAACCTCCGTCGGATATGCTGCGCATTGCTTTAGATTTTGTAGAACGACTCAGGTGATTCTTCAATTCTGAGTTCGTGAGTCGGATGGCCGTCCCCGTCGATCAGCCGATTTTTGCGGAGGATCGTCAGATTTTTCAGGAAATGATCCCGGTTCAGCGGCCTCGCCCCTCCCTCCAGCCAGTTCTGTTCCAGGAATGCGAGAATCGCGGGTTGTCCCAATTCGACCTCCCACAGAATGCCCAGCAGGGAGGCCAGTGCCTCTTCCTGGTCACGCTCGACGCCGAAAACTGCCGCCGCACGGTCCGCCTCCTCGCGGCATCCCGTTTCCGGTCCGGCCCCCAACCCGAAATCGGGAAGGGCGCGCCTGGACGGACTGGCGCATTGCAGGTGGGCGACTTCATGGATGACCACACTCGGTTCGCAGTCGACGTGCACGGCCTTTCCGTCCCAGGTATAGGAGGCCCGGGGCGAGTCCCCGATCGTTTCCATGGCGAAGGACCGGCAGAGCGCCACGGCCTGCCGGTGATGGCCGGGATCGTTGGACAAGGCCAGCCCGCGGTCCGTGACCCGGTCGAGGGTGGCCGCGATTCGGAGAAAGATTGCCCGGGCCCAGGGGGCGTCGGCCAGGGTCTCGGCAAAGCGGGTGAGAAGGGCGGGCAGTGCGTCGCGGTCAACGGGTGTGAGAATCATTTTTTTCGAGATGCTTCCGGTTCAGTCCTTTTTTGCCCCATAGTGCGCTGTCTGCCAAGTGTTAGCCGTCCTTCAAGCACGGCCAGCGCTTGAACGCGCGCCGGTTGCTCCGGTCAAAGGGTGACGGGCCGCGTTCGGGCATTGAGCCCGCCGGAACGTGAGCGGAGGAAGGTCCGGCGCCCCGGAGGGGCGTGCCAGTGGTGAAAATAGTTGGTGGTCCGCCCCTAACGCTTGGGTGCCAAGCGTTAGGGGCGGACCACCAGGCGCTCAGGGGATTGATAAGAAAAGCACGGCGAGCGTGTTCAAGCGATCGCCGTGGTCGTTCAAGGAGGATTTCCGTGTTCCGTCTGATCAAAGCTGTCGCCCTTGTCCTGGCCGGACTGGCCGGGCTTGCCGGTTCCGCCGGGGCGGCGACGGTTCCCATCGAGCAGTATCTTGACGCGCCGGTGGACTACACCGCCGATTTTTTCGTGGTTTCCGGAAAGGGGCGCTTCCAGGGGTCCGCGGTCCACGCTCCCGGTCGCGGCCGCTGGGATTTCGACGCCTCGGGCGGACGCCAGACCCTTCTTCTGCGGCGGGACACCAATCAGGCGGCGATGGTCTGGCCGGAACGCAAGTGGTATCTCAGCACCAGCTTTCAGGCGATCGCCGGATTGATCGGCGGTTTCGACGGCGCCACGGTCGACAGCAGGAGCGCGGGCCAGGAGACGGTGTCAGGTGAACCGGTGACGCGTTACGACCTGTCCGGCGCCTCCTCCGGAGGGGGGAATTTCCGGGGCCGTGTCTGGATGACGCGGGACGGTATCATGATGAAGCTGTCCGGGACGGTGACGTTCAACGGTAAAGACAGCAAGGTGGAGACGGGCCTGTCGCATCTGCTGCGGGTCAAGGCCGCCCCGGCGGCCTTCCGTCTGCCCGCCGACTACACGGGACTGCCGCGCGACTTTTCGAAAATCACCCTGCATTGAGGAGGCGCCATCCAGGGGCGTCAGGGAAAAACAAAAGCGTGATGCCCCCTGCCGGGACATCACGCTCTGAGCCCGGCAGGGGGCCGGGATCGCTTTTGACGGGGACCGGATTACCAGTACCGGACCTTGCCGACGTCCACATGGACGAAGTCTGATTGCGGATACTGACCCACGCCCCCGGCGCGGAGACTCTTGGCGGCCCTGCCCAGAGTGCGGACGGGAACGCCTTCGAGACGAATGTCGATCGCCTTGCCGTCCATATGAAGACTGTGCTGCGCCACACCGTCGGTTTCGGCGGCCAGCATGGCATTGGTCTGGGGAGACCGGTAGCCGGAGACGATCAGGAAGGGCTTCCGGGTGCCCAGCCGGTGCTGGAGGGCGCACAGAAGGTCGATGACCTGAGGGTCCATGGTGTGGACGGCGCCGGAATAATGGTCCCGCAGGATGCGGTTCAACTGACGGAGTGACGAAGTCTGGTAACGGCCATTGGCCCAGTAAACGGTGTTCAGACTCTCTCCGGTGTGGATGTTGTGTACTGCGACCGTCCGTTCGACCTTGGTGCGCAATGCGGCTTCAGCAGGGCTGATGGGAAGGACGGCACTCGCGGTAGCAGCAACACCAAAAGCGAGGAACTGCCGACGGCTCAGCATCGGCCACCTCGTCCCAGGTTGCTAAGACGCATGGTTTATCCCCTAATTTCCCTGAACGTTTCTCCTGTCATACCATTGTTTCAAGGGATACGGCAACCGTCGCAATGCACCTCTTTCGGTTGGGCGGGGGCCTGGGCGGCCGCCAGGGATCCCGGGCGCGGGGCGTGGGCAAGCGCCGATCCCAGGCGCTGATCGCGGCCGTAAATGTCGTCGCGGATCTGAAGGACGCCTTCCGCGTCGACCCAGGTCGTCCAGTACAGAAGCCACACCGGAAGGCGTTTTCCCAGGCTGACGGTGCGGGTATTGCCGGTGTCGATCTCGGTATTCAGCTTCTGTTCCGACCAGTCCTTGTCCTTCAGGACGTAAAGGGCGAGCTGGTCGGGTTTTTCAAGGCGCACGCAGCCATGGGACAGGGCGCGCAGGGCGCGGGTGAACGCCTTGTGGTTGGGCGTGTCATGCAGATAGATGTCGTCATTGTTGGGAATGTTGAATTTGATGCGCCCCAACGCATTGTCGGACCCGGCGCGCTGCCGGATCGGCCAGGGCATGGTGGTGCGGTCCTGCCAGGAAATGCCGATTCCCTGGCTTTCCGGACTGCCGGGCGGAAAGGCGTCGGACACCAGTTCAAGATCGTTGGCGACCAGATAGCCGGGATCCTTCTTCAGCTTCGGAAGGATTTCGTCCGTGGCGATGGAGGCCGGCACCCGCCAGGTCGGATTGAGAACCAGCGACGTCATTTCGGCATGCATCGCCGGGGTCGGGTGATCGGGGTCCCCCACCACCACGCGCATGGTCAGGACAGCGCGGCCGGCCTCGACCACCTCCATCCAGGCGCCCGGCACATTGACGACGATGTGGTTATCCTCAAGCCGGGGGGGCAGCCAGCGCCAGCGTTCCATATTGATCGCGACCTGACGGGCCAGTTGCGCCGCCGACAAATTCATCGCCGCGACGGTCTGCCGGCCCAGGGCGCCGTCGTCGGCAAGCCCGCGACGGCGCTGGAACAATTGCACCGCGGCCAGCAGGGTGTCGTCATACTGGTTGGACGCGACGTTCTCGGCGGTCAACTCGCCGGTCGCGATCAGCCGCTGGCGCACCGCCAGGATGCGGTCATCCTCGGCTCCGGGCTTCAGGGGCGGTCCCGGCGGCACCTTCGGCCAGTCGCCGGCCGCCGCGATTGCCTTCAGATCCGCCAGCTTCTGGCGCAGAAGCTGATAGCCGGCATAAGGCGGCTGAAGTGTCCGCAAGGCCTGAGGCATGTCATGGATATGCGTCTGCAGGAAGGCCTGCGCGTCGAACGGGGGCGTCGCGACCAGCCAGTCGTCATCGACCTGCATGGGGTTGACGCGCTGGCCCCGCATGGAGGCCGCATAACGAAGCAGCGCATCGGTCAGTAAAAGATCCTGCTCGGCGATGGCGACCGCGCCGGCCGCCGCGTGCCTTTGCGCCAGTTCGCCAAGGTGCAGGCCGTCGGTCGGCAGACCGTCCTGGGGTGCCGTGCCCAAAGCCTGGATCAACTTTTCCGCCGTGTCCGTCCAGGCCGGCCGCCAGCTGCGCGCCTGATAGAACCCGCGCAGCGAGGGGACGTCCACCTCCTGGCCGGCCACACGGGTGGTCGGCCCCGCGGACACAAGGCGCTTCTGAATCTCCACAGCCGCCGGTTCTGCGGTCGGCGGGGTGACGGCGACCGCCTCGTCCGCAACCAGCATCAAAGTCGCAATCGCGACAACACGCAGCCAGGACGCTGTGAACGAGGTCGGAAAATGCAACGGACTCAAGATCAATTCCCCGGGGCGGCAGCAGTCGACCGATTATACCCGGATCGGTCGCCATGCCGAGAGCAGTTTACGATGTCACCTCCTATTCGTGGCATTTTTACCGCCGTGTTGCAAAAATGATCTGCTCGTCAGACAAGCATGGCAGGCTCGCTGTTTTCGCGGCATGATCGCAGCGCGTTTGTCTGGTGCATTCAAAACACCATAAGGGGGTATTCTTTGATCCGCTTGTCCCCCGTGCTTTCCGTTCTCATGGTTTTCCTGCGTCTCGGCCTGACCAGTTTCGGTGGTCCGATGGCGCATCTCGGCTATTTCCGCGAGGACTTCGTCGCCCGCCGGAAATGGCTGTCCGAGGACGGATTCGCCGACATCGTCGCCCTCTGCCAGTTTCTGCCCGGTCCCGCCAGCAGTCAGGTCGGGATTGCGATCGGCCTGTCGCGGGCGGGGCTGGCCGGCGGTGTGGCTGCCTGGATCGGTTTCACCCTGCCTTCGGCGATCGCCTTGACGCTGTTCGCCATCGGCCTTTCCCATGCCCGCCTTGCCGCCGATGCCACCTGGGTGCACGGATTGAAGATCGTCGCCGTCGCGGTGGTGGCCCAGGCGTTCTGGGGAATGGCCCGCAGTTTTTGCGCCAGCCGTCCCGGCGTTGCGGTAGCCGTGACGGCCTGCCTGCTGGTCCTGCTGGTTCCCGGAACGGCGGGGCAGATCGGGGCCATCGTCCTGGGGGCGCTGTGCGGTTGGCTGTTGCCGCCGCCGCCGGGCCATTCGCAAACCAGCCCGATCGACGTTCGGGTGCCCAGGGCCGTCGCCGCCGGCGCCCTGGGACTGTTCCTGCTGATTTTGTTCGGATTGCCGATCGCGGAGCGCTGGGGCGGAGGTCAGGAACTGGTCCTGTTCGACCGTTTTTTCCGGGTCGGGGCCCTGGTGTTCGGGGGCGGGCATGTGGTGTTGCCGCTTCTTGAGGCGGCGGTGGTGCCGCCCGGATGGGTGGGGCAGGACGCGTTCCTTGCCGGTTACGGGGCGGCCCAGGCGGTTCCCGGGCCGTTGTTCACATTCGCGGCCTTTCTGGGCGCGGCCATGGGGCCTGAACCCAATGGCTGGACCGGCGCCGGGCTGTGTCTGGCTGCGATCTTCCTGCCGTCCTTCCTGCTGGTGATCGGCGTTCTGCCCTGGTGGGTGGCGCTTCGCCGCCACGGGGTGATGCAATCGCTGTTGCGGGGCGTCAATGCCGCCGTCTGCGGACTTTTGCTGGCCGCCCTCTATTCGCCGGTCTGGACCGGGGCCATCCGCTCATCGTCCGATTTCGCGATTGCCCTGGTCGCCTTCGTGCTGTTGACGATTTTTCGCGTCGCTCCCTGGATGGTTGTCGTCCTGGGCGCCCTGGCCGCGACGCTGGTCTGACGCCGGGGACGGCCCGGTGGCGGTCAAGGGAAGGCCGCCCTTCCAGCGGCGTCCCAGCGCCAGCGCCAGCAGCGCGCCGCCCGCCGACATGACGGCCATCACCAGGAACGCGGACGCCCCCAGCGACTGATAGAGACTGCCGGAGCCCAGCATGACGGCGCCCGAGACGATGCCGGTCACCACCGCCGAATAGATCCCCTGAGCCCGCGCCGACAGACCGGAGGGCGCGGCGCGGCCGATGAAATGCATGGCGCCCAGATGGCCGGCACCGAAGGTGAGGGCGTGCAGCAACTGGATGACCGCCAGAGCCGCCGGATGGGTGGTGCAGGCGAGAACCGTCCAGCGGAGCACGCCCGCCATGGCCGCGACCGTCAGCAGGCGGACCGGTCCGAAATGCCGCACCGCGCGCGCGCCCACGGCGAACAGGACCACTTCGGCGATCACCCCTTCGGCCCAAAGGGCGCCGATGGTGCCTCCCGACAGACCGGCATCGCTCCAGTGCAGTGTGGCGAAGCCGTAATAGATCATGTGGCTGGCCTGGGTCAGGCCGCAGCAGCCCAGGAACAGCAGGAAGGGCGGGCTGCGGAGCAACGGTCCCAGCCGCTGGGCGGGACCGGCCGGGGCCCGGTCCGCAAGGTCGGGCAGGGCGAAGGTGGCGGCCAGATTGACGGCAAGCGCGGCGACGGCTGCCCAGAGGATGGCATCGCGCGGGGCCACCGTCAGATACCGTCCGGACAGGCTCGCGACCAGGATGAAACTCAACGATCCCCAAAGCCGGATGCGGCCGTAATCCAGCCGGCGCCGCAGCGTGCATTGCATGGTCAGGCCGTCACCCAGGGGCATCATCGCGGTAAAGGCCGCCTGCGCCACCAGCGTGACCAGCAGGACCGGCAGGAAACCGTCCGCCAGGGCGAACAGACCTGTGGCCGCCAGACTGATCGCGGCCAGGACCTTCATCGGCCCCCGGCGCGATCCCCGGCGGTCGGCCGCCGCCCCCACGAGGGGATTGGTGATGATCTTGACCAGATAGGCCGCCGCCAGAAGCTGGCCGATCTCCGGGGCGCTGAGCCCCTTCGACGACAGATACAAAGGCCAGAACGGAAGCTGGATTCCAGTGACGGAGAACAGGGCGACATAGTAGATCGACAGGCGGAGCGCCAGCGGGGAAGGCGACCTCATGCCATCCGGCCGGCCGCCAGCGCCGCCACCCAGGCCTGCCCGAGACTGACACCGGGATCGCCCGGCGACACCCTGGCTGGCAAAAGCGGGGTCAGTCCCCGCTTCATGAGGCCGTCGACCATGCCCTGGCGCAGCACTTTGTTGAAAAAGCATCCGCCGCTCAAGGCGACGGCGGTGACGCCACTGTCGCGCGCGGCCTCGTCCGCCCAATCCAGCAGGCCGGCGATCAGCGTTCCGTGGAACAGGTCCGCGCCCTTCGCCGGGGCGCCGAGGTCGGCCAGGGCCTCCAGGACCGGGAGAAAGTCGAGAACTCCGCCCCCGTCCAGGCGCCAGCCGCCGGTCATGGCCGCCGGCCGCGAGACCAGGGCTTCGAGCGCGATCGGCGCCTGCCCCTCGAAATCGGCGACCGGATGGACGTTCAGCAGGCCGCAGGCGGCGTCGAACAGCCGTCCCGCGCTGGAGGTCATGGGGCAGTTGATCCCGCCTGCGATCATCCGCGCCAGGGGGCCGGCATGCACACGGTCGGGAAAGCGGGCGGCGATGCTGTCGCCGCGGCCCATGCGGTGGAGGGCGGCCGCCGCCATCCGCCAGGGCTGACGCGCGGCGATGTCGCCACCGGGTTGCGCCATCAGCGCCAGATGTCCGGTGCGCCGGAAGACGGGGCCGTCCACCAGCAGGCGTTCGCCGCCCCAGGCCTCATTGCCGGGGCCCAGGCCGAAGCCGTCGAGGGCGATGCCGATCAGCGGGGCGGTCCAGCCGTGCGCGGCGGCGACGGCCGCGATATGGGCGTGATGATGCTGCACCGCCAGCGCCGGCGCCGTCTGGTGCAGCGCCCACCGGGTGGAATGAAAGTCGGGATGAAGATCATGGGCGATCAGCAACGGCGTCCAGCCCGGACGGGCCAGAAGGTCGGCGGCGGCGGCCTCGAACAGGCCGATCGCCGCCGGGTCGTCAAGATTGCCGTTGATGCCCGAGATCCAGGCGCTGGCGCCATCGATGGCGCACAGCGTGTTCTTGAGAAAAGGCCCCGCCGCCAGGACCGGCGGCAGGGGCCCCGGCAGCGGCACCTGCTGGAAGGCCGGGGCTGTGCCCATCGTCGCCCGGCCCTTACTCGGCCGCGGTCGGCGCCAGCGGGGTCTTGTTCCTGGCAGCCGCCTTCGCCTGGATCCGCCGCATCAGACCCTCCGTCGGCAGGGCGGAGATCATCGCCGTGCTGAGGGCCGCGAGATAGGGGATCGACTGGACGGCCAGAACCAGGGCCCAGATGCGGGCGTCGAGGTCGTGCCAGCCCTTGGCGATCAGGATCATCGCGGCGCAGATCCATTGCGACAGCATCAGCACGGTCTCTTCCGACGCCATCATGAAGCCGGCGGTCCAGGCGGCCTTGTCCTCGCATTTCGGGGTGCGCAGGAAGGGGATCGTCTTGGTGAAGACGCCCTGCCACATGGCCCGGCCGATATAGTAGGTCAGCCCCATGCCGACGACGGCCGACCCGATCCTTTGGCGCCAGTTGCATTTGACGCGGGTCGAATACAGGAACTGGTGATGGATCATCTTGGCGATGAACACGCCGACCGTCGGCATCACGAAGATGGCGAGCGGAAAGTCGAAGGTCCGGGGGGCCAGCACCAGGCCGAAGGTCCAGAACACGGACAGCACCGTGAACATCACATAGAAGGCGTCGGCGAACCAGGGCAGCCAGCCGGTGATGAAGTGGTATTTCTGGCTGGCGGTCAGTCCGGTATCGCGGAACGGGATCAGTGACCGCCAATGCCCTTTCAGGATCTGACAGGCGCCATAGGCCCAGCGGAAGCGCTGTTTCTTGTAGGCGGTGAAGTTGTCGGGCGTCAGGCCATGACCGAAACGGTGGCTGAGATAGACCGATTCATAGCCGTTCTCCAGCAGCCGCAGGCCCAGCTCGGCATCCTCCACGATGGTCCATTCCGCCCATTTGCCGGTTTCTTCCAGCGCCTGGCGACGGATCAGGGTCATGGTGCCATGCTGGATGATGGCGTTGTCCTCGTTCCGGGCGACCATGCCGATATCGAAGAAACCGGCATATTCCCAATTGATGAATTCCTTGAACAGGTCCAGTTCCCATTCGCGGTGGTCCTGCGGCGCCTGCACCCAGCCTACTTTCGGATTCTCGAAATAGGGCACCAGGACCTTCAGCCAGTCGGTGCTGACCTGATAGTCGGAATCGATGACGCCGATCACTTCGGCGTCCGGGTCGGTCTGGGTCAGCGCGAAATTGAGCGCGCCGGCCTTGGCCCCCGGCCATTTGCCGAGATGATAGAAGCGGAAACGCTCTCCCAGTTTCGAGCAATACTCCTGCACCGGCTTCCAGACCTCGGGGTCGCGGGTGTTGTTGTCCAGCACCAGCACCTCGAAATTCGGATAGTCGAGGGCCGCAAGGCTGTCCAGCGTCAGCTTCACCATCTCCGGCGGTTCATTGTAGCAGGGGAGGTGCAGCGAGACCTTCGGGAAGCGGGTGGGCTGCGGCGAGGTTTCGGGGGTGAAGGACCGGCGCAACTGGCGGGCCCAGGTGAGTTCCGTCAGTTCGTATCCGGCGATCAGCACCACCACCAGAAGAATCAACTGGGCGGGCAACAGCACCGAATACATCAACTCGGCGGAGGGCGCGAAATCCCGGATCATCGGCACCGACATGGTCCAGATGACGAGGGAGGCGGCGCCCTGGACCAGGGCGGCGAAGAAGATCTTGCCCCGCGTCCGGAGGTGGTTCCAGTTGTAGAGGAACCACATGACCGGCGCCAGCGCCAGGATGGTCGCGGCGATAGCCTGGATCGGCCAATGCTTCATTTCCAGCACCGGCTCGACCATCGAGAATTTCGGGTTGCGGTCGGCGTCCCAGACGCCCCAGTGCGTCCCCACCGACCATTCGAACGCCTTCTTCCAGGGCTGGTCGAACGCCTCGATGACGTTGTAGTCGACACCCTCCTCGGTCGCGCGGTTCAGGAAGCGGCGCAGGAACAAGGCCTGATTGATCACCGACGGTTCCGCCTGCTGCCGGGCCTTGCCGGCGGACGGCCAGCCCACCTCGGCCAGCATGACATGCTTGTCGGGATAGATCCGGACGAGGTTGTTGTACTCTCCGAACACGAAGTCGACGGCGCTTTCCGCCGGGATGCCTTCCCAATAGGGCAGGATGTGCAGAGCGATGAAATCGACCTCACGCGCGAGTTCGGGGTGCGACAGCCAGACGGAGGCCGGTTCCGCGGTCGAGACCGGGACGGAGACCTTGGCTTTGACCTGCCGGATGTAACGGATCAGTTGCGGGACCGTGGTCTGGCCCGTCAGGATGGTCTCATTGCCGACGATCACCCGTTCGATATTGGGATTCTCGCGCACCATCCTGATGACGCCGTTGATCTCCTCCTCATTGGCGGTGAGATCGCGCATCTGAACCTGGTAGGCCTTCAATTCGTCGGGGTTCATCTGCGACGGCTGCTTGTCGAGATGCAGGTTGGGATCCGCAAGCGCGCCCGACAGCCAGGCGCCGACCGTGACCTTGAGGCCGTATCTGGCGGCCATGGCCGGAATGGTCTGGGTCATCGGCTTGGCGTTGTAGAGCCGGATCGATTTCACCACCGGGGCGACCAGCGCCAGGTCGCGATCGATGGATTCCGGCGGCGGCTCACGGTCGGTCAGCGCGTCGTCGTCCTTCCGGTAGGGGCTGAAGGAGATGCTGCTGATCTCGCCATGCCAGGCCACGTCGGAATGGGGGCGGTTCATCAGCCACCAGACCCCGAGATTGACGAGGACGATGACCAGCAGAACGAGGAAACCCGAAAAACGGCGCATATTGTATCTTCTATATCCTGCCCAGACCGGAAACCGGCGCTTCGTCCGCCTGCCACGGCGAACCATGGCGCGCCGACGGAATCATACCTTTATCCGCCTATGGCTTCCAAGTTGAACGATGAAGGTGACGGTTCGACCGACCGCGTGTGGCGATACCTCTTGGCGGCGGGGCGGGGCCGGAGTCCGGCGGCCGTCGCCGACCTCGAATTGGGATGAAATGGGCGGCAAACTATAACGGAAGGCGTTATGTCCGTCGAGAGGCACGAAAACGGCGGAAATTCACCAATTTCAGTCCTCTGGCACGCGATCCTGGCAGCACGGTTCGACAAGGACGCTGGCGTTCGGGCCCGGGTTTGGAGTAAAGCCAGGGCTTCCACCCATGACCTTTCAGGAGACCATGACCTCCATTCTCCAACGTCTCGCCGAGGAACTGGCGATTTCCCAGACCCAGGCGGCGGCCGCCGTCGGTCTGATCGACGAGGGCAACACCGTTCCCTTCATCGCCCGTTACCGCAAGGAGGTGACCGGCGGACTGGACGATACCCAGTTGCGCCGGCTGGACGAGCGGCTTGGCTATCTTCGCGAGCTTGAGGACCGCCGCGAGGCGATCCTGAAATCGATCGGAGAGCAGGGCAAGCTTTCCGCCGAACTGGAGGCCGACATCCGGGCGGCCGACAGCAAGGCGCGTCTGGAGGATCTTTACCTGCCCTACAAGCCGAAGCGGCGGACCAAGGCCCAGATCGCCCGGGAGGCGGGGCTGGAGCCGCTGGCCGACGCGCTTCTCGGCAATCCCGCGCTGGTTCCCGACGAGGCTGCCGCCCCCTTCGTCGATGCCGAAAAGGGCGTCGCCGATGTCAAGGCGGCGCTGGACGGCGCCCGCCAGATCCTGATTGAACGGATGGCCGAGGATGCCGACCTTCTGGGGGCCTTGCGCGACAGTCTGTGGCAGGACGGCGTCGTGGTTTCCCGCATGGCCGAGGGCATGGCGGAGCAGGGAGCCAAATTCGCCGACTATTTCGATTATCGCGAGCCCATCCGCGAGATTCCGTCGCATCGCGCCCTGGCCTTGTTCCGTGGTCGTAATGAAAATGTACTGCTTCTGAAGTTACAGCCGTCCGACGAGGAGGAGGGAAGCCGCCTCCCAGGCACCTTCGAGCGCCGGATCGCCCAGCGGTTCGGGGTCGCCGATCTGGGCCGCCCCGCCGATTCCTGGCTGCTGGAGACCGTTCGCTGGGCGTGGCGGGTCAAGATCCATCTGCATCTCGAGATCGAGCTGATGGCACGACTGAAAGAGGCCGCCGAGACCGGGGCGATCGAAGTTTTCGCCCGCAATCTCCAAAGTCTGCTGCTGGCGGCGCCGGCCGGCATGCGGTCCACCATCGGTCTCGATCCCGGCATCCGCACCGGTGTGAAGCTGGCGGTGATCGACCGGACCGGCAAGGTTGTTCATACCGGGGTCATCTATCCGCATCCGCCCAGGAACGACTGGGAAGGCTCGCTTCATACGTTGGCCGACCTTGCCAAACGCTTTGGCACGGAGCTGATCGCCATCGGGAACGGCACGGCCTCCCGCGAGACCGACCGGCTGGCCGGCGATCTGATCCGCCGTCATCCGGACCTGGGATTGACAAAGCTTGTCGTCTCGGAGGCGGGCGCCTCGGTTTATTCCGCTTCCGAAATGGCGGCGCAGGAATTCCCCGACATGGACGTGACCCTGCGCGGCGCGGTCTCGATCGCCAGACGTCTTCAGGATCCGCTGGCCGAACTGGTCAAGATCGATCCCAAGGCGATCGGTGTCGGCCAGTATCAGCATGACGTGGACCAGCAAAAGCTGGGACGCAGCCTGGACGCGGTGGTGGAGGATTGCGTGAACGGCGGCGGTGTCGACGTCAATACGGCGTCCGCGCCCCTTCTGGCGCGGGTCGCCGGCCTGGGGCAGGTTCTGGCGCGCAACATCGTCGCCTTTCGCGACCGCAATGGCGCGTTTGCCAGCCGCGAGGCCCTGAAACAGGTGGAACGTCTGGGACCGAAGGCCTTTGAGCAGGCGGCCGGTTTTCTCCGGGTCGTCGGCGGCATCAATCCCCTGGACCGGTCGGCGGTGCATCCCGAGGCCTATCCGGTGGTGGAGCGCATCGCCCGGCGGACCAGCCGGGATGTGCAGGCGCTGATCGGCGACGGGCCTTTCCTGCGGTCGCTCGATCCCCGGGATTACACGGATGAGAAATTCGGCGTCCCGACGGTGACGGACATCATCGCCGAACTGGAGAAACCCGGCCGCGATCCGCGTGGGGCGTTCAAGACGGCGTCGTTCAAGGACGGTGTCGAGGAACTGACCGACCTCCAGCCGGGGATGATCCTGGAGGGGGTCGTGACCAACGTCACCAACTTCGGCGCCTTCGTCGACATCGGGGTGCATCAGGACGGCCTGGTTCACATCTCGGTCATGGCCGATCACTTCGTCAAGGATCCGCATACGGTGGTCAAGGCGGGCGACGTGGTGAAGGTGAAGGTCCTGGAGGTCGATCTGAAGCGCAAGCGGATCGCCCTGTCCATGCGGCTGAACGAAGTCGCGGCCCGCCGGTCCGAGGGGGGTTCGGAACGGCCTGCCGCCCCGCGCGGCCCTGGTGGACGCGGACCGGGTCCCCGGAGCGGCAAGCCGTCGCAGCCGGCGAAGCCCCCGGCGCCGCCGCCGGGTGGCGCCCTGGCCGAGGCATTCGCCCGCGCCCGGCGGAAAAACTAGGGCCATGCGCCGGGCGATGGATCCCTCTGCCGCCCCTTGCCGCCAGTCCCGCTTTCCCGCGGATGGCGGCGCCGGCGACGCATGCCGGCCGGTCCGGACCGTCCGGGTGAGTCGGGCTCTCCGGGCGGCGCTCGTGACCCTGTTCCTGGGGGTGGCCCTGCCGCTGGGGGTGGCCCTGGCCGTTCCGTCCGCCGGGGCCACCGATCTCAGCGTCGGCTTCATCGGCGATCTGACCGGGGTCGGTGCCAATGTGGCGCAGGATCAACTGGACGGTTTCAGGCTGGGGCTCAAGCATCTGGCCGGCCGTCTGGGCGGCAACGAGGTTAATCTGATCGTCGCGGAGGGTGGCCACGATCCCCGTGTCGCCCGTCTGTCCGTCGAACGGATGGTGCAGGCGGAGCGCGTCCAGGTGATCCTGCTGTCCGTCGACGCACCGTCCATGCCGGCCATGCTGCCACCGGCCATTGCCGCGCGTTCGGTGACGATCGCCCTGTCGCCGCCGCCGGTGGCTCTGGCCGCCCGGGATTGCTCCGCCTGGTTTTTCTCTCTGTCGGGACTGGCCGAGACCGGACACGACCTGACGGGGCAGTATCTTCAACAACACGGCTTTCATACGGTCGTCGTGGCGGGTCCGGACACTGCCGCGGCGAAGGCCGCCGTGGCCGCGGTCCAGCGGGGGTTCCGCGGACAGGTCTCGGTGGTGACGAGCCGTCGGGGAGAAATGAATTTCGAGCGTGATCTCAAATCCGTCAGGGCTGCCCATCCGGACGCGGTCTATCTGCTGCACACGGGTGGCATGGCGGTGAACTTCATCCGCCAGATGGCGTCGTTCTTCGGCAAGGACCATCCGGCCCTGTTCGGGCCCGCCACCACGCTGGACCAGTCGGTTCTGGCCGCGTCGGGGACACCGGCTGCGGACGCCTGGAGCCTTGCGCCCTGGAGCGACGATGTGGATCAGCCTGTCAGCCGGCGGGTGATGACCGATTTCGAGGCGGATTACGGCCGGCCGGCGTCGCTGGCGGCGATCATCGGTTATGACGGCGCGATGCTCCTGGACGCCGCGGTCCGCATCGCCGACAAACGTTTCAACGAACCGGATGCCTTGAAATCCGCATTGCGCAAGGCGGAATTCCCGAGCCCACGGGGAACGGTGCGGTTCGATACCAACCAGTTCCCGATCCAAAGCTATCTGGCGCGGCAGGCCGGTGTGGATTCCCGCGGCCGGATCATCAATGAACAGCGGGGGGTGTTTCTGAAGGATGTCCGCGACGGGCATGCCGGCGAATGCCCGCTGCGCTGGCAACCGGAACCGCCGCCCAAGGGGTGATCCATGGGGCCCGCGTTCGATGTCGCCGTTGTTCTTGGCGCCGCGCTGACCGCCGGGGGGGAGGCCAGCCCCGCCCTGCTGCGGCGAACCTTGCAGGCCGCAGCGCTTTATCACCAGGGGGTGGTGCCGGTTCTTCTGCTGTCGGGCGGCGCGGTCCGCCATTCCAGGACAGAAGCGTCGGCCATGCGTGAGGCCGCGCGTGAGGCCGGTGTTCCGGACGGGGCGCTGATTCTCGAGGATCGTTCGCGCAATACGCTGGAAAATGCCCTGTTCTGCCGCCCGATCATCCATGATCGCGGCTGGGGACGTATCCTTGTGGTCACCGACGGCTATCACCTGCGGCGATCGCTCTACACTTTCCGGCGATTGGGAATCCCGGCCAGCGGCGCCGCCGCTCCCCCCCCCGGGGCGGCCGGCCGGTGGGGCGCCGGACTGCGGGAGTTGGCGGCCCTGGCGGTTTATGTCTGGCGGATCAACAGGGCCCTGAAACAGTCAGGTCTGCCATCGCCGGGGAGGTCTTGAGTAACCTGGTAGGGCGTCGCAAGATGCGCCCCCGGCCCGACATCCCCCTGACCGGCCGATGGAAAGGAAGACAAGAGATGCCGAACAGACCGAAGATTCCCAACCCGCAGGACACCGAACCCTGGGACGTGTCGATCGCCAACCGTCAGCTTCTGGAAAATTCCCTGCTCAACAAGGGCACGGCCTTTACCGAGGAGGAACGCGACGAATTCGGCCTGCATGGGTTGCTGCCTCCCCATATCGGCACCCTGGACGAACAGGTCGCCCGCAGACTGGAGGCCTTTCGGCGCCTGCCCGGCGATCTCGACCGCTACATCCTTTTGCGCGATCTTCAGGACACCAATGAGGTCCTGTTCTACACGCTGCTGGCCCGCAATCTCGAGGAAATGCTGCCCGTCGTCTACACGCCGACAGTGGGGTTGGGGTGCCAGAGATTCAGCAGCGTGTTCCGCCGCCATCGCGGCCTGTTCCTCAGTCCCTCGCACGCCTCCCATATTCCCGGCATCCTGGCGCAGCCGGAGTTCGACGGCATCGAGGCCATCGTCGTGACCGATGGCGAACGGATCCTGGGACTGGGCGACCAGGGGGCCGGCGGTATGGGAATCCCGATCGGCAAACTGGCTCTTTACACCGCCTGCGGCGGTCTTTATCCGGCGACCACGCTTCCGGTGGTTCTCGACGTCGGCACCGACAACGAGGACCGTCTCAACGATCCGCTCTATGTCGGCTGGCGGCACCGGCGCATTCGCGGCGCCGACTATGACGCCTTTATCGAGTCCTTCATCACCGCGGTGGAAAAGCGCTGGCCGCATGTTCTGCTCCAGTGGGAGGATTTCGCCAAGGCCAATGCGGGGCGGTTGCTGGAGCGTTACCGCGACCGGCTGTGCACCTTCAACGACGACATTCAGGGAACCGCGTCGGTGGCGACCGGCACGCTGCTCGCCGCCATCAATGTCACCGGCATTCCGCTGGCCGAGCAGCGGATCGTCATCCTGGGCGCGGGATCGGCCGGGACCGGAATCGCGACCCTGATGATGGAAAGCATGGTGGAGGCCGGCATCAGCCGCGCCGAGGCGAGAACCCGGTTTCATCTTGTCGACCGTGACGGCCTGCTGCTGGAGGGGATGCCCGGCCTGATGCCGGCGCAGGAGCCCTTTGCCCGGCCATTGGCGGAGGTGGCGGGATGGCGGATTTCGGCAGCCTCGGGAATCGGTCTTGCGGATGTGGTGCGCAATGTCGCGCCGACGGTTCTGATCGGCGTCTCCGGACAGGCCGGCGCCTTCACCCGGGAGGTCGTGACGACCATGGCGGCGGCCACTCCGCGGCCGGTGATCTTTCCCCTGTCCAATCCGACCTCCTGCGCCGAGGCGGTTCCCCAGGATCTGCTGGACTGGTCGCAAGGCCGCGCTGTTATCGGAACGGGAAGCCCGTTTCCGCCGGCGTCCTGGCAGGGGCAGGTCGTTCCCGTCGCTCAGACGAACAATTCCTATATTTTTCCAGGCGTCGGTCTTGGCGCGATCGCGGTCAAGGCGCGGCGCGTCACCGACAGCATGTTCATCGCCGCGGCGCGCGCGCTGGCGGAGATGTCCCCGGCCCGTCTCGATCCCGGGGCGCCATTGCTGCCGCCGGTCGGACGTCTGCGCGATGTCGCTTTTCCGATCGCCCTCGCGGTTGCGCGGAAGGCCCGCGCCGAGGGATTGACGGAGGATCTTTCCGACGAGGAAATCGCCGCGCTGATCCGGGGGCGAATGTGGGAGCCGCATTATCATGCCTACCGCCGGGTGCCGGCCGGCGGTCCGGTGGGGCGGTCCTGACCGGCGCAGGTTGATTTCATGGTCTGCCGATCAGGTCATTGCCGCCTGATGGCCGCGACAACGCGGGCGGCGAGGGGGCGGTATCAAACACCTGTTTGTCTCGCGAGCGGGGTCAGGCATCCTGCCCGCCTCCGCCGCGAAAGCGGCGGAAATGCTGGTATTTCGGCTTTCGCTGAACGGCGGGCGGGACGCTTGGCCCCACTCCTGATTCTAAGGCCTCATCTGTTGGATTTTGACCACGAGTTTTTCACAATCGGCCGGGACCCACAAACGTGACATCGTCGAACTAGGCGACCAACCCCTTGAGGCCGACGAAGGCCGGGTAGGGGTGGGTCACGAGATGGACCGGGATCTGTTCGAGATAGGACCGGAACCGGCCCTTGTCCTCGAAACGGTGGCGGAAACCGGAGGCCAGGAAGGCATCCAGCATATGCGCGATGACCCCGCCCGCAATGATCACGCCGCCCCTTGCCCCGGAGGACAGCGCGAGATTGCCGGCAAAGGTTCCCAGCATGGAAAAGAACATCGCCTGCGCCTCCGCGGCCACCTTGTCTCCATCGGCGGCCAGGGCGGCGACGTCTTTCGGGGCGATGTCGGCCGGCGGTCGTCCTTCGAGGCTGCCAATCGCCCGGTGCAGATTGACAAGTCCGGGACCCGACAGCACCCGTTCGGCCGACACATGGCCGATGCGGTCGCGCAGCCAGCCCAACACCCGGGCCTCGCGTTCGGTGGCGGCGGCCATGGTGACGTGACCTCCTTCCGTGGCGATGGGGATCCAGCCGCCTCCCGACGGGATCAGCGCGCCGACGCCGAGTCCGGTTCCCGGTCCCAGGATGGCGATAGGGGCTTCGGGGGAGGCCCGTCCGGATCCGACGGCAAGGCGGTCTTCCTCTCCCAGCAGCGGAACCGACAGGGCCACCGCGGTGAAATCGTTGACCACCGTCAGGCGGTCAAGCGTGAGGCTCCGTCGCAGTTCCTCGATCGAGAAGCGCCAGGACAGATTGGTAAAGGAGACCTCGTCGCCGAGAACCGGGCAGGCGATGGCGAAGGCGCCTTTGCGGGGACGGGTTTCGGCGCCGGCAAGAAACGCCCGTGCCGCCTCGGCTGGGCCGGTAAAGTCGGCACAGGGAAGGGTCGCCGACCGGAGCGGCGCGTCGGTGCCGGACCGGACCAGCGAGAACCGGGCGTTGGTTCCGCCGATATCGGCGATCAATCCGACGTCGTCCTCCGGATGCTCGCCGGAGGTTTCCTCCATTCCGACCCTCTCCTCCATCACCGTGCCTCCCCCCCGGTGCCGTGCCGCCGTCCGGGACGAAGGCCGTCGTAAAGGGCGATATACTGCCTGGCGGCGCGGTCCCATCCGAAATCCTGGCGCATTCCCGTGGACTGGATCCGTTCCATCTGGGCACGGTTGCGATAGAGGCCGATGGCCCGCTCGATACACCATTGCAGCGCCCCCGACGAGGGTGGCTCGAACACAAGGCCGGTCGCGGTTCCCGCCAGCATCGCGTCATAGGTCGCGTCGACCACAGTGTCGGCAAGGCCGCCGGTCCGCTGCACAACCGGAAGTGTGCCGTAGCGCATCGCATAGATCTGGGTCAGGCCGCAGGGCTCGAACCGCGACGGCATCAGCACGAAGTCGGCGGCTGCCTGAAGGCGATGGGCGAACTCCTCGGAATAGCCGAGATGGACCGCGACGGTTTCGGGGCAGGACCGCGCCATGGCGGTGAACGCGTCCTCCAGCCACCGCTCCCCCGATCCCAGCAGGGCGAACTGGGCCCCCTGGGCGATCACCGACGGCATGACCGACAGCAGCAGGTCTATGCCTTTCTGGTCCGAAAGGCGGGTGACGGCCGCGAACAGGGGGGCGTCGGGCCGTTCGGGCAGCCCCATGTCCTGTTGCAGTCGGGCCTTGTTGGCGGCCTTGCCCTCGGAGACGCTGGCCGCGTCATAGCGACAGGGGAGATGAGGGTCGATCGAGGGATCCCAGACCGAATAATCGGCCCCGTTCAGAATCCCGGACAGGTCCGCGGCCCGGTTGGCGAGAACGCCGTCGAGACCGAAGCCGAAAGCCGGGCTTTGAATTTCCCGCGCATAGGTGGGGCTCACCGTCGTCAGCCGGTCGGCATAGACGAGGCCCGCTTTCAGATAAGAGATCTGGCTCCAGTATTCGAACCCGTCCATCGTGTAGAACGACCAGGGAAGTCCCAGACGGGGCACGAGGTCGGGGGCGAAACAGCCCTGGTAGGCCATGTTGTGAATGGTGAAAACGATGCCGGGGATCTGGCCGCCCCAGGCCCGGAGGTAGGGCGCGGCAAGCGCGGTCTGCCAGTCGTGAAGATGCAGGATGTCGGGTACCCACCCCAGGGGAGAATTGACCTGCGACAGGCGCGCCGCCGCCCATCCCAGAAGCCCGAACCGGATATCGTTGTCGGGCCAGTCGCGACCGGAGTCGTCCTGGTAGAGCGATCCGTCGCGGTCGAACAGTGCAGGATTGTCGACCAGCCACAAGGGAATGTCGGTCCCGGGCAGGCGGCTTTCCCGGATTATGGTATCCCCGCGGCCGAAGGGATCCCCGAGGCGGGCGATCTCCGGACAGTCGCCCCGGCCGGGCAGGGACCGGTAGGCAGGCATCAGAAGGCGGACATCAAGACCTTCTGCCGCTAGGGCGGCGGGAAGGGCGCCCGCAACATCGGCAAGACCTCCGGTCTTCACCAGGGGGAAAATCTCAGACGACGCGAATAACAGCCTCATCAAGAACCTCCCCTTGGACAGTTTCCACAAATCACCAAAGACGGGCTGTCATCCCGATGGCTTTTCGGATGGGATGGGTGGAAAAATTAGAAATAGAAAAATTAGTAATTAAATTCAATCTATTTGCGTAATTACCTGATCTTTCCGTTTCAGAAATCTCCACTCCGCCCGACAACCGGCGACTGGAACACCACAGTAACCGACTATGGTCTTCCAAAAAAGTCTCTTGCGATGATTTTAAACGTCTGCCGGTGTTACCTGTTTGGCGCTTGAGCTTTGGCAAAAGCTATGCCACGGTTGAAGTTGGGTGGTGAGCGGATCGTGATGATGGTTGACGGGGAATTCCATGATTCAACCCCTGGAAAAGGGATTCGGGAGTGATATCCCGCAACGCTTGAGAAAGACGCTGGCGCTGGTGCTGGCGGGAGGGCGGGGAAGCCGTCTCAAGGCTTTGACCGATTGGCATGCGAAGCCTGCCATTCCTTTCGGCGGCAAATTCCGGATCATTGATTTCACTTTATCCAATTGCATCAATTCGGGGATTCGCAGGATCGGGGTGCTGACGCAATACAAGGCGCACAGCCTCATTCAGCATGTCCAGCGGGGATGGGGATTCCTGCGCGGCGAATTCAACGAATTCATCGAACTGTGGCCCGCGCAGCAGCGCACCGACGGTGAAAACTGGTACCGGGGGACGGCGGATGCCGTCTATCAGAATCTGGATATCATCCGGGATCATGCGCCGGAGTATGTTCTGATCCTGGCCGGCGACCATGTCTACAAAATGGACTATGGCAAGATGCTGGCCGATCATGTCAGCCGCGACGCCGCCGTGACCGTCGCCTGCATCGAGGTTCCGATCGCCAAGGCCTCCGATTTCGGCGTCATGGCGATCGACGAGAACCGGCGGGTTCTGCGCTTCGATGAAAAGCCCCTGCGTCCGCAACCGATTCCCGGCAGGCCCGATGTCGCGCTGGCCAGCATGGGGATTTACATCTTCAACGCGGAGCTGCTGTACGATCTCCTGGAGACCGACGCCGGTCTCGACATGTCGCAGCATGACTTCGGGCGTGATGTGATCCCGTCCCTGGTCCCGACCGGCCGGGTGGTCGCCCATCGTTTTGAGGACTCCTGCGTGATGGACGGCGGCGCGGAGGAGGCCTATTGGCGTGACGTCGGCACTATCGACGCCTATTGGGAGGCCAATGTCGATCTGTGCACGGTGACTCCGGCCCTCAATATGTATGACGAGAACTGGCCGATCTGGACCGATCTCAAGCAAAACCCGCCCGCCAAATTCGTTTTCGACTCTGATGACCGGCGGGGGTTGGCGGTCGACTCGCTGGTTTCGGGCGGCTGCATCATTTCGGGGGCGACGGTTCGCCGATCGCTGCTGTTCTCCGACGTCCGCGTGAATTCCTTCTGCGCCGTCGAGGACTCGGTTCTGTTGCCGAATGTCGAACTGGGGCGTCGCTCGCAGATCCGCCGGGCCATTGTCGATACCGGCTGCTCGATCCCGCCGGAACTGGTGGTGGGCGAGGATCCGGAACTCGATGCGCGGCGTTTTTTCCGGACGGAGAAGGGGATTACTCTGATCACCCGGAGGATGCTGGAGAAACTGACGGTGTGATCGTCCCGGAGCCGCTCGGCCGGGCGCGCCGCTCTCGTCGTTAACATTATGGGGCCGGTCACAAATGACCGGCCCCATCTTATTTTTTGTCTTCCGGCTCTTTGCGCCGGTCCGGCCAGCCCGGCGCCGACCGGACCCGTCAGCGCCGACCGACCCTATTCGAACAGAGAGTGCAGGCGCATGCTTTCAATGCTGCGCGTCTTTTGCGCGGCCGGAGTCTGCGCGGCCTGCTCTGCCGGAGGGGGAGAGGCTTCGCGCAACGCATCGCCCGGGCGGTCGGGAACCTTGGGCATCGACGTGTCGAGGACCATGGCGGGCTTTTCGGTTGCTTGCGGCGGCAGATAGAGGCCGCCCTTGGACGACGTGTCCTCCGCATGCTTTTTCGCCGCGGCCGGCCCGGCCGCAAGCATAACAGCCATCAATGCGAAAGAAAAAACCGCCAGGAACCGTGATGTCGTGGAGTCACGAAGCATTGCCCAAAGTCTCCGGGACGAACGGGAAGAACGACCATGCCGGGATCCGCGGATGATGCCCACCGGAAGGTGGCGGCTTCCCCTGATCCCGTCAACGTCAGCATACCCCGGAATTGCAGACGGTCTATGGGAAAAACTGTGAACGTGGCGTGAAAAATACTGATAAAGAAGGAGTAATTTTATGTAATTGCCGATGGCTTCAATTATTCAGCGAAGTTCGGCAACTAATAGTGGTGGCGGCCGGGGCGGCCAATACGATGGGGGATCTGATCCCGGGGGATGGGGATCAACCGTGCGCGGATTGGGTTTTGCGCAGGCGGTATTCCTCGATGCGGGCCTGGCGGTAGGCGTCGGCGATCCGTTTGGCTTCCACCCGCTCCGCCGTGCTTTTGGCCTCGGCAACCTGACGGCGCTCCGAGAGTGGCATCAGGCCGGATCCGCCGTTGGCGGTGACGAAGGAGGGCAGGGGACGGGAAGGCATCTCGGCGATCGCCGGGGACAGGCCGACGGAAGGGCGGCCAAGCCGCTGAATATCAACGGCCGCCAGTTGCATCCGGTCGTCGGGACGGCGTTTGGACTGGTCCCAGGTGGACAGAAGGCGCGTCTTGTAGGCGGCGGCCAGGCTCGGGGTCTGGGAATGGTAATAAGCCCCGGCGGTCGGCCAGTTCTGGGTGCTGTCATAGAGGCCGGTGAGGAACCGGGCGGCGTAAGCGACATTGGTGGCGGGCTCGAACGCCTCGTCCAGATTGGCAAAGGCGTTGGGATGCGCCTGCAGATTGACCTGCATGCAGCCGACATCAATGTTGCGGACCCCGGCGGCCTGAAGTTTCCGGACTTCGGCAATAGCGGCCGCCTTGCTAGGCAAGAACCGCCCCTCGCCCTCGGCCATGACCGTCCAGGGCCAGGCAAAACTTGCCTTGCTGTCGCTGTCCCAGCGACCCGATTCAACAAGGGAGATGGCGTGCAGCAGCCGGTCCGGAATTCCCAGGACTTTTTCCTGCTTCGCGGTCTCCGCGCCGCACGCGGCCGCCGGATCCACCGCCAGGGCGGCTTTCGGCAGAACGGCGGCGACCAGGGTCGCGATCGTCAGAAGCACAGGGGACAGGAACCGTTTTTGTCGCATCGATCATCTCTTCCGGGACTACCCGGGCAGATCAAATGCGAAAGTCGTGCCACTTATGTGAAAGTTTGATTACTTGTAAGTGCATGGCTGGGTTGCGATCCGGAAAACGGCGGAAATGCTGGAGTTTGTAGATATTTTACTAACTTCGCGCTTTTTTCGCTTGCATCGAAACCCGAATCGCCATACCTTTTGCAACGCAGCAAGCGAGCTGTTTTCGATAGTTCCCTTGCTGTCTTTCTTGGACGTTTCCTCCCTAAACTTGGGCCCTGGGTAACCAGGGCCCCTTTTCTTTTGTGAAATCAGCAACTTATCTGGCGTTTCCGGTTCCTCGATCAAGGGGAGGCGGCCTTTGTCATGGCCGGACAGTGCTGACGCAAAGGTTGCCGTATACGGATAGTTATTGACCGTTGCGGTTCAATAAAAAACCAACAAGGTAGGACTTTATCCCGCGATTTCCGCGGATCTTTTACCCTTTTTGATTGCCGCCCCGAAAGGGGGCGACCTCAGGACGGATCGCGACGATGGAAGAATGTCGCCACCCGTTGTGCGGCATCCGGCGCCAGCCCCTCGTTTTTGAACATCTCAAGCGACATCGCCTCGGACAGGGGAAGGCCTTCGGTTTCGATCAGAACACGCTTGTTGACGCGGTTGGCGTACCACGAGTTCGCCAGAATCTGCCGGACAAGGGCCGAAAGGCCGGTCTCGAAGCCGTCATCGGGGTAGCAGACATTGGCGAGATGCATCGCCTCCGCCTCCCTCCCGCCGATGGTCCGGCAGGTCATGGTCAGCTCGCGCGCCTTGGCCTGACCGATCCGTTGCGGAAGGCGCAGACTGAGGCCCCAGATCGGTGTCAGGCCCCATTTGGCACCGGCATCGGAGAAGCGGGCGGACTCCGCCGCAACGATCAGATCCGCCGCCAGGGCCAGTTCCAATGCGCCGGTGGTGCAATGCCCCTCGACCGCGCATATGACCGGCTGCGGCAGGTTCGCAAGCTTTTCGATGACCTCGGACTGAGTGTGGGGCTTCGCATGGGCGGCGGTCAGCTCGGCGATTTCCGCCATGTCGTAACCGGTCGAGAAATGCCCGCCGGCGCCCCGGAGAATGACAAGGCCGATGGTCTTGATCTCCCGGGCGATACTGTCGAGATGCTTTTCCAGCTCCTCGAACATCTCGGTGGTGAGGGCGTTGCCCTTTTCCGGGCGATTCAGGACCAGGGTCGCGACGCCATCCTTATCGGTGCGCAGAACCTCCCCGTTCATCGGAAGCCTCCTCCTGACGATTCCACCAGCCTCCGCCAAGGGCCTGGAAAAGGCCGGCGGTATCAGAATAACGGTTGGCCTCGGCCTGGACCAAGGCGATTTCGGCCTGATGCCAGGCCTGTTCGCCGGACAGCAGGGCGGTTTCCGGGATGGTGCCCAGGGGATATTGCCGCCGGGCCAGGTCGAAGGTCCGGCGTGCCGCCGCTTCCGCCGCAGCCGCGGCCTTCAGGGTGTCGGCATCGGCCGCCAGGGCTCTAAGGCTGTCGGCGACATTCTGGAAGGCGAGCACGACGGTGGAGCGGTACTGCGCCGCCGCCTGTTCCATCGCGGCGTCGGCGGCCCGCCTCTTATGCAGCAGAGAGCCTGCGTCGAAGATCGTCTGCGTCATGTTGGCCCCGACGCTCCAAAGACCGAAGGTCGGGGAGAACAACTGATCCGGGTGGAGCCCTGTCGATCCTGTGTTGGCGGTGATCGAGATCTGGGGCAGAAAGTTTGCGACCGTCACGCCGACCGCCGCCGTGGCGGCATGCAGGGACGCCTCGGCCTGCCGGATGTCGGGACGCTGTTCCACCAGGGCCGAGGGCAGGCTGACAGGCAGGTCCGACGGCAGTGTCAGGTCCGAAAGCTGAAAGGTCTCTTCCGGCTGATCGTCAGGCAGGCGGCCGAGAAGCGCGGTCAGACCGTCCCGGACCTGGCCCAGTTGCTTCGTCAGCGGCGGCAGCGTCTGCGCGGTTGCCGCTTCCGCCGCCTGCTGAGACAGAAGGTCGAGCTGGCTTGCCGTTCCCAGGGCGATTTGGGCGCGGACCTTGTCCGTCAAGGCGTGCTGGATCGACAAAAGACGTTCGGTGGCGGCGATCTGACCACGAAGAGAGGCCTCGGCGATGGCGCTGACCACAACATTGCTCGACAGCGTCAGATAGACCGCCTCCAACTGAAACCGGTTGACCTCGATCCCGGCCTCGGCCCCTTCGACGGCCCGCCGTGTCGCGCCGAACACATCCGGGGCGTAAGTCAGGTTGAGCTGCGTGGTGTAGAGGCTGTAGTAGGCGTCGTTGTTCGAAATCGGCGATGAGATCGACCCGGTCGCATTCTTGGTCCGGGTCGCCTGGAAATCGCCCTGGACCGACGGCAAAAAGGCGGTCCACTGCGCGCTGGACAGTTCCCGCGACTGGCGAAGCGCCGCCTTGGCCGCCTCCACCGTGGGGTTGGCCGCCAGAGCCTGTCCCACCAGCCGGTCCAGTTTTGGCGACCGGAACAGCATCCACCATTGCGCCGGAATATCGAGCCCGTCGACGAACCGCTGCGACTGTCCGGCCGTCGGTGTCGTCGTTTCCCCGGGATTCGCGGCGGCGCTCGTCACCTGGGGCAGGTCATGCGCATAGCGGGTTGAGGAGGGCGCGGCCGGCCGCTCGAAATCGGGACCGACAGCGCAGCCGCCAAGGCCGGCCGCCACCAGGACGGACAAAAGCGGACGCCGGATCATGGGCTTCCCCAATGGACAGGACCGGACCGTGTCTCGGCCCAGCGCTCGATCACATGATACATGGTCGGCAGCACGAACAGGGTCAGCACTGTCGAGATGGCAAGGCCGCCAACCACCACGGTGGCGATCCCGCGCTGCACGTCGCTGCCGACCCCGGTATGGATGGCTGCCGGCAGCATGCCGAGGGTGGCCACCGTCGCCGTCATCAGTACCGGGCGCAGCCGTTCCGTGGCGCCCTTCATCACGGCGTCATAGAGGTCGAACCCGGCCTTTCGCATGCGGTTCAGATTGGAGACCATGATGATGCCGTTCTGCACGGCCACGCCGAACAGGGCGATGAAGCCGACGCCGCTCGCCACATTGAGGTTCTGCCCGGTCACATTGAGGGAGATCAGGCCCCCCAGCATGGCGAGGGGCACGACGCCCAGAACCAGGGCGGCCTGTCGCAGGGAATGCAGCCCGACGGTCAGGAAGATCAGCATCAAACCCAGGACGAGGGCCATGATGACCATCAGTCTGGCTTCCGCGCGACGCTGGTTTTCGAACTGTCCGCCCCATTCGAGGCGGATCCGGCGGGCATCGAAATGGACGGACGCCCGGACCTTGGCCTGCGCCTCTTCGAGATAGGAGGTCAGGTCGCGATCGCGGTTGTCGATCCGGATGGTGAGAGTGCGTTGTCCCATTTCGCGGGTCACGACGCTTTCGCCGGACCGCAGGCGGATGGTGGCAAGCTGCGCCAGCGGAATTTCGGCTCCGGACGCGGTCTTGACCGGAAGGCTGCCGAGCGCCTCGGGCGTGCCGCGCGTGCGGGCCAGGAACCGCACGGTCAAGGGGTAGACGCGTTCCCCGACATAGACGTTGGTCACCGGGGCCTGCCCCACGCCGGTCTGGATGACGTTCTGGAGGTCGGTCATGTTGACGCCGTACCGCGCGGCCTTCTCATGATCGATGGCGATTTCGATCTGGGGGATCGGCGGTTCCTGGAAAACCGAGGCGCTTGAGGTGCCCGGGACCGAGTCCAGAACATCGACGATCTGGCGGCTGACGTCGCGCAGTTCATTGAGATCGTCGCCGAACACCTTGATCACCAGGGGGCTGTGGGCGCCGCCGATCAGGTCGTTGACATTGTCGATGATGGGTTGGCTGATGCCGATGTCATAGCCGGGGAGTTCCCGGGCCAACTGCCCGGCGAGGTGATCGACGAAAGCCTTCTTCGATTCTCCGCCGGGCCAGGTGTCATAGGGCTTGAGGCCGACCGGAGCCTCGATATGCGACATGGTCCAGGGATCGGTGCCGTCGTCGTTGCGGCCGACCTGGGTGACGACATAGGCCACTTCCGGATTCTTGAGGATGACGCGGCGCAGGTCGGATGCCATCTCGCTGGCCTTGTCGAGCGACAGGCCGGTGGGCATCTGCACCTGCAGCCACAATGCCCCCTCGTCCAGATCGGGAAGAAATTCGCGGCCGACGGTGGCGCCAAATCCGACGACGGCCATCAGGGCGAAGGCGGCGACGCCGTAGATGATGCGCGGCTGGTTGAGACAGGAGGCCAGCACGCGGTCGTAGAGCGTGGTCAGCCGTTCCAGCCAGACATTGTGATAGACCCGTCCGGGCCTGCGGAACGCGAAATATCCCAGGGCCGGAACCAGGGCCAGCGCCGACAGCAGGGCGCCGAACAGGGCATAGCCCATGGTGTAGGCCATCGGGGTGAACAATTTGGCCTCGGCCCGTTCGAAGGAGAACAGGGGCAGATAGGCGGTGATGATGATGAGGCTTGCGAAGAAGATTGGCCGTGTCACCTGCAGGGTCGCGGCCTTGACCTCGCTTTCGCTCAATTCCTCGTCCGGCAGGGCTTCGCGCCGGCGCAGGATGGCCTCCGTCACCACGATGGCGCCGTCCACCAGAATGCCGAAGTCGATGGCGCCGAGCGACAGCAGATTGGCCGACACCCTGGTCAGGTTCAAAAGGGAGAACACCGCCACCAGGGCGAGGGGGATGACGACGGCGACCACGACGGCGCTGCGCGGACTGCCGAGAAAAAGGATCAGGACAAGGAATACCAGGCCGATACCCTCGGCGATGGTGTGTCCGACTTTGCTGACGGTCGCATTGACAAGATCGTCGCGGTCCACATAGGGCGCGATTCTGACGCCATCCCTGGCCAGCGCGGCATTCAGCGTCGCGACCCGGGCATGGACGCCCTTCAGCGTCTCGGACGGATTTTGATATTTCAGCATCAGGACGATGCCTTCGATCGTGTCCGGATTCCTGTCCTTGCCCAGGATGCCGCCGCGCTCCTGATGGCTGAGCGTGGTCTTGCCGAGGTCGCGGACCAGAACCGGCTGCCCGTTTATCTGCGTCACGACGATGGTGCCGATGTCCGCCAGACTGTGGATCAGGCCCACACCCCGGATCACATAGCTTTGTTCGCCGCGGGTGACGCGGCCGCCGCCCGCATTGGCGTTGTTGGCGTTGATCGCGTTGATGACGTCCGTGATGCCAAGGCCGTAATGCTCAAGCTGCCTTGGATCCAGGTCGAGTTGATATTCGGTCGTGAAGCCGCCGAAATTAGTGACGTCGACCACGCCGGGGACCGTCTTCAGGGCCGGAATCACTTTCCATCGCTGAATCTCGGACAGTTCCTGCAGATTGCGGGTATCCGATTCCAGCGTGTAGCGGAAGATCTCGCCGGCCGGGCCGGCCACCGGGTCGAGGGTGGGGGTGGCGCCGGCGGGAAGAGAGGCCTGGGCGATCCGCTCGGTCAGCCGCTGACGGGCCCAGTAATCCTCGTAGCCGTCGCGGAACAGGACCGTGATCAGCGACAGCCCGAAGGTGGAGGACGACCGCATCAGCAGAAGGCCGGGCGTGCCGTTGATCTGCCGTTCCAGCGGCACGGTGATCAATTGTTCGACTTCCTCCGCGGCAAGGCCCGGCATCTGCGTCGTAACCTGGGCCGCGACGTCGCCGAGGTCGGGATAGGCCTCGACGCTCAATGTCTTCCATGCATAGACGCCGAACCCGGACAGGAGCAGCGCCAGCACGATCACCGGGATCCGGCGGCGCAGGCAGAAGTCGACGAACTGGTCAATCATTGAGAAGGATCCCGCCCTTGACCACCACCCTGTCTCCGGGATTGACGCCGGATTCAATGGCGACGGAGGAGTATTCCTCCAGCAGCGCCTCGACCGTCCGGCGTTCGAAGGTCCAGGGGCCGGTCTCGACGAACACGCTGATCCGGTCGTTGTTCATGACCACGGCGGAGGAGGGGAGAACGACGCGGCTGGCCGGGGCCCCCAGCAGGATCACTGTCGCAAACATATTGGGTTTCAGCAGGTGGTCGGGATTGCGGAAGACGATCCGGACCTTGTTGCGCCGGGTATCGGGCTCCACCACGTCGCTGACGAAGGAGATTTTGCCATTCAACGGCTTGTCCGGATGGGCGTCGAGGCGGACATGCGCGGTCTGGCCGACGGCCACGCGCGAAATGTCCTTTTCCGGAACCTGCGCCGTGACCCAGACGGTCGAGAGATCCGCCACCGTCATCAAAGGCTGTGTCGGGTCGTTGATCATGTTGCCCGGCGCCACCGTCAGGGTCGTGACGCTGCCGGACAGGGGCGCGCGCACCGTCAGGATTCTGCGGTCGCGGGGCTGGCCCGCCGGCACGCCGATCACCCTCAGGCGGGCGTCGGCGCGCGTCAGTTCGGCCTGCGCCTGGGCATGATCGCTCCGCGCCTGATCAAGGTCGCGCAGTGAGGCGGTACCCAGCCGGGCCTGCTCCTCCTGGCGGTGGAGGTTCCGCCCGGTCAGCGCCTCGGCGTCGGCGGCCTTGTCGTGATCGTCGTAAGCCTGGGCCAGATCGGGTGAATCGATCTCGGCCAGAATCTGTCCCTTGGCGACCCGGTCGCCAAGCGCGACCTTCAGATCCAGGATCCGGCCGGACAGCGGCGTCAGTACAAGAGCGGTGCGCGCGGGATCGGCCTCGACGAGACCCGGCAGTGACAGCTTTGGAATGATCGTTTCGACCGGCGCCGGTTCGATGTCGAGCCTGTCCCTCAGTGGCGATCCCTCCGGCACGCGGATGGTTTCGCCGCGTTTGATCACCACGGGATTGTCATCGGCCGCGGCGAAGCTTTTCTGCGTGAAGCCGGAATTCTGGAACCACAGGCCACCGGCCAGGGCGGCACCCAGAAGAATGCCGCCACAAAGGGCGAGCCGGCCAAGGACGGAAGCGGGACGCGGGTTTTCTGGCACAGGACGGACCCCCCGATTGCAGGCGGGTCTGTTTAGGCTTGGGTTCAAACGGATGTCAACCGTGAATGGCGATGCGGGAGGCCCTGGAATTATGATGATTTCATGTTCAGTGAATTGAAAATTCAATAATTTTCAGAACGCTTCGGGAGATGCCGGGTTGCTGACATGAGGGCTTATGGTTGCTGATGTGGCGCCCGCGATCAGGCTGATCGGCGGATCTATAACTTAAGATATGTATCCGGGCGCAGTCTGGCGGAAGATGACCAATAGTTGATGGTTCGGCAGCCGCCGTCATGGTCGTCCGACAATGCCGAATTCGCCGGAAAAGACAGGGCAAACCTTCGGAAATGATCCGATTACCCCTGATAACTTGCCGAAAATGCAGCAATTTCTGTCACACAGCTGTCACTCGACATGCGCAGTCCCCGGAAACATAAGGGAACCAAAAGGTGAGACATCTTTGCTCTCAACGTCCTGTCCCGGGGGTGTATTATGAATCGGAAGTTGAAGTCCTGCTCCGCCATCATGGCGGCGGCGGCGTTGGCGCAGGCCGCGGTTGTTCCGGCGGCCATGGCGGCGAATGTGACCGCCCAGCCGAACGTATCCCAGGCTCAGGCGCCCTATTACAATGATCCCTCGGGGGATCCGAAGCTTTCGACACTGCAGATGGTCAAACTTCTGCAGCAGAAAGTGAAATATGTCTTCATTATCTTCAATGAAAACCACTCATTCGACAATGAATACGGGACGCTTCCGGGTGTCCGCGGTCTTTATGCTGACGAAAATGGCCCCCGGTCGGCGGCCAATACGCCGGGATTTAATCAGACCTACACGGACGTCAACGGCAATACCGTCACCGTTCAGCCGTTCCAGATCGGCCCGGCGCAGAATTCGTCGGTGGTCGACAGCGTCGACCATTCCCATGTCGGCTTAGCCACCAAGATTGACGTGGTGAACGGGACCGCGCAGATGGACAAGTTCGCCTACCGCGAATACTGGGGCCGTTCACCGAACACCTCCACCGCGGCCGCGCAGAAGGCGACACAATATGCGCGCCTGGTGATGTCGCACATCGACTGCGACACCATCCCGTTCTTCTGGCAGTGGGCCAGCAATTTCACCGTTTTCGACAACATTTTCGCCACCGAGGACACGCCCTCGACGCCGAACGCGGTCGCCATGATCGCCGGGCAGTCGGGCGAGACCCAATGGGTGAAGCATCCGAACGTCGGACCGGTGATCGCCTCCTCGGGCACCGCGGGTCCGGTGGCTGTTAACGGCGCCGTCAGCGGCACGCTGGTCGGCCCGCCCTTCTGGGGCGACTCGCAGCCCTTCTATGGCTCGCCTCTGGACCCGACGGTCAATGGCCGGGTCACCACCTGCGTGCCGGACGGTTGCACGACCAAGAATATCTCTGAAGTCTTCACTTTCGCCAGCCTGCCGCTGACCTTCCAGGGACGCAATGTCTCCGCCGTGATGGCGGGCAACCGCAACCCGGCGGTCGATCTGGCCGACATCCAGCAGGACATTCCCTTCATCCAGTCCAAGAACGGCACTCCGGTCAACTGGCGCTGGTATCAGGAAGGCTACAACCTCGAAAGCTCCGACAGCAACGGCGTCGCCTCCCACTCCGCCTATGTCAGCCATCACAACGGCGCCCAGTATTTCGGCTATATCGCCAATACGCCGGCCATGGCCGCCAATCTCAAGGGTGAGACCGACTTCTTCACCGACGTCGCCAATAACGCCCTGCCGAACGGCGGCGTCTTCTACATCCGCGGCGGCTATCTCAATCAAAACAAGCTTTTGCCGCCGGTGGTCGCCAATGCCCAGTTGCCGGCCTCCGCCGTCGCGGCGGTCCAGGCGGCCAAGCAGGGCGACGACGATCATCCCGGTTATACCGACCGCCAGATCAGCGAGGCGATGGCCGCCAGCGTGATCAACGCGATCGCCGCCAACCCGACACTGTGGAGCCAGAGCGCGATCATCGTCACCTATGACGAGTCCGACGGCTTCTACGACCATGTGCCGCCCAGGATCCTGGCCTACGGCCCGGACGGCCTGCCTCTGGCGCGTGGCGTGCGCGTGCCCCTGATGCTGATTTCGCCCTACTCGCGTACCCATGCGGTGTCCCATGTCGAGGGCGATCACAACGCCGTGATCCAGACCATCAACGCCATCTTCGGACTGCCCGCGCTGGCGAGCCTGCCCGACGAGGCCCAGGCCCTGGTGGCCGGTAATTCCCCGGCCTTCAATCAGTTCGCTCCGGCCGGCTTCCAGCAACAGTATCTGGGGCCGCGCGACATCAACTCGGCGATTTCCGACAGTCTCCTGTCGGGCTTCGATCCGAAGCGGCTGCTCGGTCTGTCGGCGCCTTTGCCGGCCTCTCTCGCGGCGATTCCCGCCAATGTCGTGACCTCGCTGCCCCACTACAGCGGCAATGGCTGCAAAGCGATCGGCATCACCCCCACCGACCGCCAGCAGGGCATCGTCAATCCGATCCCGGCCGGCTTCAATCCGCTGCCCGGCACCGTGCCGCAGTCCAACTGACGAAAACCGCGAACAGGCGGGGCGGCCCCGGGCCGCTCCGCCGCAGTCCGGCGCCGGACCCCTCCGGAGGGACGCCGGGTGAGGAAAAACTATGGTGATCAAATTGCGTCTTTTATCGGCCCTGGGGGCGGTGGCGGCCTGTTTCACCGCGACTTTCGCCACTGCGGATCGGGCCTCGGCCGGAGAGGTCCTGGACAAGGTCCGGGCCGCCGGAGCCGTCCATTGCGGCAGCGTCGAACGCCCCGGTCTGGCCGCGGCCGGGGAGGGCGGATCCTGGCAGGGATTGAATGTCGATGTCTGCCGCGCCGTCGCCGCGGCCGTCCTGGGATCGGCGGACAAGATCGTGTTCCAGGAGTATGAAACCCCGAAGCAGTTCGACTCGATCCGCAATGGCGAGGATGATCTGTTTTTCCTGACGGCC
This sequence comes from Telmatospirillum sp., assembly GCA_009712185.1. Classification (GTDB taxonomy): domain Bacteria; phylum Pseudomonadota; class Alphaproteobacteria; order Rhodospirillales; family Magnetospirillaceae; genus Telmatospirillum. The sequence continues at coordinate 96,474 of WASQ01000067.1, read as the reverse complement.
AGCGAGATCGATCAGCAGCATCTGTCCGGCAGGGTTCTGCCCGGTCCCACCGTCTTCATTGCGACCCATGCCGTGATGGTGCCGAAAGGATCGCCGGAAAAGCATGTCGCCGATCTTGCCGGTTCGACCATCTGCTATCTGGCGCCCAGCACCGTCGAGAACAGCGTCAATGCGTTCTTCGACCGCATCGGGAAGCCTTTCCTGCCCCGGCCCTTCACCGAGGATGGCGAAATGGTCGACGCCTACAAGGTCCAGTACTGTCACGCGCTGGCCTATGAGCGGACGATGCTGGCGACCCTGGCGGACGACGGGGGAATCAACAACCTGAAAAACAGGATCCTGCCCGAACCGGTCGCCTCTTTCCCGGTGATGGCCGCCACCCCCGTCCGCGACGGGCAGTGGTCCGCGATCGTCGCCTGGACCGTTCATACCCTGATCAGTGCCGAACGCCCGGAAGGGAAATGGTACCACGGAGGGGTCAAATCGCTGCCAGTGGACGGTGCCGATCTCGGCCTCGACAAGGGCTGGCAGGACCGGGTGGTCAAGGCCGTCGGGCATTATGGCGACATCTATGACCGCCATCTCGGAAAGACGTCGGCGCTTGGGATCGCCCGTGGCCCCAATGCCAATCAGATCGCCGGGGGGCTGCTGATGGGGCCGTTCCTGGAGTAGGCCGCCCCTGTCCTCAATTGTCGGATCGCCGGCGGTTGCCCCCGCCGGTGGTCCCCAGAGATTTTCGATGGAGCACACCATGGGTTACGCTAAGAAAGCTTCTGTTCTCGCCATCGCCCTGGCGGCGTCCGGCGTGGCCTGCCTGTCGGCCGGGGCCGCCGCCGCCGATGGAGCCGGTGCCTGGGCCGGCCCCTATGTCGGCCTGGAGACGGGTGGGGATTTTGCCACCAATACCTGGAAAGCCCGGTCGGTCGGCCCCAACAATGTGTTCGGAATTAACGGGCCGTCGCATGAACAGGATCTGGGATCGGCCGGTGTCCGTCTGGGCGGCTATGCCGGCTGGAATCTGCCGGTGGCGCCCAATGCCATCGTCGGCCTCGAGGCCGATATCGCCGGGATTGCGGGCGGCAAGAAGACCTATTCGGGCATTCCCGGGATCAATTACCAGGGCCTGACGTCGGCCGACAGCATCAGCGCCAAGTCCGACTGGGATGCCAGTGTCCGGGCGCGGGCCGGTCTGGTCGTCGATCCGGCGCTTCTGGTTTATGGCACGGTGGGCATGGCCCTGCGCCAGTCCGACTACAAGGCGGGCTGCCCGGGCAATGCCGCCAATTCCTGGTGCGGCCAGCCGGAAAGCGCCAGCGTCACCAAGACCCAGGTCGGCTGGACGGCGGGTGCCGGCGCCGAAGGACGGGTGGCCGACAAGCTGTCGCTCCGCGTCGAATACCGCTATGCCGGGTTCTCGTCCACCACCGTCAACGCGTTCCAGTCCTTCGACGTGGTGTCCTCCAAGGTCGATCCCAGCTCTCACATGGTGACGTTGGGGCTGACCTACCATTTCGGCCACTGATCCCGGGCGGGAAGAGAACGGGCGGGGATGGTCCCTTTTGCGGGAACCACCCCGATCCCGTCAAAGGTTGGGCGGCAGGCCGGGCTGGTCCTTGCGGGGAAGTCCGCTGTCGGCATCGCCCAGCGGACGATGCATGATGACGACATCCACCCAATGGCCGAACTTCAAGCCGACACCGCGCAGAACTCCCTCCTGGCGGAAGCCGAGCTTGCGGTGCACGCCGATTGACGCCTGATTGGCGGAATCGCCGATAATCCCGATCATCTGGCGGTAGCCCAGGTCGGTGCAGCGGCGCACCAGCGTTCCCAGCAGCGCGGTCCCCACGCCCCGTCTTGGCACCGACGGCGCGACATAGATCGAATCCTCAATGGTGTAACGGTAGGCCGACCGGGGCCGGAACGGGCCGGCGTAGGTGTAGCCCACGACCTCGCCATCGGTTTCCGCGACCAGATAGGGCAGGCCGCGGGCCAGGGTTTTGGCACGCCTCGCGATCATTTCCTCGACGGATGGGGGCACCTCCTCGAAGGTGGCGGCCAGTCGGGTGACGTAATAGGAATAGATGGCCTGGACGCCGGCCATGTCGGATTCCTGCGCGTCGCGGACTGTGACGGAGAGGGGCGCGATCATGGTTTCAGGTCGCCGGGCGGCAAGGATGTCATGGCGGCGATCAGGGTCGTCAGATGCTGCTTCAGCCGGTCGAAACCCGGCAGCTTCTGATGGGTGGTCTCGTTCATGTAAAGCCTGCGATTCACTTCGATCTGCAATGCATGGCACCCGTTGCCGGGAGTGCCATAGTTCCGGGTGGTGAAGCCCCCGGCATAGGGCGTGTTGCGCACGACCCGGTAGCCAAGGGCGGCAAGGGTTTTCTCCGCCGCGTCGATGACCGGCGGCGCGCAGGATGTGCCGAAACAGTCACCCAGCACGACGTCGAACCGGCTGTAGCCGGGGTCCGCGTCGGTCGGTCCGCCGATCGACGGCATGGAATGGCAATCGATCAGTAGGCAGCATCCGAACCGTGCCCGCGTCACTCCGATCAGGCGGCGGAGGGCGGCGTGATAAGGGCGATAGACTTTTTCAATACGCTGTTCGGCTTCGGCAAAGGACAGGCGTTCGCGATAGATCTCGGCACCGGTGGCCACCACCCGGGCAATGGTCCCGAGACCGGCCGCAATCCTGGGGGACTCCGTATTGACGAACGGCGGCAGCGCATCCCGGAACATCGCCGGGTCCAGTTCGTAGGGCTCGCGGTTAACATCGATAAAGGCGCGCGGCAGCAAAGCCCGCAACAGGGGGGCGCCAAATCCGGTCGCGGCACCGAACAATTCGTCGACGTAGGAATCTTCGGACCGGCGAAGCATTTGCGGATCGAGGGCTGACTGGGCCAGGAAGTCCGCCGGATAGCGATCGCCGCTGTGCGGAGAGGCGAAAACCACGGGGACGCGTTGTTCCGCCGGCGTCTGGAGGTCCAGAACCGTCGCGAAAGGATCCTCGTTCGCCACACTGTCCATAGGAAAGGGTTTAGTGCAATTGCGCGTTTCTGTCATCCCCGGAGGGCGATCTGACGGATATCGGCAGATTTCTGATTTTTGGGGGTTGCAAAGGGCGGCGGATACAGATAAAAGCACCCCTCACGACGCCGACCCCCACGGCCGGCCAGTCGGGCGCTTAGCTCAGCGGGAGAGCACTACCTTGACATGGTAGGGGTCACTGGTTCAATCCCAGTAGCGCCCACCACCGAGGCCCCCAGGGAAACCTGGGGGCCTCGTCCCGTTTCAGGGGCTGACTGTCCTGGAACCTCGCCCCCCACCCCTCTTCTGCTTCCCACGGCCGGTCCGATCGTCCCACCTTCGGCAAGGTCTTGCCACGTCCGGCTCCTCATCCAGGCTTCCTGGTGGAGGAGAGACGAACCGATAGATTGAATATTGCGTTGTGAACATCAAATAAGAATGGAGCTTTTGCCGGATCTTGATCACACTTCCCCTGATGGCTGACCGGTGTTCCGAGGGAGGGGCGCGATGGCGGAGAACGGCAGGGACGATTTCATCCGGATTCTCGAAAGCGACGGGTCTTTGACAGGTGTTTCGGCCGGTGACTTTCAGTTCGATGGTGTGCCATCCCCGCTGGCCGTAGCCTTTGTTTCCCCCCACGTCTCCTTTCAGTCCGTGGCCTCCCTGCTGACGGAGCGGGCGCGAGGCACCCCGGTGGTTGCCGTCACGACCTCCGGCGAACTCTGCACCAGGCCCGGCGGACTTTATAACGCCACCGGGCCGGCATGGCAGACGGTTGTGATCCAGGTCTTCTCGCCACGGCTGATCGCCCGGGTCAGCATCCATTCCGTGCCGCTGCATAACGACGATATCCGGCGCGGCACACCATCGGTCCCCCGGGAAGAGCGGGTCCGCCGCATTGCCGGTTCCCTTGACGGCGTGCGTCCGGGATTTCCGATCGAGGCCCGCGATTGCTTCGCCCTGACCTTTGTCGACGGGCTTTCGGCCTGCGAAAGCTATTTCATGGAGGCGGTCTATCAGGTGGGCCGGTTCCCCTGCCTGTTTATCGGGGGGTCGGCCGGCGGAAAACTGGACTTCAAGGACACCTTCATCTTCGACGGCCGGCGAACCGTCCAGAACCATGCGGTTGTGACATTCGTGAAGATGGCCGCGGGGATCCGCTATGGCGCCCTGAAAAGTCAGAACTTCCGAAAAGCCGGTAAGTCGGTGGTCATTGTCGATGCGGATCCGGACCGGCGGATCGTGTCCGGTGTTCTCGATGAGACCGGGACGCGGATCATACCGGTGACCGATGCCTTGAGCAGGCTTCTCGGTGTGACACCCGACAAGCTGGACGACAGGCTGAGGGGCTGCACCTTCGGCATCGAATTGGATGGGGAACTGTTTGTCCGGTCCGTGGCGGCAATCGATGTTGCGGGCGGCAATATGCATTTCTTCTGCGATCTGTCGCCCGGCGATGAGCTGTTTTTGCTGGAAGCCACGGACTTCGTGCAGCAGACAAAATCCGATATCGCGTCTTTTCTGCAGGGAAAGCCGCGCGCGGTCGGCGCGCTTCTTAACGACTGCATTCTGCGTCGGTTGAATAACGAAAAAAACTTGTCGGGATTGGGCGGAGTCTGGTCCGTTCCAGCGGCAGGATTTTCAACATTTGGGGAACTTTACGGGATAAATATCAATCAAACTCTTTCCGCAATCGTCTTTTTTGATGCAGGAGATGGAGAGTTTCGCGATGATTTCATCGATAACTTCATCATACATTATGCCCGTTTTCATGAATATTTTGTAAGGTGCCGCTATCAGGGCCAGCAGGTGCTCAACCGCTTGCGATCGACCCTGGTGCAGCGTCTGGTGGACTATGTGCGCGGCAGCCTCAGTCTGACCCGGGAAATCACCAATGTGATGGAACAGGCGTCGGCCGTCCGCCAGTCGATGCAGGAGGTCGTCGGCAGTGTCGGCGGCGCCGGCAACGCCGAGTCCCTGGATTCGGAATCCCTCAAGAACAGTTTTGCCGAGTTGGGCGGTTACACCGCAGGTCTCCGTGACGTCCTGAAAATCATCGACAATATCGCAGGCCAGACCAATCTTCTGGCGCTGAACGCCACCATCGAGGCGGCACGGGCCGGTGAGGCGGGGCGCGGATTCGCGGTCGTGGCTCAGGAAGTCAAGAAGCTGGCCAACGACACGAAGATTTCCCTCAGCCGGACGCAAAGTTCCATCAACGGGATGGAGCAGGCCTTGAACGGACTTGGTGTGACAATCGAAGAGGAGCGGGGGCGTTTTTCCCAGATCAGCGAGCGCTACAGCGTCGCGCTTGCCCATGTCAACACCGTGATCGCCCTGTCGGGACAGATCGAGGAGTCCCTGGCGGCCCTCGGGCGGGCGGTGGAGCGGCAGTCGGCATCCGTTGGCAACCTCGATGAGGAGGTGGCCCTGCTGTCGCGCTTCCGGTAGCGCGACCCGCGCAGTCCGCATCGGCGGTCCCGGAACCCGCATTTTGGGAGGCTGACACCGTTCCGCCTGCGCCCGGGCCCTTGTTTCGCGACCGTCTCCGCCACCCGGGATAACCCGGTGGAGCCGGCCTGCGCCCTGGCGGATGTCTCCCAAATCCCTGGACATCTCCCTTATTCCTCGCAATCCGGCCAACTCCCGGGTCGGTTCCGTCGACGCTGAAATGGAAGGAATAAGATTTTCCGGAAGATGCATATACCACGGTGATGGTGGCTATAACGACAATCTATTTCAACATATCAAATGCGTGTGATTAAATTATATAGCGGATATCAGGTCAAAAAAACGCTAAGTAATCTCTCTTTTACCTATCACCAATATTAATGTTATCTTTACATATATGCTGTTTATTTTGACTGTCTATTTCGTGGTCGGTGGCGCCTCCAGGCTTGCCGACGTCCTCAATGGTTTCCGATACCAGGCGGACGTCGCCTTTCCATCCTGCGGAAAAGGGACGTGTCGTCCGGGGCCGGGAGCATGGCGCTCCGCCGGGAATCCCGCGGCGGTGTCCTGACGGTGCCGTCACCCGCGGCAAAGTGAGAGGCGGAACGCCTTCGGGAGGGGACTTTGAACAAGCGGATAGGGATTTCGGTCAAGCTGCTGTCGGTGGTGGCGGGTTGCGTCGCGGGCTTTCTCGTGGTCGTTGCGCTGGCCTTGAGTTTCCTGAAGACCTCCATGCTGGAAGACCGGGAAATCAAGGTGCGCAATCTGAGCGAGACCGTCCGCGATATCGCCAAGGGGTATTACGAGCGCGCACAGAAAGGGGAAATGGACCAGGAGACCGCCAAGGCCCGCGCGCGGGAGACGATCCGTGGTCTGCGTTATGACAAGGTCGAGTACTTTTTCATTTATACGCCAGAGGGAATTTGCGTCCTTTTGCCTCCGATCCCCGAGCGGGAGGGGCAAAACACCATCGCGATGAAGGACAGCAAGGGGGTTCCGATCATTCATGGACTGATCGAGGCGGCCCGCAATGGCGGCAAGCCGGTTTATTACCAGTTCCCCCGCGCCGGTTCGACGGCGGATGTGCCGAAACTCGCCACCGCGGTCTCCTTCGAGCCCTGGGGCTGGCTGATCGGAACCGGCGTCTACATTGACGATGTGGAGGCGCAGTTCCAGGCGGCGGCCCTCCGCTTCGCCGGGGTCGCCTTCGTCGTGATCCTGATCGTCGCCGCCGGCGTCTGTCTTCTGGCCCGCCATATCGCGCGTCCCCTGTCGCGGCTGGCGACCGTCACCGAACGGCTGGCCCGGCAGGATTACGCGGTGGAGATCGCCGAGGTCGACCGTGGCGACGAGATCGGGACGCTGGGCCGGGCAATCTCCGTTCTGCGCGATGCCGCTCACGAGGCCCAGACCCTGCGCGAGACCCAGGAACAGGAAAAACGGGCAGAGGCGGAACGCCGCCGCGCCGCCGCCGCCCGGATGGCCGATTCTTTCGAGGGCAGCGTCAAGCAGGTGGCCGATGTCATTGGCAACGCCGCCGGGCGGATGCAGGAGGCGGCACAGTCTCTGTCCTCCCTGATCGGCGCCGCCTCGGCGGAGGCGTCCAGCGTCGCCTCAGCGGCGGAGGAGGCGTCGGGCAATGTCGAGACCGTCGCTGCCGCCGCCGAGGAACTGGCGGCATCGATCCAGGAGATCGGCCGTCAGGCCCAGGAATCCTCCTCGATTTCGGCCCAGGCGGTGGGTGAGGCGGACCGGACCAACACCCTGGTCCAGAGCCTCGCGGCCCAGGCCGGACGGATCGGAGAGGTGGTCGAACTGATCAACTCGATCGCCGCGCAGACCAATCTTCTGGCGCTGAACGCGACCATCGAGGCCGCCCGTGCCGGGGAGGCCGGAAAAGGGTTCGCTGTCGTTGCCGGCGAGGTCAAGAGCCTTGCCAATCAGACGGCGAAGGCCACCAGCGAAATCGCCACCCAGATCGGCAGCGTCCAAAGCGCCACCGCCGAGGCGGTCGAGGCCATCAAGGCGATCGGCACCACGATCGGCCAGATCAGCCAGATCGCGGCGGCGGTCGCCCCCGCCGTCGAACAGCAGCATGCCGCCTCTGCGGAGATTTCCAGCAACATCCAGAAAGCCTCTCACGGGACCCAGGTGGTCACGCGCCATATCGGGCAGGTCAGCCGGTCGACCTCCGACGTGCATGGCACCTCGGCCAGCGTGCTCGACTCGTCCCGCCAACTGGCGGATCAGGCCAGCCGTCTGGAAGCCGAGGTCGAAACCTTCCTGGCCAGCGTGCGGCAGAATTGAGGACCGGCCGCGCGGACCGGATACGGTCCCCCGCGGTTTCGCTCACACCGGCCTTGCGCTGATCGGTACCGGTCAGCGCAGCCCCTGGTCAGGCCCCGCGTCCGCTCCTCCCGAACCCCCTGACCCGCATCCGCCGGCCGGGGGCGGGCGCCGGGTCCCGGGGAGGTCTTCATCAGGATCCGCTGCCGGCGCTTTCGCGATCGGCCAGGGCCTGGTAAACGGCGATCAGCTTTTCCGGATCCATCCGTTTGCGGCGGCTGAACTGAACGTCGCCATAGGCGGCCAGCATCGTGCGCAGCAGATCGATGGTGACCGCCAGATCCCGATCGTCCAGGTCCTCGGCCAGCGCGCGCGCCTTTTGATATTCCGGCGTCCGATGCCGGGGTGGTTTCCCGTCCTTCATGCCCGGCCTCTTTCCGTGACGGCCGGAACCCTACAGGCGGGCCGGGGGCACACTCAACCAAAATCCGGGCTGCGGGCCTGTCCGGCCGGGGCGCCGTCCGTCCCGCAGTCCCATCATTCCCCGATTCCATTGTCTCCTGCCGGATCCATCCGGCCTTCCCGGAGTGGCGGGTGCGGGAGGCTGTCCTGATGGCAGCCCCGGACGGCTTCGAACCGGCACAGCAGATAGACCTGTTCGATGGCGCCCCAGTCGCCCGGGAACAGGAACGCCAGCGGGCGCTCCTCCCGATCGCCGTAAAAGGGTGCCAGATGGATGTCGCTCGCGCCGATCAGCAGTCCGTCACGGGCCGCATCCCGGAAACAGGGAATGGCCGTCTCCGCCACGCCATCGCAGTCCGCCGCCGGATGAACCAGGCCGACCATGTGCCTGGCGGCCGGCAGATCGCGCGGACAGGGGCATCCATCGACCTCGGGGCAGGGAGGCGCCGGGTCTGTCGCGGGCAGGACGCAGAGCACAAGGCGCGTCACGCGGATCGGCGGATCCTTCGGAAGATAGGGAAACAGCCGGCGCCGCAGGGACAGGGTGAGCGGGCGTGGACGATCGTCACAGCCGTCGCCCGCCGCGCGGCGGAACAATTCCCAGGCCTCGGCGAAGTCGTGCCGGACGTCGAAGAACGTCCATCCGTCGCCGGGAAGCCGGTCGCGGCCGGCCGCGAGCGCGGCCTCGCGGAGCGCGGGGCCACCCTCGCGGCTGGTGTAGTTGAGATGCAGGACCATGTCCGACAGCGTCGCGGGATCGAAATAATTGGTCTCCACCGGCAGTTCCAGACGCCAGCGGCTGATGGCGCCCATGAATTCGAACGGCAGATAGCGGGGGTCGTTGAAGCTGAGTTCGAACAATCCGGAATCGTTCTGTCCGCCCGATGTGGCGATGGCCTCCCGTTCGCCCCACAGTCGCACCCCGCGCGGATCGTCCGGGCACATCCGGTATCCGTCGGCGGCGGCGCTGCCACAGCCGCAATCGCTGCCACAGCCGCAACCGCAGCCGCAGCCGCAGGATGGGCGGGCCTGGGGGGCGCAGCAAAGATGGGCCGGCGCCTCCAGGCGCGGATCGACGCGGGTGTCGCTGCCGATCAGGGTCAGATGGGCGTGGACACCCGTGTAGGGGCCGGCGACACAGGGCAAGGTCAGTGAGACATTGCGGATCCGGCGCATGAAATGACCCGGATAATCCTGATCGAACATCCATTCCGGGATTTCGAAGTCGCACCGGCCGGTGGCGCGCAATTGCAGAAAGGCGAACGGAAAGCTTTGCCGCAGAGAAATATGCCTGGTCAGTTCGTATTCCCGGACATTCTCATCGAAATAGGCCTTCTCCATGCGCCGGACCGACGCGGCAAGCTGCTCGGCGGCACCCAGGCCCCGGCGCAGGTCCTCCCAGCCGATGTCGGCGACGAAACGGCGGTCGAGATGGCCGCGTTCCAGATTGAAGGCCCGCTCGGCCTGCCTCGCGGTATCGAGGGCGAGGTCGAAGGTCTGATAATAAAGCGCGGCAAGGCGCTCCTGCAGGAACAGATAGAGGTCGATGCCGGTGACTTTGTCACGCAGGATGTCATCGATCTCGGCCGCGTGCTCGATCTGGCGCTGATGCAGGTTCAACTCGCGCAGCATCTGGTCCCGCCGCCGCTGAGCCCCCAGGATCTGTCGTTCCATCTGCTGGATTTCGATGGCGAGGATCTGTTGCTGATGACACCATTCGGCATAGCGGCGTGTCCACCCCGCCTCGGTCAGGTCGAGGCCGGCGGTTTCGCTGTCGATCTGGGCGCTGTTGTTCATGATCCGGGCGATGGCGGCGAACATGTCGCCCAGCTTGGTGCCAAGCGGCAGCCAGGAGATGGCGACCGGAGTGCCTCCGAAGCCGGCGGCGCCGACGACGAAATCGGGAATCAGCCGCAGACCTTCCCCGACCGCCTCGACGGCGTTGGCGACGCTGCGCAGGGCCAGGGACGCGTTCACATTGTCCTGATACTGGAGTTCGCCCCCGATCAGATTGACGCTGACCAGACCGTTGTAATAGGCGAGATTGGCCTGATTGACCGCCTTGGTTTTTTGCAGGGCCTTGATCTGCCAGTCGGCCTCGCGCCACTGGTCCTTGCGTCCGTCCAGGCCGAGGGCCATCAGTTCGCGTTCATGCAGCGCGCGGACCGCGGCCAGCGCCTCGGCATCCCCCTTTTCGAAGGCGGCCAGCATCGCGCCGCTCATCTCCTGGGCGCGGGCCGAGTACTCCAGGGCCTTCTGGATCAGGAACGTGAACCGGTAGGGACTGGCGGAGCGGCACCATCCCTCGTCGTCGTGACAACCATCCCCGGGTCCCCCGTCGGCCGCCCGCGCGGGGCGCTCTCCGAAATAGGGTCCGGCATCATCGCGTCCCCGGCCATCCAGCCCGGCGTCGGTCAGCCGGGCGGAATCCGATCCCGCATGGATCAGGGTCGTGCGGTCGGCCAGCCGCGAATACAGCTCCATCAGCCTCGGATTGAGAGGCGCGGCGGCGGCGGCGAAAGCCCCCACCGTCGGACTGGCGCCGGGCGCCGGCATCCGGATGCCGACCGGGGCCGGCCCCAGCAGGCGCCGCGCCGCGGCGAACAGCGTGCGGGCCTGCTGGAACGCCTCCGGGGAGCGACGGCGCCGCATCAGGGCATCGCCCCAGTCGAGCATCGTTTCGAGGTAAGCCAGCAGAAGCGTGCGCTGCCGGGCCCGCGCCAGTGGGACCCGGGTGCTGTCGCAACAGGCGCCGGCTGTGTCCGAACCCGACGACCGCGCGATCTCGCCGGTCGCCGTGGACAGGGGCCGGTCCCGGCCGGCGCACCGGATCCAGGTGCAATCGGATGTCACCGGATCGAAGGCCAGACGGACCCAGTCCAGGGCGTCCTCGAACCGGCAATGCGCACGCAGCCAGCCGGCCACGGCCAGTGCCGGACTGAACCGGGACAGGGGAAAAGCCGGCGCACCGGGGGGGGCATAGACGAACCAGGGATAGGCGGGAAGGCCGCCCGGCGCCGGCGTGACAGGGGCGGGCAGGGTGGGACGCGGCAAAGGAACCGCACCATCCGTCGCAAGGTCATAACGGAAGCCGGCGGGCGAGGGATCGGCAAAGCCGGCCGGACTGATGCCGCCGGTCACGGAAAAGAAAAGGGAATCCGCGGTCCGGCCCGTCAGGACAAGGTCCACGGGACCGTCAGGATCCACCGCGACACCGAGAGAGGAACGTCTCGGTTGCAGAATGCGACCGTTGTGGACACGCGCCCAGGCCAGCCGGACCATCGGCTTCGACGACCAGGCCAGCAGATGCGGCAGTTGCGTCTCGTCCTGCCAGTAGGCGGACTGTTGTTGTCCGGCGTCATAAAAATCGTCCTGATAGCCGGACTGGTATCCATCGTCGCCTTCTCCGGGCTGGATCCCGTCGGGAAGGGGAGCATTGTCGAAAAATCGTCCGCCGGTCAGCCAGAACCAGGTCTCATCGACCGTGGCCTCATGACGGTCGCCGCAAACCGGACAGCAGGGGGGATGCCTTTCTTCGGCGCGCGGTGGCGCCAGTCTGGCGCTGGCGGGCGACGGGCCGGCGGCGGCGATGCGCAGGAACCGGACACCAAGCCCGATCGCCGCCCGCATCCAGAGCGGGAAGGGACGGTCCCCGGAGGGCGGGGCCGCGGCGGGGGCGGTGTCGCTGGACTGTGGCTGCGGGCTCTTAAACGGTATCGGCGCGGTCCAGGATGGTGCCGCGGCGACGTCCGGCGTGGCCATCAGGCCGAGGCCCTCGCGCGCCGGATTGAGACGGGTCAGGTCCATCGCTGTCCGGCGTTCGGCCAGGGGCGGGCTCCGATGACCGGCACCGATCGCGTCCGGCCACCAGATGTCGCCGCCCGGAGCCGCCAGCGACAGGGCTCCGTCGCGCAGCGTTTCCTCCAGCATCCGGAACGCGGGAGACCGGCGGGCCCCGGGGAGATCGGTCCATTCCTGCCCGTTTTCCGGGTAGAGGTCGCGGACTCGGGCACGGCGCCAGATCTGGTAACTGGCATAGCGGCTGTCCCAAAGGCGGATGAATCCGGCCGGCACCGTCCATCCCGGTTCCAGTCCCAGCCGGGCGCGGCGCACGAAGGTCTGAATCGCGCTGATCGCCTCCTCGATGCGGCTGGCCCGCTGGTCCGGTCCGGCCTCGAGATCGATCAGCAGCAGGTCGGCGAGATCGGCCGCACGGGTGGCATATCCGCCCCATGGCAGCGGGACCCGGTTTCCCGCGCAGAGCCATGCCGTCAGCGCGGCCCGCGCGCGATGGCGCAGACCGTTCACCAGCCGGCGCACCGGCTCATGGCGGTGGGGTCGGTTCGCCGCGAAACAACTTTCCGTCAGGAAGGCCAGACAGTTCCCGTTTCCGGAGGGCGATCCCAGGACAGCGGCGGGATTGTCGGCGGCCCACAGATCGGGCCGGATCGCGGACAACGTCGTTGCGGCGAAATGCCGGCGCATCGCACTTAACCAGCGGTCGGCGCGCCATGCCCGGATGGTCCAGCGTTCGTCCGTCAGGTCGAGGGCGGTGACCGCGTAGGGCGGAATGCCGTCGCGCTGATGAAAGCGCAGGTCGAACGGCCATTGGAACGGCGGCGCTCCGATGCCCTGAAGCAGCGGGGCCGGGTCGGACGGTTTCAGATCGGCGGCCTGCTGGAACAGTCGCCAGAGGTGGCGGGGCTCCGGCGCGGCGGCCTTGAGGACGCGGACATCGAAAAGCCGTTCCCACCAGTCGGCCATCGCCTGGACGCGGGGCGCCGAGGGGGCCGCCCGCTGGTCGGCCGCCGGCGGCAGATAGACATCCGTCACCGGCAGATAGTTGAGGTCGAACTCCGCCGGCCGGGCGACAAAGCCGGCCCCGGACCGGAGAAATCCGGTTCCGGCGAAACGGTCAGGCCGGGACAGCAGATAGCCGAGCTCCGATGGTTCGTCGGGCCGGTCGGCGGCCCTGAGGCCGAACCGGTGCGCCAGCAGCAGGGCCTTGAAGACACGCTGGTAGGTGCGTCGGATGTCCCGGATGGAACTGACATATCGCTGGCTGAGATAGTCGGCCGCCCCGGCCGCCAGGGGCGGCAGCCCGGTGCCCAGGGGGGCGTCCTTCCGGTCCTGGAACAGCCGGTGGTGCGGGATCGCGATCCGGATGCCGTCGCTGTCCGGTCCGGCATATTTCACTTCGAAGCCGGTATGCGCGGGCCGCGCGTCGCTGGACGAAACGAAATCCGGGCCGGGCTGGCGGAAGGTCAGGGACAGATCGTAGGCGCCGCGACGAAGCGGAAGGCAGGCGAAGCGGCGATCCTCCTGGCCGCTCCATCCGCGAGAGGACAGCGTCCAGCTTTTCCCGCCGCGTGCCAGAACCACCGACCAGAGTGCGCCGGCGGGGGCGTCCCACTCGGGCTTTTCCTCGCAGGGACGCGGCGCGCCCGCCCAGAAATGATACTCGCCCTCCTCGTCGATCAGCAGGACGCCGGTCCAGGTCACGGTTATTCCCTCCGCCCCGCCGAGGTGGCGGTTTGACCCGTTGGCGAGGAGCAACCCGTTGCGGGCGGTGACGAAGGCCGACTGGCTGGCGGACACCGTGGCGTCGAGGGCGGGCAGCACGGTCGGAACAGGGCAGTTGGCGTGATCGCGAACCGCGCCGAACCCGGCCAGTGATCCGCTGGCGTCACGCCACAGGACGGCACCGCCGTCGGGCGCATAGTCGGCCACCAGTCCGGTTCCGGTCAGGGCCAGCAGCGCCTGGAGCGCACTGCCGCCCGGTCCGGGCCAGGTGAGGGCGGCATGGCTGCCGGAGGGGTCTTCCCAGGTGGGGGACGGGTCGGATGCCGTCGGCGCCAGCAGATTTTCGTCGGCGGCGATGCGGTTCAGCAGCAGGGCCGCGACGGAGGCGTCACCCGGTTCCTCCGTCCCGGTTATCTCCCGGACGTGACGGGTCAGATGGTGGATGATGATCCGCCGGCGGTTGAGGCAGGCCATCACGCAGAGGCGGAAGAAAAGCCAGCGTTCCTCCTGGTCTCCGGCCTCGACCATGACCCGGATCGCGGTATTGAGATCGGGGAACAGGATCTGGAATCGCGCCAGAAGGGCGCGCGGCTGGAAATAGAGGTCCTGGATGGCGGTCCGCTCCGGCGCATTGAAATCGTGATCGCCGTAAAGCCGGCGCAGCAGCGCCTCGTCGGAAAGGGGAACCCGGGTCCACAGCAATCCGTCGCCGGCATCGTACTGGAAGGGACCGTCCGGCGGGCTGTCCCAGACCGCGGGCGTGGTGTCCGCCGGCGCCAGCGGGCTGGTGAACCGTCGTCCGGCCGCGGGGACGTGACACCCGGCCCGTTCGAGGACATGCGGAAAGAAATGGAAACCGAGGTCGCGGATGTCCGCCTCGGCGAATCCCAGCGCGCTTTCCAGCTCGAAGGCGATCTTGCGCCAGTCCCAATCCCGGGCGTCCCCGGGGTCGATCACCGCGTCGAGCAGGTGCCGGCGCAGGTGGTGAAGCGACACCTCGTGCTGACCGTCGGGAAGGTCGAAGGGATGGCGGGATGCCTCATGCGGATCCTGCATCGGAAAGGGGGGGAGCCCGTCGGGAGGAAGGGGGACGGTGGTGAACAGGTACCGGACCTCGGTGAGGCGGAAGGGAGATGCGTAAAGCTTGCCCAGAAATTCGGCGAACCGGAGCGTGTGGGTCGGCCGGGCCTCCCAGGCGTCGGGGGAGGGGGCCGGCGCGAACCCGGCCAGCAGGGCCAGCGCGTCCAGTTCGGAGACCATGCGGTCCGGATAATCCGGTCCGCGCCGGGGGGCGCCATAGTGGCGCCGGGCATGCCGGGCCACTCCTGTCACCAGGGCGCGGACGGCCCAGGCGAACTGGGGCGGTCTCGGGCTGGCCCAAAGTGCCAGAAGCGGCGAGCGGGCGACGCCGGAAACGCCTTTGGGCGGATCGGGCTCGCCCAGCGGCAGATGAAAGTCGTCGCGCAGCATCTGAAAGGCGGCGAGCTGGCGGATGAAGTCCGGATCGGTGCCGGTGGCGGTGAACAGGCCGAGGACCGAGGCGATGTCGGCCAGTTCGGCGAAGCTGTAACAGGCGCAGCCGCGGTCGCCGAGGATCCGCCACAGCCGGACGAAGATCTCAAGCCGGGCGAGGCCGGTGCGCGGTGGAAGATCGCGGGGAAAGCCGATGATCACCCGTTCCGGACAGCAGGGTTCGCACGCCGGCAGGGCCGCCAGCCCGATCCGGGTTTCCCCGGTCTCTCCGTTCCCTTGATTGCCGTCGCCTCCCTGCGTCAGACAGCCGAACGGAACAATGCCGCTGTGCTGGAGCAGGACCAGATCGCAATAGCCGAGGCCCAGCGACGACATCAGGACGGGAAGCGATATCGGTCCCCGGTCGGACAGGCTGGAGGACAGATGCACTCCGGCCGCCGCTCCGGTCTCCCCATTTCCCGGTTCTTCGTTCCGATCCCCGGTTGGATCATTGGTGCCGCCGGTCCCCTGGTCCCTGTTCCGTCCGCAAGGCCGGAACGGCGCGCCATGGAACAACAGCGCATACTCCTCCGGCGTGATGCCCAGATAGTCGATGGCGATGTCCAGGCGGACCGGATAGCGCCAGACCTGATCGTCGAATCCGGCCGGTTCGGCCTCCGGGTCCAGCACGAATTCGGTGATGCAGCGACGGAAGCTGCGCATGGTCTCGAACCGGCAGCTTCCCAGATGGCGAAGCAGGGTCCGGTTGACGTCCAGGGCCTGATTGTAGGGCAGGGCCGGCGTCGAGAAATCCGTCTTCAGCCGGTCATAAACAGCGGGCCGGATCAACTGCGTCGCGGTTGTCGGGGTGGCCGGTGACGCATGTTCCGGCAAGGCCGCGAACAGCAAGGCCGGAGGATGGCAGTTCTCCGGATCGGTTTTTTCCGCGCCATCGTCGTCCCTGCATAAAACGAATCCAGCCAGCGTGTCGCCGGTCGTATCGTAAACGGTGCCGCCCTCGGGCGTTGCCGCCGCTCCCAGATACTCCAGGCACTCATTGGCCAGATCGATCAGGGGCAGCGGCGTTTCCAGATTGGGGCGGCTGGCCGCCAGGGACGAAAGGGGTCCGCGCCGGGGCGTCACGGCGTCCCCCAGTGTCGGGCCCGCGGGCGCCGGCGCCTCGCAGGTGGCGCCAAGCGGCAGGGCCAACAGGGCCTGGAGGTAAGCCACCGGACCCAGCGGCGAAAGCTGGGGCGGCGGCAGGCAGTCGACGAGGGATCCGTCGGGGTTGACGGCATGGAAACCGGCCTCGGGCGGGACGTTTTCGGTTGACGGAGGCGCGATCGTCATGGCGGCCCCATGGAGCGCGCCGGCCGCGGTAAAGGCGACCGTCCCCGTCAGGGCGAAGGAGAAATCATCGGCGGAGAGGGCGCTGATATCGGCGGCGCGACGGAATCCGCAGGCATACAGCGCCTCGACGATCGACATGCCTTCCGCCCCGGCCAGGGGAGCGGGACCGGAGGGCCCTGTCACCGGAAAGCCGGCGGCGACGGCCAGGGCGGCCAGGGCATCGATGGTGACGATGGCCTCCACCAGCCAGGACCGGGCCTCGCCGTCGTCCGGGAACCGCGTTGCGGCGGCGGCGTCAAGTTTGGCCGGATCGGCGATCCCCTGGCCGAACAGGAATGCCGGATCGAAAGCCTTAAGACAGGCGGCGATCCAGTCGTCCGGCGGTGCCGCGAAGACCGGCAGACCGGAGGACAGGGCGGCGGGGACGGTGGGGCGGAACGAGATATTGGTGCCGGCGGGAACCGCGCCCGTGAGCACGGTCGTCAGGGTGACGACGGCGGGCGCCGGGCTGACCGCCGCGATCCGCGTTCCGGGCGGGATCACCGGTTGTCCCGATGGTGTGGTCAGCGTCGAGGCGACAGTCCATCCGGTCTGCAATCCGGTGGTGGTGGCAAAGGCGAGGGTCGTGGCGCCGGCCGGCGCGGCCAGCGCGGTGGCCAGATTGACGAGGCTGGCGGGACCGCCCGCGCTTAAGGGGAAAAGTCCCCGCACCGATTCCAGAAACACACCGATCGCCGCGCCGATGCCTCCGGGCTGGGGCGGCAGCCAGGTCGGATTGGCCTTGAACAGGGCCGTCCATTGGGCCTCCGTGACCCCGGCCAGGGTCCGGGCGGTGGGAGCCGGATCGAGGGTCGTCAGGAAATCCAGGATCCTGGCGCCCAGGGGCTGGGAAAACGGTGCCGGAATGATGTAGCCGCCGGAGAGCGCGCAGAGGATGAGCTCCAGGAAGGCCGCCGGGTGGGTGTCCGCCTGTGCCTGCCAGAACAGGGTGTCGTCATCGCCCGGCTGATAGGTCCGGCTGCTGACCGTTCCGGAAACGGCGGGTGGAAAGGCCAGCCAGTCCGTCACCAGCGCCTCGAGCTGTGCCGGCCACGGGGGCGCCAGCGTCAGGCGGGTTCCGGCCGGAACGGCGTTCAGCAGGGGGGAAGACAGGCCGACGACGCCGGTGGCGCCGTTGACCGATGTGACGGTCGCCATCGGCGGCAGGCCCGTTCCGTCGATTGAAAAGCCGGCGGCCAGACCGGCGGTGGATGCCAGGGGCAGAGCCGTGCCCGACGCCGTCGGCGCGGTGGTCGTGCCGGTCCGGCTGCCCAGCGGTGCCGGGGCGATGACCGCCCCCCGGGGAATGCCGAGGGCAGACAGTCGTCTGGCCGCCTGGGCCGCCGTGACCTGTCCCGCAAGCCCCGCAGTGGCGAAGGCCTCGCCATCGCCGATGGTTCCGTTGTCGATGGCGGCCGTCAACTGGCTGAGGACCTGGGTCGGCGGAGCCCCGACGGCCGAGGCGTAACGGGCCGCCGGTCCCCGGCTGGTCGGGGTGGTTCCGGCCAGGGCGTAGAAGAATGCGGCCGGGACGCCGAACCGGGCCGGGCCGGAAAGGTGGCCGAGCGCCGTCAGGATCACCGTCTGGTCGCCTCCGCCGCCGGTCACTTCGGGTTGCGCGGGGAAACGGACGATCGCAGCCGTTGCCGCCACGCTGGTTTCCTCGCAGGCGACGGCCGCTGACAGGGCGTAGACGCATGTCGCCAGCCTGTCGGCGACGGCATTGGGCGCCGCGTAATAGCTTTTGAGGGTGGCCTCGAACTGCTGCCGGTCGCCTTCGATCTGATTGACGCTGGTACCGCCGGTCAGCAACGCGCCATCGTTGGGGGGATTGGTATAAAGGGCTTCGATCGGGTCCGGGGGCTGGGGCAGGGCGGGCTGCTGGCTCCACAGCAATTCACGGGCGATATTCCGGCACTGGTTGACGGTAAGGCCGGCCAGGGTCGGTGTGAAGGTGACGCTGGCGCCGCCCGCAAGCGATGCCTCCAGTTCCGTATCCAGGGTGACGGTGGCGCCGGCAATGGCGGCGACTCTCACGCCCGGCGGCAGGCCCGCTCCGGTCGCGGCCATGCCGGGAACCACTCCGGTCGGTGGGGCGGCAAAGGCCAGGATGGTCGCCCCTGCCGGCGCGCCGGCGGCCGCCAGGGGCAGAACGGTGGCGGCCGGGCTGGGATCCTCCGCCAGGATGGCCTTTACTGCGCCCAGCAATGTGTCGAAAGGCGGGGCCGTTCCGTCCGTCGGCATGTGAAAGGCCGCGGCCGGATTGGCGGGCGGCACCGGGGGAAGGGCCAGATAGAGGTCGGCGGCCCGCTGCGCCCAGGGGTCGGCCTCGTCCTCGATCCCCGACGGCGTCCAGGCCGACAGGTCGGGAACCGGTCCGCCATCGGGCGGCAGCACGTAATAGTCGCCGACGGCGACGAAGGGTCCGGCACCGCGGTCCAGGCTGACACGGATGTTCTCGAATTGCGAAACCGACCAGGGAAGTTCAATGACGGCGGTCGCCACCGCCTGGAGCATGGCCACCGGGTCGGGATCGATGGCCGGCGCGGGCGACGGGACGAAGTTGACCTGCTGCACGATGCCTCCGGTCAGACCGGACGGATAGGGCGGCAGGGTCAGCGCGATCACAGCCCCTTTCGGGAACAGCGCGCCGTCCGACACGCTCCAGCCCCCGGCCGGGATCGCCGTCACCAGCGGCACCGTGACACTGGCGACACCGGAAGGGGCGGCGTCGACGGTGGCGAAGGCCAGATTGGCGACCGTGATCCGCAGTCCTCCACCGGCCGCCAGGGCGTCGGAGAAGGACAGAGGATCGGTCGGCTTCTGCGGCACGATGCGGATGGTGATCAGAGAGGACATGGGACGCTCCTGCCGGACTGTTGATGCCGCTCGTCTTTATTCCTGAAGGGGGGCACGCCCCCGGTCTCATCGGTGTCGGGTCTTCGCTTCGGCGGAAACCCCGACCGACGGGGCGCCCGGCCCTCAATTCGCCGTGGGGGTCAGCCAACTGGCGATCTTCCAGCCCAAAGTCTGGGTGTAGGCGGGTTTCGAGGGGTCGGCGAACAGGCCGCTGACCGTCCGGTCCGTCGCCGTCAGGCTGTCGCCGATCATCTGGCCGGGCGATACCTCGTACCCCAGGTATTTCTTCGAAAGATAGGCGCTGCCTTCCTGGATGCCGACGCCGACCGCGGCACCGACGGCGAAGGCCCCGACCACATGCGGGGCGGCGGCGATGGCCTCTCCCGCACCCATGCCGCCGACACTGGTGCCAAGGGCGACGGAACTGGTTGAAACGCCGGTGAAGCCCGACGCGGCCGTGGCGAAGATCGACGTGCCGGATTCGACGACCCCCGCGCCGCTCGCCAGGGCCTTGCCATAGTTCTGCTCTTTGACGTTCTGTTTGAATTCGTGATAGGCGATGACGCCGAAAACCCCCGACAGGCTGACCCCGGCGATCCCCTTCATGACCCCCAGCGAGACCGCGCCGCGCTGGCCGGCGCGCAGCACGCCGACCTTGATACCGGTCTTGGTCGCCTTCGCCGTGTCCCTGATCTTCTTTGCCGTGGCGGCATATTCGGCGTCCGTCCGCGCCCCTTTGACCGTGACCACGACCGTCTCCTTCAGGGGCTCCCCGGTGGCCTCGCTGACAATTCCCGCCTCTTTCAAGGCTTCCTCATGCTTGACGGCCTGTTTCACCACCCGTCTGATGAAATGCCGGACCTGCGAAAGCCTGACCTCCGTCAGTTCCTTCCCCTTGCGATAGCTTTTTGTCCCCAGGTCGATGACCTTCGATTCCAGGCTGCGATATTTCGTGCGGAGATCGATGATCGAGCCCCCCTTGCCCGGCTTGATCACCTCGCCCCGCGCCACGATGTCCTGTTTCGCCCCCACCAGATCGGCAAGCCCCCCTTCGCCCTCGGCAAGCCCCACGGCCCGGTTGGCGGTGGGATTGCGTCCGGCGGTCGGATCGGGCGCGCCGCCGGCGAGGCCGTGGGGATCGGTCAGACGGACCGGGTTCTGGCGGGCGTAGGCGAACGGATTGACGCCATCGGCCAGCCCGGCCGGATCGGCGCTGATCCAGCGTCCCAGCCAGGGGGCCAGATAGCGCGCGCCGTGATAGGAAAGCCCGCTTTCGTCATCACGTTCCCGTCCGGTGAAGCGATAGCGCTTTCGCGCTCTGCCGCCGCCACGGGGGGCGCTCTGGACGGTCGTCGTTCCATAGGGGGCGTAGTCCTCCCACGAGAGAAGGGCGCCTGTCTCATCAAGTTCGACGGTCGCCGATCCCAGATGGTCGTCCAGTTGGAAGCGGGCCAGGGGACGGGGTGCGGGCAGGGCGGCGCCGTCCCGGATGGTCAGGGTCTCGATCAGGGCGATCCGGCGGATATCGTCCATCACATGCAGGGTCTGGCGTTCCAGGCGGACGGCGCCGTCGGCGTCGAAATCGCGAAAGATCTCGAAGCCGCCGACATAGAGCCGCTCGCTGCGCCGCCGTCCGTCGGCGCGCAGCGTCACCTTGCGGCTGCGCTGCCCGGCGCCGTCATAGTTGTAGCAGCAGAGGTCCCGCCCGCCCTCCGGGGCCAACTGGCGCGAACAGGCCGCCAACTGGTCATGAAAATCCCAGATCATCCGGGGCAGATGCGGCATCTCCGTCACATTGCCATGGGCATCGTGGCGGAAGCGTTCCACCAGCGTCGCCGGACCGTCCCCGGTCGCGATGGCGCTGAGACGGTTGCCGATCCGCCCCGGCTCCAGGCCGCTGTCGTCGGCGTAGCGGTAAAGGCGTTCCCATCCGCCGCCGGTGGCGTGATGGCGAACCCGGACCGGGTTGCCGGCCGGGTCATAGTCATAGCTTTCCCGGTAGGGCCGCAGCGCCTGCATGTCATGGGGATGGGCGGCACCCACGAAGGGGAAGTCGCGGTAATGTCCTCCCGAAGGGGCGAAGGACAATGCCGACTGGTGGCGGTGCTCGCGGCCCGTGGCAAAGATCAGGCGGTAGGTCGGATCATAGCCGTAGTCCCGTTCCGGGCCGGCGCGTTCGCCGCCATGAAAGACCGTCCGCAACGCCCGGTCGACGATGCGGGTGACGTTGCCCACCGGGTCATAGGCGTAGCAAAGGTCCTGGAGCCGTCCGGGACTCTCGAAAATCGTCACCGACGCCGCGTCGGCGCGGTTCCGTCGTCGGGTGACGAGGCGGACCAGCCGGAAGGTCTCCCTGTCGTAGGTGTAGGTGGTGCGGACGCCGTTGGCATAGTCGACGCTGCGCCGCTGGCCCTTGGCGTCGTAATCGATCCCGAGGACGAAGGGGGTCCAGACCCGTTCGCCCTGCACCCTTTGTCCCCGGCAATTGATGTCGACCCGTTCGAGAAGACCGGCCCGGTTGAACCACGGGCGGTAGACGCTGTCGTCCGGCGCCGTGACCGTGATCGCCCGGTTGAGCGCGTCATAGGCGCTGGTGGAGGCATAGTGGATCGCCTCCATCACCACCGGGCCCGACCAGTCCGGCGTCGCGGCGCAGTCGGCGGCGAACTGCCGGGCGCTTTCCAGCGAATTGCCCTTGAAGTCATATCGCGGCGTTCGGATGACGCCCGACCCGTCGAAATGGGCGAAAACGCGGCCCTTGAGATTGCGGGCCTGCTGTTCCCCGCTGTCGAGGCCCGTGCGCGGATCGTCGCCATAGATCGTCTCCTCGAACAGCCGTTCGCCGTCGAAGCGGGGCGCGGTGCCGTCGGACGGGCCACCCGAGACATGGGACCGCACCGGCCGGCGCAGGGCGTCATGGTCGGTGCGGATCCGGTATCCGCGGCTGTTCCAGGCCAGCAGGACACCGCCCATCGCATCCTCCAGCATCCAATGGGTGCCGGCGTCCATGGTCCGTTCGCGAAGGCGCGTTCCGGTCAGGTCGTAGTCGTCGGCGCTGACCCGGCGGCCCAGGGCGTCGATGACGCCGACCCGGTTTCCCTTGATGTCAAGCAGCGTGCGGGTGGCGAATAGCTGCCGCGCGCCATCCGGACCCGGTCCGTTGTCGGCCACGGTCAGAAACGGCCGGCCCAGGACGTCGGCGTGGGTGCGGGTGGGGGTGCCGGCGTGGCCGGCGGCTTTGCGCGCGGCATCCTGCGCCGCCGGTCCCAGCGCGCCGCCGATCCGTCTGGCATACCAGCCCGGACGATAATCCCGGTCCGGCAGGTCCAGGAAGAACGCCCGGACATCGGGATCTTCCGCCGGATCGGTCATCACCGTGTCGTTGGGATCGTGGATATCCTGTTTCCAGGCATCAAACACGGTTTTCTCATAGCTCTGGTCCGGATGGAGAACCGCGACCACCCGGTTCAAGGGGTCGTGGAACAGGGTGCTGCTGACGCCATGGCGTTCGATGCCGAACCGGGGGCCGGGGCTGAAGAAGGGCTCGTATGTGCGGACCGGGCTGCCCTTGTTGTTGTAGACGGTGGCGCCGCTCGCGATCCATCGTGTCGCGGCATTGGCGCTATCCGGATCGCCGGGGCGCGGCCGGACGGGATCCGCCAGTGTCCGGCTTTGCGCCTCGCGCCCGAACCCGTCCCAATAGGTGATCCCGATCTGAAGGGGACTTTGCTGCCCGGGGGCGAGGTCGCCGCCATGAATTTCCCGCCGGAGGGTCGCGGTCGCCACCGGACTGCGGGACAGGTCATAGAGAAACCGGGTCGTCGCGGTGCCAAGGACGGCCCGTGCGTCCTCCGTCGGGTCCGGCTGGTCGAAAAAGCGCGCCAGAAGGGCGGGGGACGGATCGGGCTCGAACCGGTCGAAGCTGTCGCCTTCCGGCCGCCCGTCCTCCTTTCCCGCCAGCGCCGTTCCGGCCAGCAGGCCAAGCGCGTCATAGCGCGCCAGGGACCGGTTGCCGTTGGCATCGATGACCGTTTCCGGGGCCAGCACACGATAATCGAGGCGGGCCCGCGTGACATTGCCGGCGGCGTCGCGGACTTCGGCCGGTGCCAGCAGGAAGGGATCGTAACCGACCACCGTGTCATGGCCGAAGGGATCGCGAAAACGGCGCGGCAGAAAAACGCCGGCCTCGGCCATCGCCCGCGCGCTGTCCGGCGGGTCGTCGGGATCCGGGGAATAGAAGACGCGCCCCGACGGGATCCAGAGGCAGCCATCCCCCTCGATATCGCGATAGCCCCCGGAGGCGGAGGTCAGCAACGCCGTCAGAACCCCGGCGTCGGCATGATCGGCGAACAACGCCAGCCGGTCGGGGGTCAGGGCCAGGACACAGGTTTCCCCCGGCAGCGCCCGGGATTGCTGCTGTCCCTCCGCCAGAAGACCGGCAAGGTCGTCGGCGCGATAGCGGGTCCGGCTGGCGGCGATCCGGCACTTTTCCGCGCGGCCGGACCGCGACAACGCCCGCCCTCCGATCGTCACCGCCGCCCGCGCCAGGGCGTCGATCCGTCCGAAGGGAAGGGGATCCGGGCCGGCGAGATCCGGCGCCGTCAACTCGAAGCTGTCTTCGGCGGCCGCGGAGGGCGTCCGATGATCGTGGCGTCCGTCGACCGGGTTGGTGAACCGTCTTTGCCGCAGGGTCGCGAGAACGGCAGCCTGTTCGGGATGGTCCGGGGCCCGGCGGGCATAGGCGACGGAGGCGGACGCCAGGACATTGCCCCATCGGTCGACCTCCAGCGTCAGGTCCTGGGTGACGCGCGGGTCTTCCACGTTCCGTTCCAGATGCAGCGTCAGCGTTTCGCGCTCATGGGTGAAGAAGACCCCATAGCGGTTCGCCCCCCGGGGCTGGAGGCGGACGACCGCATGCGTGTGATGCTCGATGAGATAGGGCCGGGCGGCCTTTTCCGTTCCGTCCAGGCCATAGACTTCGGTGCGCAGCGGGGCGCCCTTCAGCGCGCGGCAGGCCTCGCGCGCTTCGGCAGGCGTGAGACCGGGCGGCAGCGGCGGGTCGGCGGGAACGGGAAGCGGGGACAGGGTAGGCGGCGAGGGGGACGAGCCGAAAAATTCCCCGGCCAGACGCCGGGCCAGGTCCTCCCCATCCAGGAAGACGCCGGTGTGGAACCAGTGGCGGGAGAGCGATGGCGGGACACGGGTTTCCGGCCCGGGAATGCCGGTGGTCTCCCCGCCGGGCGGTTCCGCCGGGATCCAGGGCGGGAGACCGTCACCGCGAGGGCCGGCGAAACTTTCGCTATCGGTCTGATCGACCCGGGCGAAACCCCGGAATTCGCGTTCCAGGCCATCGTAATAGCCGTGATGATAGCTGTAGCCCGTCACCAGCAGCGACCGGCTGACCCGATCCCACGAGGCCACGCGCCGGACCACATGGACCGGAACCGGCAGCCGGGTGATCCAGGGGCGGCCCGCCGCCCTGTCGGCCAGATAGAATTCGGTCGAGGAGGCATATTCGATCCGCCGCTCGCACCCGGTGCCATTGTCGGTCCGGCACAGCAGATGGGGTTTGCGTCCATCCATCAGGTCGATGTATCGGATCTGGCGTCCGCCATCGCCGGGCAGGGGGCCGGACCAGACGAGACAGGCGGTCCCGCGTCCCAGCAGGTCGAACAGGTCCGTCCGGGTATTGCCGTTTTCCGCCGGCCATGCGTCGACCGGCCGGGGCGTGCTCCAGCCGTTCCCGCTTTCGTTCAGATAGATGCGGGCGCCGTCGCCGCCCAGATAGACGATGTCGGTGACGCCGGTGCCATCCACGTCGGCAAGGCGGATCCGGCGGGGGTCGAACAGGTCGGGATGGTCGAAGCGGGGAGGCCGCTCCATCGACACCTTGGCGCCGAAACGGCCATAGCCCCGGTTCGGCCAATAACAGACCTCGCCATTGCGGATCCGGACCAGATCGGACAGGCCGTCGCCGGTCATGTCCGCGGTGAAGATCGTCTGCACCGCATCGCCCAGCAGCAGCCTCGGCCCGTACTCCTCGCCGTCGGCCGGCAGGGCGATTTTCCGGGCGGCGCCATATCCCTCGTCACGGTCCGACGGCCGCCAGTCGACGGCGCCGTCGCGGGTGATCAGCAGATCGGGGATGCCGTCGCCCGAAAGATCGATGAAATGAAGATCGGGGTCGGTCCAGTCGATCACCGGAACCGCGCGGAACGCCTTGAACGGGCGCCAGCCGGCCTCGATATCGCGGCCATGGACCCCGGGGTTTCCCGGCGACAGATCCACCAGATCCAGCAGCCCGTCGCCGTCGATATCCATCAGCCGGTGCCGGCGGGCGGCGCCTCCTGCCAGGGAGGGGCGGACGGGAACGGCTCCGGCGGGGGCCAGACGGCCCTCGCCGAGATTGCGCTTGTAGAACCATTCGCCGGCCTGTTCCGTCAGCACGCCGGCAATCCCCTCACCGTCGAGGTCGATCCAGCTGCGCGGCCCGCCGACCCCGCCGGCAAGGTCGGCCAGCCCTTCGGGATCCAGGTCCCGGGGCGTGAAGGCGACCGGGGTGCCGTCCATCAGCGCGCTCCGGCTGTAGTCGAGGCGGAGCGGCGGCAGCGACCGCGTCCGATAGACCCCGTCTCCGGCCCGAACATGGCCGCACTGCCTGACCTCCTCCAGAAAGGAGGCGAACGGTGTCTCGCGGTAGCGAAACCCGGTGGAGGCGACCAGACAGTCGGCGATCCCCAGCCGCTCCGGGATATGGTGGAACATCATCAGCCGCCGGCAAAGGCGGTGGGTCCGGATTTCGAAACCGGAGCGAAAGGTCGAGAACGGATCCTGGCGGGCGGCCCAGGGATGGCCGCCATCCATTCCCGCCCGCGCCGGCGTCTGTCCGTCCGGGCCGGCCGGGTCCTCCTGGTAACGGCCCTCGTCATAATCCAGCACCGCGCTGAACATCCAGTCCGTCCGGCCGGGGTCGGCGACGATGGCGGCGAGGGGGTCGCCGTCGCCATCGCCATCGCCATCGCCATCGCCATCGGCCCTCCCTTCGCGCAGGACTGGCGCCCGGTTGCCCCAGCGGATCCGGCGCAGATAGCGGTTGGCCCGGCGGTCGCGGCGCCGTTCGGCGGGGCGGTCGCGATCCACGCCGGCATCGTCCTCGGGGACATAGTCATAAAGGGTGACATGGCCCCGGTCGTCGCAGCTTGCCGTCAGCAGCCAGGAGAAGATCCGGCGCGGATCGTCCGGATCGGCGATCCGCGAGCGGGGATCGGCGCCGAACAGGGAGAGGACATTGTCATGCGAGATCGTCCGCCAATGGATGTCGCCGTCGGACCGCCGGGTCCATCGTTCGATCCTGGCGAACAGGCCCTCGATCCTTGGCCGGTAGCACCGGACGACATGGTCCCCGAGGACAGAGTCTCCGGCGGCTGGCCCGGCCTCCCGATCGGGACATCCCTCCGGGACCGCGACGGGCACCAGATCGTCGGCGCCGGACAGCGTGACGATGTCGGCGTCCCGGTTGTCGGCCATGGGGGAGGCATCGTCATATCGCGGAAGCCCCTTGTCGGTGCGCCGGGTGATGGCGGGGATCGACAGATGCCACCCCAGCCCGAAGGGGCCGTTGCCGTTGCCGCTCTGATAGGACAGGGAGATCCGGGGCGCGCCCGGTCCGCCGGTCAGGGCCAGGGGGATGGCGCAAGTTCCCTGGCCGGTGGCAAGGTCCGCGGTGAAGCTTTCCCCGATTCCCTTAAGGGCCCCGCCGCCCTTTGGAAGGGCGATATGCGGGGGTGCGAACACGCCCGTCGCCGGCCCACCCGTCGCGAGCCCGTCCCCCCGCCGATCGTCCTTCCGACGTTCCGTCCCCTCCGGCATCGCGGCCTCCGCCAGCCGACCGTCCCGACGCGGATCAGACGTCCGCCGGGGGCAATCTTAGCCGACATTCCGGCGTATTCAACTTAAAATTTAATCAAGTGATAACTAATCGACGGAAAGATGTGCCGGGCGGTCGCCCGGTTGGCGCGACAGCGCCTGTTCCATCCGGTCCAGGGCCGGGATCCACTGTCCCCGGGCGGGCTGGCGGAACAGGCGCAGGCTGGGATACCAGGGAGAGCGGTCTTCCCGGTCGAACCATCGCCAGTCGGAGACATGATGCAACAGCAGAAAGGTCGACACGCCCAGGGCGCCGGCCAGATGGGCCACCGCCGTGTCGACGGTGATCAGAAGGTCGAGCTGGTTGAGAACGGCCGCCGTCTCCGCGAAATCGTGCAGGGCGGGTGCCAGATCGGTGACGAAGCTGTAATTAAGGGGATGGAGTCACTTTTCGGGAATAAATAGTTGTGCCGATTGATTTGTAGATTTAGAGGAGCGTCGGTTGTTCTTCGTCAAAAATCTCTGTCGGTCTGGATCATGACGGCCAAGGGCGTTGCGGGGGTGGCTCGACCACGGGTATCCGGTCGCCGTTTCCACCATTCCGGCCCTCAGGGGATTGGCCTCGATGTACCGGTAGCAGGCCAGAACATAGGACGCGCTGTCGACCACCGTGGACTTGTAGCGTCCCTCCCACAGCGTGCCGCTGCGCCGGTAGGTGTCGTTGATGTAGCGAACGTAGTGTCGCCCCAGGGACTGCAAGACCCTGGGCAGCGCGGCCGAGCGTCCGGCGCCGATCAGCAGATGGACGTGGTTTGTCATCAGCACATAGGCGTGCAGCGCGCAACCGTGGTTTTCCAGGGCTTCCCCCAACCATGTCAGGTAATGGCGGCGGTCGGCATCATCGAAGAAGACGGCGGCTCGATTGTTTCCCCGCTGGATGACGTGATGGGTTTGACCGGGAACGAAAAGGCGGGGAAGGCGTGGCATGAGCTATCCGGCGAAGGGGAATGACCGAATGTTGCCATATTGGAAATATGTGGGCAATAAGATCCGCCAGCGGTGGGCGAAATTCACTCCGACCCCTTTTCTGCAATTGACCCCTTTTCTGCAATTTATCCGGAACTCTGCTCTTGGCAGCATGTTGGCCGTCGTCATAGCTCTGTCCGGCTGTGTAGTCCCCGCCGCAGGACGGGATACGACAGAAATGCTAGGCGGCTCATCGGGTAGCCGCCCCATTGAACTAACAATGACGTCTCTTCCAAAGAGCATTAACGCTGTCGATCTGAGGGGATATGGCCACAATGATGACTTTGCCATAAAACTATACTTTGATAGTGGAACTATTACATCACCAACTGTTTATATTTTCATGACTAGAGCGGAAAATGATAGCGCAAGTGATTTTTATCCGGTGACGATGCCGAAGATTTCAGGTGATGGTGAATTTTACACGTTGAATTTTTTTAATGGAGACTGCTTCGGAGTGGCATCGGAATTAATGTTTTCACCGAATAGGAAGACGTTTTTGATTATAGCAAAAAGAAAACAGCCTTACGGGAAATCAATTATAAATATTTCATTCCTTCGTCTTGTAGAAGACGCGGAATCAAAGACATTCAGTTTTGTTACTGAAGAAACTCATAACGTCGAATCATCGGCATGCACAGAGGAAGAGTTGATCGACCTTGAGTCGATCGTATTGGGCATCAAGATAAATGGGAAGAAAAATGGCTGATTACACTCGTCATACCACTGGTACAGTGAGCAAATAAGAGGTCAGCAAATAAGTGGTCAGAGTCATTTTTTGAGAACAAATAGCTTTACTGATTGATTTGTGGATTTAGAGGAGCTTTGGTTGTTCTTCGTCGAAGATCTCTGTCGGTTTCTCTGTCTTGGGCGGTCTTCCGCGCCTTGGTGGCGTCGTGCGCCGTTGCAGGGCTGCGGCGATTTCCGCTTGAAACCGATCGGGGCCGAGAACCCAGGATCGCTGGGTGGCGTCGCGGATCGCGGCCAGAAGGTCGGGATCGAGAGCTTCGTGGAACAACGTGGCATAAGCCTGACATCTTGCCTCCGGTGGCGGGGCGAGACCCGTGTAGGCCGGGTGGTCGGTCACCAGCGGATCATGACGGCCAAGGGCGTTGCGGGGGTGGCTCGACCACGGGTATCCGGTCG
>WASQ01000067.1:51586-66974 GCA_009712185.1 Telmatospirillum sp. | reverse complement strand
GGATCATGACGGCCAAGGGCGTTGCGGGGGTGGCTCGACCACGGGTATCCGGTCGCCGTTTCCACCATTCCGGCCCTCAGGGGATTGGCCTCGATGTACCGGTAGCAGGCCAGAACATAGGACGCGCTGTCGACCACCGTGGACTTGTAGCGTCCCTCCCACAGCGTGCCGCTGCGCCGGTAGGTGTCGTTGATGTAGCGAACGTAGTGTCGCCCCAGGGACTGCAAGACCCTGGGCAGCGCGGCCGAGCGTCCGGCGCCGATCAGCAGATGGACGTGGTTTGTCATCAGCACATAGGCGTGCAGCGCGCAACCGTGGTTTTCCAGGGCTTCCCCCAACCATGTCAGGTAATGGCGGCGGTCGGCATCATCGAAGAAGACGGCGGCTCGATTGTTTCCCCGCTGGATGACGTGATGGGTTTGACCGGGAACGAAAAGGCGGGGAAGGCGTGGCATGAGCTATCCGGCGAAGGGGAATGACCGAATGTTGCCATATTGGAAATATGAGGGCAATAAGATCCGCCGGTGGTGGGCGAAATTCACTCCGACCCCTTTTCTGCAAAGGCGCCATTTCGCCTTAGCTATCGCCGCCTTTTTGTGCCTGCTTGCTTTGGCTGCGCCAGTCGCGGCGGGGCAATTGGAGGACGAGAGGGATGCGGAAAGTCGCAGTGATTGGGCCACCGCTCTCAAGTTGCTGCGCCCCCTTGCCGAGGAGGGCAATGCCGTCGCCCAAGGCCAACTCGGCCTTTTTTATGAGGAAGGCCGAGGGGTGCCGGTGGACTATTCCGAAGCAGCGAAATGGCTTCGAAAGTCTGCCGATCAGGGAAACGCTATATCTCAGACCAATCTCGCAAATTTGTATGGCCTGGGGCGAGGAGTGCCGCTGGACTACGCGGAGAGTTTGAAATGGCTTCGAAAGTCTGCCACGCAACGTTTTTACGGGGCGTTCGTAAATCTTGGCCATGTCTATCGTCACGGCGATGGGGTGCAGATCGATTTTGTCCAAGCATACATGTGGTATCGCCTTGCCTCCGATTCGGCAACGACTCATGTCTCCGTTCGACAGACCGCGGACCGCTACTTAGCCTATCTGGGTTCGAAGATGACGCGGGAGCAGATCGCCGAAGCCGAGCGAAGGGCGCGCGATTGGAAACCGTGACACGACGGATGGCAGATTACACAAGTCTATTTTTTGTGCGAAAAACAAACGTATTGAACGAATTTATTTGGAGTTCTTCAGATGGCGAGCAATACCATTCAGAATAAGGGGTCCACAGAATAAGGGGTCAGAGTCATTTTTTGAGAACAAATAGCTTTACTGATTGATTTGTGGATTTAGAGGAGCTTTGGTTGTTCTTCGTCGAAGATCTCTGTCGGTTTCTCTGTCTTGGGCGGTCTTCCGCGCCTTGGTGGCGTCGTGCGCCGTTGCAGGGCTGCGGCGATTTCCGCTTGAAACCGATCGGGGCCGAGAACCCAGGATCGCTGGGTGGCGTCGCGGATCGCGGCCAGAAGGTCGGGATCGAGAGCTTCGTGGAACAACGTGGCATAAGCCTGACATCTTGCCTCCGGTGGCGGGGCGAGACCCGTGTAGGCCGGGTGGTCGGTCACCAGCGGATCATGACGGCCAAGGGCATTGCGGGGGCGGTTCGGCAGGGGTATCCGGTCGCCGTTACCACCATTCCGGCCCTCGGGGGATTGGCCTCGATGTATCGGTCGCAGGCCACGACATAAGACGCGCTGTCGACCACCGTGGACTTGTCACGTCCCTCCCGCAGCGTGCCGCTGCGCCGGTACGTGTCGTTGATGGAGCGAACATCGTGTCGCCCCAGGGACTGCACGACCCTGGGCAGCGCGGACGGCGCCGATCAGCCTGCGAGAGATTTTGTCGGGCGGGCGGACCAGAGTTGCCTTCTATGCGCACGCCATAAAGCGTAAAAATTATGTAAAATTTAAAAATAACGCTATTATTTTGTGTTTTTAAAAAACAAAACACACTTGTATCGTTAGATCTTCGGTTGTGCCGTCGATCCGGTGAGGAGTGTGTGGAAATGAGTGAGGCGATAGCGGTCGCGGGGACCGGGCGGAGCGTGGGGGCGCCCGTCGGCTGGCGCGAACTTTGGCTGAAGGAGGACTGGTGGGCGATCTGGCTGGGACTGGGGCTGGTGATCGCAGCGGCCACGGCCTATGCGCACGGGACCAGCATCGCCTGGATCGCGGTGACGCCGGCGCGCTGGTCGACGCCGGACCAGTTGCTGGCGCATCTCTCCGCCAACGCACCCCGCTATCTGGCGCAGGCCGGATTGTGGCTGGTTCTGTTCACCGTGGCCGCGGTCGTGCAGGGGTGGAAGGCCCGGGCCTTCGTACCGGCGTTCCTGCTGGTCTATGCGCTGTCGTTCGCGATCTTCGCACTGGGGGCATGGGATCAGGCGCAGCGCTACAATCTGGAGCCGCCCCTGGTGGCGCTTCTGGTGGGGCTCGCCATCTCCAACCTGATCGGGTTGCCGCGCTGGCTCGACGCCGGCTTCCGGGTGGAATTCTACATCAAGACCGGAATCGTGCTTCTGGGCGCCACCTTGCCCTTCACCCTGATCCTCTGGGCCGGGCCGTTAGCCATCGTGCAGGCGTCGATCGTTTCCATCACCACCTTCCTGGTGATCTATTTCGTGTCGCGCAAGCTGGGGCTCGATCCGCGTCTGGCGGCGACATTGGGGGCAGGCGGGGCCGTCTGCGGCGTGTCGGCGGCCATCGCCGTCGGCGGCGCGGTCGGCGCGAAAAAGGACATTCCGCCGATTGCCATCACCACGGTCATCATCTGGGCGATCGTCATGATCTTCGTGCTGCCGCTGGTGTCGCGTCTTCTGCATCTGCATACGGCGGTGGCCGGCGCCTGGATCGGAACCTCGGAATTCGCCGACGCCGCCGGCTTCGCCGCCGCCCAGGCCTATGGCGGTCTGGCCGGGACGGTCGACGGCATCGCCGGAACGCCCGATCAGGCGGTCTGGGCCTTCACTCTGATGAAGGTGGTGGGGCGCGATGTCTGGATCGGCATCTGGGCCTTCGTTCTCGCCATCGTCGCCACCACGCGCTGGGAACGCACGGTTGCCGGCGGACGCCCGAATGCGGCCGAGATCTGGTGGCGGTTTCCGAAATTCGTCCTCGGATTCCTGCTTGCCTCCATCATCATCACCGTCATCACCGGGTCCCTGAGCCTTGCCGACTATGACCGGCTGGTGAAGCCGGCCCTGGTGGCGCCGGTGACCGGTCTCAGAACCTGGGCCTTCGTGTTCTGCTTCCTGTCGATCGGGCTGACCACCCGCTTCCGCGATCTGGCGCCGGCCGGCGCCCGTCCGTTCCTGGCTTTCAGCGCGGGGGTCGTCGTCAATGTCCTTCTCGGCTTCCTTCTGACCGCCGTTGTGTTCTCCTCCTACTGGGAAGGGCTGGTGCGGTGATCGGACGCCGGGGCGGGGGACGAAGGCCGGCCCCCGCCCGGCTCTGCCGCGATTGCCGTTTCTTCCTGTCCGATCCCCAGAGCATCGAGAGGGCAATGCCGGGCCTCGCGAGTTTCGGATCCGGGGCCGCCTCGGTCAGGGCGCAGGACGGTCTGTGTCTTTGGCACGATCTCTATCTGTCGGGTGTGTCCGGATGTCCCGACCACGCCCCGCAAGAGGGCGCGCCCGTCTGACCGGGGGACGTTTCGTGACGGAACCCGCCGTTCCCTCCGGGCCGCCATTGCGCCGTCATCTCCGGTTCTTCCCGTCCTCCACCAGCCGGCATCGGTAATGCACCCCTCGTCCGGCCTGCCATGGCGTGCGCCTTCAGCGCGACCCGGGATCCGTCCGTCCCCTTCCGTTTACGCCCTCGGGACCGGCGGGGGAACCGTGCAGACCGAAGGTTCCTGCCGGTGCGATTTCGCCATCTGCGCGAAATTCAAAAGAATCAACAAATCATACAGGTTGACGTTTATAAAACTCTCTGGTTGCGTAATAATACGACAATTCGTTATCGGGTTGATGATCCGGTGGGAATTCGACCCTTGCGGAGGGGCGGTGTGAAAATGGGACGGACGGGACCGGAAAAAACCCGCAATGGTGTCAGCCCGGTCATGGCGGGATCTGCAAAAGTCGTTTGCGGAAGAACTGTCTCTCCGGTCCGGTATGAAAGGCTGAGGGATTTTCTCCGAACGGCGTTATCAGGCCGGGTCCAGCGGATTGTCCTCCGGCAACGCCAGGAAGTGTGGAAAAAGAGAATGTCGCCTAAATGTAGTAAAGATCAGCCATCTGGAAAAGACTTAATATATTTTTAAATAAAATTTTACGAAAAGTCCAAATTTTAACCGGAGATGATAAGGGATAGGTAAACTGGTGATTTCAGAAATGGGCTTTTAGTATTTTCATTACGAGAGGAAATGGGAAATTTAACCATTTTGTTATGATGATTGCCGTTGCACGTGTGATTTCCTTGTGATACCTCTGGATCTTAAGACTTTAGGCGTAGATCAATCGTAAGGCGAGGAAAGCCGATGAACGCCTCTCTCTTGATGGTTCGAACGACGGCGCGATCTCTCTTCAGGCCGGTGACGGATACTGGAACAATAGCAATGGACGCTGTGGCAGCCTTCATCTGCGTGTTTCCATGCCAGTTTTATGTGAAAAACGTCCTTTGTAAGGATTGTTGTCTTACATAATCGCGTATTTCGTCGTTAAATGATTTCAATTTTTAAATAAATCAATTGCCTGAACGCCCTGTCATCGACAGGTTTTTCTTGGGGGATTGAATGAACGACGATAGTGCTCATGTCGTTATTGATTGTAACGGTGAGATTTCTCTTTCCGTTGCTGAGGATCTGCATGACCGGCTGTGTGCCGCGTTGACGGACGGACGCCCGATCGAGATCGACTGCACGGGGGCGACCTCCATCGACATCAGTTTCATCCAGCTTCTGGTCGCGGCCCGTGCCAGCGCGGCGCGGCGCGGCGTCCCCCTGGCCCTGAAGGCGCCCGGAGGCGAGGCGCTGCAGGACGGCCTGCGCCGGGGAGGCTTCCTCCCGGCACAACCCTTTGCGAATGACGATTTCTGGATTGGCGGGATTTGAACCATGGCGAAGACCATTCTCAGCGTCGATGACTCGGCGAGTATGCGGCTCCTGGTCAAGATGACCCTGTCGGGAGCCGGTTATGACGTTGTCGAGGCGGTCGACGGCGTGGACGCCCTGGCGAAGGCCAGGGCGGGTGGCATCCACATGGTCCTGACCGACCTCAATATGCCCAATATGGACGGCCTTGCCCTGATCCGCGAGTTGCGCGGGATGCCCGCCTACAAGGGGGTGCCCATCGTCTTTCTGACCACCGAATCCGATCTTGGCAAAAAGGGAGAGGCGAAGGCCGCCGGCGCGACCGGCTGGATCGTGAAGCCGTTCCAGCAGGATCAACTGCTGGGCGTGGTCAGGAAGGTTCTGGGATCATGACCCCGCGCAGCGATCCGGCCCAGGCCTTCCGCGAGGAAGCCCAGGAGTTGCTGGCATCCCTTGAGGCGGCGCTTCTCAGTCTCGAGGAACAGCCGGACGATCGCGATCTGCTCGATACCGCCTTCCGGGCCCTGCATACGATCAAGGGATCGGGGGCGATGTTCGGCTTCCAGGCCGCGGCCGGTTTCACCCATCATCTGGAGACCGCATTCGACCGGGTGAGAAAAGGTGAACTGGCGCCGAATTCGTCCCTGATCAGCGTTGCCCTGGCGGCGCAGGATCACATCCGCGCCCTGATCGAAACGCCGGATCAGGCGGACATGGCGGAGGGAGAGCGCCTCCTGGCGCGGGTCGCCGATCTGACCGGCGGTGACGATGCCCGGGCGGCGGGGGCCGCTTCCGCGCCCGCGCCGGCCACCCCGGGCCAGGAAAAACCGAAGGAGACCACCTGGCGGAGCCGCTTCAAGCTGGCGCCGGACGCACTGGAACGGGGATCCAACCCGTTGCTGCTGCTGGACGAATTGCGGAGCCTGGGATCGGCGACGGTGACGGCCCTGACCGGGGGATTGCCCCCGATCGAGGAGTTGAATCCCCTCCATTGCTATCTGACCTGGGACGTGGTGCTGACGACCGCGCAGCCGCGCGACGCCATCGAGGATGTCTTCATCTTCGTGCTGGACGATACCGATCTCCGGATCGAGCAGGTCAAGCCGGATCAGGAACGGATCGGCGAAATCCTTGTCGATCGCGGCGATATCGAGCCTGACACCCTGGAAAAGGTCGCCGCGGCCCAGCATAAGCTGGGGGAACTCCTCGTCGAGGGCGGCGCGGTCAGCGAGGAACGGGTCCGGTCCGCCCTGGCGGAACAGAAGCATGTCCGTCAGGAGGGGGAGGCGGGGAAGGCCGCCGGCTCCATCCGCGTGCCGGCCGAACGTCTGGACGACCTGATGGATCAGGTGGGCGAACTGGTGATCGCCCATGCCCGTCTGAAACAATTGATCGCCGGCAGCACCGATCTGCAGATCAAATCGGTGACGGAGGAGATCGAGCGTCTGTCCAACGGCCTGCGCGACACCGCGATGGGGATCCGCATGGTTCCCATCGGAACGTTGTTCAGCCGGTTCCGCCGGCTGGTCCGCGACCTGTCCCAGGAACAGGCGAAGGACATCGTCCTGACCATGGCGGGGGAGGAGACCGAACTCGACAAGACCATGATCGAGCGGCTCAACGACCCGCTGGTCCATATCATCCGCAACAGCCTGGATCATGGCCTGGAGCGGAGCGAGGAGCGGGTGGCCGCCGGCAAGTCTCCCCAGGGCACGGTCCATCTGTCGGCGCGGCACGCCGGAACCCAGGTGCTGATCTCCATCAAGGACGACGGCCGGGGGCTGGACCGCGACCGCATCCGCGCCAAGGCGGAGGAGCAGGGGCTGATCCAGCCCGGGGCGCGCCTGTCGGAGCCGGAACTCTTCCAACTGATTTTCCAGCCCGGCTTCTCCACGGCGAAGGCGGTGACCAGCCTGTCCGGACGCGGGGTCGGAATGGATGTGGTGAAGCGGACGATCGATTCCCTGCGCGGCACCATCGACATCACCAGTTCGCCCGGGGCAGGAACCGAGATCACTCTCGGCCTGCCGCTGACGCTGGCGATCATCGACGGACTTCTGGTGCGCGTCGGTCAGGGGCGGTTTGTCATCCCCCTGTCGGCGGTCGAGGAATGCGTGGAACTGACGGCCGAGGAGGACGCCCGCCACAAGGGGCGGAACTTCCTCAATATCCGGGGGCAACTGGTTCCCTTTATCCGCCTGCGCGAGGTGTTCGGATCGCGTCTGCCGGCCGATCCCTACCAGAAAGTGGTCATCATCTCGACCGGCGACCGCCGCGTGGGGCTGGTGGTCGATCAGGTTCTGGGGGATCACCAGACCGTCATCAAATCGATGTCGAAGCTGCATGCCGACGTCGAGAATTTCTCGGGGGCGACCATTCTGGGCGACGGTTCCGTGGCGCTGATCCTGGACGTCTCCCATCTGGTCGCCTTCGGACAGACACTCGACCAGGAACGCAACGCGTCCTGACGGAAAGGGGGGGGCATGGTCGCCAACGACAATCAATCCTTCGAGGCGCTGACCCTGGCGCTGGGCGGGGAAATCTTCGCCATCGACGCCAACTGCGTCCACGAAATCCTGGACATGATCCCGCAGACCGACGTGCCGGGCGCGGAGCCCTTCGTGGGCAGCCTGATCAATGTCCGGGGAAAAGTGGTGCCGCTTTCCGATCTCCGGATCAAATTCGGCATGGAACTGACACCTCCCACCATCGACACCCGCATCGTGGTGGTCGAGATCCCGCTGGGCGGCGAGTCCACCGTGGTGGGGCTGCTGGCCGACAAGGTCTATGAGGTCACCACCATCGGTGGCGCCTCGATCGAGGAAACCCCCGACATCGGCATGCGCTGGCGCCCCGATTTCATCAAGGGAATCGGCAAGCGCGGCAGCGATTTTATCGTCATTCCCGATATCGTCCGGATTTTTACCGCGGACTGAGCGCCGGCTGCTCACTTCCCGCGCATTCCCTGAGGATTTATCATGCGCATATCGATCAAAGTCAAATTGGCAGCCGGTTTCGGCATCGTGATCGCCCTGATGGTGGGCGCGTCCCTGTGGGCGCTGTCCAGCCTTTCCTCATCGAATGAGGAAGTCGTCAATTTTTCCGGCACCCTGGCGCCCCGGATGCGGCTGGCCCTGGACATCAAGACCGGCGTCGTCGAGGTTCATCGCGCCGAGAAGAATTTGCTTCTGGCCGAAGATGACCAGCAGATCAAAACCTTCGACGCGACCTTCGACAAGCAGCGCGACGCGCTTCGGGAAAAGGTCAAAAGTCTGCGCGAGATCGCCAGTGACGAGGGGCGGCGGTTGCTGGACGGATTCGATGCCGCGTTCGAGAAATATCTCGCCGTCCACGCCCGGATCCGCGAACTGGTGGTGTCGCAGAGCCGGCGTAAGGCGGAGCGGATGTCCTTTGCAGAGGGGCGTCAGGCGCTTGATTCTTCCTTCGAGGCCCTTCAAGGGATCATCGACCGTGACAAGACCGGCGACGCCGTCCGCCTGCGGTCGCTGGTTCTCGAACTGCAACGCACGGAAAAGAACACTTTGTTGACCACCGAGGTATCGGAACAGGACCGCTTCTCCAAGGAGGCGGAAAGTCTTCTGGCCCAGGTTCGGCAGCGCCGTGAAAGTCTGGCGCGGTCCCTGGCCGACCAGGACCGGACCAATCTGGAGCAGTTCTGGGAACGGTTCCAGAAATGGCTCCAGATCGATGACCAGATCCGTCGTCTGGCGCGGGAAAACTCTGACGCGCGGGCGCTGGCGCTGTCCATCGGCGAGGGACGTCAGGCGCTGGACGAGGCCGGGGCCAAGTCCGATGCCATTGTCGAACTGGCGGCCCGGCGCATGGATACCGGCAGGATCGAGGCCGCGAAATCCTATGACCAGACGCGGACACTGCTGATTTCGGTTCTGCTGGTGTCGGTCCTGGTGGCCGGGGCCGCCGCCGGATGGATCGCCATCGGCATCAGCCGGGGCCTTTCGAAGGCGGTCGGGCTTGCCAATGCGGTGGCGGTGGGCGATCTGTCGCGCAAGGTGGAGGTGTCGTCGAATGATGAGATCCGGGATCTGGTGCAATCGCTCAACACCATGACCGCCAATCTCAAGGCCACGGCAAATGTCGCCGAAGAGATCGCCAAGGGCAATCTGACGGTCTCGGCGCGCCGGCTTTCCGACCTCGATGTCCTTGGAATCGCCCTCGAGACCATGCTGGAGAAACTGCGCACGGTGGTTGCCGATGCCGGCTCGGCCGCCGACAATGTGGCGGCGGGCAGCCAGGAACTTTCCGCCAGTTCGGAGGAGATGTCGCAAGGCGCGACAGAGCAGGCCTCCGCCACGGAGCAGGCCTCCGCCTCGGTCGAGGAAATGGCGGCCAATATCAAGCAGAACGCCGAGAACGCGAGCCAGACCGAGAAGATCGCCCGCCAGTCGGCCAAGGATGCCGAGGCCTCGGGCGATGCGGTGTCGCGGACGGTGAAGGCGATGCACACCATTGCCGAGAAGATTTCGGTGGTGCAGGAAATTGCCCGCCAGACCGATCTTCTGGCGCTGAATGCCGCGGTGGAGGCGGCGCGTGCCGGCGAGCACGGGCGGGGCTTCGCGGTGGTCGCATCGGAAGTGCGCAAGCTGGCGGAGCGCAGCCAGGGCGCGGCGGCCGAAATCAGTACCCTGTCCGCCGATTCCAGCCGTGTGGCGGAGGAGGCGGGGCAGATGCTGGCCCGTCTTGTGCCCGATATCCGCAAGACCTCGGAACTGGTGGCTGAGATCAGCGCCGCCTGTCGCGAACAGGATGTCGGGGCGGAACAGATCAATCAGGCGATTCAGCAACTCGACAAGGTGACGCAACAGAACTCCGCGGCGTCGGAGGAGATGGCGGCGACGTCGGAGGAGCTGGCGTCGCTTGCCGAGCAGCTTCAGGACACGATCTCCTATTTCCGCCTGGAGGGAGACGTGAGGGGCGGCGCGGCCTTGGCGTCCGGGCATCGCGGCCCGGCCATCGTCCCTTTGCAGGGCGCACGGGGGCGCAAGGGACTGCCGGCCAGGGTTCCGGCCGCGAAGTCCGGCGTGGTCAAGGCTCCTCCAGCGCGCGGGGTGGCCCTGGATCTCGAAAGTGGCGCCGGATCGGATGATCTCGACGCCCAGTACACCAAGTTCTGAGAAACCGTTTCCGGGATCCTGCCCTGTGCCCCCGGCCTCGAAAGGCCGGGGGCACAGGGCGGAAGAGACGCGATGCTGTCCGACCGGCCGGAGGCAGGCGGGTCAAGGGATCTGACTTACGGGAGCCCACCATGCGGATATTGATCAAGGTTAAACTGGCTGTCGGTTTCGGTGTCGTCATCGCCCTGATGGTGGTGGCGTCGCTGATGTCGCTGTCGAGCCTCTCCTCGCTGAACGACCATGTGGTCGATTTCGCGGGCGTTCTGGCGCCGCGCATGCGCATCGCCCAGGATATCGGAAGCTCGGTGCTGGCGATGCATCGCGCCGAGAAAAACCTGCTGCTGGCGAGCCGGGACGAAGACAGGAAAAACTTCGAGGCCGGGTTTGAGAAGCAGACGGCGGGGTTGCGCGACAAGGTCAAGAGCCTTCGCGATATCGCAAGCGAGGAGGGGCGGCGGGACTTGACGGCCTTCGAGGCCGCCATGGATCGTTTCCTTTCGGTCCATGGCAAGGTGCGCGATCTGGCGTCCGTGCGCAGTCAGGCCCAGGCCGGCCGGTTGTCGCGAACCGAAGGGCGGCAGGCCATCGATTCCGCCTTGGAGGTTTTGCAGCCGCTGGCCGACCGGGACAAGAGCGGCGAGGCGCTGCGGCTGATGGTTCTGGCGTTGCAGGCCGAGCGGGCCGAAAAGAACATGCTGTTGACCAACGATTCCGCCGAACTGGAACGGCTGGAGCGAGACGGCGACAATCTGCTGTCCCAGGTCCGCCAGAAGCGGGACAGTCTGGCGCGAGGGGTGGGCGACCAGGACCGGGCGGTGCTCGATCAGTTCTGGGACCGCATGCAGAAATGGGGGCAGATCCACGACCAGATCCGCCGTCTGGCGCAGGAGGACACCGAGGAAAAGGCGATGGCGCTGTCGACCGGCGAGGGACGGCAGGCCTTGGACGAGGCGGAGGGCAAGATCGCCCAGATCGTCGAGCGCAACGTCAACCGGATGGAGGCCGGACGCCAGGACGCGGTCAATGCCTATAACGAGACCAGAGGGGTTCTGATCACCGTTCTGCTGGTCTCGGTCGTGGTGGCGGCGGGGGTGGCGTCCTGGATCGCCATCGGGATCGGCCGTGGCCTTTCGAAGGCCGTGGGGCTGTCGAATGCCGTGGCCCTGGGAGATCTGTCGCGGCAGGTGGAGGTCTCGTCCAATGATGAGATCAAGGATCTGGTCGACGCCCTGAACCGCATGGCGGCCAATCTCAAGAAAACAGCCGATGTCGCCGACGAGATCGCCAAGGGCAATCTTGCCGTCACGGTCAAACGGCTGTCGGACGCCGATACGCTGGGGATTTCTCTCGGCCAGATGATTGTCACGTTGAAGGAAAGCGCCGACATCGCGGCGGAGATCGCCAAAGGCAATCTGACGGTGGCGGCGCACCGGCGGTCGGACCAGGACGCCCTTGGCATCGCCCTTGAAACGATGCTGGAGAGGCTGCGCTCGGTGGTCTCCGACGCCGGCTCGGCCGCCAACAATGTGGCGGCGGGCAGCCAGCAATTGTCGTCGAGCTCGGAGGAGATGTCGCAGGGCGCGACCGAGCAGGCGTCGTCGACGGAGGAGGCTTCCGCCTCGATCGAGCAGATGGCGGCCAATATCAAGCAGAACGCCGAGAACGCGAGCCAGACCGAGAAGATCGCCCGCCAGTCGGCCAAGGATGCAGAGGCCTCGGGCGACGCGGTGTCGCGGACGGTCGCGGCCATGAACACCATTGCCGAAAAGATTTCGGTGGTGCAGGAAATCGCCCGCCAGACCGATCTGCTGGCGTTGAACGCGGCGGTGGAGGCGGCGCGCGCCGGCGAACACGGCCGCGGCTTCGCGGTGGTGGCGTCGGAGGTGCGCAAGCTGGCGGAGCGCAGCCAGGGGGCCGCGGCCGAAATCGGCGCCCTGTCCACCGAATCGCGGCGCGTCGCGGAGGAGGCGGGCCAGATGCTGGCACGCCTGGTGCCCGACATCCGCAAGACATCGGAACTGGTGGCCGAAATCAGTGCCGCCTGCCGCGAACAGGACGTCGGAGCCGACCAGATCAATCAGGCGATCCAGCAACTCGACAAGGTGACGCAACAGAACTCCGCGGCGTCGGAGGAGATGGCGGCGACGTCGGAGGAGCTGGCGTCGCTTGCCGAACAGCTCCAGGACACGATCGCCTATTTCCGTGTCGACGGGGAAGCGGGCGGGCGTCCCTCCTCCATCCCGGCCCATCGTGGCCCGGCCATTGCCCATGTTCAAGGGGCGCGGGGCCGCAAGGCGGGTGCGGCCAAGATCGCGGCGACCGGCAGAACTTTGGCATCGTCGCGCGGCGTGGCCATCAATCTAGAAAGCGGGGCCGGATCCGATGATCTCGACGCGGAGTTCACGAAATTCTGAGGGTGGCCGGGCTGGTATCGGTGTCGGGACGGCGGTCGTCAGGGAAGGGCAGTCAACATGGTTGATCTAGTCTCGTCGCGGGAAACCGCGCAGTTCGTCACCATCGGGATCGATCGGGAAACGTTCGCGGTCCCGGTCGAGAATGTCCGGGAGATTCTGGATATGCAACCGATCGCCCGGCTGCCCCATGCCCCGCCCTTCATGGCCGGAATGATCGATGTCCGCGGGCAAAGCGTGCCGACGATCGATCTCCGGCTGAAACTGGGCCTGCCGGCGGTGGATGCGACCGACAGCACCCGGATCGTGGTTCTGGACGTTACCATCGACGGGCGTCCGCGTATCCTCGGGATCATCGCGGATCGCGTGATCGAAGTGACGGCGCTCGCCGATCATTCCCTGGAGGCGCCGCCCGAGGTCGGGGTCCGCTGGCGGTCGGACTACATCCACGCCATCGGCCGGGTCAACGGAACGTTCGTCATTGTCTTCGATCTCGCCCGGCTGTTCTCGTCCGAGGAGGTCGCCTTGCTGGAGACGCCATGCGCGGCACCCTGACCCCGTCCGGCGAGAATTCTTTTTACGACCCTCTGAGCCGGCGGGATTTCGAGCGGCTGGGGCGGCTGATCGAGGATTATTGCGGCATCCGCATGCCGCCCTCGAAACATACGATGGTGGAAGGACGTCTGCGGCGCCGGGTCAAGGCCCTCAACCTCGCCAATCTGTCGGAATACTGCCGCTATGTCCTCGATCAGGGCGCGTTGGAACAGGAGCTGGTCAATCTGATCGACGCGGTGACGACCAACAAGACCGACTTCTTTCGCGAACCCCAGCATTTCCGTTTTCTGATGACAGAGGGAATCCAGTCCCTGATGGCGCTGCCCCACCGTCCCGGAATCGACCGTCCCATGCGGTTCTGGAGCGCCGCCTGCGCGTCGGGGGCGGAGCCCTACACACTGTCGATGGTCCTGCACGAGGTTCAGCGTGCCAATCGCGGATTCCGTTTCGAGATCTTCGCCACCGACATCTGCACCGAGGTCTTGACCAAGGCGAAGATGGCGATCTACCCCGAATTCATGGCGTCGCCGGTGCCGACGGATATCGCGCGGCGATATTTTCTGCGGTCTCAGGACCGGGAGACGCCGACGCTCCGCCTGATGCCCCGGGTCCGTCAGTCGGTGCGTTTCGGGCATCTCAACCTTATGGATCCGGACTACGGCCTTCCGACGGACATGGATGTGATTTTTTGCCGCAATATTCTGATTTATTTCGAAAAACAGATACAATGTGCGGTTCTTGCTAAACTGTGCAGGCATCTGCGGCCGGGCGGCTATCTGCTGGTCGGCCACAGCGAGACCATTTCCGGATTTGATCTTCCGATCGAACAGATCGATACGGCCATTTTCAGACGGAGATGACGATGGGGGCAAAGATCAGGGTTCTGATCGTCGACGATTCCGCCACGGTCCGCCAGACCCTGGCCAATATCCTGGAAACCGATCCCGAGATCGAGGTGATGGGAACCGCCGGAGATCCCTTCGCCGCCGCCAGACGCATTGCCCAGGAGGTTCCCGACGTCATCACGCTTGATGTCGAAATGCCCCGCATGGACGGCATCACCTTCCTGCGCAAGATCATGCTCCAGCATCCCATTCCGGTGGTGATGTGTTCCTCGCTGGTCGAGGACGGGTCGGAAACCTTGATGCAGGCGATGGAGGCGGGCGCCGTCGAGGTCATCCTGAAGCCCAGGGTCGACACGCGGCAGATGCTGCTGGAATCCCAGGTGCGGATCTGCGACGCGGTCAAGGCCGCCGCCCGCGCCCAGGTTCGACGGCATCGCGCGGTGGCCGGGCCGTCCCGCACGGTGGAGCCCAAACTGACCGCGGACGTTATGATGCCGGCACCGACCGGCGGCGCCATGGCGAAGACCACCGAACGGGTGATCTGCATCGGGGCGTCGACCGGCGGAACCGAGGCCCTGCGCGAGGTTCTGGAGGCGCTTCCCGCCGATTCGCCCGGAATCGTGATCGTCCAGCATATGCCGGAGACCTTTACCGCCGCCTTTGCCCGCCGGCTGGACAGTCTGTGCGAGATGTCGGTCAAGGAGGCCCAGGACGGCGACACCGTGTTGCGCGGCCATGTGCTGATCGCCCCCGGAAACCGCCACACCCTGCTGCAACGAAGCGGCGCGCGTTACTATGTCACGGTCAAGGACGGCCCGCTGGTCTCGCGCCATCGCCCCTCGGTGGATGTCCTGTTCCGGTCGGCGGCCCACTGCGCCGGCGCCAACGCCGTTGGCATCATCATGACCGGCATGGGCGATGACGGCGCCAACGGTCTTCTCGAAATGCGCCGGTCGGGCGCCTACACGGTGGCCCAGGACGAGGAAAGCTGCGTCGTGTTCGGCATGCCCAAAGAGGCGATCGCGAGGGGAGCCGCCGAAAAGGTGGTCGGCCTTGCCGCGATTCCCAGGGAAATCATCCGGATGGGCGGCCGCCTCACGCCGGGCGCCTGAACAGCCCAGGCCTCCGCCGCTTGGCGCGGCGGACACAGGCGGGGACGCCGGAGCCACTGGCAGTAGCTCAGCGGCG
This sequence comes from Telmatospirillum sp., assembly GCA_009712185.1. Classification (GTDB taxonomy): domain Bacteria; phylum Pseudomonadota; class Alphaproteobacteria; order Rhodospirillales; family Magnetospirillaceae; genus Telmatospirillum. Next base: position 51,752 of record WASQ01000067.1, on the reverse strand, counting down.
TCCCTGCCTGTGTCCGATCTGTGGCCGCCGTGTCAGCCGGGAAGGGACAGGGTGGCTACCAGGCCGGGGGATCCATCCGACAGCAGCAGGGACCCGCCGTGCAGGCGGGGGGCGGGCGCCCCCCCCGGGCGGGCCGGGCCGGGGCCGGCGCGGGGGGGGGCGGGGG
>WASQ01000067.1:42971-51576 GCA_009712185.1 Telmatospirillum sp. | reverse complement strand
GTGCCGGACGTGGGGCCGCCGGGGCCCCCGGGACGGCCCCGGGGGGCACCCCGGCCGGGGGCCCCACCCGACCCCCCCCGGGCCCCGCCGGGCTGGGGGGCGACGGCCGCCACCACGGCGAGGCCGAGGCCGAGGCCGGCGGTGGTTCCGGCCGTCGCGCCCCGGAAAAAGCGCTCCGTGACCCGGGCTTTTTCCTCGTCGGGAATGCCGGGGCCGGTGTCGGCGACGCTGATGGCGATCCGCCGGTCAACGGGGTTCTGTGTCATCCGAAGGTCCACCCTTCCGCCGGCCGGGGCATATTTCAGGGCATTGTCGACAAGATTGCCGATGGCCTGCGCCAGCAGGAAGGGATCACCCCGGACCGTACCGGCATCGTCCATGCCGACGTCGAGGACGATGCCCCTGTCCTCGGCCAGCGGGGCGTAAAGCTCGGCCACCTCGGCGACGATTCCGGACAGGGGCACATCGCGGAACCCGGCGAGGCGCCGACCTGAGTCGATGTCGGCCAGCCGGAGCAGCGCGTTGAACACCTCGATCAGCCGGTCCAGATCCTCGACTGCCGACTGGACCTCGGCCAGGATGGTTCCATCGGCCGGAGGGGCGCGCAGGATTTCCTCCAGCCGGCCGCGCACTTCGGCCAGGGGCGTGCGCAGGTCGTGTGCGACGGCGTTGGAGGCGTTGCGGACCCCTTCCACCAGGATTTCGATCTGCTGCATCATCCCGTTGACGGTCTGCGCCAACTGGTCGAATTCATCGCCCCATCCGCTTTCCGGAACCCTGCGGGACAGGTCGCCCAGTCCGATGCCCGACGCGATACCGTTGATCTCCTCGACGCGGCGCTGAAGGGCGCGGCGCACCAGAAGGCCACCGGCCAGCGCGATCGCGATCGCGATCAGGGCTGTCCAGCCCAGTCCACTCAGGAAGGAATGCCGGATCGCCACCAGATCCTGCACGTCCCGTCCGACCAGGAGATGAAAGCCATGGGGCAGGGCGACATAAAGAATCCGGGTGGCGTGCAGGCGGTCGTCGCGGGCCAGTTCGACCTCATACCAGCCGGGGTGCGGCCCGACGCGGCGCGGCCATGCCACCAGATTGCCGGCGACCCGGGACAGGGTCGGGTCCGCCAGCAGATAGATCGCATGCTCGTCGGCGTGGTCGTTGACCCGCTGGTTGACGGTCTCTGCGGCGCCGGGCAGGCCGAAGTCCTGAAGGCGGTCGCCGATCGCCTCCGCGTCGGACAGGATCACCGCATCGACCTCGCGTTCGAGATAGGCGGCGGTCCGCCACCACAGCAGCGCCATCAGCAGGGCGGATGACAGCACGAACAGCAGGGCATATCCCGCCGCCAGCCGGACGGACGTCGACCGGATCGCCTTACCGCTCATCGACGCCCAGCCGGTAGCCGGCGCCACGGACCGTGGCGAGAAGCGGGCTGTCGAAGCCGGCGTCGATCTTCTGACGCAGTTTGCTGACATGCACGTCGATCACATTGGTCTGCGGGTCGAAGTGGTAGTCCCAGACATTTTCCAGCAGCATGGTGCGCGTCACCACCTGACCGGCATGCCGCATCAGATATTCCAGCAGCTTGAATTCCCGGGGCTGCAACTGGATGACCCGTCCCGCCCGCGTCACCTTGCGGGCCAGCAGATCCATCCGGAGGTCGCCCACCGACAGCGACGTCTCTTCGCTTTCCGTTGTGGCGCGACGGGCCAGGGCCTCGATCCGGGCTTCCAGTTCGCCAAAGGCGAAGGGTTTGGTCAGGTAATCATCTCCGCCGGCCCGCAGCCCTTCTATGCGGTCGTCCACCTCGGCCAGCGCGCTCAGGATCAGGATCGGCGTCCGGTTACCGGTCTTGCGCAGGATGCCGATGATGGCGAGACCATCGATGTCGCCGGGCAGCATCCTGTCGAAAATCATCACGTCATAGCGTTCGGTGGTGGCGAGAAACAGGCCGTCGCGTCCATCGGCGGCAAGATCGACCACATGTCCTTTTTCCTTCAGGCCTTTCAGGACGAAGCGGGAGACTGTTTCGTTGTCCTCGACCAGCAGGATCTTCATGACGCCTCAGTGGTAAAAAAAGACGGCCGGGGCGGAGGGGGAACAGGGGGGGAAGCCCCCGCCCCGGCCGCGCCGGGGTCAGCCTTGGGTCAATTGCAGGGCAAGATAATAGGTCGTGCCATTGCGTGTGACCAGCAGCGGAACCGCCTCTTTCCCCGCCTTCTGGGCCTGACGGATCTTCTCCGAGGCCTCGGCGGGGGAGGCGACCGTGGCGTCCCCAACCTTTACAATCACATCTCCTTTTTCGATGCCGCTGTCGTCGGCGCGGCTGCCCGGCTGGACGTCGGCGACGACCACGCCTTTGAGGGCACGGCTCAGACCCAGGGCGCTTCTGGCTTCGGCATTGAGGGGCATCAATTGCATGCCGGCCGTGCCCTGATCGTCGTCGGTGTTGGCCGCCACCTCCTCCTTGGTCTGGGTGGCGATGGTGATGTCGACACGCTTTTCATGCCCGTCGCGCCACACGGTCACGGGAACGGTGGTCCCGGTCGCGGTGTCCGCGACCGCCAGGGCCAGATCGCGCGGTGATTTGATGGCGGTGTCGCCGAAGCCGACGATCACATCGCCCTGATGCAGGCCGGAGTGCTGGGCCGGCGAGTCCGGAACGATGTCGGACACCAGGACGCCGCCGTCGGCGGGGCGTCCGACGGCCTTGGCGAGCGGACCGGTCAGAGGCTGCATCTGAACGCCGAGCCAGCCGCGTTCGACCTTGCCCTTGTCGCGCAGGGCGGCGACGACCTTCTGCGCGATGCGCGACGGTATCGCGAAGCCGATGCCGACGCTGCCGCCGTTGGGCGAATAGATCGCCGTGTCGATGCCGATCACCTCGCCCGACTGATTGAACAAGGGGCCGCCAGAGTTGCCGGGGTTGATCGGCGCGTCGATCTGCAGGAAGTCGTCGTAAGGGCCCTCATTGATGTTGCGGCCATGCGCCGACACGATGCCGGCGGTGACCGATCCGCCGAGGCCGAAGGGATTGCCGACCGCAATGACCCAGTCCCCGACCCTTTCCTTCCCCGAATCGCCGAAGGCGACATAAGGCAGCTTGTGGCCGGCGTCGATTTTGAGAAGGGCGATATCGGTCTTGGAATCGCGGCCGATCACCTTGGCGGGGTGGCTGGTGCCATCGTCCAGCGTCACGCTGATCTTGTGGGCGCCGTCCACCACATGGTTGTTGGTGACGATGTAGCCGTCGGGATCGACGATGAAGCCTGACCCCAGCGCGTGTGACGGACGGGCCGACTGCTGGTCGAAGAACTGGCGGAACATGTCGCCCAACGGTGATCCCGGAGGAAAGTCGGGCATGTCGGGATGGACCTGCCGGCGGGGCGTTTCCGTGGTCGCGATATTGACCACGGCCGGCCGCACGGTCTGGGCCAGATCGGCGAATCCCGCCTGATTGGCGACGGGAGGAAGATGCAAGGGCTCGCTGGCGGGGGCCGCCTGGGAAAAAGTGGGAGCCGCGACGCCGGCAAGGACGGTGCCTGCCAGCAGCAGGGCGGCAAGCCCGCGACGGCGACCGGAGGAAAGGGAGGGATGGGGCATCGCTCTGTCCTTAACGGGTGTTGAGACCATTTTCCGGCGGGCAGGGGGTGAGAGACCCGCCGGAAGACAGGGACAGAGTGCCAGGGCCCTGATTGCCGGATCCTGGACGAAGGATTAATAAAATTTCAGAAACCGACGGCCCTGCCATCCTTGCGATGATCGCTGCCGCCGGCATAAACCCCGTTCATGCGCACGATGGCCTGGGCGCCGCCGAACGCCTGATGCGCGACCTCAGGCTCGACCGTGACATGATGTCCCAAAGACGCCAGTTCCGCCGCCACCGTCGGCGCGACACGGGATTCCAGGGCGACATTCAGCCCGCCGGTGACCCGCCAGCGCGGCGCGTCGCTCGCCATCTGGGGATCCTGGCCATGCAGCAGGACACGTAACGCCATCTGGACATGGCCTTGCGCCTGCATGGCGGCGCCCATTACGCCATAGCTCATCACCGGATGCCCCTGCCGGCTGGCGAATCCCGGAATGATGGTATGAAACGGCCGTTTGCGGGGGCCCACCGAATTGGCGTGGCCCGGTTCGGCACGGAATCCGCATCCCCGGTTCTGCAGGCTGATCCCGGTTCCCGGAACCACAACTCCCGACCCGAAGCCCATGTAGTTCGACTGGATGAAGGACACCATCATGCCGTTCGCGTCCGCGGCGGTCAGATAGACGGTGCCGCCCCGCCTGGGAACGCCATAGACGGGAAGACCGGCCCTGCGGTGATCGACGAGACGGGCGCGGGTCCGCAGATAGTCGCGGTCAAGAAAGGCCTCGGCTGGCCGCGCCATGTGATCCGGGTCGGCCACATAATGGTGAAGATCGGCGAAAGCGAGTTTCATGGCCTCGATCTGCAGATGCAGACTGCCGGCACTATCCGGGGGCAGGGCGTCGACCCCCAGCTCCGACAGGATGCCGGCCGCGATCAATGCGGCCAATCCCTGGCCGTTCGGGGGCAGCTCCTGAAGACTGCTATCGTAAAAATCGACGGACAAGGGGGCGACCCAGTCATTGCTGTGATCGGCCAGGTCGCGGGCGGTCAATGCGGCGCCATGCTCGGTCGCGAAGTCGGCGATGCGCCGGGCCAGCTCACCCCGGTAGAAATCCTCTCCCCGGCTGTTCGCGATCCTCTCGATGGTGCGGGCCATCGCCTCGCTTCGGAAGACCTTCCCGGCCCCCGGCGCCTCACCGTCCGGCAGGAAGGTCTCCGCGAAACCCGGCTGGTCCTTCAGAAGCGCCGCGCCCCGGGCCCACAAATGGGCGACCGTCGGTGTCACGGCGAAACCGCGACGGGCATAATCGATCGCGGGCTGGCACAGGTCGGCGAAGGGCAGGCGGCCAAACCGCTCGGACAGGGCGGCCCAGCCGGAGACGGCGCCGGGAACCACAACGCTTTCCCACCCCCGTTCGGGCATGACCTTCCTGCCGGCGAACCGGTCGGAGTTCCAGGCCGCCGGCGACCGTCCCGAGGCATTGAGGCCGTGGAAGCGCGCTCCGTCCCAAACCATGGCGAAGGCATCGCTTCCCAGGCCGCAGCCGGTCGGCTCGACGACGGTCAGTGTGATCGCGGCCGCGATCGCGGCATCGACCGCGTTGCCGCCACAGCGCAACATCCAGAGCCCGGCCTCGGCCGCCAACGGCTGCGAGGTGGCGACAACGTTGCGGGCCAGGACCGGGCGACCGGGTGTCGGGTAGGGATTGGGAACGTCGAGCGAGGGCAGGGATAGAAACGGAGGCTGCATGAAGATGGTTTCCGGTTGTGACGGGACGGGGCAGTTCCGGAGCGGCCCGCGCTGGACGGGCCGGCTCAGGAGGGGGGCCTGGTCTCAAGAATGGGCCTGTTCTCAGGACAGGGCGGCGGTGGTCTGGCCGTCGCCGGTCCGCCGGAGCGAATTGACCTCGCGGCGCCAGTTGATCAGGACCGCGGACAGGGCGCAGACGGCGGCGAAGGACAGCCATGCGCCCGGGGCGGCCTTGTCGTTGGTCAGATGGATCAGATAGGTCGAAATGGCCGGCGTGAATCCGCCGAAGATCGTTTGCGACAGGCTGTAGGACAGCGAGAACCCGGCGGTCCGCACTTCCGCCGGCATGATCTCCGTGACATAGACGATCATGCCGCCGTTGTAGGCGGAATAAAGCACCGACAACCACAATTCGACCGCGAGAAGGTGGCCGAAAGTCGGCGCGCCGGTCAGCCAGGACATGGCGGGATAGGCCGTCACCAGGATCAGGCCCGCCGATCCGATCAGAACCGGCTTGCGGCCGACCTTGTCGGACAGCAACCCGCCCAGCGGCACGAAAATGAAGTTCGACAGGCCGACGCACAGCGTGACCGTGAGCGCGTCGAGGTTGGAAAGCTTCAACACCGTGTTGCCGAACGTCGGGGTGTAGGCGGTGATCATGTAGAAGGCCGCGTTGCTGATCGTCACCATGAAGGTCCCGATCAGGATCAGGCGCCAGTTGGCCGCCACCGACTGCAGAATTTCGGCCGACGACAAGCGATGCTTGCGCGCCTGGAATTCCTCGGTTTCCTGAAGCGTGCGGCGCAACAGGAAAATGAAGGGGATGATGACGCAGCCGACGACCAGCGGCACCCGCCAGCCCCAGGCGACCATCTGTTCGGGCGGAAGCCAGCTCGACAACATGACACCCAGCAGGGCTGCGAACATCACCGCGACCTGCTGGCTGGCCGACTGCCAGCTGACATAAAACCCTTTGAGCCCCGGGGACGCGATCTCGGACAGATAGACGGAGACACCGCCCAGCTCGACGCCGGCCGACAACCCCTGCAACAGACGGCCGCTGACCACGATCAGCGGGGCCAGGAATCCAACCTTCTCATAACCGGGGACAAGGGCGATGGTCAGCGTGCCGATGGCCATCAATCCCAGGGTCAGGATCAGGCCTTTCCGGCGTCCGTGATGGTCGATGTAGGATCCCAGGATGATGGCGCCGAGCGGACGCATCAGGAATCCGGCGCCGAAAGTCATGAAGGTCGCCATCAGGGTGGCGAATTCGCTGTTGCTGGGGAAAAAGGCATTGCCGATGGCCTTGGCATAGTAGCCGAACACCATGAAATCATACATTTCCAGAAAGTTGCCGCTGGAAACCTGCAGGACCCGCCACACCTTCGATTGTTCAGCCATGCGAAACGCTCCCTCTCCCACCTGATTGCGCGAAGCGGCACGGCCCGGATGACGGGACTTGCCGCGGCGTTGTTTCCGGCCGATTGACACGGGGACTGCGTAAACCGGGCGATCTTACGCTCCGGTTGACGTTTTTCCACGGGTATTCAGGTTCCGGACTGCGTAAAATGACCGTGACGGGCCCGCTGTTCCTTCCTTGTCTGGCCGGTCTCCAGGGGAAGGGCCCGTGCTTTCCTCCGAGCCCTTCCCACTCGCCCCACCCAGAACTCTTTGTCGGTCTGGTTGTGGCGGTCTGGCCGCCGGAAGGAGCGTTGGCAATCGTTATTGCAAATGTTTCACCTGCAACAAACCATAATGTTTTCATGACTATTATTGTGGGGCTGTTTGCGAGGAGGTAACGACCGGAGGTTTCGTCTGTTGCCTAAATGACTTATTTATCATTAAAATGATTGCTCCGGTATTCTGGAGGGGAAGACATGACGAAGGTCAAAGGAATTTCTGCGAAACTTCTTGTCCTTGTCTTTGGCGGCATCGCCGGATTCATCCTGCTGTCCGGCTTCGCCCTGTCTTTTTTGCATCGCACGATGGTCTCCGACCGGGTCGTCAAGGTGCAAAATCTGGTTGAGGTGGCGCGCGATGTTGCCAAGGGGTTTCATGATCGCGCCGCCGCCGGCGAGTTCGATCAGGCCACCGCCCAGGATATGGCAAAAAAGGTCCTGCGTGACCTGCGTTACAGCAAAGTTGAGTATTTTTTTATCTATCTGAAAGATGGAACATGTATTCTTCTGCCTCCTCGGCCAGAGCGGGAAGGAAAAAATCTGATAGATCTCAAAGATGCCAATGGTGTTCCCTTTATTCGCGAGCTGATTTCGTCCGGCGAAAACAACGGTCGTCCGGTCTTCTATCAATTTCCGCGTGCGGGTTCCGACAAGCCGGTTGACAAGGTTTCCTCGGCCCTTTCCTACGAACCCTGGGGGTGGGTGATCGGCACCGGCATTTACATCGATGACGTCGACGCGGAATTCCGCTCAGCAACCCAGAGTTATCTCGGCATCATCGCGCCGGTCATTCTTCTGCTGATGGCGGGGGGATGGTGGCTGGCGAGGGATACCGTGCGGCCGCTCAGCCGGCTGGCCGACGTCACCCGCCGGCTGGCGGATCAGGACTACACCATCGAGGTTGGCGAACGGGCCAGAGGCGATGAGATCGGCCTTTTGTCGCGGTCGATCGAAATCCTTCGCGACCGGGCCCGCGACGCGGCGCGATTGCGCGATGATCAGGACCACGCCAAGGATGAGGCGGAGCAGAAAAGGCGTCGCATCCTGGCCGATCTGGCGTTGCATTTCGAACAAAGCATCCGGGGTGTGGTGACGACGGTGGCCTCCGCCGCCAGCCAGATGCAGGGAGCGGCGCAATCGCTGTCCTCCGTCTCCGCCGAGGCAAGCCAGCAGGCCTCGGTGGTGGCGTCGGCCTCCGAAGTCGCCAGCGGCAATGTCGAGACGGTGGCGACCGCCGCCGAGGAACTCAGTGTTTCGATCCGCGAAATCAGCCGTCAGGTCAATCAGGCTGCGTCAATTTCCGGCAGTGCCGTCGCCCAGGCGGCGAAGACCGGGGATATTGTCACCAGCCTCGCCAACTCGGCCGATCTGATCGGCAGCGTTGTCCAGTTGATCAACGATATCGCCAGTCAGACCAACCTTCTGGCCTTGAACGCGACCATCGAGGCCGCCAGGGCCGGCGACGCCGGGAAGGGATTTGCCGTGGTTGCGGGCGAAGTGAAGAGCCTGGCCGGTCAGACGGCACGGGCCACCGAGGATATCTCGCGCCATATCGGCAGCGTTCAGGCGGGGGCGGGCCGG
>WASQ01000067.1:0-42961 GCA_009712185.1 Telmatospirillum sp. | reverse complement strand
GGCCGAGGCCGTCGCCGCCATCCAGGCCATTGCCGGCACCATCGGGGAAATCAGCCAGATTTCGGCGGCGATCGCGGCGGCCGTGGAGCAGCAGGGCGCGGCCACCGCCGAAATTGCCCGTAATGTCGAGCAGGCCGCCGCCGGAACGCAGGAGGTGTCGCGCAATATCGGCGGTGTCACCCGCGCGGTGGCCGAGGCCGGAGAGGGGGCCGGCGCGGTACTGGCCGCGGCGACCGAACTGACCCGCCAGTCCTCCACGCTCGACCAGGAGGTCCGGCAGTTCGTCGAACGGATCCGGTCCGCCTGAGCGGTCCCGTTCCGTCTCAGCGGATTGGCGGCGATGCCGGGCGCGGCAGGAGGCGTATGCCCCGCTTCCGTTCGGGAGTGACGCATAAAGGCGTAAGAATTGGCATAAAGTTATCGACATCTGGCTGTGATTTGGAGGAATGTTGCGGGCCTTGTTTCCCTTTTCCGATCAGAGCCTCAGATCCCCGCCATGCCTCAGACTTCGCCCGCAGTTTTCGCGGGGCTTGCCGACCAATTGTCCCGCCATTTGCCGCCCGCCCGGATCATCACCGATCCGCTTCGCCGCCATGCCTGGGGGACCGATGCGAGCTGTTTCCGGCTGACACCGGGACTGGTGGTCGTGGTCGAAACCGAGGAGGAGGTTCGCCGGCTTTTGTCCCTGTGCCGTCAATCAGGGGTCGCCGTCACCTTCCGCGCCGCCGGAACCAGCCTGTCGGGGCAGGCGGTCAGCGATCAGGTTCTGGCCGTTCTGGGAGAATCCTGGAATACCCTGGAGATTGTTGATGCCGGCGCGCGGATCCATCTGGGGCCCGGTGTCATCGGCGCTGATGCCAACCGCCGGCTGGCCTCCTTCGGTCGCAAGATCGGTCCCGATCCCGCGTCGATCGATGCCTGCCGGATTGGCGGGATCGCGGCCAACAATGCCAGCGGCATGTGCTGCGGGACCGCCGGAAACTCCTACCAGACCCTGGACGGGATGCGGGTCCTGCTGGCTGACGGCACCGTTCTGGACAGTGGCGAGGACGCCAGCCGTCAGGCTTTCCGCGACAGTCACGGCCCCCTCCTGGCCGCGTTGTCGGACCTGTCCGTCCGGGTCCGCGGCACTCCGGCACTGGCGGACCGGATCCGGCGCAAATTCAAGATCAAGAACACCATCGGCTACAGCCTCAACGCCCTGATCGATTTCGAAGATCCGATCGACATTCTGACCCATCTGATGATCGGGTCGGAGGGAACCCTGGGCTTCCTGTCCCGGGTCACCTACCGGACGGTCGAGGACCCTCCCTACCGGGCCTCCGGTCTTGCCCTGTTCGCGGACATGGAGGGGGCCTGCCGGGCCGTGATGGACCTCAAGGCCACGCCCGTTGCGGCGGTCGAGCTGCTGGATCGCGCGTCTCTGCGCTCCGTGGCGGACAAACCGGGGATGCCGGCGGCGCTGAAGACCCTTCCCGGTGACGCGACCGCGCTTCTGATCGAGGTGCGCGGTGCCGATGCCGCCGGTCTTGCCGCCAATCTTGCGAACGTCGGAGCGGTGCTGGCCGCCCATGCCCCCCTTTTCCCGCCGGAGATGACGACAGAGAGGGCGGACATCGACCGGCAATGGGCAATCCGCAAAGGGATGTTTCCCACGGTCGGCGCCCTGCGCCGGACCGGCACGACCATCGTGACCGAGGATGTGGCGGTGCCGATGGAGCATCTGGCCGATGCGGCGCGCGACCTGCGCGACGTGATGACGCGCCACGGCTATGACGACGCCATCATTTTCGGCCATGCCCTGGCCGGCAATCTGCATTTTCTCTTTACCCAGGACTTCGGCATCCCGGAGGAGGTGGAGCGGTACCGGCGTGTCATGGATGACATCGCCCGGGTTATCGCCGGCCGCTATGACGGGGCGTTGAAGGCGGAGCATGGAACCGGGCGGGCGATGGCGCCCTTCGTCGAACTGGAATGGGGGGCGGACGCCTTCGCCCTGATCCGCGAGATCAAGAGCCTGTTCGATCCCGACGGACTGCTCAATCCCGGGGTGATCCTGACCGATGATCCGGCGGCCCATGTTCATCATCTGAAACCCTCGCCGGCCGCCTTTCCGGCGATCGACAAATGTATCGAATGCGGCATGTGCGAGGCGCAATGCCCGTCCTTCCGCCTGACCCTGGCGCCGCGCCAGCGGATCGCCGGCTGGCGCGAGATCACGCTGCGGGCGGGGCGGGGAGAGAACACAGGGCTCTGGCGGCGCCTGTTCGACGACCAGGGGATCGATACCTGTGCCGCCTGCGGACTGTGTTCGCTGGTCTGCCCGGTCGGTATCAACACTGGCGATCTTACGCGGGCGCTCCGCGCGGAACGGTTGGGGCCCGCGGCCCGCTGGGCCGGTGCCGGAGCCGCGCGTCACGTCGCCCTGGCCACCCGGGGGGTGCGGGTGGCGCTTGGACTGGCGGCGGGGGCGCGCCGGATCCTGGGGGCGGAAACCCTGGCGGACGCCAGCCGGGGATTGCGCCGGATCGCCGGATCGTCGATCCCGGTGGCGCTGGAGGCATTGCCGGGACCCGGCCGGCTGTCCGTGACGCCGTCGGTGGAGGCGGACGGCGAGACGGTCGTCTATGTGCCGGCCTGCGCCAGCCGGACCATGGGGGCGTCCGATCTGTCGGAGGACGGCCGCCCCCTGTCCGAGGTGGTCGCCGGCCTTTGCACCCGGGCCGGCTTCCGCGTGCGGTTTCCGGCGGACGCCGAAGGGTTGTGCTGTGGCCTCACCCTGTCCTCAAAAGGGATGAGCCGGGACGCGGACGCCCTGCTGGACCGGATGGAGTCTGCCGTCCTGGCGGCGGTTGCGGCGGCCGCGCCATCGGGCGGCGGGGGGAATCCGGTCGTCGTGATGGATGTCAGCCCGTGCAGCATGCGGCTCCGCGACAGGCTGACCGGCCGGGTGACGGTTTCCGATCTCCCGGAATTCCTGCATGACAGGATTTTGCCCCGCCTGTCCGTCACGAAACAGAACCGGCCGGTGCTGCTGCACATCCCTTGCAGTGTCCGCCGGATGGGGCTGGCCGGAAAGATGCTTGCTCTGGCGGAAGCCTGCAGCACCCGGGTCGTGGTTCCCGATGGCGTCACCTGCTGCGGCTTTGCCGGTGACAAGGGGTTGTTCCGTCCAGACCTCAACGATCATGCGTTGCGGCATCTCGAAACGAACGCCCCGGCGGGCTACCAGGGCTGCTCATCGAGCCGCACCTGCGAAATCGGGCTGGAACAGAAGTCGCGCGCAAGCTTCCAGTCCATCGCCTATCTTCTGGACGCCTGTACGCGCTGATCCCGGGGGCGTGTCACATCCGCGCCGGTCCCCGGCGCGGATGCCCGGCGGCGTGGTCTTCGACAGCGTGGTCTTCGGCGGCGGCGGTCGCGGATCGCTGCCGTTCCCGTTCCTGGCGCTGGGTCACGATCCCGAAAATGACGATGCCGACGCTGACGATGGCGACCACGATGCTGGCTAACGCGTTGACCTCCGGGCTGACGCCCAGACGGACCTTCGAGAAAATGACGATCGGAAGTGTCGTGGAGGCCGGACCGGTGACGAAGGAGGAGATGACAACGTCATCGACCGACAAGGTGAAGGACAACAGCCATCCGGCCAGCAGCGCGGGGGCGATGATCGGAAGCGTGATCACCAGGAATACCTTCGCCGGACGGGCTCCCAGGTCCATCGCCGCCTCTTCCAGCGAAATGTCCATTTGCGCCAGCCGCGACTGGACGATCACGGTGACGAAGGACAGGCTGAAGGTGACATGCGCGATGACGATGGTGGTGATCGAGCGGCCTTCCGGCCAGCCGAACGTCAGTTCCATCGACACGAACAGCAGCAGCATGGCGAGCCCGGTGATGATCTCGGGCATCACCAGCGGGGCCGTGATCATGCCGGTGAACAGGGTCCGTCCCGGGAAGCGGCGGAATCGCACCAGGACCACCGCGGCCAGCGTGCCGAGGAAGGTCGAGAGAGTGGCGTTCATCACCGCGACCTTGAGGCTGAGCCAGGCGGCATTCAGGATTTTCTCGTCACCGGCCAGTTCTCCGTACCATTTGGTCGAGAACCCGCCCCACACCGTGACCAGACGCGATGCGTTGAAGGAATAGATGACCAGAAGCACGATCGGCAGATAAAGGAAGGCGTATCCCAGGCCAAGGGCGGTGTAGAGCGCGATAACCCGGTTCCTCATCGTCCGGCCTCCGATGTCTTGTTCTGGTAATGCTGGAACACCATGATCGGCGCCACCAGCAGGACCAGCATCGCCACCGCGACCGCCGACGCCGCCGGCCAGTCGCGATTGTCGAAGAATTCCGACCACAGCACTTTGCCGATCATCAGCGTGTCCGGTCCGCCCAGCAGATCCGGGATGACGAACTCACCCACCGCCGGAATGAACACCAGCATCGATCCCGCCACCATGCCGGGGATCGACAGCGGCAGGGTGACGTTGAGGAACGCGCGAAAGGGCCGGCATCCAAGATCCGCGGCGGCCTCCAGCAGCGACAGGTCCATCTTTTCCAGCGTGGCGTACAACGGTAAAATCATGAAGGGCAGGTAGGAATAGACGATGCCGACATAGACGGCGAAATCCGTTTCCAGCATCTGCAAAGGCGCATGAATGATCCCGGTCCACAGCAGGAACGAGTTCAACAGTCCCTCGTTCTTCAGGATTCCCATCCACGCATAGACACGGATCAGGAACGACGTCCAGAAGGGCAGCACCACCAGCATCAGCAGAGGATTGCGCACGGTCTTGGGCGCGCGCGCGATGGCATAAGCCATCGGATAGCCGATCAGCAGGCAGAAGACCGTGGAAATCCCGGCGATCTTGAGGGAGTTCAGATAGGCCGCGACATAAAGCTCGTCCGAAAACAGATAGCCATAATTGCCGAGATTGAGCCTGATCTGCAGGATCTGGTCTCCCGCCCAGCTGAACAGCGGAACATAGGGAGGAATGGCCGCCTGGGGTTCGGAAAAACTGATCTTGAGAACGATCAGGAAGGGAATCAGGAAGAACAGCAGCAGCCAGGCATAAGGCGGCATGCCGACCAGGGCCCGGCCCCAGCGGCGCAACAGGGCGGCGCGGAGTGCCGGCCCCGGCCGGGGATGGGGCGCGGTGGAAGATGGGGTGGTCGCCGTCATTGGACCAGAACCAGGGAGTTGGCCGGGTGCCAGGTCAGATAGACCTCGTCATCCCAGGTCAGACGCTGCTCGCTGGTATGGCGCAGATTGGTCAGGGCGACCTGGACCTTGCGTCCCGACTCCAGTCGGACATGGTAGATGGAAATGTCGCCCAGATAGGCGATGTCGCTGACCACCCCATGCACGCAGTTGATGCGGGGGTCTGGTTTTTCTCGCTGTACGGTCATTTTTTCCGGGCGGACCATCACCGTCACCGGGGCGCCGACCGCGACACCGCTGGCGTGGCCGACGGTGAGCTGGGTCTCAAGCTCGGAACAGTCGACGACCGTGCGGTTCTGCTCTTCCAGTGACACCACCCCGTCGAACATGTTGGCGGTGCCGATGAAATCGGCGACGAAGGTGGTGGTGGGGTATTCGTAGATTTCGACCGGCGTTCCGATCTGCTCGATGCTGCCGGCGTTCATCACGCCGATTCGGGCCGACATGGTCATCGCCTCTTCCTGATCGTGGGTGACCATGACGAAGGTGATGCCGACGCGGTCCTGGATATTGACCAGCTCAAGCTGGGTCTGTTCGCGCAACTTCTTGTCAAGGGCCGCCAGCGGTTCGTCCAGAAGAAGGACTTTCGGTTCCTTGGCGAGACAGCGGGCCAGGGCCACGCGCTGGCGCTGGCCGCCGGACAGTTGCTGGGGCTTGCGTTCGGCGAAGCGGCTCATCTGCACCAGATCCAGAACCTCCCGGACCTTGTTTCCGATCAGGCGCTTCGGAACACGATCCTGTTTCAGGCCGAAGGCGACGTTCTGGGCCACCGTCATATGCGGGAACAGGGCATAGGACTGGAACATCATATTGATCGGCCGCTCATAGGGCGGAATGCTGGTCATGTCGACGCCGTCGATCGAGATTCTGCCCTCCGTCGGAGTCTCGAAGCCGGCCAGCATGCGCAGCAATGTTGTTTTTCCGCATCCCGAGGCCCCCAGCAGCGAGAAGAATTCTCCCGGGTAGATATCGAGATCGACCTTGTTGACCGCGTGGAAGTCCCCGAAACTTTTGGAGACCCCCTCGATCCGGATCAGCGGTTTCGCCTCCGGATCATTCCAGGGGGCGAAGACTTGCGGCTTGGCGGAAGGCAGAGCCACGTCCCAGAGCTCCTTTCAAGAAAGACGCCCCAGCGTAGGCCGGCTGGGGCGCTGTGATCACATCCCTTGCGTGCAGGGCTATTTTCCGGTCTTGACCCGGGTCCAGGCTCTCGTCCGTTCCCGATCAAATGTCTGACTGGCGGGTGGGACCTGGAACTCCCGGGCGGTGACGTCGGCCGGGGGATAGATGGCGGGATCGGTTGCCAGTTCCTTCTTCAGCAGGGGCTTCGAGGCGACGACGGCGTTGGCATAGCCGGTCGTGTTGCTGATGGCGGCGATGATCTCGGGACGCAGAAGGAAATCGATGAATTTGTGGGCATTGCCGGGGTGGGGGGCATCGACCGGAACGGCCGCGGAATCGATATTGATCACCGCGCCCTCCTTCGGAATGGTGATGGCGATATGGACGCCCTTTCCGGCTTCTTTGGCGCGCGCCCGGGCCTGCACCAGATCCCCGACATAACCGTGGGCGAGGCAGGTGTCGCCGTTGGCGAGATCATTGATATATTTGGACGAATGGAAATAGGTGACGAACGGGCGCACCGCCGTCACGGCCTCGGCGGCGGCCTTCAGATCGTCGCTCGACTGGCTGGTGCCGCTTTTGCCGAGATAGACCATCGCCGCGGCGAACACATCGGTCGGGGTATCGAGGAAACTGACCCCGCAGGCCTTCAGTTTCGACACCTGGGCGGGATCGAAGATCAGGGCCCAACTGTCCACCGGCGCGTTCGGCAGCAGAGCCTTCACCTTGTCGACATTGTAGCCGTATCCGGTGGCGGCGATCATGTAGGGAATGGCGAACTGATTGCCCGGATCGGCCTGGGACAGCGTCTTCATGATCGCCGGATCCAACCCTTGCGCGTTCCTGAGGCGGCCGAGGTCGAGTTTCTGATAGATGCCGGCCTTGATCTGCTGCGCCAGGAAGGGGGAGGCGGAGGGGAACACGACGTCATAGCCCGACTTTCCCGCCTGGAGCTTCGCCGACAGCGTTTCATTGCTGTCATAGACATCGTAGTTCACCTTGATGCCGGTCTCTGCGGTGAATTTTTCGATGGTATCGGGCGCGATGTAATCAGACCAGTTGTAGACGTTGAGGACTTTCTCCTCGTCCGCGAAAGCGGGCGCGGCAAGGGCGGCAAGCGCCGAAAGGGCACACAGGAACTTGGCGACGGATACGCGCATCTCGAACCCCGGTCAGGTTTGTCGTGGACGCGCGAACCACCCTTTCCCGTTCACGGGATCATGCTTCACGCTGAGCAGATATTTCGGACAATCGGGGGTCCTGTCAATCCGCTTAAGGGACTTCGCCGCCAGGATTTTCCGCGGGATCCGACCAGGGGTGGAACGCGGCCCGGCGGATACCACTCCGCCCGGGCCGGGACCATTCACGCCGCGGGTGGAACGGGGCGGAAAAAGGTCGAGTCCCCCAGGGTTGCCGCCGAGACGGTAATGACCTCGCTTTGCCGGGCCTGCTTGGCAAGCTGAACGTGCAGAAGACCGTCCACATGGGTCCAGGAGCGCGTTACCACCCAGACAATCGCACGGGTTTCCCCGGTCTTGGTGAACCTGTCGCCGATTTCAAACGACGATGACGAATTGCGAGCCACGATTGATCCCTCAATGAGCTTGGCGTTGGCTTGCCGGCACCCGCGCGATATCGCCACGGAACCGGTCCTCGGGCCTTGCCGGGAGTTTTCCCGGAGGCAGAACCGGTTGCTGTCCATGACGGTGACCGCAGGTCCCGGCAGTCGCATCGTCCTTCCGGCGGGCCGCCATCGTTGGGCGTTTCTCATGGCCGGCGATGCAAACTGGCATGCTGCTATGGTAGCAAGCCTCAGAAATATTGTGAATATTTCAAAACCTACCGGGTGACCTCACCTCCCGATTGAGACGCGGACGGCGGGATTACAGATCGGCCTGCGGCTCCGGAAGCCCCGGGACGTCGACAGGGATGGCGAACAGGCCGCCACTGTCGGGAAACCGGTCCAGCTCATCGGCCGGCCGGCCCGCGCGGGCGGTGGTGACGAACAATGTCCTGAGATCGGGGCCGCCGAACGCGACCATCGTCGGACATCGGGCGGGAACCGGATAGTCCGCGACAAGCACGCCGTCGGATCCGTAGCATTGGACACGACCGCCCTCATAGAGCGCGGTCCAGTATCGTCCCCGGGAATCGACCGCCGCTCCGTCCGGCCGTCCCCGTTCCGGCGCGGAGGAGGGCAGCCGGATCCAGGGCTCGCGCGGTCCCAGTGTCCCGGGGGCAAGGTCGAAGGGATGCCGGAAGACCGTGAAGGTCGGGGTGTCCGCGTGATAGAGCCACCGGTCGTCCGGACTGAAGGCCAGACCGTTGGAGGTCAGGAGGCCGTCCACCAGGGCGGTCAGCCCCCGGTGATCGAACCGGTAAAGATGCGCCTGGCCGCCCGCCTTGGGTTCGTCGAGCGTTCCGGCCCAGTAGCGGCCGGCGCGATCCGCCCGTCCGTCATTGAAGCGCGAACAGGCGGTGTTTTCGGGATTGGCGGCCAGCATCCGCACGGGCCGGCCGTCGGCGGAAAGACGCCACAGTCCGGATCGCAGTCCCGCAATGAACCCTCCGGACCGGGCCAGTCCCAGGCATCCGATCTGTTCCGGCAGGGGGATCGTTGCCGTGGCTCCGGTCGCGGGCTCCAGCCGGTGGATGGCCTGACCCTTGATATCGACCCAGTAAAGAGCCTGTTCCATGGTGGACCACACCGGCGATTCGCCAAGGCCGGTTGTAATGTCCGTCAGGCGGGTGGCCGTCATGGGTGGTGTTCGATGGCGAAATGCACCGTTCCCGACAGGCTCGCCCCCGGCGCCAGCAGACGGGCGCCCAGGATGTCGGGGCCGGCGCCGTCCTTCGGGACAATGGCGCCATTGGCATGGCTGACCGGTTCGACGCAGAAGAATTCCCGCCCGGGGGGGGTGAAGACCACAAGATGACGGAAAATGTCGTCCGCGGTCATGGTCAGGCGCAATCCGGCGTCCGGCCAATGGATGCGGGCCGTTCCGTTCCATCCGGAAAAGCAGTTGTCCAGGGCCGCGTCGGAGGGCGATCCACCGTTTTCGAAGGACCAGCCGGCCGGAAGCGGCACATGGGCGGTGGGCAGCTTATCCTCTCCATTGAGCCAGACGCCGGTCGTCTGGAACCATATGCGGGTTCCGGGGCCGGCGCGGAAATAGGGGTGCAGTCCCAGGCCGGCGGGCATGGCCCTGTTGCCGTTATTGGTGATCGTCAGCGTGATCGCGAGCCCGTCCGGGGTCAGATCGAACGTTTCCCGCGCGCTGTAGGCAAAGGGCCAGTCCAGCGCCCGTTCGTTCCGGGCATCGTGATCGAGGCGGAGGACCAGGCGGTGCTCATCCCGCGAGTCGACGGCCCAG
The DNA here is from genome assembly GCA_009712185.1 of Telmatospirillum sp. Lineage (GTDB taxonomy): Bacteria > Pseudomonadota > Alphaproteobacteria > Rhodospirillales > Magnetospirillaceae > Telmatospirillum. The sequence continues at coordinate 33,241 of WASQ01000067.1, read as the reverse complement.
GGCGTATACCAGGCGTTGCCATGGATGCTGTGGGCCTCGCCCTGCGGGTCGGGGCGCAGCGGATAGGAACGGCCGTCCAGAGGCAAGGTGGCATGGGCGATCCGATTGGAATAGGGAAGCAGGGGGAAGCACCCCTGCTGGCGGGCATTCCCGTCGCGCCGCGCCTCCTCCGGGACATCGCGCAGAAGGGCGTGTCCGTGGACGCTCCAGCCTGTGATGGCGCCTCCGGTGGACGGCTTCACGGACAGTTCTGACGATCCGGAGGACAGGGTAATGATGTCGGGGCTGTTCATGACGATGGCCTGCCTGCGGTTTGTGGCGACGACGCCCGACGGGACGGGCGGTGCGACGTTTTCCTGTCGCGAGGAGTCCCCGGGTTCACCGGGTGCTTCCGACCCGCTCCGGCCGGCTCAAGCGTCGCAAGGGCCGTAAGGTCCGTTGATCAGCTTGTTTATCAACAGGCCTTCGGTTTGGGATCGGCCGCCGTCCTGCGGGACTTTGATCCCCCAATCGACCGCAAGACGGCGGGCCGGTTGTCGCCGCTCAAAAAAAATCGGCGGCGACGGTATGCGATCACGCGCCGGTGGCGGCGTGGTCACCTCGATCGTTCCCTCCTGGGACGGAATGCCCGTTCCCCGGTTCTTTCTCGCCGCAAGCGGACCTGACGTCAAGTGAGGATATGCAATTGGGACGGGCAGGAGTGTGATTTCGCCAGAGCGGTCAGGGCGACCCGGACGGTGCGGCCGTTTGGGCGGTGTGCTGACCCGGCTTGCGCCGTCACCTTGCTCAGTGCCGCCCTCCGGGCGTCGACGGCGCTCCATGGCGCGCCGCAGCCGCTGCGCCGGAAGCTGGCCGGGAGGCCGGCTTTTCGCTGTCGCGGCTCTCGTCCTCCTCGCGCGCCCGGACCGCAAAACCACGCAGTACCCAGGGGGCGGACAGGCCGATGGTCAGCGACAGGACGATGCCGCCGCCGGCGAACTCCAGCGCCTGGATCATCCCCCTCCAATCGTCACCGAAATAGCCCAGTCCAAAACCGATCGACGTGACAGGAAACGCGAGAAAGGCGGCTACGAGACCGGCACGGAGCCAACCCCGACTGCGCAACAGGGAGAGATGGTAGCTGCTCATTCCGGTCGCCATCTCCTGAAGGGCGATGCGATTGTCGGCATCACGATATCGGCGAACCCTGCCGGCCGGGAGTTCCGGATCGCTGGTCCCCGATGGAAATACTATAGGATAAAGATCAGAAATTGCCTATTCCCAGATCGCCATGGCTCGGGGGCCGCCGGGATGCGCGGGACGGCCCCGGGTCGTCCGGCGTCCCCGGTTGGCGGGAGCGGCCTCCGGGGTGTCCGGTTCCGGATGGCCCCGGGTTTTCGTCCGGGAAGTGACCCGTGCTTTGACGCGAATAAAAGAGCCCTAAAGCCGGTCCATGCACCTCACCTCCGGGCGGCATTCAAGCACTGAAAAATGGAGCTTTTCCCCTCGCGCGGAGCGGCGGTCGCCAAATCTTTTGAATGAGCCAGGGCGCGGGCGGGCGTCAGGCGCGGCCGATGATCCTGAGGGCGTCGACCAGTCTGTCGATGTCGCGGGTGCCGGTGAACAGCGCCGGGGTCACCCGGACGCAGGCGCCACTGGCAAGACCGGCGCGATCCACGGTGAAGATCCGGTGATTGTCCAGAAGCTCCTTCGCCAGAGCCTTGTTGTCGGCAAGGCTGGTGCGGCCCTTCAGGCGAAATGAGGTGATGGCGCAGGTCATCCGGGGATCGGCGGGGGTCAGGATTTCGATGGCGCCGTAGTCCCGCAGCGGTTCCGCCCAGCGGTCGCGCAGATGGCGCAATCGCGCCTCGATGGCGGGGGTGCCGATCCGGTCATGACAATCGAGCGCGTCGGGCAGCGTCAGCAGGGCGGCGATGTCCGAGGTGCCGGTATGGACGCGGCTCATGGCGTCGTCCGGCCGCCCCTCGACGATTCCCATCACCGGATCGATATCGGTGAGGCGGTCGCGGCGGATATAGGTCAGGCCGAGGCCCATCGGCGCTCCGATCCATTTCTGGCAGGTCAGGCCGACAAAATCGGCGCCGAGGTCCGGGAGGCGGAAATCGAGCTGGCCCCAGGCATGGGCCGAATCGACGATGACATCGACACCGCGGGCACGGGCGAGGGCCACGATCTCGGCCACCGGAAGAACGAGGCCGGTGCGGTGGCTGACATGGGTCAGCAACATCATGCGAATGGAAGGATGGGCGGCAAGGGCCTGGTCGTAGGCGTCGATGACGCCCTGCCAACTGGCCGGCAAGGGCAGGTCGAGGGTGATCGGGACAGCCCCCCGGCGATCCTTCAGCCATCCCATGGCCTGCCGCATGCTGTCATAGTCGAGATCGGCGTAAAGCACGCCGTCGCCCGGTCGCAGGCGGTTGTATCCCGAAATGAGCCCCAGAAGCGATTCGGTGGCGCCCCGGGTGAAGGCCAGTTCTTCCGGCTGGCAGCCCAGTTGGGTGGCGGCACGGTTGCGGGCCCTGATCAGATCGGGCAGAAATTCGCGCCGGGAATAGAAGGAGGTCCGGCGGTTGACGACGCCGAGATGGCGCGTATAAGCCTCCAGCACCGGACGGGCCATGGCGCCCCAATTACCGTTTTCAAGCTGCACGACCTCGTCCGTGGTGTCGTAAAGTCGGGCGATGTCGGCCCAGGCGGCCTCGTCTCCTGCCAAAACCCGGGGCGCCGTGGTGGCGGCGGGGGCGGCGGACGGGGATGCCGCCGCCGGCTTGCCGGCCGTTATTCCCGTCGTCAGGGTCAGTCCAATCCCCACTCCCGCTCCCATGACCGCGCGCCGGCTCATGCCGTTCATGGCGTCCTCCCTCAATATTTCAGTTCAAGACGCAGGTAATAGAGCCCGCCATTGGTGTCATAGGGGCTGTTGCGCGAATAAAGCAGGCCGCGGCTGGTCTGGAAGGCCGCCTTTTCCGGATAGCTGTCCAGAAGATTGAGGGCGCCGATCCGCGCGGAGACATGGTCGTCGATCGCATAGGTCACAGCCGCGTCCAGGAAGGGGACGCCGCCGAAGCGCTGGAACGAGGAGGTGCCATCGGCCGCTCCGGTGGCATCGGTCCAGGCGCCGTAATAGCGGACCCGGGTCATCAGGGACACCGGCCCCCAGCCATAGGTGCCCGTCACCGTGGCATTGTGGCGGGGAGTACCGTTCTCGAACAACACCTTCTGGGTGTTATTGGCGGCAAAGGCGAGGCTGCCGCCGGTCACGGTTGTGAAGGTGTAGCTATAGGACGCGCTCATCTCGAAGCGGCCGGGGCCGACGGGCAGGCCGTAGGTTCCCACCAGATCGATGCCCTGCGTCCGGGTGCTGAACCCGTTCGTGTAGTAAGTGATCTGGTTGATGCCGGTGGCGCCAGGAACGCCCATCGCGGCCAGCCGCGCCTGGTCCGCGGCGGTCATCACATGGACGGGGGACAGGCTGAACCGCTTGTCGATATCGATTTCGTAGGCGTCGATCGATCCGCTGAGACCGGATCCGTGGCGCCATGCCGCGCCGGCGGTGACCGTCCGGGACTCTTCAGGCTTCAACGGTTCGGCGCCGAAATAGCGGGCGACGGGATCGAGGGAGGACAGGCGGCCCGAGGTGTAAAGCTGAAGGGTGCGCGTGTCGAGGCCCTGGCTGGTGCTGGTGGAATAAAGCTCTGCCGGCGTGGGCGCCTTGAATCCGGTGGAAAAGGCTCCTCGCAGAGCGAATTCCGGTGTCAGCTCATAACGCGACGAGGCCTTGTAATTGAAGGTGTTGCCGAAGGTGTCGTAGCTTTCGTCGCGGCCCGCCAGTTCCACCGACCAGGCGCGCGTCAACGGGACGGTGACATCGAGGTAGCCGCCATAGCTGATCTGCCCCCATTGACCCGCCTGTCGCGGGCTGAAGCCCGGGAATCCGTTCGACTGGCTCGCCAGACCGGCGGCGGCGCCGGGACCGACGGCATAGGAAGCGGCGTCGCCGGCCTCGATCCGATAGGTTTCGTCGCGGCGTTCGGCCCCGAAGGCGACGGTCATCGGCTGGGACAGAAAACGGCTTCGAACCTGGGCGACCGCATCGGCGGTGACATTGACCTCTGTCTGCACCTGATGGCCTAGATTGAAATCGTACGGGCTCGACGGCCCCAGAGAGGCGTTGATCGAGTTCGTCAGCAGGAACTGTGTGTCGTTGCGCCCCCATGACGCGCCGACGTCCCAGGTGAAGTCGGGATCATCGTTGTTCCGGATGCCGACATTTCCCTGGCCATCCGTGGAATTCACGCCTTCACGCGGGGTGAAACCGGCGGGATACCGTCCGCGCAGAGTCCAGCCCGGAAAGACGGATTGCGAGGCGGCGGAACCGAAAATGTTGGGGTTGGTCGCCGGATTGCGCCAGTTGATATCCGACACTCCCTTGCCCAATCCGAAGGTGCCGAAGGCATAGACCTCGGCGATGTCGGCGACCGGCTGCGCGAAGTCGAGGGCGGTCTTCGCCGACTGGGTCTTTGGCGATCCCCAGCGCTGAACCGGATTGGCGACCGCGATTCCGGGGTTGGCGGCCTGAAAGGCGATGGCGTCCGCCCGCTGGTGGGACCGCGACGTGGATTCGTCCTTCTGAAGGTCGGCGCTGACGACCAGGTGGCCGCCGCCGCCAAGGGCGAATCCAGCCCGTCCGCCGGCCTCGCTGGAGGCGCCGTCGCCGGCATAGGTCTGCCCCTCCTGGCTCCAGGCCCGGAATCCGGGCTTGGTATCGAACAGGACATTGACCACGCCTGCGATGGCGTCCGAGCCATATTGCGCCGAGGCGCCGTCGCGAAGAACCTCGACATGGCCGATCGCCGATGCCGGAATTTGGCCCATGTCGGCCGCCTGGGCACCGCTGCCCTGGAGATAGGCGGAACGATGGAATCGCTTTCCATTGATCATCACCAGGGTCATGTCCGGCGACAGGCCGTTCAGCGAGGCCGGACGGATGAACTGACCGCCATCCGAAGCCGGAAGGCGCTTCACCTGAAACGCCGGGACCAGGGTCGTCAGGGCATCGTCCAGGCCGGATGCTCCGGTTTTTGCGAGAGTGTCGGAACTGAAAAGGTCGACCGGGCTCATCGCGCTGAACTGGGTTTGCATCGCCTCATGCGTGCCCGTGACGATGATCTCCTCGGGGGCCGGCAAGGCGGTGTCCGCTACGGCGGCGCGGCCGAGGACAATCCCGGCCAGGGATAATGCACCCAGCCCTGTACAGTAATTGAATTTTTGTGATGGCATATCGCGTCCATTGAAATAAAAATAAGAAATATATCCACAACATTTATTGTAAACGTTGTGTGTATATTGGGTTCGCATATTTCTTATGTCGTATCCGGATGGGCGTAAAGTTACCGTTTTTATAAAGATATGTGTCAGATTTTCATATTAAACTGAAAATTGATTTATATTTATTGAAATCAATTTGAGACAAATATTGAGCGGACGGGCAAGATGGGCGGTTCCATCCGCCGCCTGTCCCGATCACCGATGGCCGATCATCGAGGGTTGCGGCCGGTGGGCAAGGCGCCGGTCGCGGACGGGGGTGCGGTTGCCCCGGCCAGGTAGGGCACATAGGACCGGTCGGCCTCCAGCATATGGCGGCGGATCATGTCCTGGGCCAGGAACTGGAAAATGCCGCCGAGACCCGACCTCCCTTCGCGCAATTGTCCCGCCAGGTGGGCTGCGTCGGATTCCAACTGACGATGGAGGGATGCATGGGCATCGATGTCGGGGAAACCGATTTCAGACAGGATCGCCTCCTCGTCCTCGAAATGGCGTTCGAACTCGGCGATCACGGCATCGAACAGGGGCGCCAAGTCGGTATTGGGCCGGCCGGACAGCATGGCCGTCAGCAGGGTTGCCGTGGCCTGGAACAGGGCGCGGTGTTGCCCGTCGATCCGGGCGTGGCCGGTGTCGTAAGCAGGTTGCCAGGACAGACGTATCTGGCTGGTGGTCGGAGCATCTTCCGGTTTGGCGGCCCCCGGCTTGTCGTCCCCGGGATCGTCACCCGCCGGGGATGCCGGAGGGGCGATCTGAATCTGATTGCGGCCTGCCTGTTTGGCCCGGTAGAGGGCCTGATCTGCGGCTCCGATCAGACTGTCCGGTCCCACAACTCCGGCGGAACTGAGGGATGCGATGCCGATGCTGATGGTGACCGTGGCAAAGGGGGACGCGGCATGCGGGATGGAACCCCGTTCGACGGCCCGGCGGATCCCCTCCGCCAGCCTGGCCGCCGCCGGTGTGTCCGTGCCGGGCAGGATCACCGCGAATTCCTCGCCGCCATAGCGCGCGGCAACGTCAGTGACCCGTTGGGCCGACCGCTGCAACAGAGCGGCGACCTTGCGAAGGCAGTCATCCCCGGCCTGATGTCCGTAATGGTCGTTGTATCGCTTGAAATGGTCGACATCGATCATGATCAGGGACAGCGGCGTTCGCGACCGTGCCGCGCGGGAGAATTCGCGGCTTAACGCGTCGTCGAAATGGCGGCGGTTCGCGACGCCGGTCAATCCATCGGTGACGGACAGATTGGCAAGAAGACGGTTTGCCGCCTCAAGATCCGAACTCCGCCGGATCAGAGCGCGATGGTTGCGGAGAATGACGATCGCCATCAGGATCAGAAGAAGGGTGGCTCCGGCCTCGCCGGCGGCCCGGGATCGCCAGCGGCCCTGCCATTGGTGATCCGCTTCGCCGACGCTGATCACAAAGGGAAAGGGGTCGACCTTGCGCACGGCATACAGGCGATCGACACCGTCGATATCGGACCGGCCCCGGAATGTTTGAGTTTGCAGGTCCGACGCGACGAAGGCGGCAAGAGGTTTGTTGGCGAGGATTTTCCCGACGATCCCCGGTACCGTCGGACGGCGGGCCAGGACGGCCCGGTTCCGATCGAATATGGCGATGACCGATCCCCGGTCTACGGCGACCGCTTCCAGCCAGCGGGAGAAGAAATCGAGATCCATGCCCAGCAGGGCAAAACCGTGGAATTCGCCGTCGGAGGCCTCGAACCGGCGCGCCTGAACGACATTCAGCCGGCCGAGTGATGAGCGGAACACATTGGTCACCACCGATTCGATGGCGGGATTCCCCTTCAGCAACGCGCAATATTCCCGGTCTCCGGCATCGAATTTCGGAATCGAATTGCTGATCACACCAACGCAATCCTGGTTGTAAAGCGACGCCGTGAACGCATAGGGCAGGGTTTTGCGCTTGTTTTCGAGGAAACGGGACAGTCGTTGATATTCAGGGCCTTCCGACTGCAAAAGGGGAAATTCGCGGTACGGAATCTCGGTCACGATGTCGCGCAGAACATAATCGGACGTGATGAAGGATCCCCTGATCCATTCGCTGATCAGGTAGCTGCTGTTGGTGACGCGGATGCGCGTATTCTCCTCTTCCCGCAGGAAGGAAAAGCGCAGATCGATGGCGGTGGCCGCAAACAGCGTCAGGCAGAAGACAAGGAAAACGAGAACGTCCGTCCGCTTTCTGGTTGCCATGCCCCCTCCCGCCGACAGATCGGGCGCGGTGTCTTCGCCAAGGCGTGCCGGCCCTTCCGGCTGTCTTTCGCGGGGACGTCCCCGCAAGAGATGAATGACAATCCAATACAGTAAATTACTTATATAAAAAATCTACTATATGGTTTGCCGAGAGGCGCAAAACCTTTCCAAGGAGACGATTGCGGGGGCGTCGCGCAAGGGCCCTTATCTCCGGTTTTTCGGCTTCCCGGAAGTCCACTGGCGCCGGCCGTCACGCCGGTCTTGCCAAATCCGGCCAAACCCCCTAGAACTCGAAGCCCTCGGGGCGTAGCTCAGCCTGGTAGAGCGCTAGCTTTGGGAGCTAGAAGCCGGAGGTTCGAATCCTCTCGCCCCGACCATGCTTTCCGCCGGATTTGCGGGATCTGAGACATCTGTTTTGGGATCAATGGAAGAAGGGATCGGCCATGCCTGAGGTTCGCATCTACCGTCCGGCGAAGAACGCCATGCAGTCGGGACGGGCGAACTGCCGACAGTGGGTCATCGAATACGAGCCGACAGATCGCAAGCAGCCGGATCCCCTCATGGGCTGGAACGGGTCGCGCGATACTCTGTCCCAGATTCGCCTGCGGTTCGACACTCAGGAGGACGCGGTGGCATTCGCAAAGCGTGAGGGGTTGGCGTACACCCTGATCGAAGAGGCCCCGCGCCGGCCGATGCGTCCGAAAAGCTACGCCGACAATTTCCGTTTCGACAGGGTCGATTGACCCCGTCCTGGCCGGTTTTGTGATCCGGATCCGGCCTTCCGCGGCCCCGTAGCTCAGTTGGATAGAGCACTCGCCTTCTAAGCGAGTTGTCGCTGGTTCGAATCCAGCCGGGGTCGCCAATCTTTTTCAATGACCGATATCAACCCGCGCCGATCGGAAACGGTCAGCGCGGCCCTCATGCGGCGTCTGAGCCCGCCATCTGCTCGCAAGGCTTCATCCGACCGACCAGCCGGCCCCAGGCAATCCTCCTCACCGGGTGGGAGACCGGGCGGTTTCGCCGGTCGCCGGAACCTTTCCCGGCCGGGAAAAACTCCGCCGTGACGTCATCGCCGGTTCGCACTTTCATTGGCCTTGACGATCGCAAATTTATGATGCAGTTTAATTGGTATATAAAATACCAATTTAGATGATGGCAGTCGGAGAGAATGCCATCGGCTATGGTCCCGTCACCGGAGAGAAGCCATGTCAGCCAGCGCGATTTCGATATCCAGTCTCGGCCCGCGGACATTGGGCGATATCGCCGCCCGGATTCCGGGTTCCACGGCGATCTTTCGCCGCCATGGCCTGGACTTCTGTTGCGGCGGGTTCGAGACCCTGGAGGGGGCGGTCCTCCGCCTGGGGCTTGACCGCAACTCCATAGCTGCGGAGATCGCCGCGCTGGCCGGGGCGGAACGGGAACCGCCCGCTGATCCGGACGGTCTGATCGATCACATCCTGGACCGGTTTCATGCGGTGCACCGTCGCGACTTTCCCGAACTGATTCTGCTGGCGCGCAAGGTTGCCAAGGTCCACGCGAGCCACCCGGAACTGCCCGGTGGGATCGTTGAGACGTTGGAGGAAATGTCCGAGGCGCTGGAAAGCCACATGCGGAAGGAGGAACAGGTTCTGTTCCCGATGATGCGCCGCGGCGGACATCCGATGATCCGGCAGCCCATCGCGGTGATGTATGACGAGCATGTCGAACATGGCGCCCGCTTGTCCGCTCTTTCGGCTGCGACGGACGGCTTTTGTGCGCCCGATGATGCCTGCGGATCCTGGCGCGCACTTTATGCCGGGCTGGAAAAGCTTGCGGTCGACCTGACGGACCATATTCATACGGAGAACAATATCTTGTTCCCGCTGTTCGCCAGATGATGGATGGGGGGCACCATGTTTGCGGACCATGGGGATGATCGGAAAGACGCTGACATCACGGAGCAGGCGATCCGCCGGCTGGTCCATGCCTTTTATGCCAGGGTCCGGCAGGATCCGGCGATCGGCCCCTTGTTCAACCGGCAGATCGACGACTGGCCCGCGCATCTCGACACATTGTCCGCGTTCTGGTCATCGGTGATGCTGTCGACCGGGCGCTACAAGGGAACGCCGATGGCCGCCCACATGCGATTGCCGATCGAACCCGTCTTTTTCGAGCACTGGCTGGCGCTTTGGGGGCGGACGGCAACCGACCTGTTCACCCCGGAGACGGCTGCCCGCTTCATTGGAAAGGCTGAACGGATTGCCGAAAGCCTGAAACTCGGGCTTTCTCTCCGCTGATACCTCCCGGCGCCGGTTTCATGCCCGCCTGCGCCGATCGGAACCCGACAGCGCCGGCCTGATGCGGTCCAATCGGATTTCTCCGACACCCTTAGGTCGGCACTCACTCGCCCATTGACTCAAAAAAGGAGTCACAAAGCGGGTCAATGCGCTTAAGCCGCCAGCGGCATCTGAGCATTGAAGAGGCAGAGATTTTTCACTCGTGCAGAATTTGGTGCGCTGAACCTTTTGACTGAGTCATGCCAACCGGCGCTGAAGATTTCTCATCGCCGGTTGGTCCTGGGCTTGTTGAGCCGTTTATGTCTCAGCCGTCCCTGACGTGGTTGGTGCCGCCGTCCATGCCGGCCTTGGCCGTCGTCCACCCCCCAAAAAAGAGTCTTCGCCGGATTCCGCGGAAAGCGGCTCGCCGAGCCCTGGGCAGACCGGCCATCTCCCATCCGATCGGGCTTCCCTGGGCCTGGCATCCATCCTGCCTGCGCTGATCGGATACGAACGGCGTGCCGGCAGGACGGTGTGAATATTCAATATATTGAAAATAGAGAAATGCACTTTGTTATTCAATGTGTATCAGGTGAAATTTATGTGCGTTCTTGAAACAGTGAATATAAACCATATATTTTCAAATAATACTATATTGATGATGTATGTTAATAATAAAAATATTGTTTTAAAACAAAATAGGCGGCGGGTGTTCAATTTTCTTTAAGTTATTATCAATGGATGATGGAGGCATTGATGGCATTTAATGACGGAAGCGGCGGAATTAATGCTGCTGTCAATAATAGATTGGATTCCCTCACGGGAGTGAGGTTTTTTGCTGCTCTCTTCGTGTTTTTCTTTCATGCGTCTCTAACGAAAATAATCGGATTTAATCCGTATGAAAACAAGGATGTTGTTGATGTGTTCCAAGCTATTTTTCTTCCAGGTGGATGGCTTGGTGTCTCATTTTTCTTTGTTTTGAGCGGGTTTGTAATCACATGGTCGTATAAGGAAAGTGATTCCGTCGGGTCTTTTCTTCGGCGGAGGCTGGTAAAAATTTACCCGAATCACCTGGTTACGTGGCTGCTGGCCTTGCTGGTCGCGGGGTTTGGCAATGGCGATATCCTGACACCCGCTCTCAACTTGCTGTTGGTTCATGCTTGGGTGCCGGATAACCATGTGTTTCTGAGCGTCAATACGCCATCCTGGTCACTTTGTTCGGAATTGTTGTTCTATGTGACTTTTCCCTTCTGGATGCAGCTTGTCGTGCGGATAAGGCGCGGTCATCTGTGGGGTTGGACATTGGCGATGGTCGCCGGGCTGGCCGTCTATCAGATCCTGATTGCCTGCTTTGTCCCGTCCGAGCCCCAACTCGCCGCCTATCCGATTTCGATGAAACAGTGGTGGATTGCCTATTATCTGCCGCCAGGTCGGTTGTTCGAATTCATCATCGGTATGCTGATGGCCCGGATTTTGAAAGAAAATATGTGGCCGGACATCAGCCTGCGTTCGACGTTCATCCTGCTTTGTGTTTCCTATGTGGTCGCCGGTCTCGTGCCGTTTCAGTGGCGGTTGAATTTGGTTACATTGCTGCCGGTCACCTTGTTTATCGCCGCGCTGGCCGATCACGAATTGAAGGGAAAGCGCCTCTTCCTTTCCAGCCCTCTCTTCGTGAAGCTGGGAGAGATTTCCTTCGGTTTGTATCTCGTTCATCGGATTGTGATGACGTGCGGGATAAAACTGATGGCCGGAAGGCTGTTTGACACGTTAACCGCGACGATGATTTTGACGGCCGCGTTTCTTGTCTCGCTTCTTGGGGCCTGGGCTTTGTTCACCTTTGTGGAGGCTCCGGCCATGAAATATTGGAGCCGTCCGGCCGGAAAGCGGGTTCTTCAAGAGGCGGCTGCCGTGGCAGGCGGTCAGTAACCGACATGGACGACCCCATCGACCGGATCATTCCCGATGGGGTCCGTCTGCGCCACCGGTCTGGCGCTCCGAACTGTGGAGCGTCGGGACGGGGGCGGGATGGACGTCCGGCATTTCAATCGACGGCGCAGACGGATTGAAGAGGAGGGGACTCCCTTGCGTAGAAGATCTTTTCTGATGGGGTTGGCAGCCGCGTCGCTTCCGACGTCAACTTTTGCCGCCATCCCGGCGATGACCAGCCTTGACGATGTCGTTGTTCTCCAATTGCGGGAGGGCCAAGTGGTGATCCGGTTGCATCCGGAGGCGGCGCCCCGCCATGTCGAGCGGATCAAGACGCTCGTTCGACAGGGATTCTACGACGGCATGCCTTTTCATCGCGTCGTGGATGGCTTCATGGCGCAAACGGGCGATTCGCGGTTTAAGGGTATGCGGGAGTTGCCGATGCCCAATGTTCCCGCCGAGTTCAACGCGACAGCCTTCAAGCGGGGGGTAGTCGGCATGGCGCGGTCACGAAATCCGAACAGTGCCCGCTCCCAGTTCTTCATCATGCTTGCGGACGGGGATTTTCTGAACGGTCGATATACCGCCTTTGGCAGTGTCGTCGCGGGGATGGAATTCATGGATAAGGTAAGGCGTGGTTCGCCGGAAGACCAAGGCCTGGTGGCCAATCCCAGTTCCATCGTGATGATGCGGGTCGCCGGCGACATGGCCTGAAGGTCCGGCATCTCGCCCGGGAAGGGGCGTCCGGTTGTCACGCATCGGCCGCGATCGCGACAGGACGTGGGAGTGGTCCGTGTGTCGGCACGGTCAGGCGGCAGGCCGGTTTTACCGAACATGGACTCCTCCGGGCCGCATCATTCGTTGGTCGGATCAGGGGGACATAGTTCGAAAACGATGAAAAATTAACAGGCGAAAAAATAATTATCGAAAATGAGAGATGGAGGTTTGGTGAAAATGCCGAATGTTACATTTTATATTGATAAAGAAAAAATGCCAAATAGTGAAATTCTGTCATTTATAATGGAGGAATGTACGGAATTTTGCACGGATATCCTGAAAGCCGCCTTGAAGAATGTTCATATTATTTTTGTTCCCGTCACTCATGGTCGTGGGCACCCGGTTTTTGTGGAAATTCAGTATCGTCTTGAAACGTTCCGGACCACTCCGGTGATGGAGCACTTCATGGAAGCCATGGAGAACAGTATAACGCGGAGGGCCGGCTTGACCGCGCGCATCCGTTGTTTCGGTTATGCGGCCTCAAGTATTTTCGCCCGAAATTGATATCAGGGTGCCGTTGCCGATCGTCGCGGCGCTTTATCCGGCAGAGTGACGGGGCCGCCGGCGTCGACCGATTTTTTTTGTCATTCGACTGTGTCTGGAGATGAACGATGTCCGAATCGACCTTTCCCTGCCGGCAAATCGGCGACCTTTCCGTCACGGCGATCAGTGACGGATATCTGACGGCAAGCCTCGAATTCCTTTCCAATATCGAGGTGGATGAGGCGGAGCGCATTCAGGCTGGAGCCGGAGTGAAAGAGGCGGCGGCGATCCATATCAATTGCTATCTGGTGCGCGGTCGCGGACGCACGGTATTGATCGATAGCGGGGCCGGAGGATTCAAGCAATGGGGCGGACTTCTGAAAGGAAATCTGGTTCGGGCGGGAGTCGATCCATCGGAAATCGACGCGGTTCTGCTGACCCATGCACATCCGGATCATATCGGGGGATTGATCGACGCCTCCGGAAAAGCGGTTTTTTCGAATGCGGAAGTGGTCGTCAATCATCATGAAGTTTTATTTTGGCAGGACGACGAAAATCTGGCCCGTGCCAGTGAGAGGGCGCGGGGGAATTTCCTGATCGCCCGCAACGTGTTCCAGGAATATCGCGATCATATCCGGACGTTTGAGAGCGGCGACGTTCTTCCCGGTGTCGGAACAATGTCGATTCCCGGCCATACATCGGGGCATACCGGATTCCGTATCGACGATGGCCGCGAAAGCCTGCTGATCTGGGGGGATGTCGTTCATTTTCCGCACATTCAGGTGGCTAATCCCAATGTGTCCATCGCGTTCGACCTGGATCAGTCCGTCGCGGCGGAAACCCGGGCCCGGATTCTTGACGTGGCAAGTTCGGAAAAATTCCTGGTCGCCGGCATGCATCTGGGGGAACACGGATTCGCGCGTATCGGGCGGGACAAGGAGACATACAGCATTTCTTATGAAAGTGCCGAGCTCCGCGAAGCCGTCTGATACCGGTGGCCCTCTCAGTCCGGGCGCGGCGCGTTAAAGACCCTGCGCTGATCGGTTCCGATCAGCGCAGGGAAATATTATCGGTAATTCTGTAAATAAGAACGGATTTTTTCCGTAAGAACTTCCGGTTGCTCAAGATTGGGAAGATGGGCCGCATTGGGAATGATGACTAAATCCGCATGACGCTTGGTCGCCAGTTCCCTCGCGGCGGAAAGCGGCGTCAAAGTATCTTTTTCTCCGATCATGACGAAGGCTGGGACATTCTCTATATCCATCTGCCTCAGATCGGTATTCGCAATGGCAATCGAACAGCCGGAAAAGCCTTCGACCGACGTCCGGCGCAGCATCTGTCTCATGCCATCGGCCTCCGGTGTCCCGACGAACTCCGGCGTAACCCAGCGTGAGACGATTTCCTGCACCAGGTGGTCGATTCCGTGGTTGTACACGTCCTCGGCGCGCGCCCTCCACACGGCCGGCGGCGCGGCATTGATCAGGGACGTGTCGATAATGATCATCGCCCGGACCCTGTGAGGGGCTTTGTACGCCATCCACTGGGCAATGGTTCCGCCGATGGAGACCCCTGCGACGAAGACTTTGCCGATGCCGACGCTGTCAAGAGCGCCAAGGACATCATCGGCAAGGTCTTCGATCGAGAAGGGACTGTGATCGACATCGCTCAGTCCGTGTCCGCGGATATCCACCCTGACGACGCGATAGTCCTCCTTGAGTTTTTCCACCTGGGGATCCCAAAGATGGAGATCTGTTCCAAGAGAGTGCAGTAATACCAGGACAGGAGCGTCGACAGGCCCCTGAATATCGACATGCTGGGTAAGTTTCAATGGGCGTACAAACATCTCTTTCTCCTGAAAAATCGGGTCGTACATCTTTCCGGTTTTTCCGGCTTGTTGCCTTGGCCGCCCTTGGGACGGGATCCGTCGCGAATGAAAGCGGATGCCCCTCTTCCACACACGGTATCCTCGGAAAGACCGGCGTCCTTGGGACAGATCTGCCTGGCTTCCGGATTCCAATCACCGTGACAGGGGACACTCCGCGCTGTTCAAAGGCGGTCGGAAAACTGTCCCCGGGCGGTCGTGGACTTGTCAGAAGCGGACTGTCCTGGTCCGCACTTTTGAGTGCTGCGGGTGATCGAGCGTATGAAAAAAAACCGTCAATGGCACCGGCGTCCCAGCCGGGTACCGCCGCGTATGCGGCGGACTTGCTGAACTCCGGCTTCCCGGAGCATCGGCAGAGATGCCGGTGCCACTGAACTTTTCCCAGCCCCTTCCGCCTGCTATTTGTGGATCCGTATCAAGCTTGCGATGCAGGCTGCAATGGAAATCAGGAATGCCAGAGAAAATACAAATAGTACAAAATGGCTTCCTGAGTTTTCTGTCAGTCCTCCCAGGATTGACAGCATCATTGCGACAAGAGCGACGCCGACGGATTGTCCCGCGGTCCGTGCGGTTGACAAAACTCCTGATGCCGTTACAGTGCGCTTTCTTTCAACGTTGGAAAACATTTCCTTGTTATTCGGCGGAAGGAAGAATCCATAGCCAATGCCGCAAAGAATAACCCGCCATATGATATTCATCGGGTCATGATGCCCGTCGATCAGGGCGAGAGAGGCCAGTCCTCCTGAATAGAGAAAGAGGCCCATCGTCGAAATATAGGTTGGATTTATCCTGTTCGAGAGACGTCCCGCAATGGGGGCGCAGATCGCCACCGCGACCGGCCAGGGCGTAAACAGGGCGGCGGAATCAATGACGCTATAGGAATAAAGATGCTGCAAGACGAAGGGCAGCGCGACGAGAGCCATGCCCTGCGATACGAACATGGAGACAGATGAGATAACCGCAAATGAATAGCGTCTCGATTGAAATATATCGAGAGGCAGTAGCGGGACCCTGGTCCGGTACTGGCCGAAAATGAAGACAATTGATAGGGCGACACTGCCGGCCAAAGCGGCGCCAATAACCGTGCTGTTCCATCGTCCGATCTGGTCGACGCCGACGACCAGAAGGCCCATTGCGGTGGCTGACGTCAGGGCGCCGACAAGATCAAAGCCACTCTGGGTTTCCGTATCCGGCTCAAGATATCGATAGGTGATGATCGTGGCGATCAGGCCGAATGGAATATTGATATAGAACAACCAGGGCCAGGAGAGATAAGAAACAAGAATTCCCCCGACGATCGGCCCGGCGGCGGTTCCGACGGCGAACGTCAGGGCATTCAGACCGAAAATCGTTCCCAGGGCTTCCGGCGGGAAAATGACCCGGTACAATCCGAGGCCGACGCTAACCATGGCGGCATAGCTGGCCCCCTGGATGACCCGCATCGCCACAAGCATTTCAAATGTTGGCGACAATGCGCATCCAAGTGAGGAAACGGTGAATAAGATCATCCCGATGCCGTAGATCCGCCTTTCCCCCAGGCGGGCTCCCAGCGCCGCGCAGATCAGCATCATCGCGGCGCTGGCAACCTGATAACCGTTGGTAACCCAGATGACGGAGGCGGGAGGGACATCCAGTGCCTTCGCGATGGACGGCAGAGCGACATTGACGATGGAACTGTCCAAAGAGGCCATCAAAACGCCAATCAGAATGGACGATGCAGCGAGGTACCTCCGTTGGTTTTGATCAACCATCTCGGCGACTACTGACATAGTGATGTCCCTATCGTTACTATTACCTAAAGTGCATCGGGAACGCAGGTCGTGACTTATGAGGAGGGCGGGCGGTCATCCGATGTCCCGCAGGCGCCCCAGATAGGCGATGCAGCCAAGCATCAGGATCTCTTCCGGGGTCGCGGGCTGTGGGCCGTTGAGAGAGCGTCTGTTTTCCCGTAACGCGTTAATGCGGATGCTCCTGAGAAAACAATAAGTTGTCAAGATGTAAAATCTGGAGAAGTCGTTTTTGCTGATCCAAGGAGAAAGTCCGCTTATGTCTGACAACTCGGGAATAGCTGCAAGAATTGCGGGGTAATCGGCATTCCGGGATATAAACAGCAGGTTGTCTGGCATCTTCATGATTTCTACTGCATTTTCTCTCTCTGTCGCCAGTTCGTGCCAGAAAGAAAACGCAAATCGTGAAAATCCGAATAGAGGATCTATACCCCGTACAGAATTATCTGGGTCGATAAATTGTACGCTTTTATAAGCATCGTTATAGATAACATTCCCGAAGTGGAAATTAAAATGGGCTGTTTCAACGGAGACGAACTCTTCCGTCTCAGCCAATTTCAGAGCATTCTCGACGATTTTTCTTCCCGTCGTCCCAAGGGGGACGCCATCGAAAAGAATATGTTGGTCGAACAGGTCATGCATGAAACTGATCGCGTCCCATTCCTCCGAAATCCGCGAGTGCATGCTGACCGTGGGGTGCGCCTTGGACCGTTCGATGCCGATGGCCATTTGAATCGCGTCGAGAACATGGATGAGGATGCTCCGGCGCTGTTCGAATGACATGTCGCTATCGAAGACAATTTTCGACAGGGGAGACCCCTGCTTTTTCTCAAGGATATAAAACCGGCGCCCCGCCGCAGACCCGTCATGCAGGACAGGAACCATCAGGTCCGGGTAAATTTCGCACAACGCCTTGATCTGCTGAATCTCGGCATTCAGTTTTGCATTGTGTGTTTCGCTGCTCGCGGTTTTGACGACAAATCCGGAGCTGAGCATGTCTACGTAGTGAGACTTAGCCATTTTCGAACCCCTTGAATGTTGCGGTCGGAAGCTGGAGGGCGATTCTGCGGGCAGCGGCCATCACCACGGCCGAATATCCGATGGTATTATTGACAAAAGACTGAAGAATGATTTGGCTCAGTCCGTTGTCAGAAAGATAGGATGGCCTATGGAGAATAAGATGACAGGGGTCTGTCAGTATTGTCGCGCAGCGTCTGTCCTGGCTATAGGCCCTGCCGCCAAGAGGTGTCGTGGTCGCCCTGGCGATATAGCTGAACTGATTGGCAATGGCGTCAATCGCTGAAGAAATGTCGGCGATCCTGAGTTGACCGTGGTCTTTCACGATAAATCTGTTGATTTGAAATCCCGGGGCATGAACCGGGGCGCGCAGCGATATGGTGTTGATCAGCGGTGCCCAGGGCATGACCTTGCGCTGGCTTTGCGCAATCTGGGAGAAGCTCGGCCGGAGATTGTCTCTGGCATCCTGCATTCGGCCTTCAAAGGATCGGGTGCCAAGGACACCATTCGGCGTGTCGGGATGGACGATATCCGTTTCAATCGCAAGGATATCTCTCGAGGTCAGATCCAGTCTGTCCAGAGCCTGAATGACGACGCGGAGCGAGGCATGCATTCCGTTGGTCTGGCATGACCCCAGGCAATACATTCCATCGCCGATGGTTTCCTTCGATATCGTCTCGACGCTGTCGACGTCCAGGTCGGCGAGGCAGGTGTAGAGACTGGGAAGGGAATCGGACTCCGCCGCCCCAAGGATGATCCGTGCAATGGGGCGGATCTTGGCCGCCACGTCGCTGGTCAGGGAGATGTCCGCCTTGTTCGTGCAAAGGAAGGCGATGTCGAACAGGTCGGTGATGTCCGGAAGATCTTTTCTCAGGTCGCAAAAGATAAAATTGACGGTGTTGCCGTTTATGACAAGGGTGGAGCCGTCCTTGACCGCAATCTGCGACAGGCAGCCGGGCTGCGCCAGGGCGAGACGGGCGACGATTCCGTCAATCGGCCGGAGGTCGGGATAATGCTTGTCGAGGGGAGGGGCGTTCGTCAGCACTGTTGTGATGGCGAAGCCGTCGTGATCGGGATCGTTTAACAACAAAAGGTTGGATCCGATCTCCGCGCCACAGCCGATAAGGAGACATCTTTTCACGGCCACAACTCCTTCTTGGAGGATGGGGTGTTATTGGGAGGACGAGGTTGTTGCCCGGATCTCTGCGAACATCATCAGGAAGTCGTGGACGGGAAGGTCAAGCAGCCCCGTGTCCGTCGTGATGATGCGTGCCAGATCCGATGCCTGGGCGTGCAAGGACGTTCCTGATAGGTTTTTTTCGAATTTTGTGTTCAGGAAGGGAATGCACTCCGAACGGCGTCTTCCATGGCCGAGCGGATATTCGATGCTTTCCGAAAATTCAGTGCTGCTCTGTCGAATTTTGATGAACAGGGCATTGGGGATGGCCCTTTTCTCGACGTCATAGTAACTCTTTGTAAAGTCCTGACGTTCGGTACAGGTGATCTTCTGGCGCAGCGAGGCGACCGCCGGATCCGACGCTCTCGGCTCGTGAAAGTCGGCGATCGTCAGGTCGCCGGTGCAGAGCGCGACGGAAACCATATATTGCATGCAGTGATCACGATCGGCGGGATTGTTCAGCGGCCCTGTCTTATCAATGATCTGGACCGCCGGCCGCTGGGTTTCGACCCGGATCGATTCGATATCGTCGATGGAGTGCCCGGCGGCCAGGATTTGCGGGCGTAGACGCAGCGCCGCCTCAACCGCCGTCTGAGCGTGGTATTCGGCCGGATTGGGCACCTTGAAGAGGATATTCTTGACGACGAAGTCATTGAGCGGACGGGAAATGTTGAACGGTTCTCCGCGCAGGACCGCATCGTTGAATCCCCATTTTTTCGCCGTGAGGGCGGTCGGATATCCCATTTCTCCGGCCTGGGCGAATAGGGCAAGCTGCAAGCCGCGCGCGGTCGCATCGCCCGCAGCCCACGATTTCCGGGTTCCCGCATTGGGCGCGTGCCGATAGGTCCTCAGCGAGTGTCCGTCGATGATGGCATTGGACAGGGCGTTCAAGGCCTGATCGCGTGTCAGGCCAAGCAATCTGGCCGATGCCAGCGCCGATGCCATCTTGACCAGAACGATATGATCGATCCCCAGTTTATTAAAGCAGTTGGTCAGACACAGGACGCCGTGGATTTCATAAGTCCGCACCATGATATCGAGGACGGTCGCCATGGGTGTGCGAAGGGCGCGCTCCTCCGTCCTGCCCCGCCAGGCCGCGGCGGCGAGAATGGCCCCCAGATTGTCGGAGGGATGGCCCCACTCCTGGGCAAGCCAGGTATCATTGAATTCCAGCCAGCGAATGCGCGATCCGATGTGGAACGCGGCCTCGACCGGTCCCAGCGGCCGATGATGGCCGATCACCGGAATGCCGCGCGACATCTCACTTAACGTCATGGTGGCCAGGAGGTTCGTGCAAGCCTCATCGGCGATGGCGGCGACCGCACATCCGATGGAGTCCATCAGACAATAACGGGCGATGTTAATGGCATCATCGTCAAAAACATTTGTTCCGTATATGTAGTCGACAAGATTAACCATTACATCGTCGAAGATATTTTCAGGCATGAGAGCTCCGATATGGCTTGTCGTTATTTTAAAGAAAATCATCAAGTTAAGTAGAGGAAATTTAATATAAAATAATTAATTCATGATTTTTAATTGAATTGTGACATGTATTATTTATCATTTTTAATGACGACGAGTTGGCGCTATTTTTCGTCACGCCGATATCTGTGTAGTGACATTTATAATTAAAGTGCCTTGTTCGCAAGAGCGCACATAATGGAGCAATAGTTACGAAAGTGTGCCCTGGTGTCTTTCTTAGTGCGAATCATTGATGTTGTGTGATGCGGGGAATCTGCTTCCGACCGCATACTCCCGGATCGTCGTCTTTATCTGAATATGATCCCTGATTTTTTATCCGGAGCTGACGGAAAGCGGCGGGAATCCTTTGGGGAATAGCAATTGCGACGATGGGGCGATGGTCTCAGCGGGCGTGTGAGCCGACGGGGCGATGACGACAGGTGGGCCGGACTGTCGTCGCCGAAGGGGTATGACTATTGGGCGGGGCTTCTATGGCCTGGAGACCGTCGGGTATGTCCATGGAGCGATCGCCGACAGGTCTTGTTGGATACTAGATAAAGATGTTTGAAGCGGCCACATTGTATTTTGTTTTCAACCAAAAAGCGCAGCGCCGTGCTCCGGTGCTGCGTAACGTTTTTATGATCGACGTGGTGGCGGATATGGATGTGTCGGCGCGCAATGGGGATGCTTCTGCTAGTGGTGAAAAGGGTTGGTGGTCCGCCCCTGACGCTTGGGTGTCAGGCGTTAGGGGCGGACCACCAGCGGGAGAGAGTAGCATTCCCGTAAAAATTGTTTTGTCTTCCGGCTGTCCGGGGTGTTGTTCCATGCGCGGGGGCGTGCCGGGCGGTATCGCCGTCGGGCGGATCCGTTCCGGGTACGCTTCCCTTGGTGCGGACCTGGAGGGGGCGTCGGGCTCTGGCGAGGTTGTTGGCGATCGTTTGAAAAATAACTACAAATATCACTCCGGAATCGATCGTTCCTGCTGTCCGGCGCAAGGGGGGGCGTTGATCGGTTCCGATCTGTGCAGGTCGGCAGGAGGGTGTTCCGGGGCGTGAAGATGAGGTCGTCTCCGGACAATGGGGACTGAGCTCAGGATGGCCGGCCATAATATTGGATAAAGAGTATCGCGTGGGGATTGGTGTACTTCTTATTTGAGCAATGTTTGATGGCGGGGTGTGATGGCACCGCATCATTTCGGGGCAGTCTGCTGCAAACATTGATCAAACATGTAAACGTTTTTTCTAAATAATTAATGATATATAAAGATAAATTTTTGGCTTATGGCGTGAAGTTATTTATTTATATATTTTCTAGATGACTTCAAATAGGTGCTTGTGTCTTTGATTGTGAATGGTTTGTCTAAGTGTCGTCTCGTTCTTGTTTTTTTCGTCCGAGCGAAAGCCATACTGACGGGGCTGGAAATTCAAAAATAATACCGGTCGGCCTCGAGTTGTGGGGGTGTGAAGGGGTGTCAATCAGTCCGGGGTATCGGAACACTGTCGCGCCCGGTTTCCGGGGAGATGACGGTGTCGTCGATTGGCATTGCAGCAGCAGCATGGTTTAAGCGTCAGGTTCGAAAGGACAATATAATGCCGCGTTCGCATCATTTATCATTCGATTCTGTACCAGGATTCCCGATAGAAGGGACGTTGACATTGATCAGCGGTAAATGGAAGGGTGTGATATTATTTCTTCTTCTGACAAATGACAAACTTCGCTTCAATGAACTAAAGCGTAGATTGCCCGGAATTACACACAGAATGTTGACGAATCAATTGAGAGAACTGGAGGCCGATGGCATCGTCCTGAGAGAGGTTCATGCCGAGGTTCCTCCCCGCGTGGAATATTCTCTTTCCGACATGGGGGTCAGTCTGGAGCCCGTCATCACGGCGCTCAAGACCTGGGGGGCTCTGCATTTTGGAAAGGACCGGCCGCAGGCCCGGTTGCAGAAGGTGTCCTGAGACGGGGCCGGCCGGCGCAGGGGATCGGCCGGATGGTACCAGCCAGCGATGAGTCATCCTCATCGCCGGTTGGTATGGCGGTCTTCACTTCGTCGACGGGGCGCCGTTCGCGGTCTGGAACACCGGAATCGGGCGGGTCAGGAGGTCGGTATAAAGGCCAAAGAATCGCTCGTTGTCGAATTGGCGGACAATGATCGCCTTTTCCAGGCCCGGAGGCGGATTTTCGCGATAGCCGATCGACCGGCCGTCATCCTGTCCGAAAGCGGTTCCCACATCGATCCATTCCTCCTCTGGCCGGATCGCGAGGGATGGATCGATCAGATAGGCGAGAGCCAGGGTGGCCCAGATGCTGCGGTGATAACGGGGGTCGGTCTCAAATCCGTTGCGACCGTCGAATCCCCAGCCGATCGCGGCCCTGTAGAGACGTGACAGCACGGTCGGGCCGCCGGCCGGGTGGGCGATGCGATCATAAACCGTTTTCGTCATCTGCACCGTGTTGGTGACGTCAAGCGGGACCAGGACCTTCGTGACCGGAAGCCGCATCACCGCTTTGGCCGCTTCCGGGTCAAACCACCAATTGAACTCCGCCCGCCCCGTCGTGTTGCCCGGAACGTCGACGGCGCCGCCCATAATCACCAGCCGCCCGATCATCGGAATGATCTCGGGATGACGCCGGGTGGCGAGCGCTATATTCGTCAGCGGTCCGATCGCAAGCAGCGTCACCTCGCCCGGATTGGCTTTCACCTGCCGGACAATAAACTCGACGGCGCTTTCCTCCCGGGGGGACGCCTGGATCGCGAAGCCATCAGGCGGCGCTTTGAGGTCCGCTCCCGACCGCGGTTCCGGGACGCTCCAGGCGCCAAGATAGCCGTCGCCCGAGGGATCCTCCTCGCGTTCGCGCCGCACCCATTCGGCGTCGCGGCCAAGCGGGTGATTGGCGCCCGCGTAGACGCCGACGCGATCGGCGAGGCCCAGGCGCTCCACTGCCCGCAAAGCGTCCGACACCTCCTGCTGAAGCCACTGATTGCCGGAGACCACCGTGACCCCCAACAGCGAGAGCGTCCCGTCCGCATCAAGTTGGGCGGCCATCGCCAGGGCTTGGCCGTCGTCGTCCATCGTATTGAAATCGCTGTCGATAATGACTTTTTGAGGCAAGGCGAGGGCCGTTCCCGGCATCGCCAGCACGAGGAGGAGGGCGAGAAGTCGTCGCATCGTCCGGTCTTTACTTTCCAATGGTGGGCGGCCCTGCCCGCAAGGGCCGCTCAAAAAAGGGTGAGCCGCCGTTATAACCGCTTTGCCTGTCCCCGTTACATTATTACTGAACCCCGATGTCCTCAAATTGGGATATTTGCCTGCTTCATCCGGCGATACCCTGTCCTTCGTTGCTGGATGGCAACTGTCATTGAAACCGAAACTTGGTGGTTTGACGTCTACAGTTGGTAAAGGGGTGCCTTGGAGGGTCAGGGGGACTAAAGTCGGACCCGTTTTCCTGATCCTCCCTATTTTCAGACATCCTTCTCAAGAATATCTCGGTATGCGTTCGGAAATTCGGCAAAAAAACGCCGGATGAGGATGGTTGCACACTGAAGTATGATTTTCTCTTTTTGGTGGTTTTCGTCTGATCAACACGGATGTTTTCAATTTTTGTTAAATTCAATCTGTCTGCGTTGCGGTTTTCTTTTCGCCGGCTCATAGTCGGCTACCAAATGGGTCCGGTGCCGAAAAGGGCATCGGCGGCGCTTCTCCGCGACTCTGCAACGGCCGGAGCGTTCGTGGCCGTTAAAGGCCTGACCGGAAGCCGAAAGGCTTAACTGGGGTCTTGGGGGTGCATCGCATGCCTGCGGAAATGAAGAAGCTCCAACGTCTGGGCTGGCTGGCCGCGGTCCTTCTGGGGCTGCGCGTCGCGGACGCCGCGATCGTCGTCCTGAGCGGCCTGATCGCCTTCTGGCTGCGTCACGGCTGGGAGCCGCTGCCGCAGCCCGAGGCTGTCGCCATCGGTCTTGCCGTCATGTTGTCCGTGGTCGTGTTCAACCTGGGACAGGCTTATCTCACCAGCCTCGCCGAGAATTTCTGGAGCCTTGCGGTCAAAGTCATATCCTATTGGCTGCTGGTGTTCCTGCTGCTTCTGGCCGCCGCCTTCATGGTGAAGGTGACCGAGCATTTCTCGCGTTTGTGGATCGGCGGCTGGATGCTGCTGGCCGCCACCGGGTTCCTTGCGGCCCGGATCCTGATCGCCGTCCTCATCCGCCGTGCCCACGATACCGGCCGCCTTGCCACGAAAGTCGCCATCGTCGGCGCCGATTACAGGGGGCTTCAGCTCTATCACCATCTGTCGATCCACGATGACTATGTCGATGTGGTGGGCGTTTTCGACGACCGCATCGACCGGCTGCGGACCGAAGCGGCCGCACAAGGGGTGGAGGTCCGGGGTAAGGTCGCCGATCTGGTACGCTGGGCGCGCGAGAATCCTCTGGATTGCGTGGTGATCGCGCTGCCCTGGACCGGAGAGCGCCGCCTGCGGGAACTGATCGAGATGCTTCAGGTCCTGTCGGTCGAGGTTCAGATCTGTCCCGAGGGATTGGGATTCGTGGTTCGCAGTTTCCCACTGTTCCGGAATTCGATTGCAACCACGCTGGGCGGTCTGCCGATGTTCACGATCGTGCGTCGGCCGCTGGACGGCTGGGACTGGCTGGTCAAGGGAATGGAGGATGCGCTTCTCCTCATTCTGATGGCGCCGGTCGTTGTGCCGTTATGCCTGCTGATCGCGGTGGCCATCCGGCTGGACAGCCCTGGCCCGATCCTGTTCCTGCAACAGCGGAGCGGATTCAACGGTCGCAACTTCTGGGTTTATAAATTCCGGACCATGCATGCCGAAACCGCCCAGTCCGTGGGGGTGACGGACCAGGCCCGGCGAAACGATCCCCGTGTCACACGGGTCGGAAGGATCCTTCGTCGCACCAGCCTCGACGAGTTGCCGCAACTGATCAACGTTCTCAAAGGAGAGATGTCGATCATCGGTCCCAGGCCGCATGCCATCTACCATGATCAGCAGTTCGCCCGGGTCATCGGCCAGTATTATGCCCGCCACCGGGTCAGACCCGGAATCACAGGCTGGGCCCAGGTTAACGGGTTGCGCGGCGGCGTCGAGGATGATGAGCAGATCCGTCGCCGGATCGACTTCGATCTCTGGTACATCGAGAACTGGTCGATTTTGTTCGACCTTAGAATTTTGCTGATGACCCCTTTCGTTGGGTTGATTAACAGAAACGCGTATTAGCCATATGATGGTGTCTTTTCGTCCTCACGTCCGTCAAAAAACAAAAAACACGCGTCCGGCGCGCCGTTAAAGGGGGAGCGGTGTTTTCATGATCATCGATGCGTTCGACCTGCCGGAGGGCCATGTCCTGGCCGCCGATGTCTGTATCGTCGGCGGCGGTGCCGTCGGCCTTTCCATGGCGCTGCACCTCATCGGATCGGGCCTTGATGTCCTGCTTTTGGAAGCGGGGGGACTGGATGTGGAGACCGATACGCAGGCCCTCTACCGGGGAGAGGTCGCCGATGAGACGATGCACAGTCCGCTCGACCGCTATCGGGAACGGCGGCTGGGCGGGTCGACCACCACCTGGGGCGGGCGTTCCATGCCTTTCGACCCCATCGACTTCGAAGTCCGCGATTATATGCCCCATAGCGGATGGCCGATCGGCCGCGAAGACCTCGATCCCTATTTCCCCGAGGCCAATCGTCTGTGCGAGGCCGGGCGGTTCCTCTATACCGTCGAGGAGGCGTTCGATACACCGCGCCAGCCCATGATGCCGGGGTTCGACAGCGCGATTTTCACGACCAACACGCTGGAACGGTTCAGTTGTCCCACCGACTTCGGGCGCCGTTACCGGCACAAGCTGGAGGCCGCCCGGAACCTTCGGGTCATCCTTCATGCCAATGTCACGGCCGTCGGGCTCAATCCGGAGGCGACGGTGGTCGAGCGTCTGACGGCGCGGACGCTGAAAGGACGCCAGATCGGCATTCGGGCGCGCCAGGTGGTGCTCGCCAATGGCGGTCTTGAAAGCACGCGGCTTCTGCTTGCCAGCCGCGACGTCATGGACAAGGGAATCGGCAACGGGCATGACATTCTGGGGCGTTATTACATGTGCCATGTCGCCGGCACCATCGGAGCCATCCAGTTCAATCGCCCGGTCTGGAACGGCTACGATATCGCCGACGAAGGCACCTATTGCCGCCGCCGTATCGCCATCCGGCCCGACATGCAGCGCCGCCATCGCACGGGCAACATCATCGCGCGGCTGCATCATCCCCGGATTACCGATCCCGGTCATGGCAGCGGCGTTCTGTCGATGCTGTATCTGGCGCGGATGTTCATACCCTATGAATACGGAAAGCGTCTGCACGGCGGAGTGAAACTGGGGCTCGGCACCCAGGTGCGGCACGCCGTGAATGTGGTGCTGGACAGTCCCAATACCATCGGTTTCCTGTGGCACCTCCTGCGGGATCGCCGACTGGCGGAACGGAAATTTCCATCGATCATCGTCCGTTCGAAGCGCCATCTCCACAGTCTCGACTTCCACGCCGAACAGGAGCCCAATCCCGAGAGCCGCGTTACACTCTCGGATCAGCGGGACGCACTGGGATTGCCCCGTCTGCGCGTCGACTGGCGCTATACCCGGGGCGATGTGGAATCGGTGTCGCGATTCCTGGAGCTGCTGGCCGGGGAGATCGCGGCGACCGGTGTCGGGCGGTTCGAATATGACCCCGAAACCGTCGAGCGGGAAATGACGCGGTACGGCGCCTATGGCGGGCATCATATCGGGACCGCCCGCATGGGGGTCAGTCCCCGCACCAGCGTGGTCGATCCCGATTGCCGCGTCCATGGCATTGCCAATCTTTACCTGGCGGGTCCGGCGGTGTTTCCCACATCGAGCCAGGCCAACCCCACCTTGACGGCCATTGCGTTGTCCCTGCGGCTGGCCGCTCATCTGAGGCGCCGGGCGTCGGCAAGACCAGCCGGCTTCGACGCCACCGAAGGGAGTCCGTCATGAGCCGGCGCATTCTTGTCCTGGGGGCCGACGGATTCATCGGCCGGCGGGTCGTTTCCGCCCTGGCCGCGAGCAGTTGGGCTCTGCCCGTCGCGGCCGGGCGCCGGTCGATCCCCAGTCAGGATGGTGGCATCGACCGTATCCGTCTCGATGCCACCGACGCGAAGGCGATGCGTCAGGCCTTGTCGGGGATGGACGGAGTGGTGAACTGCGTCGGCGGCGGCGCCGAGACAATGGTCCTGGCCGCCCGCCAGATCTTCGGCATGACGAACCAGAGTGGTCCCACCGTCGTTCATCTCAGCTCCATGGCGGTTTATGGCCCGGCCTCGGGCGATGTGGACGAGGATCAGCCCTTGCAGGGCGGGACCGGTCCCTACGCGGATGCCAAAGTCGAATGCGAACGTCTGGCGGCCGGATATCCGCGTTCGGTTGTTTTGCGTCCGGGCTGCGTCTACGGGCCGGGTGGAAGCCAGTGGAGCGAACGGATCGCCCGCCTTCTTGTCGCGCGCCGGATCGGCGAGCTGGGGGCGGGGGGCGACGGGATCGCCAATCTTGTCCATGTCAATGACGTGGGTGCCGCTGTTCTCTCGGCGTGGCGGCGGACGGAGTGCTGGGGCAGGGCCTATAACCTGACGCAGGCGTCCCCGCCCACCTGGAACGACTATTTCTTTGACTATGCCCGGGCATTGGGAGCCGTGCCGATCCGGCGGCTGTCCGGGCGGCGGATCGCCATCGCGGCCCGTCTGCTGGCCCCGCCCGTGAAGCTGGCGGAAATCGCCGCCGGTCTCGTCGGTCTCGGCGGTCTCATTCCTCCACCGATTCCGCCGTCGCTGGCACGGCTGTGGCGACAGGAGATCCGGCTGCTGTCCGACCGCGCGGAGTGCGATCTCGGCCTGCGCTGGACCGATCTGCATCGCGGTCTGGCGGAGACCGCGTCCTGGGTGGCGAGCCGGTTGGGGTGACGCCGGTCCGCCGGTCCGCATGGGGGCGGAACCGGACGGTGCGGCCTTTGGCGGTCCCTCAGCGTTTCGGCAGGACGACGTCGGGCTGCGCCTGCCCCAACTGGTCGCGGATGCATTTCAGCAGAAGGGCGTAGTCACCCTCGCCCTCGGCGCGGGCACGCAGGGTGCAGTCGCGTTGAATGTAGACGGGCGTGGTGGGCCAGATCCGCCGGACCGAGGCCTGGGCATCGCTCTGCGCCATGATGCATCGCTGCTCGACCTCGGAGGAGCGTCCGTCCGGTGTGTTGGCCTGACGGCCGCACAGACCGTTCATGTCGAAACGTTGCGGACGATCGTCGGCGCGGGCGGAAAATCCATGCGCGACCGCCAGGGTGACGAACGCGGCACCGGCAAAACGCAGAACCGGAGTCATGACATGATCTCTTTCGAAGGGGGAGGAGGGGCCGCCCGCCAGGGGCGGATGCCGGTCAGGCGTGATGCCATCGCCAGCGCGGCACCGCCGTTCACCGCAATCGTCAGGGCCGTGGCCGCGGCGGCTCCCGGCGCGCCGAACACGGGTGTCAGCAGGGCGGTCAGGGCGAGAAGGACGATCAGGGAAAAGCCATTGATCCGCCGGAGCGCGCGGGTGTGGCCGGTCATCCCCAGCAGGTCGGGCATGGAGGTCGTGCAGGCCGCGACGATCTGTCCCAGCGCCAGGATGCGAAGCGTCGCCGCCCCGCCCTCATATCCGGCACCGAAGAGGCTGAGCAGCGGTCCGGGGACCGATATCATCGCGATCGCGGGCAACAAAGACAGGCCGACGCTGAGACGAATCGCCTGCCGGGCGGTCCGCCCCAGCCCGTCCCGATCGCCAAGCGCGTTCAGTTCTGCGAACTTCGGCGCGGCCATGCCCGTGACGCCGCTGGTCACGATGTTGATCAGGAGGGCGATCCGCCAGGACAGGGAAAACAGGCCGACCTCGCGATTATCGGCGGCCATGCCCAGGATCAGGGCCGGCGCGGAGGCAATCATCAACTGGGTCAGTTCCAGAGTAAACAGCGACAGGCCCGGGCGCAGCAGAGGCGGCGGCGGGACCCGCCGTTCGTCCCCGAACACGGTGCCGAGGCCGTGGCGCAGAAGGAGGCCGCCGATCAGCGCGGCGACGGTGAAGCTGCCCGCGATCTGCCACAGGACATCCGGAAAGCCGGTGCCGCAGACAAGGGCCGACAGGCAGAACAGCGCCGGCCACAGCCAGGAATAGATCATCTGCGACTGAGCGATCCGCTGAAGCCCGGCCAAAGCGCCGGCGACCGCAGCACCCAAATTCTGCGGCGGAATCGAGAGCGCGCCGAGCGCCAGGGGCAGCGCGAGATCGGGTTTTCCGAGAATGGTCAGGGCGATGGGGTGCGCCAGCGCCGCCATCAGCAGGGCAACCAGGGCGGAGGCGATGAAGATCTGGCGGAATGCCGACCGGATGGCGGCGCGAAGCTCTGCCGGACGTCCGGTGGCCCGGGCCGCCGCAACCTGCCTGGTCAGCGCGCGGTCCAGACCGAGCCGGCCCAGCCCGGCCAGCGCCACCATGGCGCTGAACACGATATAGAACCGGCCGGCGTCGACGACGCCCAGTCCCGCCGCGATCAGAAGATGGAACCCATAGCGGCAGGGGAGATCGAGGGCGCGGGCGCCGACGCTGACGAGAAGCCCCCGCGTCAGCGGGGGCAGGGCCCGGGCGCCGTGGAGGCTCATCCGCCCGTCCTTTCTGTCCGGTCCGTTCCGATCGGTCCTTTCGCATTCGGGGACAGGACAAACAGCGTGACACTCTGCGCCGGCAGACGCGCTTTGATCCGTCCGCCGGTATAACGATCGCCAGGCAGCGCGGTCAGTCGTCCCTGGGCGAGTTGCACTGTGTCGAGACGTCCCTGACCGGCAAACCGGGTCAGCGACAGGGCGATGTCCGCAGGCTGGTCAAGCCGCTTGTTGATCACCATGACGGTGAGGGCTCCATCGGCTGTTCTTTCCGCCGCAAAGGCCGACAGCGTGTCGGGATCGGGAACGGTGGCCGTGACACTGACGTCCCCGAAGGCGGACCGGTGGTCGTCGTAATTCCGATAGAGCTTGAAGGCCAGATAGGTCGGGCTGCCGGTGGCGGGCGTCGCCCAGCGGGCGGCCATGTCGAGCCCCTCGCGTCCGAAGATGCCAAGGACATCGGCTTGCGCGGTGGCGCCGTTCATCGTCTTTTCGGCGCCCCAGTTGTATTCGGTGATCGCGATCGGCGTGCCCGGATAATAATAGGTGTCGACCCAGCGCCGGAGCGTGGGGATCAACGCCACCGTGGCATTGATCCAGGTGGGATTGTGGTAGCCGGTGTCCCACAGATCGCGGGTCGAGCGGTTCCGTTTCCGTTGCATTGCCGGCGTGACGTCGTCGTGGTCGTCCTTGTATTCGCCGCCTTGCGGATAGAAATGAACGCTGACGACGTCGACGGGCCGGCCCGCGGCCTTCCATTGGCTGAGAAGCCAGGGAAGATAGTCCATTCCTCCGGTTTCGCCGGTCCGGTCGGGAGCTTTGTCGAATCCGTGCTCCACCGCATATTGCTGGTCGAAGCCACTGTAGCGGTAGGCGGTCCAGCCCCATTCCTCCGGCGCCACCACCCGGGCATCGGGGTCGACCGATTTCACCATCGCCGAATAGGTTTTGACCTTGTCCGCGATCTCCCGCGCATGGGCGCCTTCGGGATGGACATGGCGGTGGATCGTGTGCCAGAAGCTGGGCTCGTTATCCATGATGTAGTAGCGCACGCCGCCCCGGGCCGCGCCGCCCCAGCGGCCGACCAGCCGTTCGATCCAGGGTTTCTCATCGGCGGGGCTGTCGGGAAGGGCGGCATCGTTGGGGTCGTTTCCGGTGATCGGCGTGCCGTCCAGCGTGACTCCGTTGCCGGCGTCCGCGAAGCCGTTGAGGTCGGCATCCTCCTGCAAGCCGTATTTCCCGATCGAAAAGCCTGCCAGCGGCTTGCGGTCGCGGTCCAGTCTGGCGACCCAGCCGATCATCGGGACGGTCAGCATCGGTTCCGCACCGCCGGCACGGGTCAGGGCGACGAACCCGTCCCCGTGCTGGTCGAAGATGTCGGATGTGCAGGACAGGCTTTCGAAAAACCAGTCCTTTCCGGCGCTGCGCGCGTCGAGACGCCAGTTGTACATCGTCGCGCTGTCGCCGCCGGCGCGGTTGAGCGGCAGGTTCAGATCCCGAAGCTGTTCGGTCGTGGCGTAGTTGACGCCATAGATCAGCGGGTTGATCGGCCGGCGACCGGAGCCGGCATCGACTGTTACGGACACTTCGTCCGGTTCCGCCATGGACGCCGGGGCCAGGGCGAGGGCGCCGAGGGCGACAGCGGCGGGAATGGAAAGTTGCCGGAAAAGAAGACAAAGGTCGGACATTGGTCAGGATTCCCGATCCGGGAGGACACTGGTTGGGAGGTTTTGCAGAACAAAGACAAAAATGGCGGCGATGATGGCCGTTTCGCCCGGCGTTAATGTCGGCGGATAAAGGTTGGAGATCAGCAGGACATAAAGCAGATAGTCGCAAAGACTGCCCAGAAAGGGGGAGTGCCCGGTTGCCTCCCGGATCCTGCGAAAGAGGAGCAGTCCCCGGATCTCATAGAGAACCAGGAGAATGGCGCCGATCAATCCGAATTCGAAAACGATTCCGAGCCAGGTGATGTCGGCCAGAAAGAAGAAATGGTCGAAATAGGAGAACAGGCTGTCACTGCTGGTGGGGCTGATGGTGCCGACACCCATCAACCATTTGAACGGATCGGTCCCGAGAAAGCCGACCGCCTTGGTCACCGTCTTCCAGCGCACGTCAAATCCGGTACTGGAGTCCGAACTGAACATGGTGTTGAGATAGCCGATGGAGAACAGGCCGACCAGCGCGGCCGGGGCGACGAACAGCAGTCCGACCCTGACGAGCGCGCCCGCCGCGGCAAAGCTGTTGATCACGACGACGCCCGCAATTCCAACGACCATGGCCCGGGTTTTGACGACGAAGAGGGTCAGGCAGAGCCCCGCCGCTGCGCCCGCCAGCCAGCGCAGCGATCCGCTGCCCAGGAAGCGGCGATAGCAATAGAACAGCGTGATGATTCCGAAGAACATCGGCATGCGGATGCGGTTGCCCCGGTTGTCCGCGGAGAACAGGGGGGACGATCCGAACGCATAAACCTTGCTGTACCAGGCGTCGGGGATAATCGCCCAGAGAATGATCAGAGCCGCATAGGTGGCGATGCCACAGATCAGAAAGCCGGCCGCCAGTTCGCGCAGACTGGGGCGGGCGATCATCAGGAGGCCGGAAAAAGAGAAAAAATAGAGCATCGGCAACAGCTTGACCTGAGCGGTGATGCCGGTGAAAAAATCCTGGCCGAAGGTGAAAGAGGCGGCAAAACTGGGGACCAGGACCAGCCAGAGAAAAGTCGCCATGATCTGCCGGGCCATCGGCAGCCTGGGACGTCGCAGCAGGACGAGGGCGAGCGGCAGCGACAGCACCGGAAAGGCCTTGGACAGAGCCCACAGCGGCAACAGGTCTTTCATGTAATGGAAGGTCTGTCCGAACAGCGGCAGCAGCATCAGCAGCATGGCCATCATGCCGGGACGCAGCCGGTCGGCGTCCTGCCAGGGCGCGATTCCGGGCCCGCCCGGCGGGTCCCCGTGACCGATCGCAAGAGGGGATGGTGCTGGTGGCATCGGTCGCATGTCCTCGACAGATCCGCCTGCGCCCCGAGCGGCGGCGGGTCCGCTCAGGGCGATACGGTGGTGGTGGCGTTCTCGTTGATGGTGTAGCTGAGGCTGCGGTTGAAGGGCAGCGTCTTGTTGATGTACTGGTCGATCCAGAGGTCGACCTCGGCAATCGAGGATTTGGGCACGAAGATGGTGTCCTGCGGTTCCAGCGCCACCGACTGTTGCGCGCCGCCTCTTTGCACGAAGTCGGCGATATCG
>WASQ01000031.1 GCA_009712185.1 Telmatospirillum sp. | reverse complement strand
CCCCTGCCCCCGGCCGCACCGGCGCCGGCACCGGATAGCGGCTTTCCCATCGTCCCCCTGTCTTTGCTCGTCGCGGCCGGCGCCGCCGCCCTGCTGGCGAGACGCAGGATCGCCCAG
The DNA here is from genome assembly GCA_009712185.1 of Telmatospirillum sp. Classification (GTDB taxonomy): domain Bacteria; phylum Pseudomonadota; class Alphaproteobacteria; order Rhodospirillales; family Magnetospirillaceae; genus Telmatospirillum. Next base: position 9,495 of record WASQ01000031.1, on the reverse strand, counting down.
TGGGTCCGCCGCCCCCGCAAGAAAGGACGATGAGGAACGGACGGCCCCGGTCAGGCGCCGTCCCCGCCCTGGCAGAGCGCCTGGAGGGCGTCGGGCTGGCAGAGGCGGATGGATCCCCGGTTCAGCTCCACCCATCCCTGGCGCTCGAAGGTCTTGAGCTGACGACTGATCACTTCCCGGGCGGATCCCAGTTCGGCGGCCAGTTGCTGATGGGTGACGCGGATCACCCCCTGGCTGGCCGGCCATCCCAGAAGAGCGCGGGCCAGGCGCACGTCGATGCGCACGAACGCCATTTCCTGGACCAGGCAGAGGAGATCGGCCAGACGCTCGCCGCAGGCGCCGAAAACGAATCGGCGGAATTCCGGAGACAGCCCCAGCAGGCGCTGGAACAGCGAGGCGGGAAGGATCGCGGCGCGAACGGGCGTTTCGGCGACGCCCTCGGCACTGTAGGCCTCGCCCGCCATCAGGCAGGAGGTCGTCAGGAAACAGCTTTCGCCACCGGTGACCCGGTAAAGCACGATCTCGCGCCCCGATGGCCCCACCTTCTGGATGCGGATCCGTCCGTCCAGCAACAGCAGGAAGCTTTCGCAGGGGGCCCCCTCCCGGAACAGAACGGCCCCGGGCGCGAACGAAGTCTGCCGGGCACCGCCGGCCAGCAGCGCCCGGGCTTCGGATCCTAGTCCGGAAAGGGGCGGAAATCCGGACAGCCAGGAGGGATCGCATGTCATCACACCGGGGAGTATGCCGCAAGCGGAAGGACATCTCTACCCGGGGCAACCGGCCGAACGCGCAAAAACGACATCGGGGTGCCGGCGCCGGTTCCCCGCCAGTTCTCCGACGCCCCTTGAGCGGGGCGCCGGAGGACTGGCGGCTTGGCCGACGGATGGGGCACGGACGCCCGGATCAGCCGGGGACGGCCCCCAGAGTCACGGCATAGCGGGCCATGCCCGCCTCGCCCTCGCCAATGAAGCGGATGGCGGGATAGGCGGCCAGATGGTCGCGCCCCGCCGGCGCGCTGTCAAAGGTGGCGACCAGCGGACGGGGCGGCGCCTTGAACCGCCAGACACCGGGGGCGGGGGCGGGAACGGTTCCCTTTTCCTCGACATAGCGGACGATGGCGTCACGGTTGGCGTCCGGTCCCTGGAACACGATATTGCCGCCGTCGAGACCCGGGAAACTGCCGCCGCCCGACGCCCGGTAATTGTTGGTCACGACGATGACCTCCTGATCGTCGGCGAGCGGACGGCCATCCAGCATCAGGTCGCCGATACGGCCGGCCTCGGCGTCCAGAAGGCGGCCTCCGGTGTCATAACGGGCCGGGCGGGTGATATCGATGCTGTAGGTCAGGCCGGCGATGACATCGAAATTGTAAGCGGGATGCCGGCCGGCCACCAGGGGCTGCGGCTCCTCGCGACCGGGATCGCGGCGGCTGAAAAAGGCCGCCGCACGTTCCAGCCACCCTTTGACCTGAACGCCGTTCACACGCACGGCGGTGATAAGGTTCGGATAGGGATAGAGATCGGCGACATGACGCAACGCCACCGGCCCGGCGGGGATGTCGGTGAAGCTGTCGGGCGTCGGCCCCGCCTTCATCGGCGAAGCCGCGGACAGAAGCGGCAGCGACGCGTGGGGCGTGCCGGCCAGCAGGGGCCGGGCATAGGCGATCTGCGCGGCATTGATCAGCGCCACCGACGGATCGTCGGCGGCGATGGCGAAATAGCTGGTCATCGGCGCCTCGAAGGTGCCGATGGGACGGTTCACGTAAGTCCTGGCGGCCTCGTGCTCCGGCTTCGCCGCCGCCAGGACCGGGGCCGAGGTCGCGCCCAGCGGTGTCACCTTGCCGGCCTCGCGGCGATAGATCGGCCGGGCCTCGCCCGAGAATCCGGCCACCATCCAGTCGCCGCCCCGGCGCGCCAGATCCAGGTCGATGACCCCGAGATGGCTGCCCCAGAAGCCCGGCATCACCGCCGGAATGCCGGCCAGCGTGCCCTTGTCGGCATCGGCCCCGGCCAGCCCGGCGTAATCGGGGCCTGGGAACACCCGGTGCGAATGGCCGAGGAACACCACATCGATGCCGGGCACCGCCGCCAGCGCCAGGGCGGAATTCTCGGCCCCGGGCTGCCCGTTGGCCGACCCGGGGCCGGAATGGCAGAGCGCCACCAGCAGGTCACATTTGCGGCGCAGCGCCGGCACATGGCGGCTGGCGGCCTGAACGATGTCCTCCGTCACCACCCGTTCCTTCAACCGTGCCTTGTCCCAGATCGTCACCTGTGGCGGCAGAAAGCCGATCACGCCGATTTTGAGGCGGTGGCGGCGGCCGTCGGCGGCGACCAGCGTGCGTTCGAGGACCGCGGTCGGCGGCGCATAGGGACGCCCGTCCGACCATGAAATATTGGCGCTGACGATCGGGAAGCGCGCCCCCGCCGTCGCCCTCCCCAGGAAGTCGAGCCCGTAGTTGAATTCGTGATTGCCGAGCGTTCCGGCGTCGTAACGCAACAGATTCATCACCCGGAACATCGGGTGGATTCCGTCGGCGAAGGGCCGCCGGCCGCTGGCGACGTCGTCGCTGAGCGGGTTGCCCTGAATGGTGTCACCGTTGTCGAACAGCAGGCAGTTCGGCGCCTCCGCCCGCGCCGCCGCAATCAGTTCGGCGGTCCTGGCCAGACCCAGGGTAAGATCGGGCCTGTCCCGGTAATAGTCGTAATCATAGATGAACATATGGAGATCGGAGGTCTCCAGCAGACGCAGGCGGATCGCCCCCGGTTCCGCCGGAACGCCGGGCAGCATGGCATAGGCGGCCATGCCGCCGGCGCCGCGCAGCAGGTCGCGGCGGCTCATCAGGAAACGTTCGATCGCCGTCATCGGATGTCCCTCCGTCGTTTGTCCGTCGCCGGCCGGCGGCGTGCCGGCCGGATCACCCGTTCCTATCGGCCGTTCATCAGGCGATGGCCCGCCGGGCGCCCGGCAGCGCCGCCTCGTCCTGACCGATGCCGGCGCGCAGCAGCAGGATCTTGACATGATCGTTGATCGCGGTGATGCGCACCTGGAACAGATTGTGGAAGAACAGCCCGTAGAGCGCCACGCTGATGCCAAGAGCGGTGGCGTAAAGCGCCGTGCCGATGCCCTGGCTGACCGCCGCGGGATCCGACGTGCCGGAGGTGGCCAGGGCCGCGAAGGTGTCGATGATACCGAGGATGGTCCCCAGAAGCCCCAGCAGCGGTGCCGCCGTGACGATGGTGTCCAGCACCCAGATGTGACGATGCAGCTTCGCCTTGGCGGCGATGAACAGCGATTCGGCGAAATCCTCCATGTCGGAGCGTTCGGCAAGCTGCGGTTTGGCCTCCAGCATGCGGCGCACGGCTTCGGCCGGCAGGCTGTCGCGTTCCACCAGATCCGCCGGCAGGTCCCTGACATGCTGGGTTTCGGGCGTCAGCACCGCCTCCAGCCGGCGGGCATCGCGCAGCGACACCCAATAGAAGATCATCCGTTCCACCACCACGAAGGTCGCACCGGCCGTCGCGATGTAAAGAACGTAGAAGATCGCGGTGTGCAGCAGTTCCATATTGAAGGTCATGGGCTTTCTCTTGATCAAAAGGGCGGGGAGGGAGGGCGCCCTCCCCGCCGATGTCAGAACTTCGCCGTCAAAGTCAGGCTGAAGGTCCGGGGCGCCCCCAGCATGTAGAGCGGAGAGGCGCCGGACACCGTGCCGCCCGCCGTCTGAACCGGCAGAGCGTTGGGCTTGAAGGTGGAGATCTGCGACAGATAATTGCTATCGAAGATATTGGTGACGTTGAAGGTCAGCACCGGATCGCTGACCCAGCCGATATCGCCGAAATGATAGCCCGCCTGGGCGTCGACGGTGGTGTAGGGCGACGTCTTTTCGTCATTGACCAGGGTCGAATAGCGCACGCCGGTGAACTTCGCCTGCATCCCGGCGAAGAAGCCGCGCCAGGCGTAGGCGGTGCCGAAGCTTGCCAGGAATTTCGGCGTTTCGATGTAGCTCTTGCCCTTGGTCGGCAGATATTCGGGCTTGCCGTTGGGACCGACGCCGGCCAGGAAGTTGTTCCTCAACTCGTTGTCGTTGTAGGTGGCCGATCCGTAGACGCTCCAACTGTCGGTGATCTTGGCGCCGGCGGCCAGTTCGATGCCCTTGCTGCGGGTGGCGCCGACATTGGTGTCGGTGGTCAGCAGGGTCTCGGGATCGGTCGCCGTGGCCTGGCGGTTGTAGAAATCGCTCCAGAACACCGCCGTCTGAACCATGTATTTCGGCGTCTGGAAGCGATACCCCACTTCATAGTTATAGCTGGTCTCGGCCTTCTGCGCCGGATTGGGCGGATTGTCGAACAGCGGATAGTTCATCGGCGCGCGGAAATTCTTGGTGAAGTTCGCGAAAACGCTGTTCGACGGCAGGAACTCGTAGTTCGCGGCCACCGTCGGCAGGAAGTCGGAATAGTACTTCGACACATGATTGTAGGCGGCGGGCACGCCGAATTCGTTGTTGGTTCCGTCACGCTCCAGCGATGGAACGCGCAGCCCGACCACGGTCTTCAGCTTGTCGTTCAGCCAGCGGGCCTCGTCCTGGATAAAGTACTGGCGGGCGATGTTGATGGTGACCCAGTTGCGGTACTGGGCCAGACGGCCCGATCCCGGATCCACCACCTGCCCGGCGTCGCCCCAGATCGAGGCGGGATTGCCGGCGCCGTCGACCCAGAGCGCCGGACCGGTCTGGACGTGGCGGGCATGCTCGAACCAGAAGCCGGTCCCGATGGTGTGGTTGGCGATCTGATAGCTGAGGTTGGTCTGGATGCCGGGCCGGTAGGTTTCGGTGATCGAGGGCGTGAAGAACAGCAGGCTGTCCTTGGTCGAACCATTGCCGTTGATGTCGATCGGCGTCTTGGTGCCGGACGGGAACTCGCCGCCGAAACCGCCGTTGTTGGCGGGCGGCCTGGACTCGTTGAACACGGTGGCGCCGCCACCATTGCCATAGCCATACCAGAGGTAAGGCTCGACCGTCAGGCGCAGGTTGTCGGTCAATTGAAGATGCGCCGCGGTCTCGGCGATCACATTCTTGAAGGGATTGACGCGCAGCCGGTAATAGTTGTTGTCGAGCGGCGCGAAGACGGTGTCGAAGTCGAACTTCCGCCCGATGGTCTGCCACTGCGACTTGGTCGCCGTGCGGTAGGAATTGTTCACCGCATAATTGAACAGAACGGCGGTATCGATATCGCTCTGCTCGCCGATCTTCTGAACGACGTCCACGTCGGCATGCTGGCGCTTGTCCGCCCCCTCTCCGCGCCATTTCTGCGCGTAGGTTTCGGATCCCGAAATGAAGAACTTGGTTCCCGACGACAAAAGACCGGAATCCGCCCGGGCATAAGTGCGCGACATATTGCTCTGCCCGAAGGACTGGGCCACCTTGGCGCCCAGTTTGTCCGAGGGCGGGGTCAGGATCATCCCGAGATTGCCGCCGGTGGCGCCCACATGCGGCGCATCGGTGTCGACCGCGCCCTGGGTGAGGAAGATCTCCTCCAGATTTTCGATATCGACGAATTCCTGGGGATAAACCGCGAAGTTACCGGAATCGTTGACCGGAACACCCTGGATGGTGAAACCCATCTGATCGCTGTTGAAGCCGCGCACCGTCAGGCGTCCGCCCGACAGGCCATAGGCGTCGTCCGAGCTGGTGTTGACGCCCGGCAACATCATCAGCGCCTGGAACGGCATCGAGGTCGGACGCATCTCGTCGAGATAGGCCTTGGTCACGGTGCTTTTCTGCTTTGGCGTCTCCTCCGGAATCATCAGGCCGACGCCCGGTTCCGACGCCGCGTCGACGCCCGTTCCCTGGACGTCGATACGCCCCACGCTTGACGTTCCCGAAGACGTGTCGGCGGCGAAGGCGCCACCGGACAGCAAGGCTCCCGCGAAAACGCCGGCCAACACATGTGATCTACGCATCAGGTCCCCCTCTTGTTTGGTCGACGGCTGCCCGGGCCGTCATTGCTGAACGGAAAAATGAAGACGAACGGTGAAACGGTGCGTCTCGGCTCCCCCCCAGGCGTCGGGCGGAAAGGGCTTGTATTCCCCGCGACGGACGGTCGACAGCGCCGCCTGGTCGAGCAGCATCGAGCCCGCGCTTTTTTCGATGCCGGCATCGATCAGAGTCCCCTGGTGGTCCAGAACGAACCAGACGACGGCCTCACCGCTGGGATGTTCCAGCCGCGCTTCCCGGCTGGTGGGATAGCGCTTGATGGAGTCGAGATAGCCGTGCAGTCCCGAGACATAGCGCTCCTCGCCGTCGGCACTGGCGGCACGCGCCGACGGAGCGACGGGCGCAGGCGCCGGCGCCGCGCCCGGGGCGGGAGAGGCCAGCGGCGGCGCTTCCGCCGACTGCACCGGCGCAGGGTCGGACGGTTCCACCTGGCGGCTGGCCGAGGCCGCCATGGCGGGTGCCCGCGGACGCTGAACCTTCGGCTTGTCGGGCGGCGGTGGAACCTGGGCGCGTGGTGGCGCCACCGGCTGGGGCGGGACCGGCTGCGGCGGTGGCGGCGCCATCTGCCGTTCGGGTTCCGGCTCGGGCTCCGGTAACTGCTCGAGAGTCACCTGCATCAGGGTTTCCTCGGGCAGCTTCGGGGTTTGCAGTTTCGGCACGGGCGCCAGCGCGAGCGCCAGCAGCGCGGCGACCGCGTTGATCCCGGCCAGCCATTCGCGGAGCCGGAAAACGGCGTTCATGATCTACCCCAGCTTCTTCTTGGTGGCGATGGACAGAGCCTCGAAGCCGTGCCCTTTCAAGGTGTCCATCACACTGATGAGTTGCTGGAGGGTCGATGCCTCATCGCCATTGATGACGATGACGAGGCGCCCCTGCGCCTCCTGCTGCATCACCTTCAGGTGAAGCGGCAGTTCGGCGAGTGTCACGGCCTTGCCTTCCAGTTGCAGGACCCCGTCGGCGGCGATCGTCACCACCGCCCGCTTGGTCGCCGAGCGCAGATCGTCGGACTGTTGCGCCTCGGGAAGCTTGGTTTTCACGCCCAAGGCCGGGATGACGTTCTGGCTGATCAATACGAAGAAGACCAGCAGGAACATCATCACGTCGATCATCGGGATGATCTCGATTCGCGCTTTCGGCTGCGAAGCGTCGTCCCATTTACGCATAACCCACCACCTCGTCATCCCTCTGAATTTCGGGCGACGGGATGCTAGGGTGATGCGCCAAGTTTACATAGTGATAATATTGTTACACATGAACAACGTTCATATTCACATTATCCTCTATGGAAATGGAGTTTGCCTTACAAAAGTCAGTTTTATGATCAAACATCGCATGACCAAAGCGGAGGAGATCTTGTGTAAATATTTCATTTTGATGGCGAAAACATGATTCTTTTGAGAAAACATCTTTGTCAGGCATCACCACCGGACGGGGAAGAGAGATGTTCCGGGATCACACATTCCCCCCCGTTACAAAGCCGGGTAACCGGCCGAAAGCCATGGGGAGAACGGGTTTTCCGAACACTACGACTGTGATACGTTAATACCTATGATTTTACACGGTTATCTCGATAAATGAAAATGCCACCCCGGGAGGACGATCCGCCGCAGGCCGCGTCCGGCGATGTCCGGCGTTGCCTCTGGAATCATTTCATCCTGCCCCGCGCGCTGGCCAGGCAAGCCCGGCAGGCCGCCCACCGGGCGGGGTCGGGCGCCATTCCCTTCTACTATGTCGACACGCATGGCGGCAGTGGCCGGGTCTCGCCACCCGTCCCCTTTCTCGACCGCCTGCTGGAAAGGCGGGGCGGATTCGCGGCCGACGACTATTTTGAGGCTCTGGACCCGCCGCTGGCGGACGGCCTTCATCCCGGCTCCTGGGTGTTGGCCGGCCGGGTGATCGAGGCGGCGGGCGGGCGCAGCCTGGTGGTCGAAATGGACGTCAACGACATCGACCCCGCTCTGGTGGCGGCGGCCCGTGCCAACCGCGAGGGAACCTGGACACGGTTCTGGAGCCATGACTGGTTCCAGTTCCTGCGCTCGCGCCTTTCCCTGACCGGACAGCCCGATTTCGTCTTCATCGATCCGCCCCCCGGGGACGCCCGGGGTCCGGCCTATGCCGTCGACACGGCCATCCTGCTCGAAACCCTGAAAATTCCCTTCATGGTCAGCTATGCCGCCGACGCCTTGCAGGAACCGATCGATCAGATCGGCCGGGTCGGGCTGGAGCTGTCGCTGAATGGGGCGGAAACCGGAGGAGGGGCGGGCGTCGTCCTGGGCGGCGGGGCGGAAACTCTTCTTCTCGACATTCTTCCCGACCTCAGGTTGCTGGCGGAATTGCTGGACGGCACGTTCATGAGCCGCATTCCCCGGCATGACGACTATAGCATCTGATGGCGGCCGGGTCTTTTGATGCGTTTTTGATGCCTTTCCGGATGGAGATTTTACGGAGGCGGGGCCTAAGCTTTCCCCGCTGATCTGAAAGGGACGTCGAGAGGAACGACCATGGACGGGGGACATCGACGGCTGGCGCCGGGCGCCGGTTGGTCCGGCCGCGCTCCGTCCCCGGAACGGGGACGCCGCAAAACCGGCTTTTCGCGCCACCATTGGCTGCTTCTCTGGGTGAGCGCGCTCTGTCTGGGGCTTGGCATCCTTTTTGGTCGGCATCTTAATGACAGCGGTGAAGCCACCGAGGCCCTGACCAGGGTCTATGCCAACCATCCCCACTTCGAATTCATCGAACGCACGCCGCACCCGACCCGCTAGTCTTACTGCGTCATTAAATGTAAACGCCGGCTAATTTCCAACTCCTGGCACCCTGGCCGAGGTGCTGATTACAGCATGGACATCGAGGCAGTCGCAGGATGATTGCCTTGACGAGCTTGCGTCGCATGGTGGCGATCGAGTTGGGGATGTGCCGTTGCGGCCGGAGCGGCGGCGGCGCGTGGTTTGTAACCACTGGGAATGGCAGGCACCGGGACATGCGGGGAGGCACCAGGTCCTGAGGGGGGGGGGGAAGCTGACCGCAATATTGGCGCGCCACCCCGACCGAGTGTCGGCCCTTCTTCGGAAATCCGGTGTCGTCGACAATCCACGCTTCAATCGGTCCGCTCCGCTCGATTTGAGGAAGCACCAACATCCGTACTTTGGCCGGCACGGCCTCATCCGCCCCCGGCGCATTGCCGATAAAGTGCCGCATCGACTGATGTTTCGCCGCAACCTCGCTCGGCGCCACCACGGCCGCCATCGGCTCACGCCGATCGGCGTGACCAAGCGCCCCAGCCAAAGCTTCCGCATAGGCGTCAAACCGATAGTCGCTGCCCTCAAGCCTCGCCGCCCCCCTGCCTCCTTAACCTGAATAGAGGCTGCATTTACCATATTTTGATCATAATTTGCACAAATACACCGTATTTTGTGTTTTGTGACTCAGTAAGACGAGGAGCCTGTCCGAGTAGCGGCGACCAATAGACTCCCTCGCCCGCTTGCGGGAGAGGGGGGACCCATCGCCCC